>NZ_JACBGI020000008.1 GCF_013391765.2 Thiomicrorhabdus heinhorstiae | reverse complement strand
ATACTAGATAAAATTTATTAGCTTAATGGCACAGTCTATTTTTTAAGACCACAGCACTCAGGGGTTAAAAATGAACATTACGATCCTAGGCAGCGGATTTGCCGCCTTGACTGCAATCAAAACAGCGCGGAAACAAGCGCCGGATGCAGAAATTACCGTTATCTCGCCGAAAGACGAGTTCATTTATCTACCAAGCTTAATCTGGATCCCGTCCGGCATGCGTAAAGGCGACGATCTAAGAATTAACTTAGGCAACTTTTTCCGACGTCAAAAAGTCCAGCATATTAAAGCCAGCGTTACGAATGTAACCAACGGCGGCAGAACGGTTGTCACCGATCAGGGCGAATACCAGAACGACGGTTTAATCATCGCTTCAGGCGGACGCTTTATCAAAAAACTACCTGGAATTGAGCACGCAATTACGCCTTGCGAAGGCATTTCGGCTGCTGAAAAAATTCGTGATCGACTGAACGAAATGCAAAGCGGTACCATCGCCATCGGTTTCGGCGGCAATCCGAAAGAGCCATCGGCAATGCGTGGCGGTCCGATGTTCGAATTCCTGTACGGTATCGATAACCTACTGAGAAAGCAGGGCCGCCGTGAAAAATTCAAATTGGTATTTTTCAACCCGGCTCCGGAACCAGGAAAACGACTTGGCGCCAAAGTTCCGGTTAATCTGATGAAATCGATGCACAAAAAAGGCATCGAGACTCACGTCGGCCACAAAATGGTTGGTTTTGAAGCCAATAAAGTCAAAACCGAAGGAGGTGAAATCGAAGCTGATCTAATCCTGTTTATGCCGGGAATGACCGGTCCGGCATGGTTAGCGGATTCGGAATTGCCGAAATCCGAAGGCGGTATGATCCGCGCAGACCAATTTGCCAAAGTCGAAGGCTACGAAAAAGTCTATGTTGCCGGAGATGCAGGTAGTTTCCCTGGTCCGGACTGGCAGGCAAAACAAGCGCATGCAGCTGACCTTCAAGCGGCAGCAGCGGCAGAGAATCTGGTAAAAGAGTTGCAGGGTCGCAGTGATTTCGTTGCCTTCAAGCACGAACTGATCTGTATCGTCGACACCTTAACTCACGGTATCTTTATTAAGCGTACCGAGAAAGGCGCGACCTTGCTGCCACCATGCCGCCTGTTCCATTTTGCGAAACGCATTTTCGAAAAACTTTATCTGCGCCAATACCGCTAATAAAGCTTAACAAGGGAAAGTTCGATGCAACTTTCCCTGCCAGCCGGACTGAAAACATATCCAGCCGGAGAATTTTATTTTTATCATTGCTACATCAAAATTACGGAGTTTGAGATGGAAAAGAGCCTATTTCAGGACAAGTATCCAGTTTTTTCATTAACCATTGCCAAGAGCGATACCGATTGCCAAAGCGTCAGCGAAATTCTTGATACTTTGGAAGCTAAAATCACTGAACACCCAAAAGCGGTTATGATCGCGCGTTTTAACCACTTTGAGCATACACAAAACATCGATGGAGATATTAATCCGGAAATCCAGGATGCTCAAAACATCGTGTTCTGCTTCGGCTTCCAGATTCCATCGGCGGCGCCGGTTGCAGTTCGCCCGCGCTCTATCGGTGCGACGGATTTAGGAGATCGATTCGTGGTTAACTTTATGGAAGCGCCAAACCCTGTCGCACAAGAGTTAATGGAATCTTGGGTAGAAGGATTGGTTCGCTAAATCTTCAAATGACTCCTACAAATAAAAAAGCAGGGGGTGTATCCCTGCTTTTTTATTTTTGAAAACCCACCTTAATTCAATCAGGCTTCCAGCTTCCGTATTCAATCCGGTTCAAATACCAGAGTTTTTTACCGCTTGGTGTTTGCACTATCACTTCATCATCCACTTGCTTTCCGATCAAAGCCCGTGCCATAGGCGATTTAATGCTGATGTAGTTTTTCTGCGGATCGAATTCATCACTACCGACAATTCGATAGCGGGCCGTCTCGCCTTCTTCGTTTTCCAACTCCACCCAGGCACCAAAAAACACTTTCCCTTCCTGCTGAGGGGAATATTCGACAACCTTAACCTGCTCAAGCCGCTTACGCAGAAAACGCAAACGGCGATCAATTTCGCGCAGTTTACGTTTTCCTTCTTTATACTCCGCGTTTTCCGAACGATCCCCATGAGCAGCCGCCTCGGTTACCGCCTGAGTCGTTTCACGGCGTTCTATGCGCCACAGATGATCCAGTTCTTTCTCCAAGGAACGACGACCTTCCGGAGTAATCAACACCGACGCTGACGAAAAAAATCCACTCATAAAAACAACTACTCTCTAAGGCTGAGGAAACCAGTCCGAAGTCTCAACCTGACGAAACCTGGTTTTATAATCTTGCTTGAGGTCACGATCCCAGTCCTGACGTTTCGCCCCCTGGCAACCGCCGAACTCAATTAACCGACGCTGCATTGCCTGTTCTATTTTCTCTTTGTAGCTGGAATAATCTATGTTCTGAAAACGTTCGATATAATTATGTGCACTGAATCCATAACGTTCAATGTACAGACGATTCACCTCGTTGAAATATTTATTGATACTGACGCCACGGCAGCGTTTGCTGAACCAATCGTTTTGAATCGCCGCTTCAATTAACGCCTGTTGCACGGGTTGTTCGATCTCTTCCGCTGCAAAACTCCAAGAGGAGAACAACATGCAAAGCAATCCGAATAAAAAAATCCTTTTTGTCTTTCTCATAAGTCCTTATCTCTAATGAAAAGCTCTAGTCAATTTCATCAGTTTACTGCATTCGGCAAAACATGAAAAACCCTGTGCGAGAAAAGCACTCAGCTTATCGTCGCGCTTTTCCGCCGGAATTTTCCCGCAACCGCCAGTAAGCGGCGAATGCCATACCAGAAAGATTATGCCAGATACTGAACAGTGCCCCGGGCAAAGCGGCCATCGGCGAAAAATATTTGATCGCCAAGGCGACACTTAAACCGGAATTCTGCATAGCAACCTCAATGGCGACCGTCCGAGCCAGAACACTGTCATAGCCCATTAAACGGGTACCGAAATATCCAGCCATTAAGCCAAGCAGATTATGCAAAACAATCGCTAGGATCAGCGCACTGCCGATGGTATGCAAATTCGGCAGATTCAACGCAACGATAATACCGATAATAAAAGCGATGGCAAATTGCGCTAAATGCGGTAAAAGATGGCTTGAGCGCTCAATCGCTTTCTCAAAGAAATGAGCAATCAGCATGCCCAAAATCAACGGGAATAAAATCAATTTTCCCAATGTCCACAACATGGAAAGAACTGGAACTTCAATCGATTGCTGCAGATAAACCCAGGTCAGCAGCGGCATTAATGCGGTTGCCAGCAGCGTTGAAACCAGAGTCATACTGACTGAGAGTGCAAGATCTCCTTTCGCTAGATAAGCCACCACATTCGAAGCGGTTCCTCCGGCCGTGACTCCGACCAGAATCATGCCGATCATCCACTCAAGTGGCAGTTGCAACCATGTCGCCAGTAACCAGGCGAACAAAGGCATAAACACGAACTGCAGCAAGACCCCGTAAAAAACCAGAATTTTCCTGCGCCATACCGCAGCAAAGTTCTGCCAGCGTAGCGTCATGCCCATCATCAGCATGACCCACATTAACAGCGGCAGAATCCATGATTTCATTTCTTTGAGCTGATCGGTAAACACAACCGCGGCACCGAGTGCCAGCAGCAGCCAAAGAGGAAAACCGATCAGCGCCGCCATAACGATCTAACCACCGATCAATAGAGCCGATAAAAGGCCGAAGAAGGCACCGAAAACCGCTCCCCAGATAACCAGCCAGCCCAGATGCTCTTCAATCAATAACTTAACCATCACTTTAACTGCATGCGGCGTCAACTCCGACAGTCTGGAATCGATAATTTCCTCGACTTGACTGCGGATATCGGCCATCACATCCGGACGATCAACCTGCGCCTGAAGACGTTCATGAAAACGCTCATCTTCAGTCATTTCAATTAAAGACGCCTGCATATTTTTGATGAACGGTTCTTTAAGCGGTTGCAAAGCATCGGCACCACCGAACATCGACAGTACACTACCGAAAGATGATTCCATAATTACCTGAGTAAGGCGATCAAATGCCGGAGTCAGATCGACCGATTCGATAACCGGTTGCAGATTAAACGACGGCCTATGCTTCGACTGGGCGACAAATCGATCGATATTATCTTCATTGAAGAACTGCTCCATCATCAGGTTTTTGATTGCAGCCTTAAACTCTGCAAAACGTGCCGAGATCACACCGGAACCGATCAAACCGGGAACCTTTTCAAACAGCATATGAATTGCCAACCAGTTGGTTACCGCTCCCGATAGAGCAAACAACCCCACCAGCCATAACCATTTCAGATCGATTACCAAACCGACAACCGCCAGTGAAAGAGCCACAAACGTGACCAAGAAAGATGTATTTCGCATAAATCAATAGACCTTATAGCTGCGTTATAAAATCCGCAAAATCAATGGGAAGGAAAAATCAGGAAATGCGCTTTTCGGCGACCGCGAAGGCGACGCAATGATGCTTTTCGTCACTGACGCTGATCGCCCAATGGGTAATACCAAGGGCGTCAGCCACTTCAAGTGTACGCCCTTTCAATACCAATAACGGTTGGCCGCTGGCGGCATGATCGATCTGCATCTCCTTAAAACTGACGCCCTGAGCAATACCGGTACCGAGTGCTTTGGAAACCGCCTCTTTCAAAGCCCAGCGCTTAGCAAGAAAACGTTCCCCCTGAACTTTGTGCTGGAACTCGATCAATTCTTCATCACTCAACAGGCGCTGTGCAAACACCTCGCCCTGGCGACGATAGACTCCGGCGATGCGCTCGACATCGACGATATCGGTTCCGACTCCGACGATCATTTAACCCAGGTACGCCTGCTGGCGGGCTTCGACCATCAAACGTTTCATTTCGGCAACCGCCTGCGGCAGACCGCTGAAAATCGCCTGTGCAATAATCGCATGCCCGATATTCAGCTCTTCAATCTCCTTGATAGCGGCAATCGCCTGAACGTTATGGTAGTGCAGACCGTGACCGGCATTGACGGTCAATCCCTGCGCAACGGCAAATTCGGTCGCCTGACGAATGCGCTGCAATTCGGCTTTGACTTCTTGCGGATTGCTTAGTTCGGCATAGGTTCCGGTATGCAGTTCAATCACTGGAGCGCCAACTTCTTTCGCGGCTAGGATCTGCTCTTCTTCCGGATCGATAAACAGAGAAACCCGACAACCAGCCTCCGCCAGACGGGAGCAAACTTCCGTCAACCAAGGCTTTTGAGACGCAACATCCAAACCGCCTTCTGTTGTCAACTCTTCGCGTTTTTCAGGTACTAAACAAATATCTTCCGGATGAAGACGACAAGCGATAGACACCATCTCCTCGGTTGCAGCCATTTCCAGATTTACCTTGGTTTGGCGAAGTTGTGAAATCAGCTCAACATCCTTGTCCTGAATATGGCGACGATCTTCACGCAGATGCAGAGTGATACTGTCCGCACCAGCCATTTCCGCATCCAAGGCTGCTTTGATCGGATCAGGGTAAGAAGTTCCACGCGCCTGTCTCAAAGTAGCGACGTGGTCGATATTTAGACCTAAATAGATCGGATTCATTGAGGTTCCTTTATTTGAGAGTTTCCGCCGATTGGTTCTCTGTCGGCAACACTGTTATGATTTATTTTGCTTGTTTTGCGACTGGCGGCGAAACAGTTGACGCGCCATAATCGGTTTATCGCCTAAATAAGGGTTGAGCAGCAAACGCATCAAATCTCGCCATTGGGCCAGACATTCATCGCAGTAGCGCCCTTCTCCCAGGCTAAGCAGACATTTTCCCATGATCGCCGCCCCACCGGTCTGTTCAAGCTGCTGAGCCGGCACCGGTCCCATTTGCGGCAGATAGTAGTAAATCTGCTCTTCCAGGATCGGTTGATGGGAAGCATCTTCAAGATAGACCAGTTCTTCGCCCATTTCACAGAGTAAATCGGTTTCAAAACGCCGCAGCACCCAGCCCTGATGACGGCGGTCCTCGGCTAACTGTAATGCCTCAAGCGTTTGTTTATAGGTGTCAAACAGAGTTTCGGCGGCTAAATGCGGATAAAGGCTGCGGTATAGCAGCTCGTTCAGATACAGGCCGCATAAGTTGGCTTCCCCTTGCAAAGCGTAAGATCTTCCGGCACTCTCAAACTGCTGTAGCGAAACCAAATCACTATGGTTGTTACGCGCTTTCCAGCTCAGATTCAGTGGCTGAAACATTTGCAACAGGGCGTTTTTATGATAAGCGCTTTTACCACCTCTGACTCCGCGCACAACAGCATTAAATTTGCCCTGTTCCGCGGAGAAAAACGTCACCAGCGCCGATGTCTCTTTATAAGGACGGCTATGTAACACAAAGGCTTCGGCCTGAACCAGCATGTCGGCTCCGGATCAGTTGTCGTCGTAACCCAAACTGGCCAAAGCGCGAGCGTCATCCGACCAGTTCTCTTTAATCTTGACCCACAGTTCAAGGTGAACACGGGCATCAAGCAAGGCGATCAGGTCTTTGCGCGCCTCGGAACCGATCTTTTTAATCAGCTCGCCTTTCTTACCGATCACAATCTGCTTCTGTCCGGGTCTTTCCACCAGAATCAGGCCATTGACCAACCAGCGTCCCTCTTCTTCATCGAATTTGAACTGTTCGATTTCCACGGTTGCACCGTACGGCACCTCATTACCGAGGTTACGCATCAGTTTTTCGCGAATAATTTCCGCCGCCAAAAAACGCGTCGAACGATCGGTTACATAATCTTCAGGGAAGATCGCCGCCTGTTTAGGCAGACGTTTCAACACTTCGTCGGTGATGGCCTGTAAACCGATTTTTTTATAGGCCGACACTGGAATCAGAGCATCGAATGTCAACTGTTCAGAAACCTTCTGAATAAACGGTAACAATGCTTCCTTGTTTTCGAATTTATCGACCTTATTGATCAGCAGGATGACCGGCGCATCCGCCCCTTTAAGCTTGCGGGCAACCGCCTGATCTTCATCCGTCCAACGCCCGGCTTCCACCACAAACAAAATCACATCGACATCGACAAATGCGCTATTGGCGGTACGGTTCATATAGTCGTTAATGGATTTTTTACCGCCAAGATGCATACCCGGCGTATCGACATAGATGATCTGATAGGCATCGGTGGTTAAGATACCGTGAATACGGTGACGGGTCGTTTGAGGTTTGTGCGAAGTAATGCTCAGTTTCTGGCCAAGCAGCTCATTCATCAAAGTCGATTTACCGACATTCGGACGACCAATTACCGCAGCGAATCCAGCTTGATAATCGCCGTTGTAGTCAGCATCTTGGGCACCTTTCGCCAAAATATCATCCAGATTCAAATCGTCTGAACTCATACTTTTATCCTTTTCAGTCAAATAAAGGTCTGTTTATCAGACCTTGTGGCTCACAGCTCTCACAGCTCGCCCAGATGCTCCAACGCAATTTCAGCCGCTTTTTGTTCGGCTTTTCTGCGACTAGACGCGGTCGCTTCAAACTTGGTGTTTAATTTCGCAACATAGCAAGAGACGGTAAATTCTTGAGCATGAGCCGCACCGTTCACACTGATAATGCTATATTCCGGTAACGGTTCATTAACCGATTGCAGGAATTCCTGAAGGCGGGTTTTTGGATCTTTGCCGACTTTTTTAGGGTCCAGCTTTTGCAGGCGCTGGGTATAGAAACGCTCGACTAAAGCACGACACTCATCCAGACCGCCGTCTTCATATACCGAAGCGATAATCGCTTCGACGGCATCGGCAATAATCGAATCGCGGCGGAAACCACCGCTTTTTAATTCGCCCGGTCCCAGTACTAGATAATCGCTAAGCTGGTATTCACGACCGATCTGTGCCAGCGTATCACCTTTTACCAAATGGGCACGGACGCGGCTCATATCGCCTTCCGGTAACTTACCGAACTGGTGAAACAGGGCATCGGCAATCATAAAATTCACCAGACTATCGCCGAGGAATTCCAATCGCTCGTTATTCTGCGCACCGACACTGCGGTGGGTCAGAGCTTTTTCCAGATAGTTGATATCCTGATATTGATAGCCTAGAGCTTTAGCCAGCTGATCCAGCTTGGCTTGACGTTCGATTGACAACTTTTTAGGCTGTTTTTTGGACGCCATTACTCAATACCCTTACCGATGCGATCCCAATGCAATCCGTCATCCCAGTTCATCCAGATACCGAAAGCCTTACCTTTCAAGTTCCTCTCAGGAACAAAGCCCCAGAAACGGCTGTCGTTACTGTGATCACGGTTGTCACCCATAACGAAATAATGGCCTTCCGGAACCACAATGGTATTCATATCGATACTGCTTTTATCCAGATCCAACAGAATGTGGTGTTTCTTACCACCCGGCAAAGTCTCTTCAACTTCAGAAGCACCGTTCATTACCGCACCCGAAGCATAGCCGTGATATTTACCGATCGGCTTTAACTCAACCGGCTGGTCGTTAACGAATATAGTACGCCCGATATAGGTGATACGATCACCCGGCAAACCGATGACGCGCTTGATGTAATCGACATCCGGATCCTTCGGGAAACGGAATACAACAACATCGCCACGCTCAGGTTCACCGATCTCAATCACTTTGGTTTGCAGAACCGGCAGTTTGACGCCGTAAGCAAACTTGTTGACCGCGATGAAATCCCCAATTTCCAACGTCGGGTACATAGAACCGGATGGAATGCGGAAAGGTTCGATAATAAAAGAACGCAGAACGAGAACAACCAAAAACACCGGGAACAAAGAACGCGAATATTCGACAATAATCGGTTCCTGTCGATGAGTAACCGACTTCATGCGTTTAGGTCGCCAAATAATGCGATCAACATAAGCGATCACCCCGGTCACCGCGGTGACGATCACTAAAATCAGTTCAAAACTCATTCTTAGGACTCTCCCGTATCCAAAATAGCCAAAAACGCTTCTTGCGGCAGTTCGACACTACCGATCGACTTCATGCGTTTTTTACCTTCTTTCTGTTTCTGTAATAGTTTCTTCTTACGCGACACGTCACCGCCGTAACATTTCGCGGTTACGTTTTTGCGCAAGGCTTTAACATTGGCACGACCGATCACTTTCGCACCGATCGCCGCCTGAATCGCCACGTCGAACATCTGACGAGGAATAACCTTCTGCAACTTCTCGATAATGATCTTACCGCGCTGGACCGCAAAACTGCGGTGCACGATTACCGCCAAGGCATCCACTTTTTCGCCGTTGACCAGGAAATCCATTCGCACCAGATCCCCCTCTTGGAAACGGCGGAATTCATAATCCATCGAAGCATAACCGCGACTACATGATTTTAAACGATCAAAGAAGTCCAAAACCACCTCATTTAAAGGCAGCTCATAATTGATCGAAACCTGACCGCCTGAATATTGCATATCTTTCTGGATACCGCGTTTCTCGATACACAGTTTCATCACCGCACCGACATATTCGTTCGGCACAAGAATATTGGCCTGGATAATCGGTTCGCGAACTTCGGCAATCACACTCGGATCAGGCAACTCGGACGGGTTATCGATTCTCAGCGTCTCGCCCGATTTGGTCAAAACTTCGTATACGACCGTCGGCGCCGTAGTAATTAAATCAAGATTGTATTCACGCTCCAGGCGCTCTTGAATGATTTCCATGTGCAGCATACCGAGGAAACCGCAACGGAAACCGAAACCAAGCGCTTCGGACGTTTCCGGTTCAAAATGCAGTGCCGCATCGTTCAAGCGCAACTTACGCAAGGATTCGCGCAAATCTTCATAATCTTCCGAAGAGATCGGAAACAAACCTGCGAATACGCGAGGTTGCGCCGGTTTGAATCCTGGTAGCGCTTCCACTTCAGGTTGAGAGGCATCGCATAAAGTATCCCCGACAGGCGCACCGTCAATGTCTTTAATTCCGGAGATAACATAACCTACCTCACCCGCTTCCAAGTACGGCTTACTGGTACGCTTCGGAGTAAATATCCCCACATCGTCGACCAGATACTCTTCTTTGGTCGACATTACCTTCATTTTGGTCTTCTTACCGATCTTACCGTCGATAACACGCACCAAAGAGACGACACCTAGATAGTTATCGAACCATGAATCGATAATCAAGGCTTTCAAAGGGCCATCCGGGTTGCCTTGCGGCGGCGGAATCTTATTAACGATGTCTTCCAAAGTCTCTTCAATGCCGATCCCGGCCTTGGCACTGGCGTGGACCGCATTCGCCGCTTCAATACCGATAATATCTTCAACTTCTTCGATAACGCGCTCAGGATCCGCGGCCGGCAGATCGATCTTATTCAAAACAACCAGCACTTCCAAACCTTGCTCGATCGCCGTATAACAGTTGGCAACGGTTTGCGCCTCCACTCCTTGAGAGGCATCGACAACCAGCAAGGCACCTTCGCAAGCCGCCAGTGAACGCGAGACCTCATAGGAGAAGTCCACATGCCCCGGAGTGTCGATGAAGTTCAGCTGGTAGGTTTCACCGTCTTTGGCTTTGTAATTAAGGGTAACACTTTGCGCTTTGATGGTAATTCCGCGTTCACGCTCGATATCCATCGAGTCTAGAACCTGTGCGGCCATTTCACGTTCGGTCAAACCGCCGCAAACCTGGATGAATCGGTCGGCAATTGTTGATTTACCGTGGTCGATATGAGCAATAATTGAAAAATTTCGAATTCGTTTCAAGTTGTCTGACATTTAAAAAATTAAACCTTTAAATGGTCTAAAACCTCGCCTTAAGCCGGATCTGTTCACGCCTTATCGGGGGTAAAAACCACTATAAAAAAAGGGGCTCATGCCCCTTGTAGTATCCGGTAAGGCTTGCGCTAGCACCTTCGCTTTGCCGTCACCGGATTTGGTTACAATGAAATTGCGCCTATTTTACGCTAAATCAAAGTAATTTAACATGCCAAGCACCGATTAAATCATCGGCTACTTCTCTAGAATCAACGGCAAGAACATTGAACGGTTGTTACGCACAATTCTGACCGGTAGAGAACGCTTGGCCGGTAAAGTTTTCAGCAGCTTATTCAACTCATCGACATTGCGCACCGCCTTAAAGTCGATGGTGACCAGAACATCGCCCGATCTCAAACCGGCCTTGCTCGCAGCACCACCTTCGACATCGGTAATCAGCACACCAAACGGAATTTTTAAATCCTGCAGCTGTTTTTCCGAAAGGTTTTCCACCTTGGCGCCCAGTCGGTTACTACTGAAACCACCGCCACTGCCTTCGGCAACGTTAGCCGCCTTATCTAAAGAAGCCAGCTTAACCGTAATCCATTTCACTTTACCTTGACGAAGCAACTTCACTTTGACTTTCTCGTCGACCGGAGTCACACCGACAATCGGCGGCAAATCGGTAGACTTGACAATCGGCTGACCGTTGAATTCAAGAATAATATCACCGGCTTCAATCCCCGCTTTTGCAGCCGGCGTATCCGGGAAGGTTTCGCCAACCAGTGCACCCATCGGTTTTTCCAAGCCGAACGATTCTGACAAATCACTGGTTACTTCTTGGACCTGAACCCCAAGATATCCACGCTCGACCTTACCGGTTGCACGCAGCTGATCGACTACATTCATTGCGATGTCGATCGGAATCGAGAAGGAAAGCCCCATAGAGCCGCCGCTTTTCGAATAAATCTGCGAGTTAATCCCGACAACTTCGCCATCCAGATTAAATAACGGGCCGCCCGAGTTACCCGGATTGATCGGTACGTCGGTCTGAATAAACGGCACATAGGTGTCATCTGGAAGAGCGCGCCCAAGCGCCGAGACAATACCGTGGGTTACCGTATAATCCAAGCCGAACGGCTCACCGATCGCCAAGACCCACTGACCGACCTTCAGCGGTCTGTCTTTAGCGATTTTGGCGAAAGGAAGACCATCGGCATCAATCTTCAACAATGCCACATCGGTACGCGGATCGGAACCGATTACTTTCGCTTTCAGCTCTTTACGATTACGCATGCGTACGATTACTTCGTCGGCACCGTCAATTACATGGTTATTGGTTAGAATGTAACCGTCTTCGCTGATAATAAAGCCGGAACCAAGGGAGTGAATCTCTTCTTTAGGCGCTTCGCCCTGCGGTCCTTGAGGCCCTTGCGGTCCCTGAGGGTTACCCGGAATACCGAAGAAGAAACGCAGCATGTCTTCCGGCATACCGCGGAATTGAGGCTGCATCGATCTTTTTACGCTTTTGGTAGTACTGATATTCACGACTACCTTATTATTCTGTTCAGCCAGTTCGGTGAAATCCGGCAAACCGAATGCATTGGTTGTTGCTGCCTGCACAGCAAACGGTGCAAACAAAATCCATAACGTTAAGAAAAAGACAGAAAAAAGCGACGTTTTTTTCATACTCATCCCCTTCATACCCACTTCCTTTAATATTTTTAATTACGACTTACGGATACAAGTCTCGGTTTAACCGGTTTCGACCATATTCGAGTTGCCCACCATCCGAGCAAGAGTCCGCCAAAACCACCGACTATGGCTCCTAAATCCGTCATGCCGCCAGCATGTTGTAAATAGTGTTCCACCAGCCATTTTCCAAGGATGGCAAAACTAAAGAGTCCAATTAATGGTACACCATAGGCCAAAAACGAATATTGGACCAATCGTGACTGATTTATGGAGAGATTAACCCAGTCACCCGGACGGCATTCCAGTGTTTTAGGCAGTTTCAGCGGTTTGCTCTGCTGACGATTAAATAATTTTGCCAGGGATCCGCTACCGCAGCTTTCCGACGAACAACTGCCGCAGGCCGACTTGCGTTGCGGCAGCACCCAAACCGAATCAGCGTCTACTTTTACAACCTGCGCCTCTGCATAAAGTTCATCGCCCGAAGCTTCGGAATGCATCGGATCTATTTGATTTTTCAATTCGTTGGCCATTTTTCTTCCTCGCTAAAAAGCGATCAAATTTATTTATCCGACAGACGTCATTCTATAGAATATGCTAATATTCACGCATTATAACAGCACATGACACAGAGGACTTCGTGACCGTATCTTCCGCTTACAGCCTATCTACCGACGTTCTGATTATCGGCAGTGGAATCGCAGGTCTATCCATCGCTCTAAAGCTAGCGGAAAAACACCGGGTCACAGTCCTTGCCAAAGCCGCGTTGACCGAAGGCAGTACCAATTACGCCCAAGGTGGAATCGCCGGCGTTCTGGACCCGTTTGACAGTATCGAAGCCCATATTAAGGACACTCAGAATGCCGGTGCCGGGTTGTGCGATCCGAATGCGGTCGCGATCGTCGCCAGTCAGGCGAGAGAAACCATCGAAGAGTTGATCGAACTTGGCGTACCATTCAGTCTGGATCCTGACCGCCATTCAAGCTATCCTTTCCACCTGACCCAGGAAGGTGGACATAGTCATCGTCGCGTGATTCACGCCGCCGACCACACCGGTCAATCGGTTTCCAGCACCCTGATCAGCAAGGTTCAAAACCACCCAAATATCTCGCTACTACCGGAACATATCAGTATCGACCTGATTCTCAATAAAGAACGTAATCACTGTACCGGGGCCTATGTTCTCGATAAATCTGCCGGTCAGGTATTTGACATCTGTGCACAATTTACGGTTTTGGCAACCGGCGGCGCATCGAAAGCCTATCTCTATACCAGCAACCCCGACACTTCGACCGGTGACGGTATTGCCATGGCCTGGCGTGCCGGTTGCAGCGTCGGTAATTTGGAGTTCAACCAGTTTCACCCGACTTGTCTGTATCACCCGCAGGATCGCTCCTTTCTGATTAGCGAAGCGGTTCGTGGTGAAGGCGGTATTTTACGCCTGCCAGACGGCACGGCTTTTATGAGTCAATACGATAAAAGAGCCGACTTGGCACCGCGGGATATAGTTGCGCGCGCAATCGACCAAGAGATGAAAAAACACGGTATCGATTGTGTCTATCTGGACATCACCCATAAACCGGCCGATTTCGTTCGCAATCATTTCCCTACAATTTACGAACGCTGCCTTAAGGTCGGGATCGATATAACCAAACAACAAATCCCGGTCGTTCCGGCAGCGCATTACACTTGCGGCGGTGTGGTCACCGATTTGGAAGGTCGTACCACCCTGCCCGGACTCTATGCCATCGGTGAAACCGCCTATACCGGTCTGCATGGCGCCAACCGTCTGGCAAGCAACTCACTGGTGGAAGGTCTGGTATTTGCCAAGATGGCGCACTTGAGTATTGAAA
Organism: Thiomicrorhabdus heinhorstiae; assembly: GCF_013391765.2. GTDB lineage: Bacteria > Pseudomonadota > Gammaproteobacteria > Thiomicrospirales > Thiomicrospiraceae > Thiomicrorhabdus > Thiomicrorhabdus heinhorstiae. The sequence goes on along the minus strand of NZ_JACBGI020000008.1, from coordinate 62,208 downwards.
AAGCGTTCCAAGACAAACCTTGCCCTCCGGAAGCACCGGAACCATGGGATAGCACCGGAACGACCGATGCCAAAGAGAAAATCCTCATCAGCCATGACTGGGATGAATTGCGCCGTGTTATGTGGGATTATGTCGGTATCGTCCGTACCAGCAAACGCTTGAAGCGCGCTCGCCAGCGGATTCGCCAGCTGCAGCTAGAAATCGATGAATACTACCATCAGCATACTTTGTCCAGCGACCTGCTGGAACTGCGCAATCTTGCTCTGGTCGCCGAATTGATGGTGAAAAGTGCTCAAAAAAGAAAAGAAAGTCGTGGCCTGCACTATAACCTCGACTATCCGAAAAAACTAAAACGTGCCAAACCGACGATTCTGACACCAAATACCAAGCCGAAAAATAAATAAAAATACCCAGCTCGGAATTATGAAGCCCGAGCCTCGTGAATTTGAGGTTCGTCGCTTAGATTACGGTTCACCTGATTCATCAGGCCTTGAGTCACCAGCTGTTCCAGCTGCAGTAAAATCACCATTTTTCCGTTAGCCGTACCTGGATTACCGGCATCTTCGATCGTTGCCAAACCCAAAATATACTGCTGCTCGACCTGGCTGACATCAGGAGGCGGCTGAACGGCCTGTTGAGAAAATTCGTGCACATCGGAAACACGATCGACCACTAAACCGACCACTCTGCTGCTGCCGTGGAATTCGATGCTGACAACAATCACCACCGTTGTCGGATCGTAACTTGGTGCAAGACCGAAACGTTCTCGTAAGTCCATAATCGGCACGACGGTCCCTCGCAAATCAATCACTCCCTTTACATAGGCGGGGACATTCGGCAATGGATTCGGGGTTTGCCAGCTGCGAATTTCCTGAACCTGAAGGATATTAACCCCATAAAGCTCCGTTCCGATACCGAAGGTGAGATAAGCTTGCTGAAACACGATAATGCCCCCTTTAAAATACTCTTAGTCGACCTTATAAAAGTATCGGCCACAAACCAAACCTCTTTAACGATTCGGAGCTTCGAGTGCCAAAGAAAACAAGGTTTCAATGATTTCAATAATATAAAAAGCGCGTAAATTTTACCCGGTAAGCGCTTTAGGGTATCATTCGCCCAATTAAAATATAGCGCCACTTACAATTTTTCGGGCATCTACAAAGGAAACGGTTATGCAAAGCACACTGGATTCAACCTGGTTAAACTTTTTACAGTCTTTTAATGCGCAATTCGACGACACCGGCAGAATTACCTCTTTCGGTCACCCTGAACTGGAGCGCTTTCTAATCAAAAACGGACCTGTAATGACCAGCTTGACTCACCAGGCTCTGTTAAAAGTATCCGGCAATGACGCATTTAATTTCCTGCAAGGGCAATTGACTGCCGACCTGAAAGACGTCAGTGCGGAAAAAGCCCAGTTTTCGGCATATTGCGATCCTCAGGGCAATGTCTTGGCAAACTTTCTGGTTTTCCAATATAAAGGCGATTTCTATCTTAGCTTTGACGGTTCACTACTGGAGGCGATCAAAAAACGTCTTAGCATGTTTGTGTTGCGTTCGGACGTCGCCATCGAAGACGTTTCCGGTCAGCTGATCCATGTCGGTTTTGCCGGAGAATTCGGCGACGTCGATATGCAACGCCGCATGAACACCAAAATCAAGAACCTCTTTGAAGCCGCGATGGTCGACGATGAAATCATGCAAGACATCCTGGCGGTCAAGGTTCCGGGACCTTACCACCGCTATGAACTTTTCGGACCGGCCGAGCAGATGATTGAAGCATGGAATCAAATCCGCGCCAACTGTGACCTGACCAACTCGTTTGACTGGAAGCTTCTCAATATCGCAGCCGGAATTCCCGAAGTCAGCAGCGAAACCAGCGGAAAATTTACCGCTCAGTTCCTGAATCTGGACAAATTCGATGCAATCAGTTTTAAAAAAGGCTGTTTTCCCGGACAGGAGATCATTGCCCGTATCCATTATCGAGGCAAAGTCACCAAACGCATGCTGCGCCTGCATATTGAAGAAGATATGCCCTTGTCGGCCGGAGACGAACTGAAACTGCAAGACGATAACGGTAAAACCCACACCTTGAACATCATGCAGGTTCGTCCGGATATTTTCAGCGGGATTCTGTGTCTGGCAGTAGGTACTTTGAAATCGCTGGGTGCCGCCGAAGGAGAGCACCTTAAAACCGAAAACGGTAATCCGGCAAGAATCGAACCCCTGCCTTATTCAATCACCGATGAAGATTAAGCTGACAATCTGATCGGCTGATAATAAAAAACCGGTAAGACATTCGTCGAACCGGTTTTTTATTATTCAGACGCTTGAAACAAGCGCCTTTATTACAAACTTTAAGACTGACGCATATGCGGGAAGAGCAGAACATCACGAATCGATGCCGAGTCGGTAAACAACATGACCAGACGGTCAATACCGATTCCTTCACCGGCCGTCGGCGGCATACCGTGTTCCAGCGCAGTGATATAGTCTTCATCGTAATGCATCGCTTCGTCGTCACCGGCATCTTTAGCGGCAACCTGCGCTTTGAAACGCTCCGCCTGATCTTCGGCGTCATTCAACTCGTTGAAGCCGTTGGCCAGTTCACGCCCACCGATAAACAGTTCGAAACGGTCGGTAATAAACGGATCTGCATCATTACGACGTGCCAGAGGCGACACTTCCGCCGGATATTCGGTAATGAAAGTTGGATCCATTAGACGATGCTCGGCAGTCTCTTCAAAGATCTCGGTAAGAATTTTCCCTAGGCCGTAACCTTCGTCAACCTTGATATTCAAAGACTCTGCCAAAGCTTTCGCCGATTCAAAATTTTCCAACTGCTCAGCAGTAACGCCTTCGTTGTATTGCATAATCGCTTGCTTCATAGTCAAGCGAGCAAACGGCTTACCGAAGTCAAATTCCTGACCCTGATACGGAACCGTAGTCGATCCAATCGCCATTTCCGCCAACTCTTTCAACAGCTCCTCGGTGTAATCCATCAGCTGATGATAGTCGGTATAGGCCGCATAGAATTCCACCATGGTGAATTCAGGATTATGACGCGTCGATAATCCTTCATTACGGAACGAACGGTTGATTTCAAAAACACGCTCGAAACCACCGACAACCAGACGCTTCAAATATAGCTCAGGAGCGATACGCAAGAACAAAGGCATATCCAAAGCGTTGTGATGCGTGGCAAACGGCTTGGCAGTTGCGCCACCCGGGATGACGTGCATCATAGGAGTTTCCACTTCCATAAAGTTCTTGCGAATCAGAAAATCACGTACATGCTGTACGATCTTCGAACGCAGCAGAAACGTTTCACGACTTTCCTGATTAACGATCAAGTCGATATAACGCTGACGATAACGAACTTCCTGATCTTGCAAACCGTGGAATTTATCCGGCAGAGGACGAATCGACTTCGTGATCAATTCGATATTTTCGACATGAATCGACAATTCACCGGTATTGGTCTTGAACAGATAACCTTCGGCACCGACGATGTCACCCAAATCCCATTTTTTAAACTGCCCGTTATAAAAACCTTCCGGCAATTCGTCACGAGTCACGTAAATCTGAATACGCCCAGTGTGATCCTGCAGAGTTGCAAAACTGGCTTTCCCCATAATACGGCGCAACATCATACGACCGGCAACCTTGACACGAACCGGTTCCGCTTCCGCTAAAGCCTCCTTATCCATTTCACCGTACTGAGCCTGCAAATCCGCAGCACTATTCTCGCGACGGAAGTGATTCGGATAAGAGTGTCCTTGCTCGCGCAGGGTCGCTAATTTGGCACGACGTTCGGCAATGATTTTATTCTCATCCACTTCCGCTGTCGTTACTTGGTTGTCTGACATCTTCAAATATCTCTCGTAATTTCGCCGCCATGCAGCACTAAAAATTTTAAAAACCCGGTTATTTTAAAAGCTTCGTTCGGGAAACTCTACCATTAGGCTGCCGTTCATCCGCAGCCCCTGAAAAACTAGATTCCTGCTTTCAGGCTCGCCTCGATAAAGGCGTCAAGTTCGCCGTCGAGAACCGCAGTAGTGTTACCGGTTTCTACGCCGGTACGCAGATCCTTAATCCGTCCGGAGTCCAGAACGTAAGAGCGGATCTGACTTCCCCAGCCGATATCCGCTTTAGAATCTTCCAACTCCTGCTTCTCAGCGTTTCTCGTCTGCATTTCCAACTCATATAATTTGGCACGCAGCTGCTTCATCGCTTCAGCCTTATTCTGATGCTGGGAACGGCCGTTCTGGCACTGAGTCACAGTATTGGTCGGCAAGTGAGTAATACGCACCGCCGATTCGGTTCGGTTAACGTGCTGACCACCGGCACCCGACGCACGGTATACATCGATACGCAGATCCGCCGGATTGATCTCGATCTCAAAACTATCGTCGATTTCCGGAGAAATAAACACCGATGAAAAGGATGTATGGCGGCGATTGCCGGAATCGAAAGGCGATTTGCGCACCAGACGATGTACCCCGGTTTCGGTTCTCAACCAGCCGTAAGCGTAATCGCCTTGAACATGCACCGTCGCACCTTTAATACCGGCGACTTCCCCGGCAGTGATCTCGACAATCTCCGCTTTAAAACTGTGAGAATCGGCCCAGCGCAGATACATACGTAGCAACATATTGGCCCAATCCTGCGCTTCGGTTCCGCCGGAACCGGCCTGAATTTCCAGATAGCAGTTATTGGCATCCAGCTCGCCGCTGAACATACGCTGGAATTCCAGCTTATCGATCAATTCGCCTAAACGATCGCATTCTCCGACAACTTCGTCGACCATTTCCTGATCGTTTTCCATCTCAGCCATTTCCAACAACTCTTTAGAAGATTCACAGCCCCCTTCCAGATCATTGATGGTATTGACTATATTTTCCAGCTGAGATTTTTCTTTTCCTAACGCCTGAGCACGTTCCGGATCGTTCCAGATATTCGGATCCTCCAGCTCGCGGCTAACTTCCACCAAGCGCTCTGACTTCACATCGAAGTCAAAGATACCCCCTTAGAACATCGGTTCTTTGGCGGTAATCATCGATACGAGAATAGATCGGATTCAATTCCATTTAATTGCTTCCCTAAAAGCTAAAACAAAGTATGAAATTGTACCATTTTTCGATATTTTTGCCTGCAAAATTCTCTCGATCAAGCGAACAGCCCATGATTGAAGCATGTCGAATATTAACTTCAGAAAAGCATTCTTCAGCCGATAAATAGTTATCGGAATAAACAACCTACTATTAATCTGCACCGTCAGGTGCAAGGAGCCAGCTATGGATAACCTCAAAGGAATCGGCGGTGCTGCAGTCTATAAAAACTCAACCGGCGTGCAACAAAACACTAATGTAGAAAAGAGCGCTTCGGATCAAGAGTTTTCCTTGGAAGTCAACGACATCAAAATCCAGACCCAGGCGAGCCTGGTTGAGCATTTATTTGCCGATCCGCAAAACGCCAAGCAAAACGCGTTGAAAATTACCTATCAAAGTGCAATCGAGAAACTGAACGAACAACTCAGTGCCGATCTAGGTCTTGATCCCCAGGCGGAACCTTTAATCAGCCAAAAACGTCTGGAAGAACAAGGTGGCATGGATTACTGGAGCCCGGAAAATACCGCCGGACGAATTGTGCAGGGTTCAACTGCATTTCTGGGTGCCTTTCAGAATGCTCATCCAGAATTGGAAGGCGATGCGCTCATCGAGCGTTTTGTCGAGGTAATCGGCGGAGGTATCGAGCAGGGTTTCGCCGAGGCGAAAGGCTTTCTTGGCGATTTGAATGTTTATGAAGGTTCGATTGCCGATACAGTCGAGCAGACTTATCAGGAAGTGCAGAAATTGCTAAACGAGTTCAAAGAAACGCATATGAGTTCTGCCGAAAAACAGGAAACTTCCGAAGAATAAGCCTTCCATCTAATTTAGATCAAGCCCTCTTTCTCGAGGGCTTTTTCTTTTTTCTATCTGATCAACACCAAACTCGGGGTGTTGACGATAACATAGATAATCGCCACGAAAATAAACACCATCGACGCAACCCACATAACCCCCGAACCAAGGTTTTTCTGCTGATCGTTTATACGACCGGTATTGTGTCGCTCCCAGCGTTGCCGATCGAGAAAAAAGGTATTAAAACTTTTTACGATCGATCCCATAAACTGATCGTAGAACAGAAGCATAATATGCACCGGATGGAATTGTCCGCAACTGATAAACAGCAACATCGATTGAAAAAAGCGCGAGACGATAATCCACAACAGGTACACCCAAAAGAAGTCTGCACTCTGCCACACCATAATCGCGGTTGCAAATAGCGGTCCCGATAAGGTCGTCCAGATCGAGATCCTCTGATCCAATACTGCAATCCATGGAAAAATATTTAACTTTTTCCAACCGAGTCGCAGCGCTCGATAATTATTGCGCAGCATATTTCCCGACCAGCGCTGGGTCAAAGAAATTGAAGAAGCGAAAAAGTTTCGTTTCGGCAACACCTCTATCGGATAAACATAGGTGTCTGGCAGATAGAGCATGTCCCACCCGGCTTTCAAGGTATAAAACCAAGTCGTCTTGTCGTCCCCGGTCAACATCCGCACCTTCTGCAGACGCCAGTGGTCGATCATATCGAAATTGATGCTCTGGATGAATTCGTTGGACATCACCACCTGCGCCTTAAACATCGAAAAACGCCCGGTCAGTACCAATACTTTTCGGGATAAAGAGTGCGAACTCATATACATGTCGCGGTTCATCATGCGCAATCGATACCATTCGCGCACAAAACTGCGATCATCCTGAACCAGAGCGCGGTTATTAGTGGTGACCGCACCCAACTTGGCGTCGTTATTCAAAACCGCGTAGGCGTTTTTGATCGCATCCTTACCGACCATGGTATCACCATCCATAAAAATTACCGGAGCCTTAGGCGGCGGTCCAAGCTCTTTGATAAATTTCAAACCGTCATACATCGCCGAGCGTTTACCGGTTCCCTTCTGAAAGATGTTGTGAAAAAAGATGTTCTGCTTATGTTCGATATGCGACTGGAGAATCTTAAAAATTCTCAGATCGGCTTCATCGGTAATCAAAGCCACGATATGCACCGGACAATTTAACGCCTGAGCCTCTTCTACCAACGACTGATAGACCCTGAAATTCATTTTCGGGTCCATTCGGTAGCTAGTAATCAAAACATACAACGCTTGCGGATCACGGTAATTTTTCAGCGCTTGCGATTTGATGAACGGATAGACGGTATGTTTGTAGAGTAAGGCTCGCCCCAAATTGAGCAGTTTCCAGGAATAACGCCAGACGGCAATCACTCCGATCAGCCAGAAATAATTGCTGGCATCGCTGTACCAGACATCACCAGGGATGTAGTAGATCGCCAGACTGACCAGCAAAAACAGCACCGCTGCATAGTAAATCTGGCTGGCCATGCCATCCGAATAGTTTAGATTAGCCAATCCTGAATCCTCGAGTCGATACGAACCTCCAAAGGCGTGCCGATTTCAAGGTCCTTCAGGTCAGACGAGGCCACCTCGATAAATACGAAGCTCTTTCCAGGAGAACGCAAGCTGTCCAAACCGTAGATAATTCCACCTTGATCGGTAAAGAATAACTGCTTGTAACTGTGTTTTAATTTAACAATCTTAGCCGGCACTTCTTTTTGGTTGATCTTGACGGTCACTTTGGAATTTTCACTGATTCGCTCGGCTTTTTGCGCATCGATTACCGATACAATGAATTTCTTGCTACTCGGTTGAGAAATCAAAGCCAGAACTTCCCCGTTAGTTACACCGTTTCCGGATTCAACCAGAATTTTGTCCAACATCCCCTTATGCAGACTTTTGATATACACCGAGTCGTCCATATCCTTGAGCGCGCCTTTTTGCTCGTTCAGAGTAACTGTGATCTGTTCCAATTCCCGTTTAATTTTCTTCGGCGAAGCGAACGACTCTTCAAAAATACCGTTTTTAGAGTAAAAACCGTTTCTCGCATTACGTATATCACTTTGAATATTAGCCAGCACGTTATTAGCCTGCTCATATTCAACCTGCAGAGCCAGATAATCGTTCACACTCGACAGATAATCAATTTTGCTGGTTGCGCCTTTTAAATTCCGATACGCATCGGAAGTGGTTCGTGCGTTTTTAATCTGGTCGCGCAGATACTGCAAATAAGCCAATGCATTGGTCTCGCTGGTTTGCAGCGTCTTGATATGATTACTTAAAATCGCCTGCGCATCACCCAACTGTTTTTCTTTAGTATCGATCTGCGTTTCAAGCACACGAATCTGTGTCATCAAAGCCCGGCGGTCACGCTCGACTTCTTTGTTTTGGAAACGGAACATCTCCTGATCGGCGGTGAGCAACTGCCCTTCCTGCAACCCGTTAAAATTAACCTTACCTTCAACCGGCGAGCGTAACTCCGTCACCTCTTTAGTGACCATGGAATAATCGGGACGAATAACCGAAATCAGATGCCAAACCAGATAAACCGCAACGACCACCATCAGCGAAGACATTGCGAAGGAAAGATAATTTCTCTGGCGGTTACGTTTCTGCTCCGACTCTACATCGCGAAAACCCATGACCGATGTTAATAATTTCTGGTTTTCTTCCAGTTCTCCGGTCAGGTAATTTTCAATCAAACGATCGAGTAGTTTCTTTCCGTTAGGGTTGAAGCTGGTAAATTCAACCATCACCAGATCACCGGAAGTATTCACGACTTTTGCTTTTAGGAAAAGAAACCGTCCAGCAGTTCACTGTTCAGGTCAAACTCGATCTCTTGTCCGGCATCGAAAGTTTCTTCACCGGAAGAAAAAAATGCCATACCCCCCGAACTGATATTCTTGATGGCATATTCTTTATCTTTATAAAACAGACGAATACCCTTGATACTTACACGAGGGTGTTTGCGTCGACCTGAGGCGCTCACTGCAAAAGTATCGGCCATAATCATTTCTCCATCAAAAATAAACCGCCCAGAACTCTCGGCTCACGGGCGGCTCTAACAGTCGTCTTAATTGTTCGAAAACAGCTTATTCGATTTCGCTTAACTCAACTTTGGTCAAACCGGATTGGTTAGCGTAATTAGTCAGCTCTGCAGTAGAAGTCGCGCCCATTTTGGTCATCAAATTCTCACGATGTTTAGAGACAGTACGGTCACTGATCTCCAACAGTTCAGCGATCGCTTTGGTTTTGTAACCTTCGGCAACCAATTTAACTACCTGTTTTTCGCGAATCGATAGAACTTTCTTGTTTTCCAAATCGGCTGAATCGATAATCGCCTGCACGGCAGGGTCAATATAGTCATCACCGGCGGCAACCTGGTGTACGGCAGCCAACAGGCCGTCTACGGAAATACTTTTCATCGCAGAACCGTTAATACCAAGTTCAAACGCTTCTTGCCAGACACTGCCCATATTGGCATCAGACAAGACAAATACCTTGGTATCCGCATAACGCTTATGGATATGTGAAATGACACCGATCCCGGTCAGACGCGGCAAGCTCAAATCAAGCAATACCATTTTAGGCTTATAGGCGCGAATTAATTCCAGACACTCAATACCGTCAACCGCCTCTCCGACGATCTCGATATTGGCATCATTTTCCAGAACCGCCTTGATTCCTGCACGAACCAATGCCTGCTCTTCCGCTAAAACAATAGAAATTTTATCAGTCATAATTTTTTATTCCCACCAGAATATATTTTGGGTAAAAGATGCTATTTAAATTCTCACCCTTCCATTCGAAAACGGTTCGCATTTACCCTTTTGTTCTTATTATTATCTTTTAATCCATTAATTGTAATAGAAACAAAGCGTAACTAATTGTTTATTTTAACGAACCCCGAATAAATTTCAGGAATCTTCAGGCTAAAAAGCACCTGTATACAGAAAAAACGAATTCGTTTTAAGCTGGGAACACCCGAAATCCCGGCCTAATCCTTTAATCTGATATCTTATATCGCCAACCTTAAGCAAAACTTTAGAAAAAAAGGTTAATTTTTCGGCAAGGATAAAGAAATCAGCGTATTGAACTACCAACCCATTTTTAATGAGCCGTCATTCTGCGGCAACAACGATCTTTTTCGCTCTCGCGGCACACTGTTCTTTTATAAAAAAGATGCGTAGAATAGTAGCAATTTATAAGTGAATCCACTACAGATTCGCCTAAATCCCCATAAAATTTTAATGTTTACAATTCCACTAAATTATCATCAATAATCTTATGACCAATTCTACTCGATTCGTCAGCGACAGCATGGGAACCCTTGAAGTTCCAGCCGACGCTCTCTACGGTGCTCAAACACAAAGAGCAATCAACAATTTCCCGATCAGCGGCACACCTCTGCCAAAGAGCTTTATCGACGCGCTTTGCTACGTAAAATTTGCCTGCTCGGACAGCAACCTGGAACTGGGGCTGCTCAGTGAACAAAAAGCGGATGCAATTCAAACCGCTGCCAAAGCCGTCATCCAAGGTAATTACTTGCAGCAATTCCCTATCGACGTATTCCAGACCGGTTCCGGAACCAGCACCAACATGAATGCAAACGAAGTTCTGGCAAGCTTGGCGGAACAGTTAACCGGCGTAAAAGTTCACCCAAACGACGATATTAATATGAGTCAAAGCTCCAATGACGTGATTCCAACCACAATCCACGTTGCGGCTGCCATCGCTCTGGAAGAAAAATTGCTGCCGGCTCTGCGCCATTTGTGCGAGATCATCGCCGATCGTGAAGTAGAACTGAAAGACGTGGTTAAAACCGGTCGTACTCACTTGATGGATGCGATGCCGGTGCGTTTAAGCCAGGAACTTGCCGGCTGGAGAGCGCAGATCGAAGATAATATTCTTCGCCTGTCGGACACTCAGAAACGCATTCAAAAACTGCCTCAAGGCGGCACAGCGGTCGGAACAGGCGTCAACGCCGACCCGCAATTCAGCCGTCTGGTCTGTGCCAATCTGGCTACCATTACTGCAATCCACTTCGAGCCGATGGATAACCTGTTTGTCGGTTTGAGTTCTCAGGACACAGCCTTGGAATTGAGCGGTCAGCTAAATGTTCTAGCTGCCAGTTTAATGAAGATCGCCAATGACCTGCGCTGGATGAACTCAGGTCCTCTCGCTGGATTAGGAGAAATTCAACTACCGGCTCTGCAACCGGGAAGCTCGATAATGCCCGGGAAAGTCAATCCGGTTATTCCGGAAGCGGTTTGTATGGTTGCCGCGCAAATCATGGGAAATAACACCGCCATTACCATTGGAGCACAGGCAGGCAACTTCCAATTGAATGTAATGCTGCCGATGATCGCTTTAAATCTGCTGCAAAGCCTGGAAATCGCCGCAAACGCTTCGATTCAGCTTGCCGATCTGGCCCTTAAAGGTTTTACCGTTAATCAGGATCACCTGAAAAAGGCGTTAGACGTCAACCCGATTCTGGTTACCGCACTCAACACGGTCGTCGGTTACGAGAAAGGCGCCGCCATTGCCAAGGAAGCCTATGCTTCTAATCGTCCGGTTCTGGAGGTTGCCCTGGAAATGACGGATCTGGATGAAGAGACTTTAAAAAAATACCTTGATCCGGCGCTCTTGACCCAAGGCGGGAATCCCAGCTTGTAACAGTAGAATTTGCTGCGCTAATCCATAAAGCTTAAAGGCATTTCCCTATCAATGCCTTTTTGTTTAAAAACCTCCAAGAATGGGGCCCAATTGTTACAATAACGCGGTCTCAATTTGAAAATGTATTCCAAAAAAGGAGCTATCATGGCCGTTATCGACCTAAAAACCGAACAGTTCGAAGATACCATCACCAACAACGACATCGTTATTTTTGATTTCTGGGCTGAGTGGTGCGGACCTTGTAAACAGTTCGGTCCGGTCTTCGAAGAAGTTTCAGGAAAACACCCTGACATTGCCTTCTGTAAAGTAAACGTTGAAGAAGAACAGGAGCTGGCAGGCATGTTCCAGGTTCGTTCTATCCCGACTTTGGTTTTCATGCGTGAAAAAATCGTTGTTTTCTCAAACCCGGGTGCAATTCCAGGAAGCGCTCTGGAAGAAGGTATCAAACAGCTGAAAGAGCTGGATATGGAACAGGTCCATAAAGATATCGCTGCCGCACAAGCAGAGCAAAACGCTTAATCCCCTTTTGCCGGACGTAAATTGCGTTCGGCCTCCCTTTTCTCTCCCGATCGTCACCTCTCGATCCGACTTAGAGGTTCAGTATGAACACTTCTTTAAAACCACCCAGTAGTATTTTAATTACCGGATGTTCCAGCGGTATCGGACGCCACTGTGCCATTCACCTGCATCAACTCGGTTACCAGGTCATTGCCAGCGCACGAAAGGCCGAAGATGTCGAACAACTGCGCAAGGAAGGATTAAGTTGTGTCCAGATGGATATCAGCGATAGTCATTCGGTTCGCCAAGGCTTGGAAGAAGCTCTACAACTGACCGGTGGGAAATTGGATGCTCTATTCAACAATGCCGCGTTCGGCGTTCCCGGTGCAGTGGAAGATTTGAGCCGCGAGGCGATGCGTTTTCAGTTTGAAACCAATGTCTTCGGCACTCAGGAATTGACCAACTTAGTTATTCCGATCATGCGCAGACAAGGATATGGCAAGGTACTTTATAACAGCTCAATTCTCGGCTTTGCCGCCATGCAATACCGCGGCGCCTATAATGCCAGTAAATTTGCGATTGAAGGCTTTGCCGACACTCTGCGTTTGGAAGTCAAAAAAGATAATATCCAAGTCGTGCTAATCGAACCGGGGCCGATTATTTCGCAATTCCGCAGCAACGCTTTTGCGCAATTCAAACGTTGGATCAGACCAGAGAACAGTGATCACCACGCCCAATACCAGGCAATGATTAATCGTTTGGAAACGGTGGGACCGAGTGCCCCTTTCACCTTGGGCCCTGAAGCAGTGACGGCAGCAGTTGTGGATGCCTTGCAAAAGAAACGTGCTGCTATCCGTTACCCTGTTACAGTGCCGACGCGAATCTTTGCAGTACTTAAGCGTATCTTGCCGACGCGACTGCTGGATCGCGTACTGATCAAAGCCGGCGGCGATGGTAAGCGCTAAAACCGATCAGACCTTTAGACTTCGTTGAACATCATTGAATAAGGACGGGCTATTTCGTCGGCCACTTTAGCAACGCTGAAACTGCGTACTTCTTCAATAAATTTCTGACCGCCAAAAAAGATCTGCACAACCGGTAGAGAGAAAATGCCGTTTTGCGCACAAATATCCGTAGTTTGGTGACAGTCGATGTACACCTGCTGCATTTTTGGATAACGTTCTCCGATCAGCTCCTGCAACTTGGGTTTGACAACGTGACAGACATTGCACTCGGTACCGCCGAACAGCACCATCAGAGCTTCGCTCTGCATTTTCATTTCATCAAGTTCCTGCAAACTAGAAAGTGTTCTCATGCATTTTTCCTAATTAAAAAGGTCATTCCAGGATTGTTTTAAACTACCTGCCCGAGTATCTGCTCGTTCAGAGTGCCGATTTACCTAACCAGGCCGCACCCCTGACTCCACTGGAATCACCGAATTTCGGCGCCACCAATCGGGTATCGACCTGATCGCTGAACACCCATTGATGCCAGATCGTTGGGACTTCTGCATACAAGCGGGAAAAGTTGGACATGCCGCCGCCCAACACGATCACATCCGGATCAACAACATTAATCACCGCAGCCAGTCCTTTGGCCAGCCAGATAACATAATCATCCAGTAGTTTTTCAGCCGTTTCATCGCCCTGTAAAGCAGCCGCTTCAATCTGTTTGGCTGTTAAATTCTTGCCGCTACGCTGCTGGTAATGACGTTCCAAGCCACTCCCGGACAGAAACGTTTCATTGCAGCCGATAAGACCGCAATAACAGTCCAATTGCGTTTCTTCACACGACCAGGGCAGCGGGTTATGCCCCCACTCTCCACCTATGGCATTGACTCCGCTGATCACTTGCCCGCCAAAGACGATTCCACCGCCGCACCCGGTACCGATAATCACGCCAAAAACGCACTGAGCGCCGGCAGCCGAACCATCTACCGCTTCAGATAGCACAAAACAGTTGGCATCATTCTGTAAGGCAACCGGGCGTTGCAACGCCGTCGTTAAATCACCCTGTAAATCTTCGCCGATCAACCAGGTAGAATTGGCATTTTTAATCAGTCCGGTTTTACGCGATACGGCACCCGGAATACCGACTCCAATCGTACCACGGCCATTCAACGCCTCTTCACATTGATTAATCAAGGAAACAATGGCATCGACCGTTGCCGGATAATCACCTTTCGGCGTATCGACACGCCTACGGTAAATCTGCTCTCCACTTGCATCTAGGGCAATAATTTCGATCTTGGTTCCGCCCAGATCAATACCGATATGAAATGCATTTGCTTTATTCACGCAAGTTCAACCACAGTTCATTTATACAGATAAACGGTAAAATCGTTATCCAGATAGTCATCGCGCCACTCTACATGAGAACAGAAACTTCGGCAATATTCGACGATATCCTGAGGATAAAAACTCTGCAAATCCGGACGGGATGCAACCCACTCATTTCTCCGATCCAACAGATTAAAAGCAACACCGTTACGACTTAAGACAAACATTTTTGCAATAACGGCTTTGGCATAGAGACCGGTCTGCCCCTCAATCGCAGAGTCGACCACTTCGTTTAGAGCGCCGGATAAAACCACGAAATCAAAACTTTCTTCGGCAAAGGAGGCATCGAATAGATCACCGCAAAAGAACTTCCCTTGCGGCTGAAGGTTTCTGGCAGCAGTGACCATGGCCGGAGCGAGATCAATACCGCTATAGTCAATGGAAACTCCATGCCTTGAGAGATAATCCGCTAAATCGCCGAATCCACAGCCGACATCCAGCAAAGTGAATTCCTTACCGAAGCGTAAAACCTCCGGAATGCCATCAAACAGCATATGGAAACGTATTTCCTGAATCTCCTTCGAGCTCCAGTAGAGCGCCTGCGGTTTATAACCATAACGCTGGATCGAATCTTCATGCCGGCGAGCAATTCGCAAACGCTGCTCATCATTCAGCAAAGATGTCGATGCACTCACAAAGTTTTCAGCCATGCAATCTCTTCTTGGGAAAAACCGGCCTGTTCGCGCGCTTCGTAATTGAAAGGCCCTCTCAAGTCACCATGAAAATACGTCTGAATAATATCCTGAAACGCTTTAAACGGGTTTAAATCGAGCTGTTCGCATAGATAACGAAACCAGCGGGTGCCGACCTCGACATGACCGATTTCATCACGCAAAAGAATCTTCAGAATCTCCACGCCGCGTTTGTCACCAATTGCACGCAATTTCTGAATCATCGGCGGCGTCACATCCAGCCCTCTGGCTTCCAGCGTTCTCGGCACCAGAGCCATACGCACCAATGGATCGTGATCGGTTTCAAATGTCGTCATCCACAGACCGTCATGCGCGGTGAAATCTCCGTATTCATAACCCAGGTGATAGAGGTGCTCGCGGATCATTTGAAAATGGAACGACTCTTCTCCTGCCACACCCAGCCAGTCGTGATAATAGGCTTTCGGCATATCCTGGAAACGATACACCGCATCCAGCGCGAGATTGACCGCATTGAATTCGATATGTGCGATGGAGTGCATCAAGGCCGCATGCCCTTCCGGTGTACCCAGCCCTCTCTTCGGCAGGTCTTTCGGCGGCACCAACTGCGGTTTTTGCGGACGGCCAGGATCAGGAACCCGATGAACTTCTTCAAGTGGAGTCATTTCAAAACGATCTTCCGACCAACCTTCCAGCAAACCGTCCAGACGCTTCATCTTGCGATCCAGATCGTTTTCCATTAAACAGTCGTAGACAGTGGAAAAAAGATTGCTTTGCGAACTACTCATAAAAGAATTTCCTAACACTTACAGCCATAAAAACAAAAAGCCGGTAAAAACCGGCTTTTCACATGAGATCGAACTACAATTAACGGTAGTAAGAAGCCATGCTGTAACGAACACCTTTGAATTTCTTAGCGTCGACAGCGTCAAACAGCTTCGCCCACTTAGCGCGATCTTCAGGAGTCATAACGTATGAAGGATTTAGCGCAACAGTTTTGTCACCGTATTTCGCTTCAATCTTAGCCAATTCAGCCATACATTGATCAACAGTTGTTTTTTGCTCGATGGCACGTGCAGCAGGACCGCCTTCTTTCTTAGCAGTTGCAATTACGTTTTCAGCATCAGCGATGCATTGACCGTATACGTCTTCTGCTTGGGCATTCATTGAGAATGCAGCAACTGCAGAGATAAACAGCGCTTTTAGTGTTAAGTGTTTCATTTTAGATAAACTCCGAAGTTTCGTTTGTCGCTTAAACGGGTCAATTCTGCCGCTTTTCAAATTAAATTGCAAGTGAATCACCTTAGAAAATAATGAAATGCTTATAAACATTTTTTATTCATCATAAGATTAAAATTAAGCATGATTAAAGTTATCGCCAGATGCCGCGGTACGGATTCAACCGACAGGCAAAGAAACCAAACAAACAGCTTAAAAATCAAAGCATTAAATTATCTATATTCCACACTAAGAATTTCGTAATCGATATTCCCGCTAGGTGCTTCCACAACAATCTCATCGCCTTCTTCCTTGCCTATTAAAGCACGAGCGATAGGAGAGTTTACCGAGACTTTAAAATGTTTGATATCGGCTTCGTCATTACCGACGATCTTATAGGTCACTTCTTCATCGGTATCGATATTCAAGATAGTCACCGTCGCTCCAAAAACCACTTTACCGTTGGCATTCAATTTTGTCACGTCGATCACCTGCGCATGCGACAGAATACTTTCGATCTGCTTAATACGCGCTTCGATCAATCCCTGCTGTTCACGAGCGGCATGATATTCGGCATTTTCTTTCAAATCGCCGTGCTCGCGGGCCTCGGCAATCGCTTCGGTAATGCGCGGACGCTCTTCTTTCTTCAAGCGGTTTAATTCGCTTTGCAGTGCATCCGCACCTTCTTTTGTCATAGGATGTTTATTCATTGTTCTTAGCCCTCTTTTCTCAATATTACGGCAATTCATTCCACCTTGCCGTAAACGCAAACGCCAAAGCCGATAAAGGCTTTGGCGCTGTATAGACTGATTAATCGTTAATTTAGTGAATATTTTGCAGACGCGAAACCGGCTGATTGTCCAAATAGTCCATCGCTGCCACCATCGCAAACGCACCGGCGATCGTCGTGGTATAACAGGTTTTGTGCATCAGAGCTTCACGACGGATGCTCGAAGAATCCTGAATACTGACCGAACCGTCCGAAGTATTTACGATCAGATCGATTTCTTCGTTAACAATCGAATCCACAATATTCGGACGTCCTTCCGTCACCTTGTTAACCGCTTCACACTCGACACCGGCTTCCTTCAAAGAAGCCGCCGTTCCACGAGTTGCAACGACTTTAAAGCCTTTCTCAATCAACTGTTTCGCCAATTCGACCACTCTTTCACGATCGGCCTTACGTACGCTCAAGAATGCAGTACCGGAACGAGGCAACACCGTGCCGGCAGCCAATTGCGCCTTCGCATAGGCTTGCGCAAAGCTGGTTCCGATACCCATGACTTCACCGGTCGACTTCATTTCCGGCCCAAGAATCGGATCAACCCCCAGGAATTTGATGAACGGGAAGACCGCTTCTTTCACCGAATAGTGCTGAGGTTTCACTTCTTGAGTAAACCCTTGCTCTTCCAGTTTCTGGCCTACCATACAACGTGCGGCAATTTTCGCCAGCGGTTGACCGATCGCTTTGGACACAAAAGGTACGGTACGCGATGCACGAGGGTTCACTTCCAGAACGTAGATATCATCGCCCTTCACCGCAAACTGAGTATTCATCAAACCGACAACACCCAACGCCTTAGCCATTTTCTCAACCTGATCGCGAATACGATCCTGAATCTCATCAGAGATGCTGTACGGAGGCAGAGAACATGCCGAGTCACCAGAGTGAATACCGGCCTGTTCGATATGCTCCATAACGCCACCAATCACAACCTGTTCACCATCACACACCGCATCGACATCCAGCTCGACGGCATCATCCAGGAAGCGATCCAATAGAACCGGAGAATCATTCGAAACTTTAACCGCTTCTTTCATATAGCGCATCAGATCGGTTTCGGTATAGACGATTTCCATACCGCGTCCGCCCAATACGTAAGACGGACGAACCACCAGCGGATAACCGATTTCGTTTGCCAGAGTCGCAGCTTCTTCAGCGCTTGAAGCCGTACGGTTAGGTGGTTGCAACAGATCAAGATCATTCAGAATCTTTTGGAAGCGCTCACGGTCTTCCGCCAGATCGATCGATTCAGGCGAGGTTCCTATAATCGGTACACCCGCTTCTTCCAGATCTTCCGCCAGTTTCAACGGAGTTTGTCCACCATATTGAACAATCACCCCTTTCGGCTGTTCGACTTCAACGATTTCCAACACATCTTCCAGAGTCAGCGGTTCGAAATACAGACGATCAGAAGTATCGTAGTCAGTAGAAACCGTTTCCGGGTTACAGTTGACCATAATCGTTTCATAACCGTCTTCACGCATCGCCATCGCGGCATGAACACAGCAGTAGTCGAACTCAATCCCTTGACCGATACGGTTTGGACCACCGCCCAAAACCATGATTTTTTCGCGATCCGACGGATTCGCTTCACACTCTTCGTCGTAGGTCGAATACATGTAAGCGGTCGAAGTTTCAAACTCGGCCGCACAGGTATCGACACGCTTGAAGACCGGACGAACATTCAAGGTGTGACGGAATTTGCGAATCAAAGCCGCATCGGTATTCAACAATTTGGCAATACGATTATCCGAGAAACCTTTTCGCTTCATATTACGCAGATTGATTTCGTCCAAAGCATCCAGGCCGCGTTGCTTAATATCGTCTTCCATATCAACCAACTCTTTAATTTGCGCCAGAAACCAAGGGTCGATTTTACAGGTATCGAATACCGCTTCCAGGCTCCAACCGGCACGGAAAGCATCCGCAACATACCAAAGACGTTCAGGGCCCGGATCGCGCAATTCCTGACGCAAGGTATCCTTGATCTCTTTCTCATCCATGCTGGCCAGAGGCATGATTTCGTCCAAGCCGTTTTTATCGGTTTCCAAACCACGCAACGCTTTTTGCAAAGACTCCTGGAAGTTACGGCCCATCGCCATGACTTCACCTACCGACTTCATCTGCGTGGACAGGCGTTGTTGCGCTTGCGGGAATTTCTCGAAAGTAAAACGAGGAATCTTGGTCACGACATAATCGATGGTCGGTTCGAAAGAAGCCGGCGTCGCACCGTTGGTAATATCGTTCTGAAGTTCGTCCAACGTATAACCTACAGCCAGTTTCGCCGCCACTTTTGCAATCGGGAAGCCGGTTGCTTTGGACGCCAACGCCGAAGAACGTGATACACGCGGGTTCATTTCGATAATGATCATACGCCCGGTTTCCGGGTTGATCGAAAACTGAACGTTGGAACCACCGGTTTCGACACCGATTTCACGCAATACCGCCAAAGAAGCGTTACGCATGATCTGATATTCTTTATCGGTCAGAGTCTGGGCAGGCGCAACAGTGATCGAGTCACCGGTATGAACCCCCATTGGATCCAGGTTTTCGATCGAACAGACGATAATCGCGTTATCGTTGCGGTCGCGAACCACTTCCATTTCGTACTCTTTCCAGCCCAGAATCGACTCTTCAATCAATAACTCTTTGGTTGGCGAAAGATCCAGACCGAATTTACAGATCTGTTCGAATTCGTCTTTATTATAGGCAATACCACCACCGGAACCACCCAGAGTAAAAGATGGACGAATAACAGTCGGGAAACCGACTTCTGCCTGAATTTTCCAGGCTTCTTCCATGTTATGCGCCACTGCAGACTTCGGCATATCCAAGCCGATTTTCTGCATAGCCTGACGGAAACGGTCGCGGTTTTCCGCTTTGTCGATTGCATCGGCATTCGCACCGATCAATTCCACGCCATATTTTTCCAGAACACCTTTGTCGTGCAGATCCAGCGCGCAGTTCAGTGCTGTCTGCCCGCCCATTGTCGGCAGAATCGCATCCGGGCGTTCCTGGGCGATAATACTTTCAACAGTTTTCCACTCGATCGGCTCGATATAAGTGGCATCCGCCAATTCCGGATCGGTCATAATCGTCGCCGGGTTCGAATTAACCAGGATGACTCTATAACCCTCTTCTTTCAGAGCTTTACACGCTTGCACACCAGAGTAATCGAATTCACAGGCCTGTCCGATAATAATAGGACCGGCACCAATAATCATAATACTCTGTATATCACTTCTCTTTGGCATCTATCTAATTCCTACTAAACTATCGTTATGCGCCTTTGGCGACTTTCATATTTTCAATAAACAGATCAAACAACGGTGCCACATCATGCGGACCTGGGCTTGCTTCCGGATGCCCCTGGAAACTGAAAGCACGCTTGTCAGTACGGGAAATCCCTTGCAAAGAACCGTCAAATAAAGATTTATGCGTTGCTTGCAGATTGGCCGGCAAGGTCGTTTCGTCAACCGCAAAACCGTGGTTCTGTGAAGTGATCATCACCTTACCGCTCTCGATATCCTGAACCGGATGGTTGGCACCATGATGACCGAATTTCATTTTGACGGTTTGTGCTCCGGAGGCCAAAGCCAGCAGCTGATGACCAAGACAAATTCCGAAAACCGGCACTTCGGTTTCCAATACCGACCGAATGGCTTCGATCGCATAGTCACACGGCTCAGGATCACCCGGACCGTTGGACAGGAAAACACCGTCCGGATTCATGGCCAAAACTTCTTCCGCAGGAGTTTTGGCCGGAACAACCGTCAAGCGGCAACCGCGATCTGCCAACATGCGCAGAATATTGCGCTTAACACCGTAATCATAAGCAACGACATGAAAAGCCTGCTCTGAGGACTTGTCGACATGACCTTGTCCCAGTTTCCAGGTTCCTTCGCTCCATTCGTACGCTTCGGCAGTCGTCACCTCTTTGGCGAGATCCATCCCTTTCAAACCGCTGAAAGCCTGCGCTTTCTTAACCGCTTCTTCAGCATCGATAGCATCACCGGCGATAATTACGCCAGACTGAGCGCCTTTATCACGCAAAATTCTGGTTAGCTTACGTGTATCGATGTCGGCAATGGCCACTACGTTTTGTTCTTGCAGATATTCAGGCAGACTTTTTTCGGCACGAAAGTTACTGATCAACGGAGGACAATCTTTAACGATCAATCCCTGAGCCATAATGCGCGGAGATTCTTCATCTTCCGCATTCACCCCGACATTCCCGATATGCGGGTAGGTCAAAGTAACAATCTGTTTGAAATAAGAAGGGTCGGTCAGGATCTCTTGATAACCGGTTAACGCAGTGTTAAACACTACCTCACCGACTGTCTCTCCTTCCGCGCCTAGTGAAATCCCCCAAAACAGGGTGCCATCTTCTAATGCAAGCAAAGCCTGTGTCATCGATTCGTCCATCCAAATGAGCCCAGAGTAAAATTAAGCCGACTTTTCCGAGTGCCTATATAAAAAAACGGAGTCAGTCCCCCGAAAGGGACTCACTCCGTTCTTCTTTGCTAAATGACAAATGCCATCTCCGCACTATACCCCGTAAAGCAGTAATTGCTTAATTTTAGTCACAAAAATTAATTACGCGGATTTTACTTGATTTGGCATTTTTTGTCTATAAATAAAGGGGACTTATTCGGCTGGAACCAATAGATCATTGCAATCCATTCACTCCTGTTTGCAAGCACTGAATTTTATCGATCTTTCAGAGAGGGTTTTACATTGCCTCGAAACTATTTAAAAAACGGCGTGCTTTGATGTAACGTTTTTGCCAATAGCGGGAATCCAGACGGGAAATTTTCACTCCATACGTCGTCGAAGAATGCATAAACTCGTTATTGCCGAGATAGATGCCGTTATGAAACTGGTGTGGTCCGGTTTTAAAGAACAGTACATCGCCAACTCTTAAATCCTGTTTCTTAACGTAAAGCCCGACCTGGATCTGCGTCTGTGTCGTTCTTGGCAAGTCATATTTAAAAGCGGAACGGAAAGCGGTCTGAACAAAAGCCGAACAGTCGATTCCCTTTTTGGAAGCTCCGCCCCATCTATACGGAGTTCCCTTCCACTTACCGTAAATCTTCATTAAAGCCGATTTCAGGTTCTGCAGACGATCCTGCATCATTCGCGAGTAAAGCACGACATCCGAATTTATCTTTCCTAAATTCGATGTTTGCGGAATAATTCCCGCACCTTCATCCGACTCTACTTCACCCTCTTTCTCGGCACGGACACTGACGCTTTGCAACATCGTCACATCCGAACCAATCGCTTCAGTACGGGCTTTACTTTGCTGCGGTGTTTTTTCGGATAGAGTTCTGGTTGCGTGAGGCGTATTAGAGGCCTGCCCAGGGAGAGCAGAAACAACCAGGGAACTTGCGGCCGTATCCTGAGCCGCCGTTGGAGCTTGAACACCTTCCTGAGTATATACAGGAGAGAGAATACCTGGAGAAAACTGCGCCTGATCGGTTGACTGATCATCTGTTGCAGTAGGATTAATGCAAGCGCTTAATAACACACTGGAGGATAGCAATAGCACTCGCCCCAGAACGACACAAGAAATTCTTCTCATAAATGCTTAAAGCTACCTTAAATTTCAAAACGCCACCATTCTAACAATAGTTTTTTTCTATTGTAAATACAGAATTTCCCTATTTACCTTCAACTTCCATACTAGCAAAAACAAAAAAACCTTTTGATACAAGGCTCAAAAGGCTTTTAAAAACGACTGGATTTTGAACGAAAATCTGCAATTTATCTCAGGTTCAACACATCCTGCATATCAAATAAACCACTGTTTTTATCGGACAACCACAAACAAGATCTCGCAGCCCCTTTGGCAAAAGTCATACGGCTGGACGCCTTATGAGTAATCTCGACACGCTCACCTTCAGTAGCGAATAGCACGGTATGATCGCCGACAATATCACCGGCACGCACGGTGGCAAAACCGATGGTATTCGGATCACGCGCACCGGTAATCCCTTCACGTCCGTAAACCGCACACTCTTTTAAGTCGCGACCCAAGGTATCGGCCACAACCTGCCCCATTCTCAAAGCCGTACCGGACGGCGCATCGACTTTGTGACGATGATGCCCTTCGATAACTTCAATGTCGTAGCCTTCGTTTAAAACCGCAGCGGCCTGCGCCAGCAGCTTCAGGCACAGGTTAACGCCGACTGAAAAGTTGGCTGCAAAAATCACAGCAATTTTCTGTGCTGCCGCGTCAATTGCCGCCAGACCCACATCATCAAAACCGGTAGTGCCGATAACGATTTTCTTATCATGCTCCACACAGACGCCCAGATTATGAACCGTCGCCGAGGGCGTAGTAAAGTCGATCAATACATCAAAATCATTCACCACCTCCTCAATCGAACCGACCAGAGCCACACCGATTTTACCGATTCCGGCAATTTCTCCGGCATCGGCGCCGATCAAGGAGCTTTCAGGACGGGCAATTGCCGCCGAAACACTCAAACCTTCCGTTTGATTGACCGCATCAATCAACGCTTTCCCCATGCGCCCGGAGGCACCGATAATGGCTACTCTCATTCCATATCTCTCTTCTTAGTCGTTATCAGCGGACGTTACTTCCACGGCCCGTCGGAGCCATCATCCTTATCTTCTCCGGTAAAAAACGATTTAACGGAGTCAAAGAAACTGTGGGTTTTCGGACTGTGCTGTTTCTGATGCTTGCCTTTCAGAGTTTCGTCGAACTCTTCCAAAAGCGCTTTCTGACGCGCGGTTAACTTCACCGGAGTTTCAATATGCACCAATACAATCATATCGCCTGCATATGAAGATCGAACCGATTTCACACCCTTGCCGGCCATCTTGAAACGCTGTCCGGATTGTGTTCCTGCCGGAATCTTCAAGGTTGCACGCCCGCCAAGTGTCGGCACTTCAACACTGCCGCCCAAAGCTGCGGTAGTAAAGCTTAGCGGAATTTCACAGTAAAGCGTATTTCCATCACGTTTAAAAATTGAATGCGGTTTAACGCGAACACGAACGTACAGATCTCCGCGCGGCGCACCCGGTTCACCCGCTTCCCCCTCACCTTGAAGACGAATTCGGTCACCGTTATCAACACCCGCCGGGATTTTGACCGACAAAGTCTTATGGCTGTGCACATAACCTTCGCCATGACACTTCTTACAAGGTGTCTTGATGATTTTTCCACTACCGTGACAGGTCGGACAGGTGGTATTTACCGCAAAAAAACCTTGCTGCATGCGAACTTGACCGGCACCGTGGCAGGTCGGACAGGTTTCGACATCACTACCCGCTTCAGCTCCAGTTCCATCACAGGCATCACAAAGGTCTTTAGTCGGAATACGGATATCAACCGTTGTACCGGCTACCGCTTCTTCCAGAGAAATTTCCAGTTCATACTGCAAATCATTCCCCGGTTGAGGACCACGACGTCCACCGCCGAAACCGCCGCCGAACAGGTCTTCGAAAATATCTCCGAAACCACCAAATCCGCCGCCGAAACCACCATGGCCGCCGCCTTGTCCGTCCAACCCGGCATGCCCGAACTGATCATAGGTTGCACGCTTCTGCGCATCGGACAATACTTCGTAGGCTTCGGAAGCCTCTTTGAACTTATCCTCGGCTTCCTTATCATCCGGATTACGATCCGGATGATACTTCATCGCCAGTTTACGGTAAGCTTTTTTGATTTCACCATCCGAAGCACTCTTGGAAACTCCAAGAACCTCATAATAATCTCTTTTCGACATATTCTATTCTTTGGCTTTGTGTGTTTAGGGAAATAACAAAATTAATAAACCAAAACGCACATAACAATTATGAGCTTTCGTTTAATAACTTTATGAACAATTAAATTTGGCGGTATTTAAACACAAAAGCACGAAGCTAGGAAAAGTCTTATACCTTTCTTTACTTCGCGCTTATATGTAATGACAATCTTTTTGTCAGTGGGTAGCACTGTTTAAGTATGTCAGATTCCAAGAGGGAAATGTGAAGCTAAAAATAGTAGCCAACCATTTCCCGACACCGAAGTTGACCGCTTAAACGAAGCTAAGCGCTAGACAAAATTATTTCTTATTGTCATTAACCTCTTCAAACTCTGCATCTACGATATCATCGTCATCCGCTTTGCTCGAACCTTGCGGCTGAGCTTCTTCGCCACCGGCTTGCTGTCCGGCTTGCGCTTTTTGAGCAATCGCCTGACTCGCTTCCATCAGCTTCTGAACAGATTCTTCGATCTTCGCTTTGTCGTCACCTTTAATGGCTTCTTCAACAACTTTGATCGCTTCTTCTACCGGAGCTTTCTCAGCTTCGCTTACCGCATCACCGGCATCTTTGATCATTTTATTGGTTGCGTGAACCATAGCATCCGCCTGGTTACGAGCTTCAACCAACTCTTTCAGCTTGGCATCTTCCTCAGCATGCGCTTCGGCATCTTTCACCATCGCTTCGATCTCTTCTTCAGACAAACCTGAAGATGCCTGGATAGTAATATGCTGCTCTTTACCGGTGTTCTTATCTTTCGCAGAAACGTTCAAGATACCGTTAGCATCGATATCGAAAGTCACTTCGATTTGCGGCATACCGCGTGGTGCAGCCGGAATTTCGTCCAGGTTGAATTGACCTAGAGACTTGTTACCGGACGCCATTTCACGCTCACCTTGCAGCACGTGGATGGTTACCGCAGACTGATTGTCTTCCGCTGTCGAGAACACTTGCGACTTACGAGTCGGGATAGTGGTGTTTTTCTCGATCAATTTGGTCATAACTCCACCCATGGTTTCGATACCAAGTGAAAGCGGAGTAACGTCAAGTAGAAGAACATCGCTAACATCGCCGGATAGAACCCCACCTTGAATCGCTGCACCCATCGCAACCGCTTCATCAGGGTTAACGTCTTTACGCGGCTCTTTACCGAAGAACTCTTTAACCGCTGCTTGAACCATCGGTACGCGAGTTGAACCACCAACCAGGATTACATCATCGATTTCAGAAGCTGAAAGCCCCGCATCTTTCAATGCAATACGGCAAGGCTCGATAGAACGCTTAACCAGATCTTCGATTAGAGATTCGAATTTGGCACGAGTAATTTTCATGTTCAAGTGCTTAGGACCGGTCGCATCCGCTGTTACGTATGGCAGGTTGATATCGGTCTGCTCGCGGGAAGAAAGTTCGATTTTCGCTTTTTCTGCCGCTTCACGTACACGCTGCAACGCCAACTTATCCAATTTCAGATCAACGTTTTGATCTTTTTTGAATTCGGTTGCAATGTAATCAACGATCACGTTATCGAAGTCTTCACCGCCCAGGAAAGTATCCCCATTGGTCGATAGAACTTCGATCTGCTTTTCACCGTCCAGATCGGCTACTTCGATAATCGAAATATCGAAAGTACCACCACCTAAATCGTAAACCGCGATTTTGCTGTCGCTCTTAACTTTATCCATACCGTAAGCAAGTGCGGCGGCAGTCGGCTCGTTAATAATACGCTTAACTTCCAAACCAGCAATTTTACCGGCATCTTTTGTCGCTTGGCGCTGCGCATCGTTGAAATATGCAGGAACCGTGATAACCGCTTCGGTTACTTCATGTCCGAGATAATCTTCAGCAGTCTTTTTCATTTTAATCAAAGTACGTGCAGACACTTCCTGAGGCGACAACTTCTTGTCTTTAACCTGAACCCAGGCATCACCGTTGTCAGCCGCAACAATCGCGTATGGCACCATGTCTTTATCTTTCGCCACAACCGCATCGTCAGCACGACGACCGATCAGACGCTTGATCGCAAACAGGGTGTTTTCAGGGTTAGTCACAGCCTGACGTTTTGCTGTATCACCAACCAAAATTTCGTCGTCAGTGTAAGCAACGATTGAAGGCGTAGTTCGCGCACCCTCCGCATTCGGGATAACCTTAACTTCTTTGCCTTCCATTACGGCGACACAAGAGTTAGTCGTTCCTAAGTCGATACCAATGATTTTAGCCATCTGTTCTTTCTCCAAAACTGTTTGATCTCAGGCCTGAGCCGGAAATCGATATTCAATAATTTAATTTCGCTTGAGCTGTTTATAGGGTTCGAATTAACTGTTTCAAGCCTTGTAAAACAATTTTTCGCAATTTTTTCTGTTTTTATTGCGCAACAATGACTCGTGCCGGGCGCACCAGACGCTCGTTCAGCTTGTAACCCTTTTGAATGACATCAACCACAGTCTGCGATTCATGCTCAGGCGACGGAATCATCGTCAAAGCCTCATGATCCTGAGGGTTAAACTTTTCGCCTTTCGGATCGATGCGTTCAACATTGAAATTCTGTAAAACGTCAATCATCTGCTTAAAGGTCATTTCCACCCCTTCACGGATATTTTCAATGTTTGCACCATCCTGTGCCGCCGCCTGGATTCCCATTTCCATAGAATCCATTGCCGGCAACAAAGCATCCACAAATTTTTCCAAAGCATATTTATGTGCGCTTTCGATATCCAAACGCGTACGACGACGCAGGTTTTCCATATCCGCCTGCAAACGCAAAGCCATATCTTTGTGCTTGGAGGCTTCTTCGCGGGCCTCGTCCAATAAAGCGCTGATATCTTCGCTAACCGCTTCTTCCACCTGCTCCAACGTCTCTTCCTGCATTTCTTCTGTTGCAGAATCTACCGTTGGGATTTGCTCTTCAGACAAGTTTTTCTCACTCACAAACTTACTTCCTATGTTCTTAAAATTAAATCTGCTAAAACTGCCGAAAATCGGGCTGATGACACCCGGCTTCCAACAATTGAAAATTTGCTATGTTTTGTAGGGATGATCGTTATTTTTTCAAGAGCGATTCTAAAATTTTTGCCGTGACGTCCACTTTCGGAACCACTTTTTGATAGTCCATACGTGAAGGACCCACAACTCCAAGCACCCCGAGGATTTCACCTTCCACCTCATACGGGCGGGTAACGATACTGCAATCCTGATAAATGTCGCTGCCGCACTCGTTACCGATGAACACCTGCACGCCTTTCGCCTGCATACTTTTATCCAGCAGCCCCAAGATATTGTTGTGCTGATCGAATGCCTGAAACAGCGCTTTTAACTTCTCCGAATCCGCCAACTCCTGATAATTCAGCAACTTGGTCTTACCCATCACCAGAAACGGCAGGGTTTGTTGGACCTGATTCTGTAAAACCCGGTCGGTAGCCGAAATCACCGACATCATCAATTCATTGGCACTTTCTCGAATCTGCGACATTCTCGACACCAAAAATTCTCGGGCCTGATCCAAAGTTTTACCGCCACAATATTCATTTAAAAAGCGCGCGACCTTTTGCAACTCATCGGCGTTAAACGGCCGATCCAACTCGACGATACGGTTTTGCGCATCGCGGTCGTTAAAAACCAGTAACACGAGAATGCGACTCTCGGAAAGCGGAATAAAATCGATGTATTTAAGGACTTCGCTCTCTTTCTTCGGCATCAATACCAGACTGGCCATACCGGTCACACCAGAAAGCACCCGTGAAGCGCCCTGCAGAAGCGCATCCTGATTAAGATCGTTTTCCAAAGCGGAACGAACCGAAGTTGCATAATCGTCATTCGGCAGATTAAAAGTTGCAATCGAATCGACAAAGAAGCGATAGCCCTTCTGAGTCGGTATCCGTCCGGCGGAGGTATGCGGCGCCTTAATCAGCCCCATCCTCTCCAGATCGGCCATCACATTGCGTACGGTCGCAGAGCTCAGGCCGACTTCCGGCAATTTCGCAAGCGCAGTTGAGCCTACCGGCTTACCCTCATTTAGGTATAATCCCATGAGACTGCGAAATAAAAGCTGATAACGGTCATTTAACATGGCAATCGTTCGTTTAACTTCAACAGGGTTTAATTGAAAACATTTGATCGACGGCTTGAGCGTTTCAAAAACCTTCGATCAGCACTCTAAGCCCTAGAGTGCTAAATTATAATTTGCTTGGGCGCTTATTCAAGCCTTTTCAATGCGAACCCGCTCAGGGAGAGAGTAAATGTTTAAACGTGTCGGAATTTTTGGCAAATACAACGGAATCGAAAGCTGGGAGCACATCGATAAATTAGTGCGCCATCTGGTAGCAAGAAACAAATATGTGCTGCTCGATTCCGCTTCGTGCCGGGATTTTCCGTGTGACCGCTACGGCATCGAAACTATGGATCGCGGCCAACTGGCGGAACACATCGATGTGGCAATCGTTGTTGGCGGCGATGGTACCTTTCTGGATGTTGCCCGCTCGATCGTCGACGAAGAGATTCCGATACTCGGCATTAACTTGGGACGCCTGGGATTCCTGACCGACATCTCCCCGTCCGAAATGCTGACCACAATCGACGAAGTCATGAACGGTATTTACGAAAGCGAACACCGCAATCTGATCCATGTCACCATCGAAAAAAACGGTCAGATCGAGTTTGATCAGTTGGCTTTCAACGATGTCGTCATACACAAAACCGAATCGCCGCGCATGATCGAGTTTGAAACCATGGTCGACGGCCGTCTGCTAAACAGCCAAAGATCCGACGGCATGATTATCGCCACTCCGACCGGCTCAACCGCTTACGCTCTGTCGGCCGGCGGCCCAATTCTCGACCCGCGTCTGGATGTACTGAGCCTGGTCTCGATCAACCCACATACCATGAGCACCCGCCCGTATGTGATTCCGGGTTCCAGCACGGTAGAAATCCGTCCGCACAAAAACTGCAACGGTTCGGCGCACATTATCTGCGACGGCCAGCTGACGCATCATATTGATACCGAGCATCACACAACCGTTACTCGGCACACAAAATTCATTAAAATGATCCATCCGAAAGGTCACGATCATTTTGAACTATTACGTGCCAAACTGCGTTGGGGCGACAAGTTCTAACCTCGTCGAAACAACTGAAATTATTTATACCAACGGCCAAGTCCGCTCAACTGCGGACATGAATTAAGAGAGTGTCATGCTAGTCGAATTATCTATCCAAAATTTGGCTCTAATCGAACAACTACGCCTAAACTTTGCAAAAGGCTTCAGTAGTCTCACCGGGGAAACCGGTGCCGGGAAATCCATTCTTCTAGACGCCCTTGGACTAGCTCTTGGGGATCGTGCCGACAGCTCTTTAGTTCGCCACGACTGCAATCGTGCCGACGTGACGGCACTATTCGACATCGGCGATCTACCTGAAGTACAGAATTGGCTTGCAGAACAGGAACTCGATAGCGAACTGCACTGTCTATTACGCCGTACCGTCAACCAGGAAGGCCGCTCCAAAGCCTATATCAATGGTGTAGCGGTGCCGCTGACCCTTTTGAAAACATTGGCGCCGATGCTGATCGACATCCACGGCCAGCACGAACACCAGTCGCTCACCTCAAGTAGCAAACAACTGGAACTGCTGGACGCCTACAGCAATCAGCCGCAACAACTGGAAAGCGCACAAACCCATTACAAGCAGTGGCAGCACAAGCAAAAAGCGCTGCAAGGCGAACGTCAAAAACAACAGGAACTGCAAGCCCGACTGGAGCTGCTAAGCTTTCAGCAGCAGGAATTCGAACAGCTGGCACCGCAAACGGATGAATACCAAACCCTGTCCGAACAACAAAAAGAGCTCTCGCATGCCAACGAAATCAAACTCGCTTGCCATAACGCTTATCAAGCCATCGAAGGTGAGGACGGTGCATCGCATCAGTTAAATCTGGCCATCCACAATCTGGAATCCATTATTGCCTTCGCTCCAGCGCTGCAGTCGGTTTTGCAGCCCTTGCAGAGCGCTTTAATCGATGCACAGGATGCTGCCGGCGAACTGTTATCTTATGCGGAGAACATCGAATTGGACCCGGCACAGCTTGAGGAAGTGGAAGACCGCCTTGGAGAATTGTACGCCATGGCGAAAAAATACCATTTGGAGCCGGAGAATCTGCTTGGTAAGCAGAAACAGATTGAAGGCGATCTGGCGCAAATAGAGCAAGGCGATCAATATCTGAACCAACTGCAGCAAGAGGCCGAACAAGCAGAGCAAAACTTCCTGAAATCGGCTCAATCACTGAGCAAGACGAGACATAAAGCGGCTCTTGCCCTCTCCAAAGCGATTACCGACGGCATGCATCAGCTCGGCATGCAAAACGGCCGTTTTGAAGTGCGCATCAGCGAAGCGGAAAAAGTCTCCGCCAAAGGGATCGACAAGGTGGAATTTTTCGTTAGCGCCAACCAGGGACAACCGCCGCAACCGCTTGCAAAAGTCGCCTCCGGCGGTGAGCTTTCCCGTATCAGTCTGTCGATACAGGTCGCCACAGCGGAAGTCACTCAACTGCCGACCCTGATCTTTGATGAGGTGGACGTCGGAATCGGTGGAGGCATTGCCGAGATTGTCGGGGAAAAATTACAAACCTTGGGTCGCAATGACAAGCAGATTCTTTCCATCACCCACTTGGCACAAGTTGCCGCACACGGTGATCAGCACCTGTTCATCGAAAAACAGAGTCGCGACGGAAAAACCTTTACACAAGTTAGAGAACTGGATTCTCAACAGCGTATTCAAGAACTGGCGCGCATGGCCGGCGGCATGGAAATTACCGAACAAACCCTGGCACTTGCCGAAGAGATGTTAAAGGTCGCACAAGCTAAAAAAGCCTAAGCCTAATAAGACACCACCCCACCCCTAAAACAAAAACGGCCCGCCGAAAAATCCGACGGGCCGTTTTTACTAACCATTTTCTTTAAACTGACCAATCAGTTTAAAGCCGTGCTCAGCACTCTTCGGTTAAGGCACCATAGATTACCAAACTGTGACCGGATAATTCATAGCCGTTTTCTTTAGCAATCTGTTGAATTCTCTCTTCGATAACCGGATCGACAAACTCTTTAACACGCCCGCTTTTGATACAAACGATATGATCGTGGTTATCGCCGGTGTCCAATTCAAAAATCGAAATATTATTCTCAAAGTTCAAGCGACGAACAATCCCCGCTTGCTCAAACTGAGTCAAAACTCGGTAGACGGTAGCCAATCCGACTTCTTCACCTTGTTCCAATAAAATCTTATATACGTCTTCAGCAGAAAGATGGTGATCTTCGCCGGCACTTTCCAAAATTTCCAGAATTTTCAATCTTGGCAAAGTGACTTTCAATCCAACTTTTTTTAGCTCCGCTCCGCTCATAGCTACCTCAAATTGTCCTCTATCTTATTTGTCTGCGATCCACCAAGTAGAGTTCTCTTTTTCCAAGCCGATTTAGGAATAATAATCGCCTTTCTAAGATTTTGTAATCGCAATTAGTGTGTATAATACCCTAAAACTCATCAATAGCTAAAACGAAATGAAAAGATTCGATTCTCCATTAAATTCCAATCAGACATTCAACCTTCCAGTTAAAACATTGAGCTCATTGGGTTTAATCTGCGCATTGCTATTGAGTAGCGGCTGTTCTTGGCTGTCACCGTACAAACCGCCGATTACCCAAGGCAACGTTATGACTACCGAGTCATTACAGTACCTTCAGGAAGGACTGACTAAAGATCAAGTACGCCAACTGCTTGGGCCGCCAATGGGTCAGGACGCTTTTCAACCGGATCATTGGGAGTATATTTTCTTCAGTACCGAAGGGGATATTTATGCGGGAATCAGCGAACATCTGGATCTGGAGTTTGATGAAGATCAGATGTTGAAAAGCTGGAAACGCAGTGCCGCCAAGAAACAGATCATCAAAGACCGCGGCTTCTGGGGCAACTAAAATCCAGTCCCTCAGCCGATTCTCACGCTGTTTTACTTAGAGCCCTGGCGCTCTTCTTCGACCTTCTGACGGCGACGATCTCGAGGATCAGCCTTCAAAGGTCGATATATCTCAATACGATCACCTTCTCGGAGAACGGTATCTTTCGATGCCAGCTTGCCGAAAATTCCAACTTTGTCGTCGTTCACTTGCGGAAAACGCTTTTTAAATTCGGACACCGCCAACGCCTGCTCGATCGTACACCCCTCTTCAACCTCTTGCTGCCAAAGGAACTGTTCTTCCTCAAGCGCATAAGCAATTTCAATCAACATATCCGTTCCGTTTTTCCTTAAACGTAAATCTGCTTGGCTCTCTCGCAGAAAGAGTCGACTAGTGTCGAAGCAATCTGTTCAAAAATAGGACCGATTGCGGCACTTAACAAACCGCTGCTCATTTCAAATTCGATTTCGAACAGGATTTTACACGCATCCGTATCCAGCACTTTAAACTGCCACTCTCCCCTCAAATATTTGAAAGGACCTTCTATCAGCTGCATTTCTATGCGTTGCCCGGGAACCAGATGGTTCCGCGTTTGAAAAGTCTGCTTAATACCGGCTTTGGCAATTGTCACACTGGCTTCCATATAGCTGTCGGTTGCGGACAGGACTTCCGAGCCCCCGCACCATGGCAAAAACTCCGGATAACGTGCAACATCATTCACCAGATCGTACATCTGCTTGGCGGAATAAGGCAACAGGGCCGTTCGGGCTATTTTTTTCATGAAAACCTTCTTTTAGTCGGAGCCGGCAGGAAAATTCAGCGCTCGCAAGCATTCATCTTTAAAGGCTGCACATTATAACAGAGACGCAAAACTTTCACGCTCAGCATTCAAACGCAAAGTCTTCAAGATATTGTTACAATTGAACCCCTGTCCTTGCTACGTAAATCGGAGAATATATTATGTTTACCAATATTTTGTCAGCAAAGCGCCGCAACTTGAAAACCAGCCTTTTCGCTTTAGGTTTATGCATAACCGGCCCGGTAAGCGCCTCCGATTACAGTGAAAACGAACGCAGCTTCCAAGACAAACCCGTCGATACCTGGATGCTGCAATACGAAGCCGACGATTTCAGTGATGAAGTCACCCGCGCGCAGATAATCTTCGCTCCGAAAAACTTTGCCGAACAGCAGAGCTATTTTTTCCGCTGTCTGAACTATTCAACCAATTTCAGCGTGCAATTTCTCGAAGAGCAAAAATATCTGGAAAATTCCGACGGTTCCCTGACCAATCGTTCCAAAAAGTTCGCCAAAGGCGGATTTATCTATCACGACGAACAGCGCTTAAAAGTCTCTGTCGACGGAGACAGTGAGAATTATGATATCGCCGTCGGCGGCCAGACACGCAATCTGACTCCGCTGTTCAAAGCCGATGTACCGAACACACCGGACCTGCTGTCGATGAGTTTTCATTTTGAGTTTTATTTCAAGGACATGCCGTCTTTTACCAGCAAAAACAGCGACGATAACAGCCGCCGTTTCTTCAAACAGCTCAAACAGGCTCTTAAAACCGGCAAACCTCTGGAGTTTGAACTCTTCTCTCCAAACAGCCGTGTACATAAATTCAGCTTCGATAGCGAGCGCCTAAAGAGTTTTGCGCCGGAAAATGTGCTTGAATTCTGCGTAATCGACCGAGAGTTGCGCGACGAATAATGCACTAATTATCGACTAAGCCGAGGATGTCGCTATAATAGGCGCCATTCCAAAAAATGATTCTCGAATTTCAAAAGCATGGCAAAAAAAACAAATAAGAAAGAAAACTCGAACAGTATCGCCGTCAATAAAAGAGCGCGTTTTGACTACTTTATCGAGCAAGAATACGAAGCCGGGCTCGCCCTTGAAGGCTGGGAAGTAAAAAGCTTGCGCCAGGGAAAGATTCAGCTCAACGAAAGCTACATCCTGTTGAAAAACAATGAAGCCTGGCTATTCGGAGCCTTGATAACACCTCTGATTTCGGCGTCCTCCCATACAAGCAACGATCCTTTAAGACTGCGTAAACTACTGATGCACCGCCGTGAGATCGACCGTCTGATCGGCATGATCGATCTGAAAGGCTATACCTTGATCCCCTTGAACCTGCACTGGTCCAAAGGCAGGGTCAAAATTTCGATCGGTCTGGCAAAAGGTAAAAAACTTCATGACAAACGTGCGACCGAAAAAGAACGCGACTGGAACCGCGAAAAGCAGCGTATCATGAAAATGACTCGCTGATAACAAGACTGCTTTCGGCAGTTTGCCCACAAAAAAGCCAAGCTAAATGCTTGGCTTTTTTATGTATGCTTTAACAGAGGCTAGGCAAAACAGACGCGGTTTCGTCCACTCTCTTTGGCGTCATAGAGAGCACTGTCGGCACGTCGAAACCAATCGTCGGCACTCTCATCGATTCTCAACTCCGTCACGCCAAAACTGGCCGTGATATGGAAGCCTTCATAAAACTTCTCTTTCTCGATCATCCGACGTAGTTTATCGGCAATATCGTGCGCTTGATGAACATCGGCCTTCGGCAACAATACAGCGAATTCCTCCCCACCCCATCTGGCAACCGTATCGGTTTTACGAAGATTGGCGGACAGGACCTCGGCCATCCCTTTCAAAATTTCATC
Organism: Thiomicrorhabdus heinhorstiae; assembly: GCF_013391765.2. Taxonomy (GTDB): domain Bacteria; phylum Pseudomonadota; class Gammaproteobacteria; order Thiomicrospirales; family Thiomicrospiraceae; genus Thiomicrorhabdus; species Thiomicrorhabdus heinhorstiae. The sequence continues at coordinate 26,721 of NZ_JACBGI020000008.1, read as the reverse complement.
ACCGAAATGATGGCCGAACTCGTCATTCACACGTTTGAAGTGATCAATATCGGTGATTAATAGACAGATCGGCTCGCGGTAACGTTGAAAATCCATAATCGCACGACGGGTTAATTCGTCAAACATACGACGATTATAAACACCGGTTAGCTGGTCGTAGTTCGCCTGGCGTTCAAGTAATTGGTGATCGGTGACATCTTCGCACAGCATTAACATGCCGTCTTTCTTGAATTGAGAATCATACGACTCTTTCAAACTTGCTTTAACCCAATACTCTTTACCATTCCTTTTGTGACCATATAATTCGCCATGCCAGTTACCGTCGCACAGGTCGAGAATGAAATCATGATTTTGCGAAAGATCGCCAAGCTCGGCCAGCTTTAAGAAGGTAAAACTCTTCCCGGTCAACTCTTTTTCTGAATAACCGGTTAACTCACAGAACGCCTGGTTCGGCTTTTGAATGCTGCAATCGAAACCAAGGCGCACAATCGGAATCTTCTGATCGATCATGCGTTTATTCATTTCCAAAGCCTGCTTGCTGCGGGTCAAGGAGATCTGCGATTCGATAAATAACTCTTTAATGTAGTAGGTCAACAAAGCGATTGCCGCGTTGGCGATAATAAAGAACGCGATCACTTCAGAGTCGAAGCGCGCCTCGAATAAACCGAATTTAGCCATTGCATACGGAGCAATAATCCCTATAAGAAGAACAGCCAACCAAATTAACGTCCAGAAAACCGGTGTTAAGATAACCACGATTAAAGGCAAGGCAAAAGCCCAATAGAGCGCACCTGTATGCATATCCGACTGGGCAACAGTCAAGAAATAAACGGCGAACAGCAGCGCCAGAGAAACCTGTACCATCTGCTCAACCGGACGCCCCTTTCTCAACTGCAGATAAACCGCTGTCAATCCGGCAGCGATGGCAATGAAGAATGCCATAAAGCCCAGCTGAGAATGCATAAAGTTATAGAGCGCCAATAAAGTAAATATCGGCACGCTAAAAACAATTATGAAATTCAATACTAAATTGGAAACCCGCTCTTGCAGCCCGGTTTCACCACCCGTCCAATTTTCCATAGGCTATTTCTTTAACTCGACTAAATTCAGCTATTAAGGATTAATCCTAATTTATCTTTATAGCAATGACACTAAAATTTCACAACCAAAAAGTTTTTGTTCATTAGGAACAAACTTTTGCAGCCATAAAGAAGAGATCGGCTTTTCTGGCCGAAGCATTAGGAAATATCGGCTTATTTTTCATTTTTGGTTTATAATATATGGCTGCTTATTTACAGAGTAAGTTAGCGAAGACTTGGGGCTGTACTGGTTTCGACGGGGAGTTCAAAGTTTAAAATGCATGTCGTGCCTGGACGATGCACGTAAATCTTAGTTCATTTTGTTATAGTTGCAAACGACGATAACTACGCTCTAGCGGCTTAATCCCGCTAGTGCAGGCTGGGCCCGTTGCCTTTGGCCCCTAGCCTGTATCGACTTACAAAGGATCGTGTTGGCTGCGTGTTTGGGTAGTCTGCATTAAACTGACAAACTCGCTTGGTGTGATCCCTGCTGGTCGGGCAGCATCCAAGTTAAATTAATAGACCAAATAAACATGTAGATTTTTAGATGGCGGCTTTGCGGACGGGGGTTCGACTCCCCCCAGCTCCACCAAATTCAAATAAAACCGAGTTTCAGCTCGGTTTTTTTATATCTGCTGAAACTAGGCGATCAATTTAGCCATGAACTGTCAAACATAGGCTTTATTGAGAATTTCAGCCTGACATGGGCATGACTCGCTTTTCTTTATTACTTAGCGATTCCAGACGGTTTCCGGCCGCTTTATAAGTTTTCATACTTTTAACGGTTTCGACAATCACGCTTCCGGCTTCAATCGGAGACAAGCCTTTTTCGTAAATATTGGATAGCACGGAATATTCATAGCGAATATCGGAGTGTCCTGAAAATTCGGCGGCGGCTTTTTGAGAAGTCGGGTCAGACAGATTGTAACAGTAGTAACAGGACAGGCTTTTGGTCGCTGCCGCGGTTCCACCAGGACGTTCGCCAATCAGGTAAACAATGATTTCGGGGTTTACTAATTCTGCAATATGATCCGCCAGTTTTACCCGACCGTAATTGACTGTTATGGTTTGTCCGAGAGAGAGTCCTTGAGCCTTCAGGCCGTCGGTAATTACTTCCAACAGAGAATCAATGTTGGCGTGAACTGCATTGGCGCTCAAACCGTCGGAAATCACAATCTGCACATCAATTTTGTCGCTGCTTTTCGTTTTTAAAAGTGTTTCTACAGATGTCGGATTCAGGCGTGAACCGAGTTCCGGATCATTCAGATAGGCATGCTTGTCTTCCGCCAGCGTCTGCAACATCAAAGTGTGATACTTTTGCTGTAGTCGCTCCGCTTCCAATTCCTTGTATATGGCATCCCGCGCGTAAGCCTGATTCATTTTAACTTCCCGACTTACACGATTGATCGGTCTCGGTCCGGCATTGGCAAAATCGTGCATGACCGGAGTCGATTCTTTCAGTTCTTCGATTTCCTGTTTGGAAATAAAAATGCTCGGGTCTCCCCAGTTAGGTCCGCGGATAACCGAACCGTCTTCTTTCTGTTCAAAAATACCGAGTTTGATCGCCCATTCTGTGAATTCCGGGGCCGTAGTACGGTTATGGATTTCACGCATGGTTTGATCGTCGTGCCCGCTGGTATCAAAGTAAGCGAGCATACGATCGGTATTCAGATGCACTGCCATATAATAGTTGGCTCCGGCCGAAGTGAGCAGTTGGGTGGCCATCTGCTGACCTTCCAGAGTGATCTGCGAATGCAGTGTATAACAGGGGGCCATGCCCATAGGCAGGCCAAGCAGTTTGCCCATGAAATGATCCTGCAGGTTGGAAATGATCATTTCAAAGTTATCGACATGGGTTTCCGGGCCGATAAAGCCGGTGACATTATTCACCATAAACGGATCGTAACGACGAGCCAGACCGTAACATAGAGCTTCGCAGGTAGTCATGTCCATACCGTCATGTTTGCCGTAGGTGTATTCGCTGCCCTGGCCGGTTTCAAAATACATGCAACGGGCATCGGGGTTTTCCTGAATCAACGGACTTTTTTCCTGAACCAGCTGATAGGCTTCATCCAGCGTTTGTACGGAAATATCGAATTCGGTCAAGTTGGTGCTTTCGGTGCCGGCAAGACTCTGGAAAAGTATCTCCACCGGAGCGCCGTCGAGCAGACATTGCATCACGGTTTTGACATGCGACAGCACGCATATCTGAGTAGGCGCACCGGTTTTACGACGAATATCATCCAGAACCCGGTAAATGGTGCTGATGGTGTCAACATTTTCGTTAGCGGGATTCACGCCCAGTAAAGCGTCTCCGGACCCCATCGACAGACCGGTATAAACCAGCAAGGCGATACTGTTCAGGTCATCGGTTGGATGGTTAGGCTGCAAACGCGACGACAGAGTGCCACGGGTTCCAAGAAGGGTTCTGGCCTTGTTGGCATTTTCAACTTTGGAAGCGATATAGATCAGTTCATGAGTGTCGCACAACTTTGCTAGAGCGGAAGCCATTACTCCGGTCAAGGCGCGACCGACCGCTTTGATTTCATCTCCGTCACTGGCCATCAGATGGTCTTTTAGTTCTCCCAACGTCAGATGGGCTATGGATTTGAATTTGTCCAGATCAATGTCGTAGTTCACTCTCATGACTTCATCGACTCGATCGTTGACGGAGAGGGGGTTGTCATAAAGGTGCTGAATGCTCAAATCCGATAGTACGCTGCGGGCCGCCTCTCTTTCCACTTCCGATTTGGCACAGAGACCGGCATTTTTATCTCCAGCCTTCGGGTAATCCGCCTTTCCCAACAAAACTTTCAGGTTCGGAAAAGAGAAAACCTCGCCTTCAAAATTGAAAGTATAAGCTAAGGGTGCTTTGAGATAAGGTACGAAAATATCTTGCAGTTTACGCATAAAGGCCTCGCATTTGATGAATGCCGTGGAATGAAACCGGGACGACATGATGTTGTTTACGTCCGATATTGACGAAAGAAGCGTCTTTATGCGGTACTTCGTCAATAATGAAGATTGGAAATGTCCATTCACGCCATTGGGTCAGGTAATTTCCAAAAGTGAGTGCAACATCGTCGGGAACAAAGAAAATCAACGGCTTTTGAATGTTGAATGAGGTATCTGACACGATCTCATTAATCAATTCTCGCAGTAATTTGCCGAAACCCCGTAACTCGGTAACCGAAGCGGTATTCCAATCCAGAAACAGAGCTCCGCCGACTTTTATCTGAGTCATAAGCAATTGTTTCAGCTGCTCAAGAAAGGTAGGGCTTTGCTCTGTATCCATTCGAATGGAGCCGATAATGGGAATTTTATTCAGTGGCAACTCGGTATGATGGTCGAGAAAAACGGTTGAGCCGGAAATATCGGTGTTAAAGAGTGCCATCCCGTAGACCGTGGCGCGGCCGCTCTCTTTGGGAAGTATCTCCTGATGCTGCAAAAGATTGGAGCGCAAAATGGCTTTGACCAGATCCACTCCCAGATCGCCAAAATAAGTAGTGGGTGGCAATTCCCCGGAACGAAGGAAATCGTAGTAGACTTCTCCAACCCCGCCCGACAGAAGTACTTTGTCTACCGGCGTTTTTACTTCAAGCGGTACTTCGATCAAATGCTGGCAAGCAGATTGACCCAGTTTAATTCGTTTAAGCTGCGCCACGTAAAAGTCACAAATCTTTTCGATATCTCCGGTCAAGACGGTGTCACCGATCTGATAATTCAAATTCAGCTGTTGCAATGTTTCTTGCGCACTCTCGCTCAGAGCGGTAAGGAGGTAGGAGCCGGGTTCGAATTGAAAGTGTCTGGCGCCTATCGCATAGCAACCGGTTGATAAAACGCTCTTGCCGATTCCAATCGCCGGGTTGGTGGTGCCGCCGCCAATATCCAGATTCAACACCGCTTGGTCGCCAAAGGTACTGTAGGAAAAATTCCCCAAGTAAGCCAGCCAGGATTCCAGATTAGGATCGTCGATGGTGTTGGCAATGGTAGGCCCGATGAATTTATCCACTTGGCTGGCAATCTGCTCAACATTGGCTTTCTTGGCCGTCAATCCGGTAAAGATCGCGCCGCCGGAGAAAAGTTGCTCTTTTTCCACCCGAGACTCGGAGAGCCACTGTTGCAGATATTGTCCTATCTTTATTTCATTTACCTTATCGTTTTCCACCGGGGTAAAAACGGGTTCGGACTTGTAAACGATGCAGGGATTCTCAAAATACATTTTTCCAGTCACCTGATTTTTTTCCAGATAGGCTTCGACCAACATTGCGCAGCTTGTTGTAGAACCAAAATCCAGACTGAAAAGGTGTACTTTTTTCACTTGCTTTCCGCATTACAGAAAAATACCAACCCGCTGTTAAGTTATTGTGTAAACAAAACTTTTTAGCTTGAAACCGAATTTATATTGCCAAAACAAATATATCTTGTAAAGAAAAAAAGATTCATTATGAGAAATAATAAAGAGATGCGAGTTATCGAGAGAAAACCATTAAGGCATGATAGCCAAAATATTGAGATAAGGACTGAGTCCCAACTAAAGAGATTCCATTCAAAATGGAGCTGGGGCGGCCATTTTTAAGTGACCACCCATTGGTGACAGAAGCTTAGCCAGACTTGGTCATCACAGGCGGAGGATACAGGGGAATACTTTCATCCATAAGGGAATCCGTATTTACCTGAATTTGTTCACTGATCAGCTTTCGCCCCAGCGTGAAATCCATTGGACGGTTTATCCCTTCCAGCGCCTGTAACCGATCGTCCAGCATATGCAAAACGCTGAAACTGCCGCTGTCGGGATCGCCGCGCAGAATGGGGGTATAATCCGGCTGCACAATGCCGGCAATCTGTAAACGGACATCGAACTGGTCGGACCAGAACCAGGGCACTTCGCTACGCGGCGCCGGTTTATTCATCATATGAGCGACAATCATACGCGCCTGAGCGGTCGCATTCTGAACCGACTCCAGCCGCAAGGATTTCTGTAATAACGCGTGAGTCTGGCGAGTACAATCCCCGGCTGCGTAGATGCTTTCAATACTGCTGCGACACTGATCATCGATCAGAATACCGTCATCGCACTGCAAGCCGACAGACTGAGCCAGTTCGGTATTGGCAACGGCTCCGACACCAATCACTACCACATCCGCGGGCCAGACGCGGCCATCCTCGACTTCGACCGCCGTCACCTGTTGCTCGCCTTGCAAGGCAAGCACATTCACGTCACACACAATATTCACACCTGCCGCTTCGTGCATGGCGCGATAATGCTCCGACACCTGAGGCGATGCGCTGCGTTCCATCACACGAGCGGCGCGTTCCAGCACTGTCACTGTCAGGCCCTGTTTCACACAGGATGCCGCCAGCTCCAATCCGACATAACCGGCACCGACAATCACCAGACGCCCCTTCTCAGGCAAGGCGTCTTTAATCGCCTGTGCATCATCGATGTTGCGCAATGAAAACACATACTTCAAATCGGCGCCTTTAATCGACAGAGCACGCGGTCTTGAACCGGTGCAGAGTACCAAAGAGCCATAGCTCAGTTGTTCACCGTTATCCAATTGCACACTATAGCTTCCCGGTTGAATAGACTGCACTCGACAGCCTTTTATCAATTGTATGTGCTTCTGGGCATAATAGGATTCCGGCTTGACCAATAGACCTTCGATTCCGGTATCGCCGTTGATGAACCCCTTGGATAAAGGCGGTCGCTGATAGGGTGCATAGGATTCTTCACCGATCAGCGTAATCGAACCCTGATAACCGGCCTGTGCCAGACCGCTAGCGACGGTTGCTCCGGCCTGCCCTGCTCCGATAATTACTACGCCAGCGTCACTCATATCAGTCAACCGGCTTTTTATAGGCAACCAAGTCGATTTCCACCAGCGCATCCCGCCCTAACTCGGCCACGCCGAAAGTCGTACGACCCGGCAGATATTCTTCTTTGAAATGCCCGATAATAATCTCGTTCATTGCATGGAAATCGCGTTTGAAATGCGTCATGTAGATACGTAGAAACATAACATTGTCGAAGGTGTAACCGGCATGTTCGAGAATCAATTGCAGATTCTCGAATACCAGCTTCGTCTGCGCCTGAATATCATCCGGTAAAGGTGCTTTCGGATCTTTCGGGTCGGTAGGCAATTGACCGGTAACATGCAGCCAGCCAGCTGCTTCCACCGCGTGATGATAAGGTGATGCCGGCGGCGCAGCCTTTTCTACAAAATGATGTTTAATCCCTTCCAAAATCAGCTCCTTAAAAACTGCTGTTAAAGTGAAAATAATGTGTTAAATGAATTGCGATTCCGGCATCTGCAATACCAGTCCGTCCAGTTCCGCTACCAGTTCAATCTGACAAGCCAGACGACTGTTTTCCGCCAGGTCCGATCGCGAAGCCAGCAAAGCTTCTTCCATCGGCGAGGCTTCGCCTACCTGCCCACTCCATTTCGGATCAACAAACACATGACAGGTCGCACAGTTACAGTTACCGCCGCAATCACCTTCAATGCCGTCGACACCATTATTAATTGCCGCTTCCATCGCCGTCATCCCTTCATCCGCATCAACCGTGTAAGGCGTCCCGTCAAAAGTCAGAAAAGTAATTTGCATCAATATCTCCTATTGGATTAGTTAGTTAAATTTGTTTTGCTCTACTATGCTTGACCGGCACTGGCGAAGCCCATTACTTTGGCCAGTTCGGCTTCGGTGAATTCGTCATAGGCCACCTCTTTTTCCAGATGCGCTTCCAACCTTTGGCGAATCGACGCGAGGAAGTCCTCATCAAGTTTTCTCGGGCGTGGAATATCGATATCGATGACTTCGCTAATCGTGCCCGGCGAACCTGAAAACAGCACCAGACGATCGGCCAGATACAAGGCTTCATCAAGATCGTGAGTCACCATAATTACCGTAGCATCGGTGGCCTGCCAGGTCATCAGCAGATAATTCTGCATAATGCGTCGAGTCTGATGATCCAGTGCCGCGAACGGTTCGTCCATCAACAGCAGACCCGGTTGCATCGCAAACGCCCGCACCAGCGCCACCCGTTGTTTCATACCGCCGCTGAGTTCGTCCGGCACCTTATCCGCATAATCACCGAGACCGACATTGGCCAGCAATTCCATTGCACGACGACGTGCCTCCTTGCGAGGCATGCCGCGATTGCGAAATGCAAAGGCGACATTGTCGCAGGCGGACAACCACGGAAACAGGTTGTAGTGCTGAAACAGCAGTGCCACATTCTCGGTTGGTCCGGCCACTTCGCGGCCACCGACAAATACATAACCCTCGCTCGGTTCGTCAAGCCCTGCGGCAAGACCCAGCATGGTACTTTTCCCGCAGCCGCTGGGTCCTATAATCACGGTAAAACTACCGCCCGGCACCTTGAGTGAGACATCCTTAGTCGCCTGTTTTTCGCCAAAACGTTTACTGACGTTTTCAAACACCACTTGTGTCGGTCGGCGTTTTTTTCCATTCATTTCCGTCATCGACGATACTCCCACCACAACAAACGACGCTGGATCAGCAACAGCAATCGATCAATAGCAAAGCCCAGTACCCCAATGGTGATGATCCCTACCATCACCAGTTTCATGTTGTACATCTGCTGACCGAGAATAATCAGATAACCCAACCCGGAATTGATGCCGGCCATCTCGCCGGCCAGTACCGCCATCCAAGCGGCAAAGAAACTCATGCGAGCCATGACCATTAAATCGGGCGCTGCGGCCGGGATAATCACACGGGTCCACATATGCGTGCTGCTCGTACCCAGGCTTCTCCCCACTTTCAGCATCTCTTCCGGAACACTGTCGAAAGCGGCTACCGCCGATACCGTCATCGATCCGAAAATCGCCATAAACACCACAAATATCGCCGCCGGCGAACCGATACCAACCAGCGCAATGGCAAACGGAATCCAGGCTACAGGCGAGACCGGCGCCAGAGTCTGTACGATAGGAAAACACACTCGACGCAAAGCCTTATAGCGCACGATCAAAGCGCCCACGAGCATTGCGGCGAAGATACCCAGCAGATAGCCGATAGCCACACGGCTCAAGGTATCGAGAATGGCGCCTATAAACGTCGTGCGTTGTGCGCCGATGCCTGCCGGTGCCGGTCCCTGCAACAGATAAGGAATCGTTTCACTCGGAGGCGGTAAAATCCGCGGATTGAGCACTTCGGTATAAGCGCCCAATTCCCAAAGGGCGGCAATCAGCAGCCAGGCAAACAATAACCAGCCTGCTTCGCTCCAGGCCATACTCATGCGGCTGGGTTTAACCGTGGCACTGCGAGGGGTACGTACTTGCGAAACCTCGGCTGAGGTTGATTTATCCGTTTTTGAACCATTGTGTTCCGCAGTATTCGGTATAGAATTTTCAAACAGTTTGGATTCGGGGCGATTACCTGTCATACGCATTTCTCCAGTTGCGTTAGGGGGATGGCGTCAAGATATTTGCAGGCCTGAGAAAAACAATCTAATGGCGCATTCACTGCACCGATACCGATCCAGCCGGTACTGCCGTCTCGATGCGCTATGCCGGTATGAATACGCACACCGACACCTTCATTCACGACTCGGCGTGCATCCAGCCCAAGACCCAGACCCTCGGTTCCTGCCAGTACAGGGTTCATTAACGGATGTCCTTCGAGAAAAAAGCTGCGTTGCAAACGCCCGGCGTTCACCGCTGCCGGCCATGGCGTATTTAACAGACCGGCGATCTGAGGCGAACAATGTGCTGCAGTACCGCCAAGCCCGAAAGCCTCCATAATGGCACTATCGCCAAGATCCGGTTGAGCGTCATCGAGACCGAATGGCGGGTAAAATCCTCCGTCGGGAATGCCGGACGGCGCGCAGAACCATTCTTCTCCGGTACCCGCCAGCTGAATTCCGCACATATTACCGTTACGGGCGATGGCGACGACGACACTGGAGCCTTCGATACCGCGTGCACGATCCAGACATAATTTAGCGGAAGCCATGGCGTAATTAAGAAAATGCTGCGGGTTATCCAGCAACCAACTGCGAACCTCAGTATCGAGATTCGGCAGCGCCTTGATAAATGCATACATCCCGCCAATGTTGCGTTGATGCACGTCGTCGCCAAGGCGTACACCTTCCGCCACCAATGGCAACACTGCCAAACCTTCTTTCGGCAGACAGGCGGCAATTTCAGGTGCCACACGCTCTTCCAGAAATGCCAGCTGTTCGGCAACCTGATCGTCATAGACACCGAAACGCAGTGCCCGGCGGCCACTTTCGGCAAAGGTCGCATAACACACACCTTCGCCGTTGCGATTTTCCACCCGCATCAGAGGTTGCGACGGTCGAACCACTCCAGCCATAGGCGAGACTGTGCCGAGAGCGTGATTGCTGTGCAGTGTAATCTCCCGATTTTCGATCATGCCTTGCGCCTCATGCAGCGTTTTTGCCCAGCCTTCGATCATTGCGGCACCGGCCAGTGCATTGAGTACCGTTGCCGGCAGGATTTCGTCATCGGCGAACGGAGGACCTGCATGCCCCAGCTCCCCCTCGCGTAAACCGAGCGCGGTCTGCGCCGGTTCGATACCGACTAGTGCGGGTTCGCAGGCAATGATGCGATCCAACGCAAGACGATTGGCCGCGTCGTAATTGTTTGTCTGATTTATCATCGCATTCTCAAGCCGTTGCTACTTGGTTCGCTACTTGAGGAAGTTCAGCCTCATCTTCATAAGGAGCCAGTACCGCATCGACACTTTCCCCCATAATGCCGGCAAGGAATGGCGCGCGAGGAATCACATCCTTCCACGGACTGGAGGTTCTGCACCACACATCAATCAGATTGCGTGCCAGAATCGGATCGGCAATTGCTGCATCGATTACTTTGCGCATGCCTTCATCCGTAGGCACTTCGGCAAGGTGTTTACAAAACGCATAGAGTTCGCGGGATACGCTTTCACGCCATTTCGGATACTCGCTGCGATAGTTGTTTGCCACAATCATCGGCGCTACCGCTTCGCTGGCATGCAAAGCGTCGCCGATTCCCTGTGCACCAGCAGGATGTTTGAAGTGAGAAGAATCACCGACCAGCAACCAGCCCGGGCCAACAGAATCACGATAGTAGCCTTCAAGCTTCGGCGTACCTATGACGCGTGACACCTTTTGCGCATTTTCCAACCGCGACCAGAGTGCAGGTATGGACTTCAGCCGTTCCATGTAAAAATCATCCATGTTTTTGATATTTGCACGTTCGCTGATCGGACCGTTCATGGTGATCACGTGATAGCCGTTATCTGCAGGAAAGTGGGCGTGAACCCACGGTGGTTCAAAAAAGAAATCCTGGGTGTTGCGTGTATCCACATCTTTCCAGTAGGCAAAATACAACATGGTATCGGTCGGCATGATCTTACGTTTTTGCGCTCCAACCAATCGGGCAACGGTTGAATTGACCCCATCGGCACCCACTACAACATCGGCTTCAAACTGAATCACCTGATCGCCTTTTTTGGCGATAAAACCATTCACCGGATCCTCTTCAGTGCCTGAACCCAGTAGTTCGGTCATAGTCCAACCTTCATAAATGTCCGCGCCCTCTTCGCGCGCCTTATTGACCATAATGGCGTCCAGAGTTATGCGACGTATACAGATGGCCCAGTCGCGACCGTCGATCGGCGCGTGCGGTGCAACAAACATCCGGTTTTCATGAATCCATGAGGTGTACAGAGGCGGTGGCCCGTTATCAAGAATTTCCTGCAAAACCCCCAGGCGCTCGAAGCGCTTCAGGGTATTCGGATACACCACGTGGCTGGACATGGTATCCGAAGGAAAAGTCGCGCGATCAACCACTGCAACGCGCTGACCAAGGCGTTGCAGCTCGATCGCCAACGATGCACCAGCGGCGCGCGCGCCGACGATCACCGTATCGTATCGTTTTATTTCACTCATTATTGCTCCCTTTGAAATCCATCCTTAATATCAGACCGGCTGATGGCCAAGACTAAGTACTTCGTCGGCAATATTGGTTTTAAAGTAACCGAGTTCGATCAGATACTTCACACCCTTACGAATACCGGATACACCAGCGGCATTCAGTAATGGGTCCGGTGACTGACGTTTAAGAGCAATAGCAAGGATTTCGCGTGGTACGCCGTACAGAGGTTGCAAATCATCCAGCGCGGCATCGAAATCATTGTAGAAAGATTCTGCGGATGCTTTTAGCACAGCCATATAGTCCGTTGCCATGGCACCTTCGCTTTTCATGAAACCTTCCGTAGAGGTGATAACGCAGTCAGGCGCTTCAGGCCCCCATACATCGTTACTGTCGGCCAGATAGATACCGCCCGATTCTTTCACCACCATTTCTGCATAAGGCTGAGCCAAGGTACATACATCTACGGAACCGTTGATGAGTGCTTCACCCATACCAACCATACTTGGGAAGAAGGTCATATCGTAATCGTCATAAGAGACGCCGTTTTGAGACATCACACCGTGGGCGACCAATTCAAGCGTATCCAGACGCAATGTACCTACGCGGAGTTTCTTGCCGGCTTTTCCGATGAATTCGTTAACATTGGCAACACTGCCCTTACGCGCTACCAGCTCGATACCGGCCAGACCGGAACCGCCGATGATGCGCAGGTCTTTACTGCCTTCGGCATAAGCAGCCATGGTTGTAGTCCAAGGGTTGTGCATCATCTGCAGTTCGCCGGCGACCAATGCACGGATATTATCTGCCGGGCCGTTGAACTGAACCAGGTCAACCTTAAGTCCGGCCTTGGCGAACATACCGCGTTTTTTTGCCAGTAATACATGCGATACACATCCGGCAGGTAAATGGCCGACTTTAAGAGTCGTACCGGTAGCTGCGGCTTCCGCTCGACCAGCCGCCGCAAGCATGACGCCAGCCGCCGGAGTCAGCGCAAGCGTCGCACAACAAGAACAGCCGGTACGTAAAAAATCACGGCGTCCGTGATCAGTTTCATCAGTTTTATTATTGATAAGGTCGTGAGATCGAAACCAGTTAAATAAGTCGCTTTTCATGGGTGTAGCTCCTACAAAAATACAAGTAATCAATCAGACAGTCATTATCTGGCTGCCCTCATTGAACGATGGGAAGAGAGGAGACCAATCGGTCTCCATGCTAACTAAACAAAAGACGTGCCAATAAAAAACCTGAAGCCTAAAAGACCGAAAAACAATCAATAAATTATTGATTTTTATATATTTTTACTTACTACCACCTACAGAAAAAAGACGTCGCCCGGAAAGAATATTGCGCACGATTAAGGAACATCTAATATGCTTGCGCACCATTCTGTAACACGGTTTTCGATTTATGTTCACGCTCGAAACACTTTTCCAAGCCAGCAACAGACATTGACTAAAAGAGACCTCATCCTTAAGATAGCGAAATTAAAGGTCCGAATTCTTCGAACTTATACTAACGAATAAATCGAAGAACAATATTGCAAGCATCCCACTTGTAGAATGCCGCTGATCGTCAGAACCTTGAAAACAGAATTATGAGATCTTTGATAGCGTGATTTGAACTCTGAGATAAAGCATCATAAGCGCATAGAAAGAGGTGTTCTTAAAGGAACCTGGAGATGAGAATCTTCACCCTAAGCAGGTGATTTTTGCTTAACTTGAACCTTGGTCATTAAAACTCTCAAGCACATTGTTGAAAGGGCTGCAAAACCGGCAATTCTCTCGGAGGCTTAACTTCCTGGGAATATCCGGTCAAATAATCTCGCAGGAAACTCTTCAGCATGTCACTCAAAGCGAGAAGCTTACAACAGTCAGGAGAATCGGCTTGAAACGCGTATGCTACCAGCGCAATGCTACCAAAACGGACAACTGTTCTTCGGAACGTCTGTTATCTGTGGCCAACGAACTGTTCTGTCGTGACGGCATTCACGCCACCGGCATTAAAAAAGTGCTGGACGAATCCGGTGTCGCACGCCGAACCCTCTATAAGCATTTCAACTCCAAAGAAAACCTTGTGCGTGCCGTACTGGAACGAGAAAGCATATTATGGCTCGACTGGTTCCGTGACTATATAAATAACAACGCTGTTTCGCCACGCGATCGATTGCTATGCATATTCGATGCACTTAAGGAGTGGTTCGAAGATGAGTCATTTTTTGGCTGCGCTTTCATCAACGCTGTGATGGAAAACCATAAGCAGGACGAATCAATTCAGGAACTCGCCCTGCAACACCGGGAAAACACCAACAATTTTATCCGTGAACTGGCCTTAGCGGCCGGAGTTATGGACCCTCGCCTGATCACTGAACAACTCGGCATACTCGTCGACGGTGCGATTGTCGGTGCAGTGACACTACAATCTTCGGAACCGGCAATGCACGCCAAAATGGCGGCCAAGGTACTTGTAGACACTGCCATCGAACAGAGTTGATGCTGTTTGCCACTTCTCCGGTAAAACCAGAAAATCGACTCCTTCGTTCCTAACGATTCCAAACTGCAAATCCGTTGCATGATGGCATAATTCGTAATATCTTTATCCGTAGTATCTTTGTTCAAAGACTATCTTTGCTCCATCAATAACTGAGAATTTATTCGTGACGGTGATTAACAGGAAATATTTCATGCATCCGATTGCCTTTCTAGCGCTGGCATTGCTATCGGCGAACACCGCTGCAGGCTCGGAAAAGTTTGGAAAATGGGCAGTTTCTATAGATATTGACCCTATAACCGATGATGTATCGACTCTGTTACTGTCCTCACCCGGCGAAAAAGGCAACAGCATTGGCTTTGAGTGTTTTAAGGGGGAAAAGCAATACACGATAAGATCCAACAGGATTTTTTCCGCAAAAAACACAAACGCCAATATCGATTTTCGAATTGATAAAAGAGAACCCGGGTCGGTCGCCGGTTCATTGCCAACCTATAAAAAAATTGCCTTTACCGATTTTACTCAGGCGCAAATCTTCTTGCTGGTACACCAGATGAAACGAGGCAATCATCTTTATATTAAGGCTCGATCAACCTATAGCGACGGTTATCTCGCTGACAAAATTTCATTGCAGGGATTTAGCAAAGCCTATAAACGATGGTCGTCGGTTTGCACCGTAAAATAAAGTTGAATAAATTTGTCTTTAACACCGGAAACGCTCCATAACAGCGTCAGACGCTTCGCTCATCAGCGGAGAAGCCATTATTTCACTAACTATGCTAATTGAAGCTTTACCATTCCCTACTCTCTGCTATTATTAATCCAAGATTTCTCTGGAATTCCTTTAAATCGAAAAAACCTACAAATCCGACCTTACTACGATTGAACGGCTTAAAAACAAGACCATTCGACAAGCAAAAATAAAACACAAGGCCCGGTAGCACTCGAAATACAAAAATATGTTTTTGCGAACAAGCGGACACCTACCGTTAGGTTCCACTTATTCCCGAAATCATGTTAGAAGATTGAAAGATTCCCTAAACATCCATCTCCCATTACACGGAAACTATCAGGATAGATAGGAAACAAACAATATGAACAATGACGTTTTACCAACATTAGACCGCTACTACCAACAAGTATCAGACATTATTCTTGCCCGCCAAAACCCAATCACCGGTTTACTCCCCGCCAGTACAGCCATCACCGCCCACGGCGACTATACCGATGCCTGGGTCCGCGATAATGTCTACAGTATTCTCGCAGCCTGGGGACTTGGCTTGGCATATCGCAAGGTAGACGATACCAAAGGACGCGCGGTCTTATTGGAACAAAGCGTTGTAAAATTGATGCGCGGTCTTTTGATCGCCATGATGAAGCAATCCCACAAGGTAGAAGCCTTTAAATACACACAAGACCCTCTGGATGCGTTGCATGCAAAATACGCTACCGGCAGCGGTGATCCGGTCGTCGGTGACGACGAATGGGGTCACCTGCAATTGGATGCAACCAGTCTATATCTGCTGATGCTGGGCCAAATGACCGCTTCCGGTTTGCGAATCATCTTCTCGATGGACGAAGTGCAGTTCGTGCAAAACCTCGTTCACTATATCGGTCGCTCTTACCGTACTCCTGACTATGGCATCTGGGAGCGCGGCAACAAAATCAACCACGGGATCGCCGAAGTCAACAGCAGCTCGGTCGGGATGGCCAAAGCCGCTCTGGAAGCCATGGACGGTTTTAACTGTTTCGGTTCCGAAGGCGGTATCGACAGCGTAATCCATGTCGTTCCGGACGAAATCGCCCGCGCACGCATCACCCTTGAAACCGCCCTGCCGTCCGAATCGCTTTCCAAGGAAGTCGACGCCGCCACCCTGAGCGTGATCGGTTATCCGGCATTTGCGGTTGAAGACTCGGAACTGGTCGACCTGACTTTAAACGAAGTGGTAACAAAGCTAGCCGGACGTTACGGATGCAAGCGTTTCCTGCGCGACGGTCATCAGGCGGCGAACGAAGATCATAACCGACTGCACTACGAACCGGAAGAGATGAAACAGTTCGAACATATCGAATGCGAATGGCCGCTGTTCTTCACCTATCTGCTGCTCCACTACCTGTTTACCGATCAACCGGAACTGGCCAGAGAATACCGCGAAAAGCTCGAAGAACTTCTGGTCGAACAGAACGGCCAGAAACTGCTGCCGGAACTGTATTTTGTTCCATTGGACAAAATCGAAGCCGAACGTGAAAACCCGGGATCACAGGAACGCGAACCAAATGAAAACGTTCCTCTGGTCTGGGCACAGAGTCTGTATATTCTCGGCTCACTGGTACAGGACGGCCTGTTGGATGCCGAAGACATCGATCCTCTGGATCGCCACACCTACATCGGCAGAAACCTCGGCAAACAGATTCAATTCTCTCTGGTTGCCGAAAACGACAGCGTACGTGACAAGCTGCATGAATACGGCTTGGTAACGCAAACCCTTGATCAACTCAAACCGATCCATATTCTGCAGGCCAGCTCGCTTGCCGACGCCTTTGAATGGCTCGGACGCTGCGAACGCCTCGGACTCAGCGGACGCCCGCACAGAAACCCGCGCGGTCTGGCAACTTCCTGCGTATACGAATTTGAGGGCAACCGCTTTATTTTCCAGCCACAGTTTCTCAACCGCCACGATTTCTATCTGACCCAGGACAATCGTATGCTGGTGCGACGTCTAAAAATGGAAATGGGCTATATTTACCGCCAGTGGAATTTACCGGGTCGACCGCTAGTCGTGATGGTGATCAATCAGGGAATGCTCAGCAAAGGCGGCAACCAGGCCTTACTGGAGTTTATGGAAGAGTGTCGACACGGACGATGCAGTGATATTCCGGTGAAATTAGGTCCGATAAAGAATTTCATCCCGACTTCGGCGCGCCGCAGTTTGCATTACCTTCAGCAAGCTCCGGGTAGAGATGAAGAACAGCAGATGCGCAGCAACCCTTGCCTGGTATTGCAACCAATCGGCGAAGAATCCGAATCCACACTGGACCTTGCCGTATGCAACGAATGGAGTGACGAAGCGCTGGTCGCACAATTGATCCATGTCGACAATCTGCAGGATCAGTTCAGCATTCTGGAAGTTCTGTTCAGCCGTCATAGCGGAGAATTTGATACCGGCCTGAAAGGCTCTGGCGGCGAAGCCTGCCAGCTTGAAATGCTGATGGAAGAAGTCTATATTCGCGCCAGTGAACAGAACACCTGGGATATTACCCGTCGAGCCGCCGCATGGCTCAATAAGCACGACATCAATCTGGAAGGCGCAGTAACCGAAATTCTGGTGCGTAAAATCGCTTTGAGCGTTTCCCGCCAATACAGTAAGCATTCGACTTTCAGACAACCGGCCGGTGCCGGTGAAATCATGCGCATCATCAAAGAGTTCAACTCCGACGATCTTCGGGCGCAGATTCTGACTCAAGAGCTGATTTTGAATCTCGGACTAATCATCAAATCGCGCCCGAAACTATTGAGCAATATGACTCTGATCCGTACCGGACAACTGTTACAGCTTCTCGCCGGCCATATCCGTCATACCGAAGAGGATTTCAGCGCCGACGACGCCTTGGATCTGCTTATGACCAAGGCACCGTTCGAAATCGCTCAGGCCCTTGAATATGTTCTGGAACACTATGCCGACGTGCAGGAAGAACTCTACCAGCGCGAACTGATGAAATTCGACAATAGCGATGACGATCTGGTTCTTCCGCAATTTGCCGCCGACATGGACCCTGAACTTGGAGATGCCGACGACTGGCACCATTGGCGTAAGATCAACGGCAGTATCGGACGTTATCCGGAAGGTTTCTACGAAGGTGTATGGGATGTCGTCAACCAGACAGCCGGGCTGATTATCGGCGACCAATGGAATCCGAAACGCCGCTTGGATCACGCCTTATCCGCCAATATGACTCGCGGCGAAAAACTGTTTCAGGATAAGGTCGACCATCTGCTGAACAAGACTCCTGTACCGGAAGTTCGCCGCTTGTACTATGAAGCTCTGATGGTGCTCGGTCTGATAATGAAAGCCAATCCCGACATGCATACCGATGATTCCATGTTCCTGGATGTGCTGGTCGGTCATGCGGTACGTTTGCGCTGGCTATCCAAAGAAGGCAATGAAATGATCGCCTACGAAGGCATGCGCGAACAGGCATGGCAGGAATTCTACTACTCGGCACCACATGAAGTTGCCAATGCCATAGTAGAAGCTTTCCGTTTTCTGCATAAAGAAAAATAAGAAACAACAGGCGAATTACTTTTTCGCTCTCGAGGCATCTAGAGGAGATGATTATGGCTCGAATTCTGGCAGGCGATGTCGGTGGAACCAAAACCGTACTGGCCATTTACCAAACCGATGGCGGCCAACTGCAGGAAATCCGTAAGGAGACCTTCCCCAGCGGACAACACTCGCGTTTTGAAGACCTGTTGCTGGAATTTTTAGGCGGTGAAGATGGTCTTGCCGCAGCCGTATTCGGAATCGCCGGGCCGATTAAAGCCCAACGTTGCGTAACAACGAACCTGCCCTGGATAATCGATGCCGCGGAAATCAGTGCCGAACTGAACATTCCCAAAGTCCATCTGTTAAACGATCTGGAATCGGCCGCTTACGGCATCCTGCGTCTCGACCAATTCTATGAACTGAACCCGCATGCCGATGAAAAACCGGGACACATCGCCGTCATCGCCGCCGGAACCGGCCTGGGCGAGGCGATCCTGTTTTTTGACGGTCGGGAACACCATGCCATGCCGACCGAAGGCGGTCACTGCGAATTTGCTCCGCAGAATGCTCAGGAAGATCAGTTACTGCTCTTTTTAAGAGAACGCTTCAACGGCCATGTCAGTATGGAACGCATTCTCTCCGGCAACGGTTTCGGTAACCTATACGACTTTTTGAAAAGCAGCGGATTTGCCAAGGAAACCCCTGAACTTGAAGCGGAGATGCAGCAAGGCGACCGCAATGCAGTAATCAGTATAGCGGCGCTGAAGCAGCAGGATGCTTTGTGTCAGGAAGCGATGCGGCTGTTCTGCAGAATCTACGGCACCGAAGCTGGAAATCTCGCCTTGAAATCTTTGCCACTTGGCGGCGTCTATATTGCCGGAGGCATCGCACCGAAAATTCGTTCGGCACTTGAAGCCGGTGAATTTATGCAGGGATTCCTTGATAAGGGACGGATGAAACACGCAATCGAGCAGATTCCGGTTCGCATCGTCGACAATCCGGAAGCGCCTCTGCTTGGAGCAGCACACTTTGCATCAAAAGTAATAAAATAACCTTTGAATTACAGATAATTATCTATCTTTCTTCAGGTAGTTAATTATCTAAAAAATACCCATAACTTTAACCTGAAAACGCCCTTTGCTATCTTCTCCAGCGCTGAAAACGGTTTTGCGGTAAAGTATTCAGCAAACAGTTAACCAGTAAAAACGTCTCATGCTTAATTTCAAAAACCCCCGCTACACACTTGGACTGCTTTTGCTCGCTTTCATTGGTACTCTAAGCCTGTCCAGCTGTTCCACCTATCGTGAAGAGCCTTCGCCAACTCTGATTTCGGATCAGGTCATCCGCGATTCTGAAAAGAATTACGGCTATTTCGCTCCCCGCCGATTGGAAACCTGGAATGAGATTTTGCAACAAGCCAAAAACTTACCTGAAATCCAACAGGTGAAATTCATTAATCAGCGCTTTAATGAAATTCCCTACAACTCCGATTACTCAATCTGGAAAACCGAGGACTACTGGGCTACCCCGTTTGAATTTCTGGCAAAAGACGCCGGTGATTGCGAGGATTACTCGATCGCCAAATACACCGCTCTACGCAATCTGAATGTGCCGATCACATCCCTCAATCTGGCTTACGTGCGCAAACTTCCGACACTGGAACCACATATGGTTCTGCTCTACGGCGAAGAAGACAATAACTCGCCTCTGGTTTTGGACAACGAAATTAAGGTGGCATTTCCGCTCAAAGATCGTGCTGACCTGATGGTTATTTATAAATTCAACGAAAAAACCGGTTATCTGGTTAACGGGCAAAAAAACGGCTATGAAAAAACCTTTGATGTCTCGACAATCAAGCGGTGGAAAAATTATCTTCAGAGACCGTCGAATTACACTCTGTTAAAACGGGATAAAGAAGAAAAATCCGGATTTTTTAGCTTTTTTTAGTTTTTAATTTCGCTATGCATTCAAGCAAACCCTAGTGAAGATCGACGCTTTATCTTCGAACCATTAATCTATAGACTATATCGTCTAGCAAATCACTCCATAGAAGGAACGAGAATGGATATTTGGAGCAAAATCACCTGGTACGGCGGTGCACTGCTTGGCGCGATTTTTCTAATCGTCGCGCTTCAGGCTCTATCGACGGCTGAAGACGGTCTGATAACGGTGGAAGGACTTTCCGCCCAAGCGGATAATTTCAGATCTTTATACGAAGTGCTTAAGTGGTTTGTATTTGCCTGGTTAGCGGTAGCGATATTTGTTTTTCTCAGATTCCTTGGACGTATGTTCGGAATCGGCCGAACCTAAATTCTGACCACTTGCTCGACATTCTGCCCCAGCAGAATATTCTTGATAATCGCTTCAAGAACATGATCAAAGTGCGTACCCGGGTAATTAAGCGAGAAAATATCTTTGGCGGGAATCACTTGAAAGCGAACGAATTGCGATTTTTCGGGATAGACCATTTCATCTCCCAAAGCCGCTAAAAAGTTACGATCGGTGTGAACTGCTTTAAAGGTCGGTTTCGCACCCTCGCCAAGAGCAAGAAGTATAAAACTCGAATCGGATAATTCAACTACGGAATCAAACATATTTATTCTCCCTAATAAATTCTATTAGTGAAATCTAATATAGCACACTTCCTCCGCCACACTCTTATTTAAGTCTGACAAAAGATTTATCGCCTTTTTCAGAATGAGTTTCCGACAACTTGATTGAAATCATCAATGAATCCGCCAACTTACAACATAATGTAAGTCAGAAAATGCTCTTCCCTAAGACTACTTATGAAAGGCTTAACACAGCCCATTTCATCGATTTTCATACTTTTATTCCTCCTATTGTCGGATGTCTACGCATCCGGCTTTCTTTACAAACAATGCAGCCAACCGTTAAACAACGCGGGATGCTATCTGTTACGCGTCTAAGCAAAATAGTATCCGCAAAATCGTGCTGTTCTTGTCTATGAATATCAAAGCACTACGATTGAATATTAAACATATCGGGAAAACTTCTCTGAATAACCGGAGAAAATAATGTACAACGCGCCCCTTTTCGCACCACAAAAAAACAAAAAACAACCAAAATAAATCAAATTCAAGTAGTTAAGCGCCATTATAAAAACACCAAAATATAGTAACACATTGATAAATATGTATTTTTTAAAAACATAAATTAGTTCTTGCTTATAAGTTATTACCTTTAACAAGTTTCGTAATAATCAATAAAACGGAGAATCACCTATGAACCTTGGAGTCTTTAAGAAAGCGGCAAAATTTGCTGCGGTTTTATCTTTAAGCAGCCTTTCCTGGATTGCCAATGCCGCCGAACCATTGAAAATCGGTTACAGCGACTGGCCGGGCTGGGTAGCGTGGGAAGTTGCCATTGAGAAAAAATGGTTTGAGAAAGAAGGCGTCGATGTGCAATTTGAATGGTTCGACTACGTTGCATCCATGGAAGCTTTCGCAGCCGGACAACTGGATGCCGTCGGCATGACCAACGGTGACGCTCTGGTTACCGGTTCAACTGGTGCGCCGAGTGTCATGATCGCTATCAACGACTACTCTAACGGTAACGACATGGTTGTCGGTCAGCCTGGAATCAAATCCGTTAAAGATTTGAAAGGCAAAAAAGTCGGTGTTGAAGTTGGTTTCGTCGGTCACCTGCTGCTTTTGACTGCACTTGAAGCAAACGGCATGAGCGAATCTGACGTGACTTTGGTTAACGTTCCTACCAACGAAACTCCGCAAGTTTTGGCTTCTGGTGAAGTTGACGCTATCGTTGCATGGCAACCAAGCTCAGGTCAGGCGCTAAAACTGGTTCCTGGTTCAACCGCTATTTTCACCTCTCACGACAAACCGGGAATCATTTACGACGGACTTTCTGTCAACCCTGCAAGCTTGGCATCTCGCGGAGCGGACTGGGAAAAAGTATTAAAAGTCTGGTATGAAGTCGTTGCCTACATCAATGACCCTAAAACTCGTGACGACGCTTTGAAAATCATGGCTTCTCGCGTAGGTCTGACCGCTGAAGAATATGCACCTTTCTTGAAAGGAACCAAACTACTGACTTTGGAAGAAGCAAAAACGGCTTACAAAAAAGGTCCGGGTCTGGATTCTATCTACGGTTCTTCAAAAATCTCTGACGACTTCAACGTCAATAACAAAGTGTACGACACTCCACAGGATGTCGATGCTTACTTTGACGGTAGTCTGACGAACGGTCTATAAGTACCGGATCAAATCGAAGCAACACTTCGAACCCTCTCGAACGCAGCAACCCAATAAGGTTGCTGCATTTTATTTTCACCTGAAAGTGAGTAAACCACGATGCCTTCGAATTCGAAAACCTTCAGACACGACGATGCGCTACTGCCTACACTGCTAGCGACCGCTTATTCACTGGGCGGATATTTGATCGGCGGATACTGGATGTTGATCGATACCTGGTACTTCAACCTGCTGGGGGTCTTGTGGTTTGCCCATTCAATGGTAATCGCCGCTTATCTTATTCATGAAGCGGCTCATCAAAGCGTTTTCCGTAAAAAGCAGGCTAATCGCTGGTATGGCGAATTGCTGTTATGGATTACCGGTTGCAGCTACTCGCACTTTGACGACATAGTGCATAAGCATAACCGCCATCATTCGGATCGAGCCGACATCGTCAGTTTCGACTTCCGCCCAATTCTGGAAAAACATCCGATTCTTCTGAAGACTTTGCAAACGCTGGAGTGGGCATATATTCCCGCTCTGGAAATCCTCATGCACTTACTGGTGATTATGTTACCGTTTGTTAAGGCCAATCGCCGTCAAAGACGAGTACGCGTGCTGTCGGTTCTGATCGTGCGCCTTGCCCTCTTCGCCTGGCTGACGTCGATTTCGATTCACTTCCTGTGGTTGTACGCCCTATCGTATCTGCTGTTCTTGACCGTCATGCGCTTTATGGATATACATCAGCACACCTATGAAGTCTATGAAACCCTCGACTCGCCGCGTGGCCCGGAAGCACGTTTAAGAGATCGCGAGTTCGAGGAGCACAACACCTACTCGAATTTGCTGTCGGTGAAATATCCGTGGATTAATTTGCTAGTGTTGAATTTCTGCTACCACAATGTGCATCACCATCAGCAGCTTCAGCCCTGGTATCGACTGCCGAAACTGCATCAGCAGATATACGGCGATAACGATCAGCAGGTTTTAACCTTCCGCCACCTAATTAAAAGCTTCCATCACTACCGGATACCAAGAATTCTCAACGGCGATCCGATCGATCTGCCGGTCAAACACGATGAAGGCGAAACCTTTATCGGTGTCGACGGCGTGTCATTCCTAACGGCGCACTAAATACGGAACCCGACTCATGACTCAAGTGAAAAAATTCTGGTCGATTCTCACCGGTGAACACACCTATGAGAAAACCCTTTCGACCCGCGGACGCGGCCAGGGCGAAATCATCAAGGCACCGATTCTCGCCTACCTGATCGAAACCAACAACGGACGCATCCTGTTCGATGTCGGCTGCGACTATCAGAAAATCAATCAGCCGGATTTGCGTGCCCAGTACTACGAGCACGACGGTTTTCCTTTCGGACCGCCGGATATGACCGAAGAACAGCGTCTGCCGAATAAACTGGAAATCCTCGGACTGCAACCGGAAGACATCGACATGGTATTCTGCAGCCATCTGCACTTCGATCATGCCGGCGGATTGTGTGAATTCTGCGGCGCGGAAGTTCACGTCCATCAACAGGAAATGAAAGCCGCCAAAGAACCGGCCGACGACGCCTACTTCGCCAACGACTTCGAGCTGCCGCTGAACTGGAAAATCCAAACCGGCGAATACGAACTGGTTCCCGGAGTAAATGCCATCGAAACACCGGGGCATACCGCCGGCCACATGTCGATGATGATCGAACTGCCAAAAGGCCCGCCGATTATCCTGGCCGGCGATGCCGCCGATCTGGTGGAAAACATTCGGGATGAAGTCGCGCCCGGACTTTGCTGGCAGGACAACGAAGCCTTGGCGATCGACAGTATCCGCAAGTTAAAGTCGCTGAGCGAAAAAGAGAAAGCCGACCTTTGGCCGAACCACGACTGGCAGTTTTACCTGAAAACAAACCGTTTTCCAAACTACTTCGAGTAGAGTCTAGACACCTGCCATGAGACTAAAAACTTTTAAAACGCTTTGGGGAAATACCCTGCCGATCGAATCCGCTTGCGCCCAAGCGAAATTCGCCGGTTTTGACGGTATCGAAGGCCGGGCGCCGTCGGTGAAAAGACAGGCGCAATGGCAGGAAACCCTGCAGATTCACCAGTGCGATTATATTGCCGAAATCGTCACCGGCAACGACTATGTGCCGGATCGCAGCTGGACAATACCGCAACATCTGGATGATATCAAACGGCAGATTGAGAAATCGCAACCGCTCAGTCCCCTGTTTGCAACCTGTATCGTCGGCTGTGATGCCTGGTCCGAATCGGAGGCGATTGTTTTTTTCGAACATGCGATGCGTCTGGAGGAAGAATTCGGTCTGTTATTAAGCTTTGAAACTCACCGCAGCCGCCCGACTTTTAATCCTTGGAGCACACTACGGATTGCCGAAGCCCTGCCGGAACTCAAATTGACAGCCGATATCAGTCACTGGTGTGTTGTCTGCGAAAGGCTGATGGATTCGGAAATGGAAACCCTGCAACAACTGATTCCGCAAATCTATCATATCCATGCCCGGGTTGGTTACGACCAAGGACCGCAGGTTCCGGATCCCCGCGCTCCTGAATATCAAACGGCGGTCGATTCGCACCTTAATTTCTGGCAACAGATCTGGCAGTACAAGCATCGGCATACTGCGGATGAAATCAGCATGACGCCGGAATTCGGCCCGGATGGTTATTGCCATTTGCAACCCTATACACAAATGCCCGTTGTCGACCTGTGGGAAGTCAACCAGTGGATGAACAAGCGGGTAAGACAAGCCTATTCAGATTGTCTCGACGCGCTTTAACCTTTTCGGAATATTAAAACCTATGCAATCTATCGCCATTATCGCTCTACTTGGTGCCTCCATTTTATGGGGGCTTACCTGGCTGCCCTTGAAATTTCTGCATGAGCAGGGATTCAACGGCATCGCCATCACCTTCTTGGTATACCTGATCATGTTTGCGATCACCATCCCGCTTATCTGGCGCTTCAGAAAAGAGATCGCCGGAAACTGGCCGGCACTTCTGGGAATTATGCTGCTGGGCGGCGGTGCTCAGCTGGCGTTTAATACTTCGATGATTTTCGGTGACGTAATCCGTGTGATGGTGCTCTTCTATCTGGTTCCCTTGTGGGGGGTGCTTGGCGGGCGTCTGTTTCTGGGTGAACAGATCACCCCCTTTCGCTGGCTTGGTATGGGGCTTTCCATCATCGGTGCCTTTTTGGTCGTCGGCGGCATGAATGCTTTTTATTCTCCGCCGAGCTGGATCGACGGTCTGGCCCTGTTATCCGGCTTCCTGTTTGCCATGAACAACATCGTTTTCCGCGCTTCATCAAAAGTTCCGGTCATGCTGAAACTGAATTTTATGTTTTTGGGCGCAGCAGTTCTTGCACTGATGGCGTTTAGCCAGCTGGACGAACAAGTCATTCCGGAGGTCTCGTTCAATATTTGGCTGACTCTGTTGGCCTTTGCCGTTCTCTGGGTGCTATTAGCCAACTTGGGAACCCAATGGGCGGTTACGCAAATGGAGGCCGGTAAATCGTCGATTATTCTAATTCTGGAGCTGGTGACTGCAGTGGTGTCTGCCAGCTTTATTCTCGGCGAAACGATGGACGGTTTGGAGATGCTTGGTGGCGTATTGATTCTGGTTGCCGCTCTTCTGGAAACCATTCCACAAAAAAGTAAACCGGAAAAACCGCACCAAAATGGAGAGGTTTCCTCTCTTTAATAAAACATTCTGTATAGTTAAAAAGACCCAACTCCACTCAAAAATAATTTAACTA
>NZ_JACBGI020000007.1 GCF_013391765.2 Thiomicrorhabdus heinhorstiae | reverse complement strand
TGTTAATATAAATAACCTATCAAAAACAGGGAAATTTATTAGAAAAGCTAAATCTATTCGGGCGCTATACCCTAACTCGGTCGATCTCTTTTTTAGAGACCTTTGCGCGATAGCTGAATAAATAAAGGAGATTCGCGCGAACTCTGCATAGATGAGAGAGCGCGAAAGCTGAAAGGCTGCTTTTAATATTAAGCGAGGATTGTCTTCAATGAGTTGCCAGGAAAAACATACCTATTCCACATTTTGCCGAGCCAACAACGACGCGATGAAAGAGCCGATGTTCTTCGGACAAAACGTCAATGTTGCCCGCTACGACCAACAGAAGTACCCGTTTTTCGAAAAACTGATCGAAAAGCAGCTGAGTTTCTTCTGGCGTCCGGAAGAGGTTGATTTGTCGACAGATCGCACCGAATATTCCGACCTGCCGGCCAACGAACAGCACATTTTCATCAGTAACCTGAAATACCAAACCCTTCTGGATTCGGTACAAGGTCGTTCGCCTAACGTGGCCCTATTGCCTTTGGTCTCTATCCCTGAGTTGGAAACCTGGATCGAAACCTGGGCTTTTTCGGAAACCATTCACAGCCGCTCTTATACGCACATCATTCGTAATATCGTTGCCAACCCTTCACTGGTATTCGACGACATCGTCACGAATGAAGAGATTACCAAGCGTGCTATCAGTGTGACCGAGCACTACGACGAACTGATCGCTCTGACCAATTACATGTATGCCAACGAGATCGATCTTGATAAAGACGACGAGTTCCGTAAAAAAATCAAAACCGCACTTTACCTAACAGTGGTTTCGGTAAACGTATTGGAAGCGATCCGTTTCTATGTTTCCTTCGCCTGCAGCTTCTCATTTGCCGAACGCTCGCTGATGGAAGGTAACGCCAAGGTCATCAAACTGATCGCCCGCGACGAAGCCTTACATTTGTCCGGCACGCAAAACATGCTGAACTTGATGGCGGAAGGCAAAGACGATCCTGAACTGGCGGAAATCGCGCGCGAAAACAAGGAAGCGGCAATCAATATCTTCCGCGAAGCAGCCGAACAGGAAAAACAATGGGCCGAATATCTGTTTAAAGACGGTTCGATGATCGGTTTGAACGCCAGCATTCTGAAAGATTATGTCGAATACATCACCAACGTCCGCTTGAAAGCCTTGCGTTTCGACCCGATTTTTGAAAACCGCTCTAATCCATTACCGTGGATGAACAACTGGCTGGTAAGCGATAACGTTCAGGTTGCTCCGCAGGAATCGGAAATCAGCTCATATCTTGTCGGCCAGGTTGACTCCAAAGTCGGCGCTGAAGATTTCAGCGATTTCGATCTGTAATTTCTTCTTACCACTTCGTTATAAATAAACTCTTTCCAGTAAAGCCGGAGTTCTTTCCGGCTTTATTTTTTCGGCTCAATCCCTTTCGACTCATCGTCATAAAAACTTCAAAAAAGCATTAAACGCATTTCATCTTTGCTTTCTACCATAGGCCGGATGAACAAACTCTATCTGGCCTTTTTGCGCCATGGCGACTATTTACAGAAACACGACACCCCAAGCGCCTGGCAACCTTTTGCATTAACCGAACAAGGCGAAAAACCGTGTCGTAGCGCGGCAACCAAGTTGCGCGCCTTTGCCGATGAACACGGACTCGATATCCATGCTTCGGTTCAGGCTTCGTCTTTATTGAGAGCCTGGCAGACGGCTTCCATTATCGCCGGGCAGCTTGGCGAAGAATTTTCTGTCGCCAGTGACGCGAGCCTCAATGAGCGCTGTGTCGGCAGTTTTGCCAATATGACGGTGATGGAAATCGAAGCCGCATTGCAACAAGACCCGCGCTTTGCGCAACCGCCGGCAAACTGGAAGTCGGACAGCGACTATCGTCTGCCATGCCCTTTCGCCGAATCCCTGAACCAGGCCGGCCAGCGAGTCGCCGAATATTTGCAGCAACGCTGTTTCGAACTGCAGGCGCAAATTACGGTGCCGACCTTATGGATTGTATGCGGACACGGCGCTTCTTTCCGCCATGCGGCGCAAAGAATGGGCATTTTGCAACCAGAAGAAATTCCACTGTATTCCATGTATCACGCCGAACCGCTGTTCTTTGAATGGCAACAGACCGGATTACGCCTGCACAGCGGCGACTGGAAACGACGTGACAAGGCGAAATATTCGCCGTTAATCGATTAATTTTAAGGAGACTGCCATGCAATCAGTAATCGACTGGCAACCCGAAAAACCGTTTGAAATCATTCCGCAAGCCTGGCTTTCGCCGGATAAGGAAACCTACTTCTTCTGCGATCTGCATGCCGATGCCGGAGCGTTTTTGCGTTCATTAAAACTTAGCGGTCTGATCACGGAATCAAGCGAACTGGATCAAGTCCAGCTGACCGATAAAGCCTTTCAAGGACGAATTCTGATCGGCGGCGACTGCTTCGATAAAGGTCCGAGTAATTTACAGCTGTTCGAACTATTGAATCACCTGCGTGAAGCCGGACTGGATCTGATTCTTTTGGCGGGTAATCATGACATCCGTGTTTACGCCGGTCTTCTGGCTCTGGATTTTATGCACGATTTGCGTCAGGCGCATTTCTTTGTTCGCATGGGCCGCAAGTGCGCCACGTTCCTCGCCGAGGTTTATCATCGCTACTGTGTGCATGAAGAAGCGCCTAAGCTGGCAGACAGTCTGATCGAAGAAGCACTTTTCCCGAACGAAGATTGGTATCGTCTGTTTCCGCAATATGCACAATACTTTATGAAGCGCAAACAGATCGAAAAAGAGATTAAACAGATCCGCAGCAAACGCATCGACTTTATGCAGGCCTGCCACGAAAAAGGCTTAAACCTGAATCAGGTTTACCATGCGGCTTTGAAAGCGAAGCAACTTTTTGTCGATTCCGACGGCGAATTCGCCTGGTTCTTCCAGAATCTGCAACTCCTGCATCACAGCGGCAGCTACCTTTTCTGTCACGCCGGTGTCGATGATTCCATCGCCCTTTGCATGCAGGAAAACGGCAGCGACAGTTTGAACGAACAGTTCCGCAATCAGATGCGAAGCGGGCAGATCTTCGAAATGTATTACAGCCCTTACGGAAATATTTTCCGCACCAAGTACCGCGACAAAGATTGGCCGTTTAGTTCTATGGGGGCAGAGACCCTTAGACAGCAGGGCATCTTTGCTTTGGTGAACGGTCATCGCAGCCATGAAAACGGCCAGCAATTATTTGTGCGCGAAGGCTTGTTGAACTTCGAGTGCGACACCCAGCTGAACTCGAATTGTCGAAAAAAATCCAAAATGAAACCGCACGGCGAAGCTGTTACAATATTTTCCTCTTCGGGGACGGTTTTCGCTTATTGCTGCGACATGCCGACCGCGAAATCGTTTCACCCAGGGCGCTTAAGCGCCTGACCATCCGTCGGGAGAGAGTTATGGCAAAGAATAATCAATATTTCGAGCACGAATCCCTACAGGATAAGGATGCCATTATCAGCTACCTCAAAGCTCTGACAGAGGGCATTGAGAAAGGTGAAATCCTTCTCTCCGACGAAGAAGAGACTCTGCTTCTTAAACCGGGAAAAATCAGTC
Organism: Thiomicrorhabdus heinhorstiae; assembly: GCF_013391765.2. Lineage (GTDB taxonomy): Bacteria > Pseudomonadota > Gammaproteobacteria > Thiomicrospirales > Thiomicrospiraceae > Thiomicrorhabdus > Thiomicrorhabdus heinhorstiae. The sequence continues at coordinate 94,992 of NZ_JACBGI020000007.1, read as the reverse complement.
TTCTTAGAATCAAAGCGACCAACAGCAAGAAAAACAGCGAACTGCGCCTGCGCCTGAGCTGGTCCAACTACGAAGCCGATTCGGATAAAAACGCTCCATTATTCATTAAGGCCAAAAAAGCCTCCAAGTCGAAATAGCGATACTTTGCACTTGAAGCCACCCTTAAAAAATACCTTGAGAGTCGTATGAAAATCTTACCTCCGCTTTACGAAGCTTTACGTTTCCTGATTCTGGACATCCAGAAACAGTTGCAGACGATACAGGACGGCCTGGAACGCGAAGACCCAACCCTGTTCGACAAAAGTCTGGAACGCATCGACTATATCGAAAACGCCCATATCAACCTGCTGAACCGTGCCGGTGCGACCTACTGTGCGGATAGCTGCCGCAATGAACGCCTGAATATCCAATGCTACGAACACATCAGTACCAGCTTGAAAGCCCTGTCCAGCCGCCTGCAGGAGCTGACTTACCAACTTAAGCAGATGAAGAGCTTGAAGCTGATTCAGAAAAAGCCGGTCTATCAGGCATTTGACTCCCTGAATAAAGGCCTGTCGCTTATCAGTGCCGCGATTGAAAGCGAAAGCCTCGGATTGGCGATCGACATCTGTCGCCTGCAAGTGCGCATCGACAAGACCTGCGATCAGCAGCTGGATAAATACAAAAAAAGCCTGAAAACCGGCCAGCAAACCGAAGCGCTACTACAGGCCAGTTTTATTCTTAAAGACGTTTCGATTATGGGTCAGGCCTTGCTGAGGGTCGGTGAAGGGATTATTTCCGCCAATGTCGGACAGTTTATCCAGATCGACCGTTATCAGGCGCTCGAAGCCAGCCTTTCCGAACTCGATCACCAGCTATCGCAAAACGATCTTAAAATCCACTCTATGGGCGAAACCAAGTCCGGCTGCACTATTTCCGGCGTCGGAACCGCTTCGGAAGCCGAACACTCGATTCTAGCGATTTTCAAGGAAGGCAAAAAACGCAAGCTGCAGGAAGAGAAAGCCGGTATCGAAAGCTGGCATCAGAAATTTCCCGGTATCGCTCCGGAAGTCTATTCTTATCAGAAACAGGGCGACAAGGCTTCTTTGCTGTTTGAATATCTGACAGGACAGACCTTTGACAAACTGCTTCTCGAAAAAGATAACAAGCATTTGAAAAAAGGCCTCAACACCCTGTTCAATACCTTGCTGGACATCTGGCAAACGACGCGTATCAAAGAACCGCGTTCCGCCGATTTTATGCGTCAGCTGAATAAGCGTCTTGGTTCCATCTACGATGTTCACCCGAACTTTAATTTAAAAGGTTTACAGATCGGTAACGTCAAACAACCATCGTTGGAAAAGCTGGTCGAAGAAGCCGAAAAAATCGAACGTGACTTGCAAGTGCCAAATGCGGTCTATATCCACGGCGATTTCAATACTGACAATATTATCTATGATGCTTTAACCGATCAGATCAGCTTCATTGATTTGCACCGCTCCGAGTATATGGATTACGTGCAGGACCTGTCGGTACTGATTGTTTCTTTCTATCGCCTGACCTATTTCGATCCGGATACCCGCAAACGCATCGCGCGCTCGATGGAAGCGATTTACGATTTCGGCCACGACTACGCCGAACAGATACGTGATCGCGATTACGAAATTCGCATGGCATTGGGACTGGCGAGATCGTTTTTAACTTCGACCCGTTTCGTTCTTGATCAGGAACACGCCAAATCGATGCACCACAAAGGCCGCTTCCTGATCGAACAACTGATTCAACTCGATAAGACTCAACGAAAAAACTATATGATTCCAAAGGAAATTTTCCATGACTGATCTAAAAATTGGCGTCGTTGGCATTCCCGGCAAGTGGTCCACAGAAGTCCTCGCCGACGAAATCGAAAAACGTACAGGTTTCCGCCTGGTCATCGATATCGAAAAAGTCGTCGCCGACCTGTCGATTCCGGAAGTGCTGTATCAAGACCAGTGTCTGTGCAAATTGGACGGAATTATTATTAAGAAAATATCCCAAGACTATAGCCCTCAGGTTTTAGACCGCTTGGAAATTCTGCGTTTTGTTGAATGCTGCGGTGTAAAGATCTACTCCAATCCGGCAGAAATTTTACGCTTAGTCGATCGTATGAGCTGTACGGTTTCTCTGGCAAAGGCCAATATCCCGATGCCGAAAACGCTGATTACCGAAGACGTTTCCGCAGCTTATGATGCTGTACATCGGTTTGGCAGTGTCGTTCTTAAACCGCTTTTTTCAACGAAAGCACGTGGCATGGAAGTACTCGATAGTTCGACGGACAAAAAGACTCTTCAGAAACAGTTGAAAGCCTATAAAGAGAAGCACGGTTTCTTATATATTCAACAAAAAGTCCAGCTTCCCGGACATGACATGGGGCTGGTCTTTCTGGGCGGCGAGTACCAAGGCGCTTACGCCCGAATCGGCGACGGTTCAAGCTGGAATACGACCATTCATTCTGGCGGGAAATATGCTGCCGTCTACCCACCGGACGACGTCATTGAAATGGCCCGCAAAGCCCAGGCGCAATTTGATCTTGCCTATACCACTGTCGATGTCGCGGAAACCGAAGACGGCTATATCTGTTTTGAGGTATCCGCTTTCGGCGGTTTCAAAGGCGCGCAGGAAGGTCTCGAAATCAATATGGCCAGCCGCTATACAGACTATGTAATTAATCTGCTACTGAAAGATCGCAATGGGGAATTAGATGCAGTATCTTGAAGCCTTATTGCTACAAATTAAGCTGGCCCATCCCCTGCAATCTCAAGGGTTGCGTTTAAATCTGCTGGCCTATCCGATCGAGCTATACAGTACTTCAAAGCGTGTTCTGGAGATTCTCGACGACTATTTTGGCGATCTAGCGGAAACAATCCAATCAGGTTCATCTCAGGGACAAGTGCCAAAAATCCATATCTACCAAGTGTCGGAAGCAGAATCCTTTATTCAACATTATCCTTGGGAAGACTGGCAGAGAGAAGCCGGTAAAACCGGACGGAAAGATGCCATCTATGATATTGAGCATCTTGGTCAGCCCGTTCGATTTCTGCAAAAAGTCAAAACCGGCATGTTGTTCCTGCAACCGATGCCCAATCAGCACACTTTGCATGCCGCCTCTTTCGGCGATGCCGAGAAACACCCAAACCAGATCGTGAATTTTATTCTTACCCAATACCTCAATCATCATCTGCGTAACGGTTGGCTATTGGCACACACTTCTGGAATGCAACTGGATGGAGTCGGCATCACCTTCGCCGGCCTGTCGGGCGGTGGAAAATCTACACTGATGCTACATCTACTGGCCCAGGAAGCACACCAAAGTCGCTTTATCAGTAATGACCGTTTGCTTCTCCAACAGGAAGGAAACTCTATCCTCATGCGCGGCATTCCCAAACAACCGCGTATCAATCCGGGAACCATCGTGCATAATCCTAAACTGCATCCGCTACTAAGCGCTCGGGAACGTGAGGAATTTTTGCAGATGGATAGTGAAGAGTTGCGTTATCTGGAACAGAAATTCGATGCCGACGTCGATCGCCTATTCGGTGCGGGTTGTTTCCTGCAGGAAGCGAAGCTGGATATGCTGGTAATATTGAATTGGCAATTGGACCCGAATTTACCGACCGAATTAAACGAAGTAGATATTCGCCAGAGAAAAGACCTGATCTCGGCGGTGATGAAAACACCCGGTCCTTTCTATGCCGACAATGAAGGCTTTCTGAAAAACGGAACGCTGCCTGAAATGGACGCTTATCTGCAGCTGCTACAAAATTGCCGAGTCATGGAGCTGAGCGGTCATATCGATTTTGACGCCGCTCAACACCTGGTTTTACAAGCGGTTGAAACTCAACCGCTGTAAAACCCTACACAAAGCGCACCGCTTGGAAGAAACGCATCTGCGCCAACGCGATCTGTTCCATCGAATTGGCAACAATCGCCACTACGCCCCCTTTAACAGGGATCAGCTCACCGTGATAGCCGCTCGCCTGGAAAGCCTCCATCGCGGTTAAACGGTTACCCGGCATAACGATAATCGTTACAGGTCCTTCCTTATCCTGCATGACGATATGCAACCCTTTCTGGCCTTCGACATCGCACTCGCCGGCGTAGCTCATACTTTCGATCGGCTTCTGCAACTGCGCTCCGACTTTGGCGAACAGTGATTGCATCTCGTGCGGGGTTTCCGGCACTTTATAGGCAGTCATCAGTTCGGGATCGGCCTCGATATGCTTGATAATATGCGCGATATAATCCTGTCCATCCAGAGTTCTGTGCTGATAGGAATAATACCAGGAACCACTGAACAGCAGGGCAAGAGCGAATACGCTTGCCGCCATCAGCGACGGCATGCGAAACCAGGAAGAAACCAGTTTGGATTCCGTATCCGGCGCTGGAATCACCGTTACTCTTTTCGGTGCAGGAATCGCAGCGGAACCACCGCTATTCGTCGAAGATTCGGCAACTTCAGAATCCTCCGCCACCTTCTCTTCCTCAACGCGCTCATAGCTATTCTTAAGCAGAATGCGCTCTTTCAGGCCTTCCGGCGGCTCGACGTCAAATATCTCTTCGAGAATCTGATCGAACTGGCGCGCACGTTTGACACTCTGCGCCTGCTCGGGATGCCGGGCCAAAAACGCCAGCATATCCTCATCCAGAGAATTCGGATCGCTAAGCAATTTTTGACGGAACTTCAATTCATTCATCGCACCACCTCCCGGGATTCGGTTGCACTACCACCATCCCACAGCTGTTTTAGCTGCTGTCTGGCGCGAAACAGGCGAGTATTGACCGTCGCCAGTTTCAAATCCAACTGCTCGGCTATCTCCTGACCGTTCAATCCCCAAATCACTTGTAACATCAAAGGCTCTTTGTACTCCTCGGGTAATTGCAGCATCGCCTGATACAATTGCTGACGTTCGGTATTCATTTGCGGATCGTGCTCGGGATCTTCCATCGCAATCGATTCGTCCATTTCCAGCAACTGCGGCTGATATTTCTCATACAAACGAGCGTGTTCACGCCTCAGAATCGTTAACAGCCACGCTTTGGCCGCCTTTTCATCCTGCAGGCTTTCCAAAGCTTTCCATGCCCGAGAAAAAGTCTCCTGCACCAAGTCCTCGGCAACCGTAACGTTTTTACACAGCCAATAGGCGTAACGATACAGATCGTTGGCATAGGCCGAGACCAGCTGTTCGAAAAAACGGTGTTTATGTCGCATATCGATCCTTTTCCGGGGAGCGGCTTCCAAGGCCAATCAACACAAAATCAAACGAAGATTAAGTATAGTTAACAATTAGGACCGAACTCATTGAAAAATATTTCACCCTTATTCAAAAAATTTTTAATAGAACGGCCACCATTCCTCATGCGACTACCCGGTTTAAAAATCGACCCGCAAATACCCCTGTTCATTGTCGACATGCACCTCGACTTCCAACAGCTGTCTTAAACGATCCGGCTGCAGAGCTTCTTGGGCCGAGCCGTAAAACAGCAATTCGCCGTTTTTCAATAGCAGGCACCGATCAGCCAACGCCTGAGCAAGATGCAGATCATGCACAACCATCACAATGCTCAAGCCCTCGTGACACCACTGTTTCATTTTGCGCAATAAGGATATCTGGTGCTTTAAATCGAGTCCGGCATACCATTCGTCAAGTAATAACCATTTTCCGGAAAAACGCTGCTCGCCATGCGATTCCGTCGGCCAGATCTGCGCTATTGTTCTGGCAAAATGCGCTCTTTGCAGCTCCCCTCCGGAAAGCGTCGAAATCGAACGCTCTGCTAAATCATGCAAATCAAAACAGTGCAAAATCTCCTGCAACTGCGAGTCGTCCTGCTTTCCAGGCCCCTGCACTTCAAGACCTAATGCGACCAACTGCCGGACGCTGAAAGCGAAAGCGTTTTCCTGTCGCTGTCCCAAGTGAGCACGTTTTTTCGCCAGCTCCGGCAAAGACCATTCCGCAAGCAACTTGCCATCTAATAGAACCTCGCCCTGCATAGTATGCAAAGCCCCGCTCAGACAGCGCAACAAAGTCGACTTTCCGGCACCGTTCTCGCCAAGCAAGACATGAATCTGCCCAGACCGCAGTTTTACATCCATCGGCTGCAATAGCACTTGGCCGTTACAGGTGTAACTCAGTTGTCTGATTTCAAACACGTCGTCCCCCTCTTGCCTCTATACAGCTCGTCGATTCTGCATTAACAGCCACAGGAAAAACGGCCCGCCAAGCATCGCCATCAATAATCCGATCGGTAGCTCAACCGGAGCAAAAAGCTGTTTGGCAAATAGATCGGCCAAAACCAGTAGCAGAGCACCTCCAAAAGCGCTCAAAGGCAAAACAGCGCGATGATCGGCTCCGACCAGTAGGCGAATCATATGCGGAACCACCAAACCGACAAAACCGATCACCCCGACAGCCGCAACACTGGCGGCAACGATTAAAGCACTCAGTACCATCACCCGCCATTTAAAGTGCTTTGGATCATAACCCATATGCAGACAGGTCTCCTCACCCAAAACAAAGGCATTCATCGGTTTCAACAGTGCCAACAGACCGAAGGCAGCCAACAAACTTATCACTGCCAATATCAACACCGAGTGCCATGCAAGGTTGGCCAGAGAACCCATTAACCAGAAAGTGACCGACTGTAGCTGTAAGGCATCGGAAACCGTCATAAGAAACTGTGTCGAAGCACCGAAAATGGCATTGAATGCGACCCCGGCCAACAACATCATAGCGACATCGGTGCGACCGTTGCGAGTGGCAATCCAATACAGCGCTCCGATGGTCGCCAAGCCGCTGAAAAATGCCATGCCGCCAATTTGCCACCAGGATATTTCCTGCCATAGCCAACTGCCGACAACCATCATAAACACAGCACCGAACGCCGAACCGGCCGAGACTCCGACCAATCCCGGCTCGGCCAACGGATTGCGAAACAGAGCCTGTAAAGCGACCCCGGCGATCGCCAGACCGGCACCGACACTTAAGGCTGTCAGCAAACGCGGCAAACGAAGTTCCCAAAAAATCAAACTCTGCTGCGGAGTCCAGGATGCCGAAACCAACCAACCGGCTCCATAAGCGACATGCAACAAGGATGCGACAAATAAAGCGACGCTCAAAAACCAATAAACACGACTTGGCTTCATGCGGAACCCGAGTCGCCCTTGACTTGCGCAGGACGAGAAACATCTTTTCCGGAAGTGGAGCTCGATGTTAACGACGGATAAGTGACCAGAGTGGCCACCACTGCACCGTTCCAGATGACAATAAACCAGATCAGATACAGCCACAAAAGAAACAGGGGTACGGCGGCAAAAGCGCCATAAATCAGATCGTAAGTCGGGAACCATTTCACATACAAGGCAAAGCCGCTTTTCAACAGCTCCATCTGCAGTGTCGCCATCAGCCCGGCTACCAGAGCGACCCGAAACGGTACATACGGAATCGAAACAAATTTATATAGCGCCGCGAAACCCAATAAACCTAAAGCAAAATGCAACAAGCTCATACCGAACATAAGCTTTTCGATCAATGGTGTCGTTTCCGCCAGCAGAGGAATCGCCATCACCGAAGTGCTAACCACCAGACTCAGGCCGAGCAGAATCGGTCCCAGCAGACTGACACCGAGATAATGCAACAGACTGACCCACCATTTGCGCCGAATCGGATCGACCCACAAACCGTTGAGTTTTTCATCCACCTTCCACAACAACATCAGCGTAGTAATAAACATCACAAACAATCCGGGACCTTTTAAGTGCACCGCCTGCTGGGAAAACTGCAACAGATAATTTTCGATGACCGGCTGAGAACTGGGGATCAAATTGTGCACCACCTGATCCATGACCAGATCTTCAAAATCGGAGAAAAACGGCGATACCGAAAACAGGCTCAGCATGACTGCCAGCATCGGTACGAGCCCGATAAGGGTTGTATACGCCAAAATCGACACCGCATCGGTCCCGTTGCGCTGTCTGAAGCGGACAAATACCTTCAGCCAGAAGCGCCAGGAAAATACGATCGGTAAAACTTTTAAAGAAGCCAAAGACTGTTTGGACTGAATCGCCATGCGCTGTTCCTTCAAGCTACCAAGTAGCCGCTTTTTCTTGTCGCACGCTTGTGCTGTTCCCTTGTACCCGCTGTTCCAGGCATCTCGCCGAGATTTCGCTATAATAGCGGGCATTCCTATTCTAAACGATGTTGATTTATGTCCCAAAAAACTTGGCAATTCTGGGTCGATCGAGGTGGCACCTTTACCGATCTGGTTGCCCGCGATCCTGACGGCAAACTGCATACCCACAAACTTCTTTCGGTCAATCCGGAGCAATATGACGATGCGGCAGTCGCCGGCATCGCACATTTTTTGCAGGTTGCTCCCGGAGAAAAAATCCCGGTAGAACGGATCGACTGCGTCAAAATGGGCACCACAGTCGCCACGAATGCTTTATTGGAACGTAAAGGCGAAGCGGTCGCTCTTGTCACTCATCGCGGCTTTGCCGACGCACTTAAAATCGGCTATCAGAATCGCCCGGACATCTTTGCTCTGGATATTCAATTGCCGGAAGCCCTCTATCAAACCAGTGTCGAAATCTCCGGGCGAATGGATGCCAGCGGCAAGGAAATCGAAGCCCTCGACAAACCGGAAGTCATCGCAGCGCTGCAAACGCTTAAACAGCAGGGCTATCAAGCAATTGCCGTGGTTCTGCTGCATGCCTACCTTAATCCCCGGCATGAGCAGCAGATCGCGGCCTGGGCAAAAGAAGTCGGTTTTGCGCAAATATCCACTTCGGCCGAAAGCTCGCCTTTGATTAAATACATCGCTCGCGGCCGTACCTGCGTAATGGATGCTTACCTTAGTCCTATCCTGAAACGTTACGTCGATCAGGTAGCTTCGCAACTTCCTGGGGTCGATCTGCGATTTATGCAATCTCACGGAGGTCTGGCCTCGGCGGAAGTCTTCAGTGGCAAGGATGCTCTGCTGTCCGGCCCGGCGGGAGGCATTATCGGCGCTGTGACGACGGCAGCTCAAGCCGGACACCAGCGCATTATCGGCTTTGATATGGGTGGTACCTCCACCGACGTCTCTCATTATGCAGGCCAGTTGGAACGCAGTTTCGATAGCGAAATTGACAGCCTTCCGGTTCGCGTGCCGATGCTGGATATCCATACCGTCGCAGCCGGTGGCGGTTCGATACTGGAAGACATGCACGGTGAATTGCATGTCGGCCCGCATTCGGCCGGAGCGCTGCCTGGACCGCGAAGTTATCGACGCGGCGGTCCTCTGACGGTAACCGATTGCAATGTCTTTCTCGGGCGGATTCAGGCGGAACATTTTCCGAAAGTCTTCGGTCCGAATGCCGATCAACCGCTGGACCGTGACGGTCTGATCGACGCTTTTACCGAGCTCGGAAACCGCTTGGACCTGAGTCCGGAAGAGACCGCCCTAGGCGCTCTGGACATTGCCGTCGAAAATATGGCGAATGCAGTCAAAACCATTTCCACGCAAAAAGGCCATGACTTACAACACTATACACTGGTCAGCTTCGGTGGTGCCGGTGGTCAACATGCCTGTGCGGTAGCCGAGCGCCTCGGTATACGCCAGGTCCTGCTCCACCCATTTGCCGGAGTCTTATCCGCTTTCGGAATGGGACTGGCCCAGAGCCGGGTGATTAAAACCCGCGCTTATGATTGTCATTTACAAGAAATAGAGCACATTCACAGTGATATTGAGACACAGATCTCAGAAGCGCATCAGTCTCTGGCAGAGCAAGGCGTACAAGCAGCCAGCACTCAAATCCGCTTGCACCTGCAATACCAAGGCAGTGATACGCTGATCGACATTGAAGCCGACCTCAACACTCCCGGTCTTCAGCTTGCACAAGCTTTCCGCCGCGAACATCTTCGTCAGTTTGGTTTCGAACTCAGTGCACAGCCGATCGTTATCAACAGTGTCAGTGTCGAAGCCATTTCCGCAACTCCGCAGCACCAAGTCGAGGCCACAACTGTCGAAGAAGATGCCGCCGCCGTCTCCTCGGAAAATTGCTACATCGGTAACCAGTGGCAAGAAATCCCGGTCTATCGACGTAATCAACTTGCCGGACAGCAACGCCTGCAAGGTCCCGCACTGATTTTGGAAGACACCGGTACGCTATTCCTAGCTCCCGACTGGACGGCACAAGTGATTGAGGGCGCTCAGCTGCATTTAATACACGAACCGCAAGTCGCGATAGCAAACTCACAGAACAAAGAAGCCAGCCTTGAAAATGAAGCCGATGCGGTTCGCCTGGCACTATTCAATCACCGTTTTATGGCCATCGCCGAACAGATGGGAGCGACTCTGGCGAAAAGTGCCCATTCGGTCAATATTAAAGAGCGGCTGGATTTTTCCTGTGCGCTGTTCGACTCGCAAGGACAATTGATCGCCAATGCGCCGCACGTACCGGTACATCTCGGTTCGATGGGTGAATCGGTTAAAACGTTGATCCAACGCATCGGCAACGGTCTTCAGTCAGGCGATGTATATGCGATTAACAACCCTTACGCCGGCGGCACGCATTTGCCGGATATCACGCTGATCTCCCCTGTATTCGTTGCCGACAAATGCCGTTTCTTTGTCGCTTCACGCGGACATCATGCCGATGTCGGCGGCATCACTCCGGGCTCCATGCCGGCCAACAGCACACATATAGAACAGGAAGGCATTTTATTGGATTGCCTTGCCGTGGTACGGCAGGGGGAATTTCAGGGAGAAAGCGTGCGCAGTGCGCTGCTGAACTCCGACCATCCGGTCAGAAACCTGACGCAAAATCTGAATGACCTGCACGCGCAAATCGCCGCCAACCAGCAAGGAATCAACGGCTTGCTTGAGCTATGCAAGCAGGAAGGCACCGAAACCGTCAGCCAGTATATGCAACATGCATTGAACCACTCGGAACAAGCGGTAAAAGCGCTGTTAAAGGATCTTAACCAAGGAAAATTCTGCTACCGAACCGATCAAGGTGCGCAAGTATGCATCCAGGTCGAAATCGATCTGGAGCGCCAAAAAATCCATTTGGATTTTGTCGGAACCAGTAAACAGCAGAGTAACAATTTTAATGCGCCTTTCGCGATCACACGTGCAGCGACTTTGTATGTACTGAGAACTTTGATTAACCAGCCGATTCCGTTAAATGACGGTTTTCTGCGCCCGGTCGAGTTCAGCATGCCGAACGACTGTATTTTGAATCCGCATTATCCGGCGGCAGTGGTGGCCGGCAACGTCGAAACCTCGCAGGTTATTACCGACTGCCTGTACGCCGCATTACAGATTCAGGCTGCCTCGCAAGGCACAATGAATAACCTGACTTTCGGTAACGAGCAATGGCAATATTACGAAACCCTCTGTGGCGGCAGCGGAGCCGGTCCGGGCTATAACGGTTGCGATGCCGTACACACTCATATGACTAACTCGCGCCTGACCGATCCGGAAATTTTCGAAAGCCGCTATCCTGTGCGATTGCATCGGTTCGAGATCCGTAAAAACAGTGGCGGTGACGGCGAACATCGTGGCGGCAACGGCTGTATTCGCGAGTTCGAATTTCTGCAGCCGATGACCCTGTCGGTTTTAAGCAACCACCGCTTAGTCGAACCTTATGGTATGGCCGGCGGCAAGAATGGAAAAACCGGTTATCACCGACATATTCGTTATGAAGATAACCGCTACATTGAAGGAGAAAACCTGCCGAGTACGGTTACACTGCAGATGCAGATTCACGACCGTTTCCGAATGGTGACGCCGGGCGGCGGCGGATACGGAAAAAAAGATCAAAAAACCTAGAAAGCTTTTCTATATTTTTAAAATCTCCAAACAAAAACGCCAACGAAATTCGTTGGCGCTTTTAATACGGTAGTCAATCAGAAAAAACGATTACTTACTGCCACCACATTTACCGGCACCGCATTTCTTCTCTGCCGGAGGAGTACCGCCACATTTACCGGCACCGCATTTCATTGGTTTTTCAGCACCACATTTCTTGGCAGGCTCACCGCCACACTTCTGAGCCGGTTTTTCCGCTCCGCATTTGCCTGCCCCGCATTTTTCCGAAGCCAATAGCATGAAGCCATCTTGCTGGGCCGACAGACCGAACGGGTTTTCCGCTGCCGCCGCAGTTTGTACCGTACCCAACATAGCAAATCCGAATACTGCAACTGCAAACATCGACGTAATTGAATTAAACGCTTTCATCATAATTTCTCCCTCTGAAATGAATCGAAACGGTAGCCCCGTTCATTACAGAAGACCCGTTTCCTAATGCATTCTTTCATTTATCGATAAAAAATCAATAAAAAATACTTTTTAAGCCGATTAATTTGCAGCATAAACATGTCAACACAAACAACAACGGCGGAAAAATCCGCCGTTGTTTTGATCAATACTGATTTTAATCTAGGATCTCTGTAATCCCTGCTCGACTTCCAGGCGTTTCTCGGCACCACACAGACGTTCGATCAATATCAGCGCAAAGTCCATTGCCGTGCCGGGGCCTTTAGAGGTCAGCACCGAGCCGGCATCGACTACCGGTAGGTCGAGATATTGCATTCCCGGAGCAGGTTCTACATCAATGACTCCCGGATAACTGGTCGCTTCCCGGTTATCCAATAATCCGGCACTGACCAGCACCTTCGGTGCCGCACAAATCGCTGCCGACAAACCGCCATGCTGAACGGTTCGCTGCAATAACTCGATAATCCGCGGGTCCTCATTGAGATAATCAGCCCCCGGTAAACCGCCCGGAAGAACAACCAGATCAAATTCCTGACCCAGCACTTGATCCAAAGTGGTCTGAGCGATCAATTGAACGCCACGGCTGGCAGTAATCACACGCTCGTCGTCCAGACTGGCAGTAACCACCTCTATACCTGCGCGAACCATCAAGTCGATCAAAGTCACGGCTTCGAGCTCTTCACAGCCTTGCGCCAATGGGACTAATACTTTTGCCATAGGATTGCTCCTTGAACTTATTTAGCCTGCATTTTTTGTGCAAGGATCATAGTCTTAGCGATGCGCAACGCCTCGTTCAACTCATAATCCTTATCCAGAAGCTGTTTGACGTCTTTATCGGCTTTATCCTTATCGGAAGTCTTGTCAGCATGCGCTTCACCATTTTCCAAATGACCGCTCAAATCTTTTTCTTTGATATTACCCAATTCGGACGGCTTCACTTTTTCAACCTTAACCAAATCGATTTTGACATCCGGCTCGATACCTTCCGCTTGAATCGAACGTCCGGATGGAGTGTAGTAACGAGCAGTTGTCACCTTGATCGCTGCACCGTTATTCAACTGCAACAAGGTCTGTACCGAGCCTTTACCGAAACTGGTACGGCCGACAATAATCGCGCGTTTCTGATCCTGCAAAGCACCGGAAACGATTTCCGAAGCCGAAGCGGAACCCTCGTTGATCAAAACAACAATCGGCTTACCATTCATCAGATCGCCTTCTTCCGCTTCAAAACGCATTTTGGAGTTTTTGATACGCCCTTCGGTATAGACAATCAAACCGTCATTCAGGAATGCATCGGAAACTTGAACCGCCGCATTCAAAACGCCGCCCGGATTATTCCGTAAATCCAGAACCAGGCCGTTCAAAGGCACTCCGTTCTCTTTTTCCAATGTCGTTAACGCATTCTGTAAATCCTGACCGGTACGAATCTGGAACTGACTGATACGGACATAACCGACACCGTCAGGCAATAGACGCTGCTTAACGCTTTTTACTTTAATCACAGCACGGGTAAGATCGATCTTAAGCGGCCCGTCTTCACCTTCACGCACAACAGTTAAGGTGATTTTTGTACCCGGCTTGCCGCGCATGATTTTAACCGCTTCACTAAGAGTCTTACCCTTAACCGGTTCATTGCCCAGTTTGATAATCAGATCTCCGGCTTTGATCCCGGCTTTTTGTGCCGGAGTATCGTCGATTGGAGAAATGACCTTAACAAAGCCGTCTTCCATCCCGACTTCCATCCCGAGACCGCCAAATTCACCGCGGGTGTGCTCTTCCATCTCTTTAAAGTCAGTCGGAGGAAGGTAGGCGGAGTGCGGATCAAGACTCGATAGCATTCCGCTGATCGCACCTTCCAGAAGTTTCTTATCGTCGACCTGATCGACATAATCGTGATAGACGCGCTCATAGACTTCAACAAAGGCACGCAATTCCTGCAAAGGCAGGGTCATTTTCTGCTCTTCGGCTTGTGGCGTCTGTGGCGGATTAGTTTCCTTGTCAGCCCATACCGTAGAACCAACGGCAATCATTGCCCCTAAAACCACACCGGAACCTAACCATACTGCTTTCTTAAATCCAGAAGACGCCACTTTTTTCTCCACTTCTTTCGATTGAAGCCCATTATTGCCTGAATCGGCCGCCAATAAAAAATTTTTTCTAAAAAAATTATTTGTCCATTATAAATTAACTTTAAGTGACATAAGGGCCGCTTTTCATTAGAATCCTTCTAGAAATTCATAATATTGTTATATAGTAAAGAAGTAATAATGGAAAACTTAGACGCAAATGTTTTTGAAATGAAGGAAGAGAATATTAATAAGGCATCCAAAGCCTTAAAGGCGATGGGTCACCCTCTACGTCTGAAGATTCTTTGCGTCATCGGCGAAAAAGAACTTCCCGTCATGGATATCGTCAAACAGGTCGGCACAACCCAGAGTAATATTTCTCAACATATCGACATTTTAAGGGAAAAAGAGATTATTACATCACGCCGTGAAGGCAGCAAAATTCTATGCAAAGTGCGCGATCACAATATTCTGCAATTAATGGGTGTCATGCAAGAAACCTTCTGCCCGGCATCGGAATCTTAAACCTTCAAGCTTCAGCGGGCTTTTCCGCCCGCTGAACACTTAACCGGGCTTCAAAACCGTTCCTCTCACCCATACCCGCCTCTTCCTGCGACATCTGCCTCATTTCGACTAGAGCCTGCTGCTGCATCTGAATTGCTTGCGCGGCAACACGAAAATCCTGAGAAGAAGGTTGTGCCGGAGCCATTGCCGCAGCTTGAATCTGCCGGGCTTTATCCAGAGTTTTCTGCGGATCGCCGGCAACCGGTGATGTGTCGATACCGACTTCGCCACCAACCGCGTATTTTTGGCCATCTGGTCCTGTTTGATAACTGAATGACATTCCACCTCGCGCATGTCCGCCGGCAGCATTCAAGTGAGCGGCTTCATGTGCCCTGACTTCAAGATCGCGAGCTTTTAGCTGAGTGAGAACTTGCTCGACTTCGCGACTTTGCTGAAGATCCGAATCGGCCTGCGCCTTGGAGACCAGATTGTGCGCCTGGCCGTTTGAACTCGAAGCATTCGAGTCTCGGCTGGAAACCTCAAAAGCGTTATTTTCTCTTTTACCATCCCCAACGGAATTTGCTGTATTGCTTTGAGTCGTCGCAGGAGAAATTGACTGCGGTGCAGCATTATAAGCTACGACAGCAGCTTGAGCTTGCTCGACACTTTGAACTCCCATACAACTTCCCTCTAAACAGGCTTTTAAACATTTTATCGGCCGAAGCGATAAAACCTTTAACCCATTAATTTACCAAGAGAAAATTCATATATTTTTTGACGAAACAGATCAAGAAAAATACCCATCTGCAGATACTCTCAATTGAAAGACACGTACAAAAATGCAAACAATAGAGGTCTGGAACATGAAACACCATACAACTCAACACAAAATCGAACACTTCATTATCGAACTGCTTAGCTTTACCAGCGTCGGCTTGGGCATCGCCTACGTGCTGCTTGCCTGGTCAGAATGGTTATAAAAACATATTGAAATGGCGGGACGCTCAAACATAAATTATTTCCCCGCCAAGAAGTGCGAAGATTACCCCACGGCTTCCATCGATTCCGGCAAGACTTGTCCACCATCGACAACGATCGTCTGGCCTGTCACATAGCCCGCCTGTTCCGAGGCAAAATAGAGCATAGCATTTGCAATATCTTCAACCGATCCAAGCCGTTTCAAGGGAATAGACGCTGCCGTCTGTGCCAAATACTCATCTCCCATACCGGCTAAACCTTCAGTCAGGATATTGCCGGGCATAACCGCATTCACCGTAATGCCGTATTTAGCCAACTCAATCGCAGCTGTTCGAATAAAACCAAGCTGGCCGGCTTTTGAAGCACCATAATGACTCCAGCCCGGAAAACCGGTAATCGGCCCGGTAATCGATGAAGTAATGACAATACGTCCCGCTGCGGATTTTTTCAGTTCAGGCAAACACGCCTGTACGCTAAACAGTGTTCCCTTCAAATTGGTATTCATCACGATATCCCAATCCGCTTCGGTCATCTCTTCTAAACCGGCCGAAGGAAAAATTCCGGCATTGGCGCATAAAATATCCACTCTACCATAGATTGAAACAGCTTCATTTACCGCCGATTCAAGCGAAGCTTTATCGGCAACATCCGCTGACAATCCGATGGCTTGATACCCGTTTGATACCAGCTCGTCGGCAACCGACTTAGCAGCTTGTTTATCACGTGCCACTATCGCCACATTGGCACCGTGCTTGGCGAATTCCGTCGCAATCCCTCGCCCGATTCCCTTGCTCGCACCCGTAATGAAAACGGTTTTACCTTGCATCGACATCTACGCCCTCCTTCTAACCTTCCGTCAAATCGATATTTTCAATCACTTCGGCAATCGCTTTTTCGAGAATAGCCATCACTTCCCGAGACAGTTCCAACGACATCAACAAGCCTGCTTTAAACTGTAACACTCGAGGATCCAATGCCGAATAAATAGCCCATACACCTTGCCGGTAAAGCGCCTGCATAATCAGCTCTGCACCTCTGGGATGATTGAACTCCAACCCCATTACCAGCCCGTTTTTGCGAATTCCGACAAAAAATTCTGGAAATTTGCTTTGTACCTCAGCCAACGCTTGCTCGAAGTAAGCACTGACATCCTGCACATTTCTAACCGTCTCCGGGCGCTGAATGATTTCCAGCGTTTTCAATGCCGCTGCACAGCCGATCTCCGAACCGCCGAAGGTAGACATATGCGCCCAACCATCCTGGTTCAACCATTGCCCCGCCTGTTCGGAAACCAGCACTGCGGCAATCGGATAAATTCCACCCGACAAACCTTTCCCTGACACCAAAATATCCGGCTCAACTCCATAACCCGTGCAACACCACATCTGCCCGGTTCTCATTAAACCGGTCTGCACCTCATCGGCGATATACAACGCCGTATATTTTTCGCATAACGCCTTAACCGCCGGCAAATAGCCTGGATCGGGCATAGGAAATCCGTAGGTTGCCGGAATGCTTTCGATAATTACACACGCAGCATCCCCTGCTTGCAAAGCCTCTTCCATCGCCGGCAAATCATTGAACGGCACCTGAACAAACTGATCCTCTTCCGGTTCGGTCAGAAAAATTTCGTTAAACCTAGCGGCGCCGGTTTTTACCGACAGCCCGGTATGGCCGTGATAACAGTTCTGCAGCGAGATAATTTTTCGCTTTCCGGTTGCATTGCGAGCCGACTTGAGAGCAATATCGATCGCCTCTCCCCCTCCACTGGCAAAGATGGCGTACTTCATATTATCCGGGCCACTTTCCAGCAGCTTTTCCGCTAACCGAGTTCGCATCAATGACGGAAAATGGTGATTGCCGATATCAAAATACACCATGGCTTCAGTTACCGCTTCGATCACTTCCGGGTTGCGGTGCCCAAGGTTATAAACCCCACCGTTCAGATGCATATTAATCAGGCGCCGCCCGTCCATATCCCAAAAGCAGTACCCTTCGCGCTTATCAATCACGATGTCTACACCGGTATCAATCCAATCCTGCGTCTTCCCGGGATTCCAAACCTGCTTGGTTCTATCCAAAAATGCTTGCTTATTGTCACTTACCATCTTCGATTTCCAATATACCGACAGAACCTCTCAAGCCCTGAATGCTTGAAGGTACTCTTCTCCCAACGCCGCCGTTCCTTCTGCAAAGGTGTTGCCAATCTCTTTCGCCAGATCCGCATCCGGATGCGATCCCAGCCAAGCCAAAAGGGTCAAACGGCGTAACATAATAAAAGTAGGAATTTCTTTAATCTCTTCCTCGGACAATTCCGCACTGCGAAGATAACCTTCGATCCAGGCCTCGATGACCTTGTCCAAACCCGGCATCGTCTCGATAAAACTTACGGCGGATGCCAGGTCATATAAATACCAGCCAAGACCGCAATCATCAAAATCGATCACCCGGGTTTCACCGTCACAAATCAGGAGGTTCGCCAAGCGGATATCGGAGTGGATCAATCCGAAACGCTGCGTGCTCTGTCCAAAAGCCCGCAAGCGAACCTTCAGCAACTCGGCAACCTCTTCCAGAGTCGACAATTGATGAGACTCCAATCCCGGTCCGAGTCGCCAATCTCCCCAGTTAGCCGATGCGCCGATACACCCCTCATAATCCCAGACCAAACGATCGAAATACTCCGGCAACACCCACTCCCGTGCATGGTTATGCATTTTTCCGGCCACTTCACCCAATCGCTTAAAAGGTTCGATCAGATCAGATTCGTCAGGTTCTTCGCCGTCAATAAAGTGAAACAGTGTGATATAACGCACTTCACCCGAGGACTCAGACACTATCTCTTGAATCGCTTCGCCATTCTTACCCAGGATTGCTTGCGGTGTTTTAATTCCGGCTTCTCCTTGGAGAGCATTCATCCAATCCAGCTCGGTCTGAATGCCCTTTTTGGAGTGATAATCGGTTCTATGCACCCTTAAAACCAGAGGCGGTCGATCAGACATATCCACCCGGTAGGTCGCGTTCTCCGACAAACTCAGTAGATTCAAAGTGGCCTCTTCCGGCAGAGCCCACTTTTCCAGAGCCTGCTCACCGATATTTTGCAGATATGCCAGCTGCGCTTCGTAATCCATTTTCCGACATTACCCCCTGAGCTCGGAGAGATGTAAGATTCAACACAACACCTAATACAACCACCCGATCACAAAAACTTGGTTTTTAACAACAAAACCACATAAAAGACCAATAAAAATTAAGTTATTTATTTTCAATATGTTAAGAACAAAACACCATAGAAACCTCTATTTAACGCGGATTAAAGATCGTGACATTGCACCAAAAATGCGCTAAAAATATTGAAAAAACCAACAAAAATGCAGCGAGAATCCTCATCTTGCTCATCAAGCAATAAAAAACACCAACGGGAGAAAATAAGATTGAATAGCGACGAAAGCGCCCGTCTAAACAAGAAACAGAGACAAGCCAGCATCCTTCAGCAACTCAAGGTAAAACCTCTGGTGCTGATCTCCGATCTGGCGCAAGAGTTTCACGTTTCGATCGAAACCGTCCGCCGTGATCTGGACATGCTGGCCGAAGCCTCACTATTACAAAGAGCGCACGGTGGAGCCACCAGTCTCTCAACCGCGATAGAAGGCACGCTAAACGTTCGCAAGCAGCTGTTCCCGAAACAGAGAACGGCTATTGCCAAGACTGCGGAACAACTCGTCGAAAACGGCCAGGTCATCATGTTTGATTCAAGCGCAACCTGTGTATACCTAGCCAGCCGCCTTGCTATCAGCCGGAACTATCTAACCATTATTACCAACAGCCACGCCATTGCCATGGCCGCCTCAGGTAACCCGACTCACAAAGTTATTATGCTTCCCGGGTTATACCGAGCAACGGAGGGCAGTTGTTACGGCTCTGCAAGCATTCAGGCCATCAGGCAATACAACGCCGACCACTGCTTTTCCAGCGGAGGTTCCATTACCGTTGAGGGTGTCACCGAATACGACCAGGACGTAGCCGCTTTGAAAAGAGAAATGATTCAACGCGCCCGGCAAACCACCATTCTGGCCGACCATGCAAAGTTCGGGCTTGGCAAATTGGAAATTGTCTGCAGACTGGAAGAGCTGGACTACCTAATTACAGATCAGCAACCACTCTCGGCCATCGCAAATAAACTGGCTTTAAAACAGGTAAAACTGATTATTGCCGAGGCGTAAAACAGTGAAGCTCAAATTGGAGTGAATTGATTGAAGCGATAAATGGTGGGCCCTCACGGACTTGAACCGTGGACCTGCCGATTATGAGTCGGATGCTCTAACCAACTGAGCTAAGGGCCCCAGAAAGGGATAAGATTGGATCGCCGAACGGCGGAAGTGCGTATTATAACGGCCGCCGGGCGATTTGAAAATATTTAGCCCGCGAATGCGGGCTAAATAATTAATCCAGGAAACTTTTCAGACGTTCTGCACGGCTTGGGTGGCGCAGCTTGCGCAGTGCCTTGGCTTCAATCTGACGGATACGCTCACGAGTAACGTCAAACTGCTTACCGACTTCTTCAAGCGTATGATCAGTGTTCATACTTAGACCGAAACGCATACGCAATACTTTTGCTTCGCGCGGCGTCAATGTATTCAACATTTCACGAACCGTTTCGCTCATACCTTCCGCATCGGCGGCATCCTGCGGAGACAGAATGTTGGAATCCTCGATAAAATCACCCAACGAAGAATCTTCGTCATCCCCGATCGGAGTTTCCATGGAAATAGGCTCTTTAGCGATTTTCATCACCTTGCGAATCTTGTCTTCCGGCATTTCCATCTCTTGCGCCAACTCTTCAGGAGTCGGCTCACGCCCCATCCTCTGCAACAGCTGACGCTGAATACGGTTCAGTTTGTTGATGGTTTCGATCATATGCACTGGAATACGAATGGTTCTTGCCTGATCGGCAATCGAACGGGTAATTGCCTGACGAATCCACCAGGTTGCATAGGTAGAGAACTTGTAACCGCGGCGATACTCAAACTTATCAACCGCTTTCATCAGGCCGATATTCCCTTCCTGAATTAGATCCAGGAATTGCAGACCGCGATTGGTGTACTTTTTAGCGATGGAAATAACCAGACGCAAGTTCGCCTCGATCATTTCACGCTTGGCCAAACGAGTGTTGTTTTCCGCCTTACTCAAATCTTTGTAAACCGACTTATACAAAGAAATTGGCATTTTTTCAGATTTTTCGATCATCGCCAGACGTTTTTGCGCTCTCTTGACTTCCAAACGAGCATCTTCCAAAGCGGAAGCCAAATCAGGGCATTGTTCGATTAGACGATCCAACATTGCATAATCGGTTTCAGAACCGACAAAGGCTTCGAGGAATTGTGCACGCGGCACACGAATCTTACGCTGAACCAAATCAACGATAACACGTTCCTGTTCACGAATCAGTTTGATCTTGCGCTTGATTTCACGGATCAAATCGTTCGAGAACTGTGGAGTAATCTTAACGGTTTTCAGTAATTCAACGACTTCTTCACGTTTTTTGGAGGCGCGCTCATCTTCCGCACCGTACTCGCTCTCCAGCTTAATCGCTTCGTCGTTCAGCTTGCGAAGTTCTTCCAGGAAAGCGTCCAGCTCTTCCTGATTAACGCCGTCTTCTTTCGGCTCGCCCGAATCGTTGTCAGGCGACAATTCTTCAACCGGAACATCTACTAAATCTTCCGGACGGACAAATCCTTGAATAACGTCGGCAATTTTTCCTTCCCCGTCTTCCATCTTGTCAAAGGCACTAAGAATTTCACGCGAGAAGTTAGGGTATTTGGCCAAGGCATCCAGCATATCGCGGATACCCCATTCAATACGTTTGGCAATTTCGATTTCACCGTGGCGTGTCAGAAGCTCTACCGAACCCATTTCACGCATATACATGCGCACAGGGTCGGTGGTACGGCCAAATTCACTGTCAACTTCAGCAAGGGCAGCAAGGGCAGCTTCTGCCGCTGCATCGTCAAAAGCCTCACCTTCCTGAGTCAACAATTCGTCTTCATCCGGAGGAGAATCAAACAGTTTAATTCCGAAATCTTTCAGAATGGTCAATACCTGACCTAATTGATCCTCTTCGATATCGTCTGGCAAAACATCGTTTACATCCGCAAAAGTCAGATAACCCAACTCTTTTGCGCGTTCAATCAAATCAATTAACTGCTGTTTTCTTTCGACTTTTGTCATGTTTTGCCTCGAATAAAACCCTAAAGTATTGCCTATTGTCACTCCATCGGCTTTTGGCCGACGAAAAAAACAGAACACGAAATTATACAAGAAAATTACGTGATCGTGAAAAAGATTCCTTTAAAAAGAGTGATTTATGCTCTTTATCGATTCCTGCTGCGAGTATCTGTATATAAGAACTAGAAATGCATTTTTAAAGGTATTTCGCCATAAATTTCCGGTTTTTCTCAAACCGCTTATCATTTTTTTTGCAAAGAACGTTGCAGTTTACTCAACGTCTCGCTGTCCCAACCGTTTTTACCCAATTGCGAATAATTCAGCTCACGAGCCAAGGCGGTCATTAAACTTTCAAACTCCGCCAATAAAAAATGCTCGTCGTCTTGAAGCAAGTTTTCTTCCACCTTCTGCCAAGCTTCAGCACGCCCTTGAGACAAAATCCAATCCCTTAATGCACCAAGATCGAACCTATTATGCTTTAAAAAAGCGACACTCTGCCCAAGCAAGCGCTCATCTTCAAGTTCCGAACGACTCAGATCGGCAATCATTGCTTCGCTGAACATCTCCGTCCAGTGCGGGCGCTTGGAGAGCACCCGCAATATCTTCAACGAAACGCTGACGACGGCGTGTTTTGCTTTATCGGCCGCCGCCGGTTCTTTTGCAAGTTTTTTCGATTGTTGCGGAGTAAAACCGCTTTTCAACCCCATCTGCCGTTCAATTCGCCAAATTGGCAACTCAACCAGCTCCGACAACCCTTCCAACAACAGGAACTGATACAAGCCCTGTGCCAGACGAATATAAGGCTCTGCCAGAGTCACCAGCTGCTGACGCCCTTCAATCGAATGCACAGGAAAAGTCAAACGCCCCTGAAGGCCTTCAAGCAGAAAAGACGATAAAGGCCTCGCCGTCGCAATGCGTTGACGCATGGACTCAACGCCCTCTTTGCGCACCGTTGAATCCGGATCTTCACCCTGAGGCAGAAACAGAAATTTCACCACCCGCTCTTTATGCATTAACGGCAAAGCAATTTCCAGAGCTTTCCAAGCCGCTTTGACCCCGGCACTGTCGCCGTCAAAACAGAAAACGACTTCACGGAACTGGCGAAACAAAATCTGCAGATGCTCGGCGGTAGTCGCAGTTCCGAGAGTGGCAACGGCATTCTGAATGCCATATTGAGCCAGCGCAACCACATCCATATAGCCTTCAACCACTAGAACCTGATCAAAGTTTTGCCGTGTCTGACGCATTTCAAACAAACCGTACAGAGTCGAGCTTTTATGAAAAATCGGCGTCTCCGGTGAATTCAGATACTTCGGCTGGTCGTCACCGAGAACTCTGCCGCCAAAAGCAATCACTCGGCCGCGTCCATCCCGGATAGGAAACATGACCCGATTACGAAAACGGTCGTATTTTTTATCCACAGATTTATCAACGACCAATCCACCCTCGATAAGCTGGCTCATCAAAACCGGATCGGCTCGCCCGCCATTCAAACCTTGAATCAAACCATCCCAACCCGGCGGGGCATAACCGATCACAAACGCTTTGGCAATCTCCGGACTCAAACCGCGCCGCTTCAAATAGCTTTTGGCAACCTGTGATTGCGGATGATCGCGCAATTGATGACGGTAGAACTTCGCCGCCATATGCATAACATCGTACAGATCTCTTTGCTGCTGACGCTGCTCTTCAACTTTCTTCTGCTCCTCAGGTTTCAAGCGCTCTCGAGGCACTTCCATACCATATTGAGCCGCCAGACTCTCTACCGCTTCGACAAACGACAAACCGTCGTAATCCATTAAGAATTTAATGGCGTCTCCGCTCGCCCCGCAACCGAAGCAGTGGTAGAACTGTTTGCTGGGATTAACATTAAAGGATGGGGTTTTTTCACTGTGAAACGGACAGCAAGCCTTATAGGTTGCTCCGGCTTTTTTCAGCGGAACACGTTGATTGATTACCTGAACCAGGTCAGCCCGTGCCAGCAAATTCTCAATAAAATTGCGCGGAATCGAGCCGGATTTCATCGACATATTCACACCTTATCCACAATCGGAGCCCTTGGAACGCAAAAACCCGTTAGCTCTTTCAAACTAACGGGTTCATACTTGGAAACAACAGAATTTAAATTTCTGACAATCAAATCGCTGACGATTTTATCCTGCTAATTTCGCTTTAATGAGTTTACTCACTTCGCCCATATCGGCACGGCCTTGCATTTTCGGTTTTAGCAAGCCCATAACTTTACCCATGTCCTGCATACTGGAAGCACCGCTGGAAGCCATGGCTTCTTCAATTAATGCGACGATTTCAGCTTCGGAAAGAGGCTGAGGCATAAAGTCCTGAATGACCGACATTTCGTAGGCTTCTTGCTCAGCTAAATCAGGACGATCGGCGTCCACAAATTGCTGATGAGAATCACGACGTTGCTTCATGGCTTTATCTAAAATAGCCAAAACTCCGGCATCATCAACGTCTACTTGGTTATCGATCTCAACCTGCTTAATGGCGGCCAAAAGCGAACGAACAACCGTCAATCGCTCTTTATTCTTGGCTTTCATGCACGCCTTCATTTCGGCGGTCAGCTGCTCTTTCATTGTAGTCGACACAGGCAAAAACTCTTAGTACAGACGGTTAGTACGACGATTTTCGCGAGATAGACGCTTAGCTAGACGCTTAACAGCAGCGGCTTTCATACGCTTACGCGCCCAAGTTGGTTTTTCATAAAATTCGCGCTTGCGAGTTTCGGTCAAAACGCCGGCTTTTTCACATGCACGCTTAAAACGACGTAGTGCTACGTCAAATGGTTCAGTATCTCTGATTTTTACGCTTGGCATAATTCTACCTATTCAATTTTAGCATTCGGATTCATATCTCCCACGCAAGAAATAGGAAATATTAGAAACCGCGAATTATAAAATTCTCGACCTTCATTTGCAAACCTTTTCCAATAAAAATTTCAATTATTTGTTAAAATTCAGGCACTTTTTCAACAAGTGAGTCAAAAATGTTAGTTCTGGGAATTGAAAGTTCGTGCGACGAGACCGGTGTCGCCCTGTATGACACAGACCAAGGTTTACTGGCGCATCGACTTTACACACAGATGGAACTGCACGCTTTGTATGGCGGCGTAGTACCGGAACTGGCTTCCCGAGACCATATCCGCAAGCTGTCTCCGCTGATTCTTGAAACCTTACAGGCGGGCGGCAAACAGACCCGGGACCTTGAAGGTATTGCCTATACAGCTGGTCCAGGCCTGATCGGCGCTTTACTGGCCGGTGCTTCAGTTGCCCGCAGCCTCGCTTACGCACTGAAAATCCCTGCCATCGGCGTACACCACATGGAAGGCCACCTGCTGGCTCCGATGCTGGAAGAAGACAAACCGCAATTTCCTTTTATCTGCCTATTGATTTCCGGTGGCCATAGTATGCTTATCCGTGTCGACGGCATCGGACGCTATAAATTACTCGGCGATACACTGGACGATGCCGCAGGTGAAGCCTTCGATAAAACCGCCAAATTGCTTGATCTCGGCTATCCGGGCGGCCCGAAAGTTTCCCAATTGGCGTTGCGGGGCAATAGTGAGCGCTATAAATTCCCTCGCCCGATGGTCGATCGTCCTGGCTTGGACATGAGCTTCAGCGGTCTGAAAACCTATACCCTGAATACATGGCAGGCAGCTCTGGCCGACGACGATGACACCGAGCAAACCAAAGCCGATATCTGCCGGGCCTTCGAGTTGGCGGTGGCCGATACACTGACGATCAAATGCAAACGCGCTCTGGAGCAGGAAGGGTTAAATCGTTTAGTGGTTTCCGGCGGGGTCAGCGCCAACCGCGAAATCCGCTCCAAACTGGACTCACTCATGAAAAAGCGCCGGGGGGAAGTCTTTTATCCACGCTTGGAATTTTGTACTGATAATGGCGCAATGATCGCCTATGCGGGAGCGCAGCGCTTACTCGCCGGCCAGCATAATAATTTGAATTTCGCAACCACTCCACGCTGGTCGCTGGAAGAACTGGAACCGATTGCGTAGTTGTCCGTGCAGTCTAAAAATTCGCTTCTACAGATTTAATCTTTAGACTCTGCTTTCTTTTTAATCAGACTCTCTTCACCGCGCAGCAGGCGTCCGATATTGCTGCGATGACGCCAAAACAGAATCGCCGTCATTAACGCCGTGATCCAAATCCAGCTGGAATCGGCGCCGTACAGATACCAGAAAAACGGCGCCAAAAAAGTCGCGATCAATGCCGACAATGAGGAAATTTTCAGCACCTTGGCAACAAAAAGCCAAGCACCAATAACCGCTAGGCCGATCGGCCAGGCCAAACCTAGCATAACGCCGAGCATGGTCGCCACACCTTTACCGCCTCTAAAACCGAAAAACACCGGATAGAGATGACCGATAAAAGCGGCAAAGCCCAACAGGATAATATCCAAAGGCGCCCACTGTAGCTGGTGACCGATAATAACCGGGATCACACCCTTAAGAAAATCACCGGCCAGGGTAATCGCCGCCGGTTTATTTCCGTACAGGCGCTTAACATTCGTCGCCCCCGGATTTCCCGAACCGTCAAGGCGCGGATCAGGCAGCCCCATCACTCGACAAACAATAATCGCCGCCGAAACCGATCCAAGTAAATAGGCCGCAACAATTCCAATCGCCAATTCCATATTTTTCTACTCCCCAGCACTCAACAACGGACCCGGATCGGATCAGCGTTGCCATTTTTTTCTATTTTCTTTGAATTGCATGATTCTACTAGAAGTAGATAATGATGTCGTGACAATTCATCTTACTTCTCCCAGCGCAGCAATGGACACGACTATGCCGACAGATTTAGACATTATTTATATTGAAAACCTGAAAACCGAAGCGATTATCGGTATCTATGATTGGGAGAGAGAGCAGACGCAACCACTTAACTTCGATGTCGAGATGGGGGTAAAAATTAAAAATGCCGCCGATAGCGATCACATAGACGATACCGTCAGTTATAAGGAAGTCGCCGACCAGATTGGTGAACTGGTTACCAACAGTCGCGTCGAACTACTGGAAACTCTATGCGAAAACATTTGTGCTTTTTTATTCGAGCAACACCCACTTATCGAAACAATTCAATTAAAAGTCGGGAAACCTCTGGCGGTAGAAAAAGCAGATACAGTCGGTTTGAAACTGTTTAGACACCGTACTTAAAGCGGCATTGCGCGAGTTGCATTATTCCAATTCGCCGACCTGTTCCTGGCGAATCTCGTCCTGCAAGGCTTTATGTTCTGCAGCCGCCTGCTTGATCAAAGGCACCATCTGTTCCATGTGATAGCACGCATGCTGCTCGGTAATCTTGTCCATATGTGCATAATCGTCTTCAAACTGACGACGATTTTGCCGGGAAAGATTTCGCAAAATCTTATTATAAAGAACATCCCCCTCGGCCAGACGGGCAATCGTCACCAGCTGCTCGGCAGAAACTTTTGGCGCGAATTTCTGCACTAAACGATCATCAATACCGGCGATTTTGGTTGCTAGGTTATGGTAGAAAGTAATCTTCTCTTTCAGATTTTCATCATCCAGGTTCTCGGCATGGTGAAGGCGCTGATCGACCACTTCGTACAATGCATCCACGACATCTTCCGGAAGGTCGAATTCAACATTGCCTAATTGCAGAATATAGGCCCCGTCATCACCTCTCCTTGCTGAAATTTCCATCATATTCACCTCCAGCCCCGGAATGCTTAAATATAACGAGCCGTCGCCGATGCGAACTCGATCACACCTTTGGTTTCCAGCTCGAAACTCTTTTCCACTATACGGCGAATGGCTGGTTTAAGCGTTTGTTCATCCGGGCAGGCCGTCACTTTAAGATCTTCGTTTAACTGTTTGCAAAGCATCGACCCCATATTATGTTCGACTTTTTGCTTCAACTCATCATCTTCCGCCGCCAGCAGGAACAACACCAGATCGCTTAATTCCAGCTCGGATAATAATTTTTGCAGATCCAGGTCTTTCAAATCCTTAATACGCAGCCCGAGCTTGAGATAACCGTTCAATTCGGAATGCTCTTCGCCGTGATCAAGAATGCCTAGACTTTCTAATGCAATCGCCAATAACTCAACCGAAAAGCGATCCATTTTGACACTGGCAAAACCGACATGCACCAGCCATTCGTTCTCATGCAACTTCTGGATACCAACCTTCATCTGCACCTCCCAGCACTATCCCTCTTACCGCAAAATACATAAAAACATGCTTCTTGTGGTTGTCGGCTCAGGTTTATAGCATAATAACAAAATCATATCCGAACCGTTTCCTTGAGTTAGAGAAACTTCACGACCCATTCATTTAAATCGACACTATGGCAAACCACAAATCCTTACCTCAACCGTCGGAAGACGCCCAAGCTCACAGCGCACAACTGCAACGTCTCATCGCTAAACAGATAAAACGCCACGGCCCTATCGCTTTCTCCAAGTATATGCAAATGGCGTTGTACGCACCGGGATTGGGCTATTACGCCAGCGGATTGCCTAAAATCGGCCCCCAGGGTGACTTTATCACCGCGCCGGAAGTTTCACCGATCTTCTCCCGTTGCCTTGCTCGACAAAGCGCACAAATTCTAGCCGAGCTAGAGCATCCCAACATTCTTGAATTCGGTGCCGGAAGTGGCGTCATGGCCAAGGATATTCTTCTAGAGTTATCGGCCATCGGACAGAATCTTGAACGCTACTACATCCTCGAACTCAGCGCGGATTTAAGACAAAGACAGCAAGAAACGCTTAAAGCTCACCTGCCGAAAGAGTCGATGCAAAAAGTAGTCTGGCTGGAGTCTCTGCCAAGTACGGCGATTTCCGCAGTGGTACTTGCCAACGAAGTTCTGGATGCGATGCCGTTTGAACGCCTGCGCATCGAACCGGATAGAGCTTTGCAGGGATTTGTTGACTATAACGAACAGAACAGCGAGTTCATCTGGGACTACCAGACCATTACCCATGGTTCCTTGCAAAAGTTCGCTAATCAGTTGATCAAGCATATCGGCAAGGTATCGGATCTCGGCTACGAGACCGAAATCAACCTCAACCTGTCGCCGTGGATCAAGAGTTTGACCTCGGTAATCGCTCAAGGCGCTTTGCTGTTGGTCGATTACGGCTATACTCGTCAGGAATACTACCAAGCGGCGCGCGTCATGGGGACCTTAAGATGTCACTATCAACATCGAGCGCACCAGAACCCGTTTTTTTATCCCGGATTGCAGGACATCACCGCCCATGTCGACTTTACCGCCGTAGCGGAAGCCGCTTACGATAACGGCTTCAAAGTCGCCGGATTTACCACTCAGGCGCACTTTTTAATGGGCAGCGGCTTATTGGAAATGTCCGTCGATCCCGAGATGGATTTAGGACAACAGATTCGCACAGCGCAACAAATCAAAACCCTCACCCTACCGGATGAGATGGGCGAAACCTTTAAGGTCATCGCTTTAACCAAAGGAATCGAAAAATCCCTGATCGGATTTTCGGTTCGCGACCTTCGTCACCAGCTTTAAACACCCATAAATTCAAGGATGGCCCATGGAACTGTACCAAGCGTTTATACTCGGCATTATTGAAGGCATTACCGAGTTCTTACCGATCTCGTCAACCGGACACCTGATCGTTGTCAGCGATTGGCTCGGCCTGGAGCAAACTGACCAGAACTCAGCTTTTGAGGTCATTATCCAGTTAGCCGCCATCTTGGCGGTGGTTTTCAACTACCAACAATATTTTCGCCTCAGCCACTGGCCGCTATGGGTCAAGGTAACGATTGCCTTCCTGCCGATCGGTATTATCGGATTCATCTTCAGCGACCTGATAAAGGAGCTGTTCAGCGTGCAGGTCGTGGCCTGGGGCTTTATTATCGGCGGTATTATCTTTCTGCTTCTGGAACGTTTCTATCGTGAAGACGAACACAAAATTTCCGACATTGAGCAGATGACCTACAAGCAGGCAATGTGGGTCGGCGTGGCGCAAGCATTTGCGCTCGTTCCTGGCACCAGTCGCGCCGGAGCCAGTATTGTCGGCGCCATGCTGGTTGGTTTGAACCGCAAGGCCAGTGCCGAGTTTTCATTCCTTCTGGCGCTTCCGGTATTGGCGGCTGCCTCGGGATATGACTTCCTAAAACACTATCAGGAGTTTGCCGATACCAGCTTTACACCATTGCTGGTCGGTTTTGTGGTGTCGTTTGTGGTTGCATATGCAACAATCAAACTCTTTATGGCATTCCTGCAACGCTTCACCTTTAACGCATTCGGTATCTACCGAATCGCATTCGGGGTCGTATTGCTTGCACTATTTGTTTAATCCAGCGTCGGAGCATTCAGCCTTAGCATGCCGCACTTAATCGAGTGTTCGCCAATATGATTCGCACCTTGTGGCTACTGGGAGGTTTGACGATTCTCGCAATAATCGTCTACCTCTCTCTTTTCTCCGTATATCACCCGGTGAAATTTCGCTTTATCGACAAGGTCGACCACTTTATTGCCTATTTTATTGCCATGCTGTGGTTTTCTCAGCTATACCGAACACAAAGAAGAGTACTTATCGCCGTGCTTTTGATCGGTATCGGCGTTATGATGGAAATGATTCAACCCCATTTTCATCGTCAGTTCGACCCCTTCGATATGCTCGCCAACACCAGCGGGGTTTTAGCGGCCTGGCTGCTTGCCAATCACGGGGCTGACCGATTAAAACGATTCATACGTTAAATCGACAGGCGGTATTTGAATGATTGCTTTATTTAATGCCCAGCAGAGCAAAGAAATTGACCGGCGCATCATCGACGAGGGTGAACCCGGCCTGAAACTGATGAAACGAGCGGCATGGCATCTGTTTGCCACCGTGCAAAGTCATTATCCGCATGCGCAAAAACTGCTAGTTCTATGTGGCACGGGCAATAACGGCGGAGACGGTTTGGCCTGTGCGCAATTCGCATTGCTTGCCGGCCTGGATGTCAGCGTATTTCTGTCCAATGAAAATATGCACGGCGATGCCTTAAGCTGTTTAAACGAGCTTAAAGCTCTCAACGCTGATATTCGCCCACTGAATGACCTTGAGGTTTTTTCACAGGAACTGGGTAAGACCGATCTACTGATCGACGCCCTTTTCGGCATCGGTCTCAACCGGCCGTTAAATCAGGCAAGCGTACAACTAATCGAAACCGTCAACACCAGCCCCTGCCCGGTCATCAGCGCCGACCTTCCCAGCGGACTGGATGCCGATAGCGGCAAGCACTTCGGCTGTGCAATCAAGGCCGAACACACCTGTACTTTCCTAACCCGAAAAGTCGGTCTCTACACCCACCTCGGTCCGGACTTTTGCGGCCAGATTCATTACTTTGACCTGCACGCCAATCTACCGCAACATATTTCGCCCGTGGCTTATAGCCATGAGTTGAATGAATGGCAACCACTGATACCAACTCTCAGTGCCGACAATCATAAAGGCCGCATGGGGCACGTGCTTCTGGTCGGAGGTCACCGCAATATGATGGGTGCGATTCAACTGAGCGCTTCGGCCTGCCTGCATAGCGGCGCCGGCTTGACCAAAATCATCAGCGATACCCAACATCTTATCCCGCTGACGCAACAACAACCCGAATTAATGTGCTATCCGCCCGAGGCTTTGAGCGAACAGCTTAGACAGAGTGATCTATTGGCTCTTGGACCGGGACTGGGCCTCGATGATTGGAGCGGTCAACTCTACCAAACCTGCTCTCAAAATAACTTACCTAAGGTATTCGATGCCGATGCTCTGAAATGGCTGGCGAAAACGCCTGTATTCAACCCTCAACAGATTCTCACTCCCCATCCGGGAGAAGCGGCCGTTTTGCTCGACAGCGACAGCCGAAGAATTCAGCAGGATCGTGTCGGTGCCATCAAAGCAATCCAGAAAAAGTACGGCGGCGTGGTGATTCTCAAAGGCAAAGGCAGCCTGATTTATGACGGTAATCGCCTGGAATTATGCCCTCTCGGCAATCCGGGGATGGCAGTCGGCGGTATGGGTGATGTATTGACCGGAGTGGTTGCCGCGCTTTGGGCAAGAGGCATGACGCCTTTTGAGGCCGCCTGCACAGCCGTTTATATCCATGCTGCGGCCGCAGATGAATGTTTCAAAGAAACTGGAGCAGCCGGTTTAATCCCTTCGCTGCTACCACCAAAAATCGGACGCCTGATCGGCTAAAACACGGATTAAAAGTACTAACGACATTGGTCGCCGATTATTTCGGCAAGAAATCGCTCAACTCTTTGAACAGGCTGAACAGCGACTCTTCATCGTCGGCAATCAGATTGATATGGCCGAGTTTGCGCCCCTTTCTTTCCGCCTTGTCGTAAAGATGCAGAAAAACGTTATCCATCGTCAACACCTTCTCAACCGGGCCGGTTTCACCAATGATATTAATCATTGCCGCCAGCGGCTGACGTGGCTCTGTTGACCCCAAAGGTAAACCGCAGATCGCACGGATATGATTTTCAAACTGGCTAGTCAAAGCACCTTCGATAGTCCAATGACCGGAATTATGCACTCGAGGCGCCATTTCGTTGGCCACCAGACCGTCCGTCGTTTCGAACAACTCCAGAGTCAAAACGCCGACGTGATCCAGCTCGTCGAGCAGCTTCTGCATATAAAGCTCGGCCTGCTGCTGAATTTCTTCAGAGACTTCGCGGGCCGGCGCAATGGTATAACGCAAAATGCCTTCATGATGAACATTCTGTACCAACGGATAATAGACATGTTCGTTATTGGCGTTACGAACCGCGACAATCGATAACTCGCGATGAAATTCGACAAAGCCTTCTAAAATCAGTTCGCGGCCACCGATACTCTTCCAGGCCTCGTCGATCTGTTCTTTTTCCTTCAGAACAAACTGTCCTTTACCGTCATAACCTTCGGTAGTGGTTTTTAAAATGGCCGGCACGCCGATCTCGTCAACCGCCAGTTGCAGACTTTCCAAAGAATCGACAATGCGATAAGACGCACACGGAATTTCCAGCTGATCGAACATGCCTTTTTCACGACC
This sequence comes from Thiomicrorhabdus heinhorstiae, assembly GCF_013391765.2. Taxonomy (GTDB): domain Bacteria; phylum Pseudomonadota; class Gammaproteobacteria; order Thiomicrospirales; family Thiomicrospiraceae; genus Thiomicrorhabdus; species Thiomicrorhabdus heinhorstiae. The sequence continues at coordinate 61,899 of NZ_JACBGI020000007.1, read as the reverse complement.
GCGATGCTGAGTGACAAACAGCGACTTCTCTCCTGGATAGACCGGTGTCGTCTGACTGATCTTACGCACCGTTTCCACATCGGTATTTTCGCTTTCGTAAGTGATGACATCGGCAAAATCGACCAGTTTTTGTAACGAGTCTGTATCATCGGATTGCTTATGCATATGTCCCAACAAAGCCGAAGGCTCGTCGTCACTCATACCATAAAAACCGAACTTCTGTCCAAGCGGGTAACCGGCGATTGCCAGCATTCGACCCAACTGGCCCGCACCCAAGACGCCAACTCGTTTACTAATCGGTGTCATCCTCTTCTCCAAATAAAAAAACCGTAGGGCTGCATTTTAGCAAAATGCCGCCTCTACGGTTCAAATGTATACTCAACTTTTAAGGAAACACCCAAAACCGAACAGTCGGTTTCGGGATCAAACGCTCAATCAACTCTCGGATCGGGATGTTCCAGAACCGTTTGAGTTTGCTGCGTTCTAAAGGCTTTAACCGCTTCGCGGACTGCGGCATCCTGATTAGCAACAATCTGCGCTGCCAGAATACCCGCATTCTTTGCACCTGCATCGCCGATCGCCAAAGTTCCGACCGGAATACCACCCGGCATCTGTACAATCGACAACAAAGAATCTTTACCACTCAAGGCACGGGACTGAACCGGAACACCCAGAACCGGAATCGTGGTTTTCGCAGCAACCATACCTGGAAGATGAGCTGCACCGCCGGCACCGGCAATGATCACCTGCAGACCTCGCTCTTCCGCTTGATCGGCATATTCGAACATAAGATCCGGAGTACGGTGTGCTGAAACCACTTTCACTTCATGAGGCACGCCAAACTGTTCAAGCATATCTACTGCATGTTTCATGGTCGGCCAATCGCTTTTGGAACCCATAATCACGCCGACTAAAGGCTTTTGCTGTTCAGTCATCTCATTACCCTGAGGATTAAAAAGCGGTGAATTATACCGGTTTTTCTTAATAGTTCAACAACTTAGTTAAAAGTTTAATTTTAAGAAAGTTACACCTTCTTTACTGCCCGGGCTGCAAGCCCTTTTAAATATCGGGCTACAAGCAGCTCGTCCTCATACACCGTAAATAATACCCGCATTAATTAAAATGTTATTTTGGGCGACGTCTCTCTGATAGAATCAAGAGAATTCTATTTCGAGGTTATTTCAGGTGGCATCTCGGTTTATGTTTAAGCAGATCGTTACATGGTTCGCCTTACTATTACTTCTCTGTCTCGGCGCTTGCAACGAGCAAACGACCGCACCCCAAACAAACTACAACCCGACCTTTTACCCTGAGCGTCAGGTTCCGCAACACGAATACCGCTTTGCAATCCATCCTTTACATAATCCGGAACGACTATTTAAAGTCTTCAACCCTTTAATCGAGTATCTTAACCGGCAAATCCCCGAGGCACGCTTCGTCCTGGAAGCTTCCCGCGACTACCCTGCATTTGACGACAAACTTAAAAGCAGCAGTGTCGACTTCGCATTACCGAATCCCTACCAGACTCTGCTTGCGATTCAACACCACTACCATGTATTTGCCAAAATGGGCGACGATTACAACTTCCGCGGATTGATACTGGTTCGCCAGGACAGCGGCATCAGACAACCAAGCGACCTGATCGGCAAATCCATCAGCTACCCGGCACCGACCGCTCTTGCAGCCACGATGCTACCGCAATACTTTTTAAAAACCCACGGGCTTGACGTTCTCAACCAGGCAGATAACCGTTATGTGGGCTCGCAGGAATCGGTTATTATGAATGTACTGCACGGAGAAACGGATGCCGGCGCAACCTGGCCAATTCCCTGGCAGTCCATGGTCGAAGAAAGACCTCAGCTGAAGAAAGAGTTGAAAGTCATCTGGCAGACGCAAACCCTGCCCAATAACAGCGTCATTGCCAAAGACACAGTCCCGGCGGAACTGGTCAAAAAAGTTCAAATCGCTTTGCGGCAGCTGCATCAGAGCAACGAAGGAAAGGAGATCCTCAAAGCGATGCAAATCTCGTGTTTTGAAGAAGCGTCCGATCGCACTTATGATAAAGTGGCAGCATTCATCCAACAATTTCGCGAACAAGTGCGCGATCCCGATAAAAACGGTTAAAGCTTTTTCATGATGCGCTTCAGTTTTTCTTCCATTAAAAACAGATTAATCATCACGGTGATCTTGACTCAAACCGTCTTGATCGGTCTGTTTGCCTGGGATATTACCGAACGCCAGCAAGAGTTTTTAAAACAAGAGTCCTTCGAACTGGCTGTCGGCACAGCTAACAGCATGACCATCAGCAGCAAACCCTGGATGCTGTCCAACGACCTCGCCGGACTGGAAGAGATCGTTCGCTCCGAGAGCAAACTACCCAACCTGAATTTTGCCATGCTATTCAATCAGGAAGGCAAAGTTTTAGCCTATTACAGCAATCTGGCCCCTGACGACAAGCGCGTCGGTCAATTTGTCAAACCACCGCAACAGTCCCCCGACAACCAACCGGTCATCGTACATGACGATCTGAATGTGATCGATATTATTTCACCGGTAAAAGTCGAGCAAACCCTCCTTGGGTGGTCACGCATCCAAATCAACCGCGATTCGCTGAAAAGCAGCATCCAATTTATCCAAATCGAGTTTTCAATTTACACTGCCATTGCCATATTATTTAGCGGCCTGATCGCTTGGTATATGGGAAAAAAACTCACCACACGCATCCAAAAGCTCATCAATGCGACACAACAAATCCGCCAAGGCGAACGCGAAATTGACTTAAAAATCAAAGGGCGCGATGAACTTGGCACCCTAGGCAACAACTTCAATGCCATGTTGGAAGACCTCTCCAAAAATGAAAAAGAGTTAAACGAGGAGAAAAAACGCGCGCAGATCACCTTAAAATCGATCGGCGATGCGGTCATTACCACCAATCAACACGGCACGATTCAGTATTTGAACCCGGTAGCCGTCAAACTGTTGGGCTGGCAAAACTACGAGGCTAAAAACCTCGATATCAACCGGGTTTTTACCATTTTCAACGAGCAGAGCAATGAGAGCGTGCAAACCATTCACGGCCTGCCTTCGTCCAATAAAGGCCAGGGACTGACTCAGCATACCGTGCTGCAAAACCGTCACGGTCAGAAATACTCGATCATCTACACCCTTTCGCCGATTATTGACGAATACAATCAGGTCATCGGTTCGATCCTGGTCTTTCACGATGCGACCGAAGAGATCGAACTCAACAAACGCCTGAAGTGGCAGGCAAGCCACGACAGCTTAACCCAGCTGCATAACCGGCAGACATTTGAAAATATTCTGGAGGAACTTATTGCCTCCAGTGACGATACCCCATTATCTCAACACTGCCTGATTTACATTGATCTGGATCATTTCAAAGCCGTTAACGATACTGCCGGACACCCTGCCGGAGACGAACTGCTACGCCAGATTTCCAACTTGTTTATTGAAACCATCAATGCTGCAACCAGCATCGCACGCATCGGTGGTGACGAATTTGCCGTCCTGCTCAAAGACTGCAATATAGATAGGGCTTTAAAAGTGGCTGACAGCCTGAAAGCCGCAATCAACGAATACCGTTTTTACTGGGAAAACCGTGTCTTTACTATCGGCAGCAGCCTCGGTATCGCTTCGGTACATGCACATACCAATAAATCAGTCATTATGTCGCAAGCAGATATCGCCTGTTATATTGCCAAGGAACAAGGCGGCAACCGAATTTACGTCTATCGCGAAGACGACCAGAAATCGACATCCCCGCATCAGCAACTCGACTGGGTCAACAAAATCAAACACGCCATCAAAGAAGAGCGTTTTAAACTTGCCGTGCAAGAAATCGTCTCACTGCAAAACCGTGACGAAGGTCGACACTTTGAGGTTCTGGTTCGCCTGACCGAAAGCGGACAAACCATTTCTCCTTCGCAATTTCTGCCGGCCGCGGAAAAATTCAATCTGATGAGTGATCTGGATACTTACATCATCGAACACGCATATCGCTGGCTGGAACAACACAGCGATAAGATCGAGCTACTGAATATCAATATCTCCGGACAATCGATCAGTAATCAGCACTTTACCGATGCCCTGCTGAAGAAGCTGCAGCAACACCCTGACTTAAACAATAAAATTTGCTTCGAAATCACCGAAACCACGGCAATTACCCAGATGTCCGACTGCATTAACTTCCTCAATAATGTCAAAACCTTCGGCTGTAAACTGGCACTTGACGATTTCGGCTCCGGCTTTTCAACATTCAGCTGGCTGAAAAACCTGCCGGTCGATTACGTTAAAATCGACGGCGCTTTCATCCGCGATGTACTGAGCGATAAGGTCGATGCAGCAATGGTTCGCGCCATTCACGGCATCAGTAAAGAAATGAATATTCTTTCGGTGGCGGAATTCGTCGAAAACCGCGAAATCTGCGACTGGCTTATCGAATGTGGCATCGACTATGCCCAAGGTTATTATTTTGCAAAACCGATCGATACCGCACTGGTATTCAACGCCGAAGTCGCGTAAACATCCACCTCCAACAATGCTCTTCAAATCTTCTTGGCAATAACTAAATCCTTCTCCCAGCCAAAACCAACACAAAAATCACAACGCCCTCAACAAATATTTCTTATTGACCCCTAAATAAAAAATTGAGATAATAAAAAGTTAATTCAGCGCCGATTTGATTATCAGCTTGCGGGCGCATTAAAAGTACGGCTAAAGCGAGGAACCGCCTCGAGATCATCTCTGCGATCTTCCCGTCGATTTTCCGTACCTCGTTAAACATCCTAAAATTTACTCGAGGAACCGATATGACCACAACCGTTTTCACTTCCGAATCCGTCTCCGAAGGCCACCCGGACAAAATTGCCGACCAGATTTCCGACGCGATGCTGGACGCCATTCTGCAACAAGACCCTCGCGCCCGTGTTGCATGCGAAACTTTCGTCAAAACCGGCATGGTCATTCTTGGTGGCGAAATCACTACCGAAGCTTGGGTTGATCAGGAAGAACTGGTCCGTAAAGTCGTCAAAGAGATCGGTTATGATCACGGCGATCTGGGCTTTGACGGCGAAACCTGTGCCGTATTATCATCCATCGGTAAACAATCTCCGGAAATCGCCATGGGCGTCGACGAAACTTCCGAGCACGAACAAGGTGCCGGTGACCAAGGACTTATGTTCGGTTATGCTTCAAACGAAACCGAAGTTTTGATGCCTGCGCCGATTTTCTACGCCCATCGTTTAATGGAACGTCAGGCTTATGTACGCAAATCCGGTCGCCTTGACTGGCTAAGACCGGATGCTAAAAGCCAGGTTACGCTACGCTACGAGAACGGTCAGCCTGTCGCCATCGATGCCATTGTTCTATCGACCCAGCATGCCCCGGAAGTCGATAACAAAACTTTGCGCGAAGCGGTCATGGAAGAAATCGTCAAACCAGTTCTTCCAGCCGAATGGTTACATAAAAACACCCTGTTCCACATTAACCCGACCGGCCGTTTTGTTATTGGTGGCCCGGTTGGTGACGCCGGCTTGACCGGGCGTAAAATTATCGTCGATACCTATGGCGGCATGGCACGTCACGGCGGCGGAGCCTTCTCAGGCAAGGATCCGTCAAAAGTAGACCGTTCCGCAGCTTATGCCGGTCGTTACGTTGCCAAAAACGTGGTAGCCGCAGGTTTGGCCGACAAGTGCGAAATCCAAGTTTCTTACGCGATCGGTGTTGCCGAACCAACCTCTATCAGCATCGAAACCTTCGGAACCGAAAAAATCGACGTTGCACTGATTGAAAAACTGGTTCGCGAACACTTTGATCTAAGACCGAAAGGCTTGATCGCCATGTTGGATCTGTATCGTCCGATTTACCAGAAAACCGCTTCTTACGGTCACTTTGGACGTGAACTTCCAGAATTCACATGGGAAAAAACCGACAAAGCCGAAGCGCTTCGTGCTGACGCCGGCCTGTAATTATTTGCAAGGGCATGGCTTATCCATGCCCACTAAAATTGATAACAGACATATCGCAGAAAAAAGCAATTCTGCAGCAAGACATAGTCAAGTTATGCGATACGTCTAGAAAAGCAAAGGAAGCTTCCAATGCAATCACAAGCTAAATACCCGCAACCTCTGAGCCTGGAATTTTTCCCGCCGCGTACCGAGCAAGGCATGGAAAAACTGAAAACCGTTATCGAAGGGCTTGGATCGATCCAACCGGAATATATGTCGGTCACCTATGGAGCCGGCGGAACCACCCAGGAAAAAACCATGGAGACGGTTCGCTACATCCAGACCCAGACTGATTATCAAGCGGCACCGCACCTGACGTGTATCGGCGCCACACATGAGAGCGTTTCAGACCTGCTTGAACAATACGATCAACTCGGCGTAAAACGCATTGTCGCTCTACGCGGCGACCTGCCTTCCGGCATGATGGATCCGGGTGAATTCAAATATGCCAGCGACCTGGTGGCTTTCATTCGCGAACAGAAAGGCGACCGTTTCCATATTGAAGTGGCTGCTTATCCTGAAACACACCCGCAAGCGCGTAACTGTGAAGTCGGTATTAAGTGGTTCAAACACAAAATCGACCAAGGTGCCGACTCGGCGATCACCCAATACTTCTACAACTTCGACAGCTACCGCTACTTTATCGATAACTGCGAGAAGCATGGAATCGATCTACCGATCGTACCCGGCATTATGCCGATCACCAATTACGAAAACCTGATTCGCTTTTCACAAGGTTGCGGGGCCGAAGTTCCGCGCTGGCTGAAATGCCGCCTCGAGTCTTTTGAGGACGATAAGGAAAGTTTGCTGGCTTTCGGTCGCGACGTCGTCATGGAGCTATCGCAAACCCTACTGGATGCCGGAGCTCCCGGTCTGCACTTCTACTCGATGAACAGCATTGAGCCGACGCTGGAAATCGCTCAATCCTTGACTTTTAAGTCCTGAATCCATGCGTATTTCGCGCTTCTATCTACCGGGCGATTACTCACATGATCGCTTGGAGCTTCCCAAAGAACAGTGCCATTACGCTCTGACGGTTCTACGCCTGAAAAATGGTTTTGTCGTAGAGATTTTCAACGGCGAAGGCGATTGCGCCCGCGGCACTATTGAAGTGCACGGTCGCCACCAAGCCGACATCCTGATTACCGAAAGGTTAGACACCGACAGTGAATCGCCGCTGGATAGTACCTTAGTGCAATGCATATCCAAAGGCGATCGCATGGACTACAGCATACAAAAATGCGTCGAGCTCGGGATCAGCCGAATTCAACCCGTTTTCAGCGAACGCTGCGAAGTCAAACTCGACGGGGATAAACTGCAAAAACGCCGTGAGCAATGGCAACAGATCGTCATCAACGCTTGCGAGCAAAGCGGACGCAATCTCGTCCCGCAAGTCATGCCGACTTGCACCTTGCAAGACTATTTACAGAGTTTCAATCCCACCAAGTGCCTCGGCATCATCGGCGACCCTTATGCACAACAGGATTTAAAACAGCTCCCGAACCCGAAAAACGGGATCTCGCTATTGATCGGTCCGGAAGGCGGCTTAAGCGAAGACGAAGTCGCTCTAGCGGTAAACAGCGGTTTTCAAGCCGTGTGCCTTGGCCCACGCGTCCTTAGAACCGAAACCGCCGGCCCGGCGTTATTAGCCATTTCGCAAAGCCTATGGGGCGATCTCTGAATTAGAGAAGATTCTCTTTGAATCCCGCAAATTCAGTATAATAGCTGCTACTGTTTCAAACCGAACACCATAAAAACTTAAAATTTCTGTATTCCAGAGAAAAGAGATCATGCCGTCAACACTTCAAGTACCTCACCTGCAAACAGCTTTAAAAGGCCCTCTAGTTAAATTGGAGCGCCACCTGCTCAATCACCATATGGATATTGAGTCCTGGTTCCGTAAACAGTTCAAAAACACACCGGCTCCTTTCTACGCTTCGGTCGACCTGCGTAACGCCGGCTATAAACTGGCACCTGTCGATACCAACCTGTTCCCGGCCGGATTTAATAACCTGCATCCGGATTTGCGCTCTTTGGCCGTTTTGGCGGCACAGACGGCTGTAACACAGATCTGCCCGATTGCCGACGGCATCTTGATTATTCCGGAAAACCACACTCGAAACCTGTTCTATCTGGAAAACGTCTTTGCCTTGAAAAGCATTCTGGAAAATGCCGGTTACGAAGTACAGATCGGTTCACTGATTCCGGAGCTGGATGTACCTTTAATCATTGAACTGCCATCCGGCAACGCCCTGACATTAAAGCCAGTGGTTCGCAAGGACAACCGCGTCGGCGTAGACGACTTCTTCCCTTGTGCAGTCCTATTGAACAACGATCTATCCGGCGGACGTCCGGAAATACTGGAAGACCTCGACCAGACTCTGCTCCCGCCGTTGGATCTCGGCTGGGGCGATCGCTATAAAACCGAGCACTTCGCCCACTACTCGGATGTTACCGAAGCTTTCGCCAAGTTGATCGACATCGATCCTTGGCTGATCACTCCGACTTCCGTCGCCTGCGGGCCGGTTAACTTTAAAGAGCGCAGCGGAATTGAAGATCTAGCGAATTCGGTCAACCGCGTGTTGCAGGAAACCCAGGATTACTACAATACCCACGACATCGCCTGCAAACCGTTTGTTATCGTCAAATCCGACAGCGGTACTTACGGTATGGCGATCATGTCGGTACACAGCCCGGAAGACATCCTCAACCTGAACCGTAAGCAGCGCAATAAAATGTCTTCGGTAAAGGAAGGATTACAAGTAGAGCAAATGCTGGTTCAGGAAGGGGTTTACACCTATGAAACCGTTGACGGTGCCGTAGCGGAACCAGTGGTCTACATGATCGGCAGCCACGTCATCGGCAGCTTCTACCGGGTACATACCGGTAAAACCGCGACAGACAATCTGAACTCGCCGGGCATGCATTTCGAACCATTGTCCTACGAAGAAGCCGGGGCGATTCCGGATGAGAATCAAGGTCCTGATGCGACCCCTAACCGTTTTTACGCCTATGGGGTTATCGCCCGTCTGGCTCTGCTGGCGGCAGCCCGTGAAATAGCCGATTCCAAAGGCGAATTGCCGGACATCAACGCAATCTAAGGAGTCCGTATGAGCTTGATTCTCGGCATAGTCATGGATCCGATTGAGCGGATAAAACCCTACAAAGACAGTTCTTTTGCGATGCTGCTGGAGGCGCAAAGACGCGGCTACCAACTGCGTTATATGGAACCGCAGGACATCTATCTGCAAGACGGCAAACCTTTCGGACGCTACAGCGAATTAAAAGTCTGGGATCGTACCGCCGATGAGCAGTATTTCGGGTTCGGTGCCAGCTTTGATGCGCCATTGGCAGAGATGGATATCATCCTAATACGCCAAGACCCGCCGTTCAATAACGACTATCTATACAGTACCCACATGCTGGAACTGGCCGAAGCCGAGGGCGTCCTGGTTGTCAACAAGCCGCAAACGCTACGCGATGCCAACGAAAAGTTGTTCGCCAGCTGGTTCCCGCAATGCATTCCACCGACCCTGGTCAGTGCAAACCCTGACCAGTTAAAAGAGTTTGTCAAAACCCATCAAGACACCATTTTCAAACCATTGGATGCGATGGGCGGTGCTTCGATTTTCCGGGTTCGCGACGGCGATCCGAATCTGAATGTCATTATCGAAACCATGACAGATCACGGCAAACATCACATTATGGCGCAGATTTATCTGCCGGAAATCAAGCTGGGCGACAAGCGTATTTTGCTGATTAACGGCGAACCGATCGACTACAGTCTGGCACGCATTCCCGCCGAGGGAGAAACCCGCGGCAATATCGCCGCCGGCGGAACCGGAGTCGGAATGGAACTGACCGAACACGAGCGCTGGCTGTGTTCACAGATAGCCCCTGCTCTTCGCGCCAAGGGCTTGCACTTTGTCGGCCTGGATGTCATCGGCGATTATATTACCGAAATCAATGTCACCAGTCCGACCTGTATCCGCGAACTTGATGCGCAATTCCACCTCAATATTGCCGGTACACTGTTCGACCACCTAGAAAACGTCATCAAAAGTTAAGAGGGCTTGCAGATGCGCTTCGACAGACGCGATTTTTTGCGCTTAAGCCTGCTACCGTTGCTGCCGTCCGTTCTTGCCTCCTGCTCCGAAACGCAAGAACCGGTCGAAGCGACACAGATCGTTTTCGGCACGGTCGTCAATCTACAAATTTACAACACAGACAAGCAGACGGCGGAAAACGCCATCGCCCGCGTCGAAAGTTATTTCCAGCAATTTCACCACGAATGGCATGCCTGGGAAAAGGGCGGTATTCTCAGCAAAATCAACACTGCCATCGCCGAGCAAAAACCGATCGAAGTGGCTGATTCGGTTAAAAACTTTATTTTAAAATCCCGCCAACTGACCCGCGAAAGCGACGGACTTTTCGACCCGGGCATCGGTAAAATCATCGAAATGTGGGGCTTTCACAGTGAGCATTGGCAAGGCCCGCCACCGGAAGACAGTAAAATCCACGCCTGGTTACAGAGCCACCCTTCTTTACTGGATGTTTACTTTAAAGGCAACCGACTGTACAGCACCAACTCTCAAGTGCAACTCGATTTCGGCGGCAACGCCAAGGGGCTGGCAATCGATCTGGCTCTGCAGCAGCTGCAGCAGGCCGGTATCCATGATGCGCTGGTCAGTATCGGCGGCGACATGAAAGCCATCGGCCACCCTGCTGGACGTCAGGAGTGGAACATTGGTATACAAGATCCGAAAAACTCGCAGAAGGCGATTGCCGCCCTGCATTTAAACGGCGGCGAGAGCGTCGTTACCTCCGGCACCTATCAGAGATACTTTATCTGGAAAGGTCAACGCTACGCACATATTATCGACCCGAATACCGGCTATCCAGCGGATAGTTTTTCTTCGGTCACTGTCATTCACCCGGACGCGATTACCGCCGATTCCGCCGCAACCGCCTTGCTGGTCGCCGGACCGGAGAGGTGGCAAACCATCGCAGCCAAGATGGGCATTCAATATGCATTTTGCATCGGTCACGACGGCGCTATCCAGCAAACAAAAGCGATGGAACAACGGGTGAAACTGTTATAATTCGCTTATGAACGAAATACACTCTCTCGAACATAACTTTCTGATAGCCATGCCTTCTTTGGACGACAGCTGGTTTGAAAAAACCGTCATTTACATTGTCGAAGATAACGAACACGGCAGCATGGGATTGGTCATCAATTTGCCCCATCGTTTGACTGTGCGCGATCTATGGAAACACTTCGAATACGACTATAATGAAGACAGCCCGTCGCTGGACGACGAAATTCTTATCGGCGGGCCGGTCGATATGGAACGCGGTTTCATTCTCCATCAGCCTCTCGGCGACTGGAAGAGCACCCTTCCTCTTGGAGACGGACTGGCTATGACGGTTTCCGACGATATGCTCGAAGCAATCAGTCACGACCAGGGACCGCAGGAATTTCTGATCTGCCTGGGATTTGCCGGTTGGAAGCCGGGACAACTTGCTCAGGAGATGCAGAGTAACAGCTGGCTTACCATTCCTTACAATCAGAGTTTAATGTTTGAAACACCACTGGCAAATCGCTGGGAAGTTGCTCTGGCAACTTTGGGGATTTCCCCGGAATTTTTAAGCTCCGAGGCGGGCCATGCTTAAAGCCGATAAAGCGCTTATCGACGGAGTTGTCTTCGGTTTCGACTTCGGCCTGAAACGCATCGGCGTCGCCGTCGGACAAACCATCACCCAAACCGCTTCTCCTGAAGCGATCGTTGCCAGCAAAAACGGCAAGCCTGACTGGGATCACATCACTAAGCTATTCGAGAAATGGCAGCCTAAAGCAATTGTCGTCGGTCTGCCGATGCGTCTTGACGGCAGCGAACAAGCTCTGACCCAACCGGCTCGGAAATTCGGGCAAAGATTATCCGGGCGCTATCACTGCCCGCTGTTTTTTATTGAAGAACAACTCAGCTCGATTGAAGCGGAATCGCGTGATTTGAAAAACCGGCATATCGATGACCACGCCGCGCAGATTCTGTTGGAAAACTGGCTGCAATCGTAATTATTATCACAAACGGAACCCGGACTTAATCAACACACAGGCAAGATTAAGGCCTCAGAAATGGAATAAGTTCTATGAATGCTGACCAAATTAACGTAGCCGATCTGATCGAGCAGATTGTCGAACAACTCAAAGCGCACCCGATCATGGATAAGCAGCCGAAAATGATCGGCATCCGTACCGGCGGCGAATGGATCGCCCAGGCTTTGCACGAAAAACTCGGTTTAACCGACGAACTCGGCATTCTCGACACCGCCTTTTTCCGCGACGATATCGCGCGAACCGGTCTTAGCGTCGGGGTGCAACCTTCGCTGATCCCGTGGGAAATTCAAGATCAGCATCTGATTCTGGTAGATGACGTTCTCTATACCGGCCGTACCGGTCGTGCGGCATTGAATGAGATTTTCGACTTCGGCCGTCCGGCGAGTGTCATTCTGGTGTCATTACTGGAACGCGAAGGCGGACGGGAATTACCGATTCATGCCGATATCGTCGGATTAAAACTGGTATCCGAGCACAAACTCAAACTCAATGGCCCAGAGCCTCTAACCGTAAGCGTTCTTGACGATAACGAGGAAACTCTATGAGCTCAAAACTGACCGCCGGCAATATTCAGCTCAACGAACTCGGCAGGCTGAAACATTTCTTGACGCTTGAAGGATTGAAACAGCAACACCTGCTGGAGATTCTCGATACCGCCGAATCCTTTATCAACCCAAAAACCAATGAGATTCGTAATGTACCGGTGTTGCGCGGTAAAAGCATTATGAACCTGTTTTTCGAACCGAGCACCCGAACCCGAACCACCTTCGAAATTGCCGAGAAACGTCTGTCGGCCGACGTAACCAGTTTGGATATTCAGACCTCGGCAACCAAAAAAGGTGAATCTCTGCTCGATACGTTGTGGAACCTGCAGGCGATGCAGGCAGACATGTTCGTTATTCGTCATGCAGAGAGTGGCGCGGCGCACTTTTTCGCCCAGCATGTCGCCCCCCATGTGCATGTTATGAACGCCGGAGACGGTCAACACGCCCACCCGACGCAGGCGATGCTCGACATGTTTACCATCCGCAAACACAAAGGGGATATTTTCGATCTCAAGGTCGCTATCGTCGGCGACGTCCTGCATTCGCGCGTAGTCCGCTCGCAGATTCAAGCTTTAAGCATTCTTGAGGCTCGAGAGATCCGGGTCATCGGCCCAAAAACCCTGATGCCGGAATCCCCGGAAGCCATGGGGGTTCACGTCTATCACAATATGGAAGAAGGCATCAAGGATGTCGACGTCATCATTATGGTGCGTCTGCAGAACGAGCGCATGAAAAGCGCCCTGATCCCGAGCGAGAAAGAGTTCTTCAAACTTTACGGCTTGACCGAGAAGCGCTTGGCGTTGGCAAAGCAGGATGTCATTCTGATGCATCCCGGCCCGATCAACCGAGGTGTCGAAATCGATTCGGCAGTTGCCGACGGCCCGCGTTCGGTTATCCTCGAACAGGTTACTTACGGTATTGCCGTGCGTATGGCAGTGATGTCGATTTTGATGAGTAACGCCGCGCAACTCGCCCAACACAAAGTCGAAAAGGAAGCTGAAACAGCTCAGGATACATCAGGTACGGAGACCACAGCGTGAGACTAGAAATCAAAAACGGACGCATTATCGATCCAAGCCAAAATCTCGACCAAATTACTTCCATCTATCTGGCTCGCGGCCGCATTGCCGGCATCGGTGAAGCGCCGGAAGGTTTCAGCCCCGACAACGTCATCGACGCCGAAGACAAATGGATTCTTCCGGGACTGGTTGACCTGCAAGTTCGTCTGGGCGAACCGGGCAGCCATTATGCCGGCAGCATCGCATCGGAAACCCAGGCGGCGGTTGCCGGCGGAATCACCAGTCTGTGCTGCCCGCCTGATACGGCCCCGGTTAACGACTCCCAAGCGGTCACCGAACTGATTCAGAGACGTGCTCGTCAGGCTGCTACCGCCTTTGTTATGCCGATTGGTGCCTTGACTCAAGGTTTGGACGGTGAACGCCTCAGCGGTATCTACTCGCTGATCGAAGCCGGTTGCGTCGCTTTAAGCCAAGCCAATCGTCCAATCCAGAACGCCTTAACATTGAAAAACGCTTTGGAGTACACCGCTTCGCACAATACTGTGGTAATGCTGCGTTCCGAAGATCAGCAATTGAAAAATCGCGGTGTCGCACACAGCGGACCGGTCAGCTCACGCCTAGGCTTGCCGGAAAACCCGCCAAGCGCAGAAACGACCGCTCTGGCCCGTGATCTGGTTCTTGTCGAAGAAGCCGGGATCCGTACCCACTTCTCGCAAATTTCCTGTGCTCGTTCGGTGGAAATGATTGCCGAAGCCAAAAAGCGCGGGCTTCCGGTCACCTGCGATGTCGCCATTCACCAATTGCACTTGAGCGAGATGGACGTTCTCGGGTTTAACAGTCTGTTCCACGTTTCACCGCCATTGCGTGGTTTAACGGATCGAAAAGCCTTATTGAACGGGTTGAAAAGCGGCGTCATCGATGCGGTTGTCAGCGACCATACTCCATTGCATCGCGATGACAAGTTATTACCTTACGGCGAAAGCAAACCGGGAATCAGCGGATTGGAGACTCTTCTACCACTGCTGCTGAAACTTGTCCGCGAACAGAACCTCGATCTTATGACGGCGATTTCTTCGGTAACTCACAAACCGGCGTCGATTATCGGCATGCCGAGCGGCAGTTTGAAAATCGGCCGAACCGCCGATCTCTCGATTATCGATCCGCAAGGCATTTGGAGCCTTTCACCGGAAGAGATGATCAGTGAAGGCAAAAATTCCCCGTTTATCGGTTGGGAGTTCGAAGGAAAGGTGGAACAAACCTTTTTCCAAGGACGCCAAGTTTATCGCTCGGTCGAATAAAGACGACAGAAGGGAAAATGATGAATCTGCCTGAATGGCAAAGCTTTAACATGCTTGAACTACGCCAGAGTGAACAGCTAAACGGTTACTATTTAATCGAGTTCAAACTGGCGGTAAATGCACCTTTCGGCTGGAAAGTGCAGTTCCGTTTAGCAGCTGACCCGCAACAGCAACTGGCACTGTTCAAACAACAACAGCAACAGAATTACCTGTTGTTGCAACTATTAAGCGATCGCCCTCTCAACGATATCAAAGTCAGAGAAATTCTCGTAAAAGAGCCTCCAGAGATTGCTCTTCCCCCAAACGACACAACATTAATGATGCTTGGCAGTGGCTTGCAGATGGTACGACTGTTTGGTGTTGCCAAACAAAGAAGCAGCGTTGATGCTTCGACGCTGGCTCTATTGCATAGCACCGACACCTTTGCCTTTCCGGTCAAACCGGCACGATTTATTTTTCCCAACACCCCAGCAGCGGCCATCGGCGCCTGCCCACTGCTGGAAGACTGGAAAGTTCCCAACCGCTTGGCCAGTGATCAGGGCTTACCGGGATGCTATGACGGGAATTTACCGGAATTACTGCAGACCTGGCTGGAATACTCTTCCGTGCAGGATTGGCAATTTATCCTTGCAGCTCCAGACGACGTGCAACAGGAGTGCATTTCCTTACTGGAAACACACGGTTGCAGAACGATTTTCTGCTAAAAAACTTTACAGACTATTCTTCCAGTTCTTCGATATGACCGGCATGATGCCTCATCTCTTTGGAGAGATTTTCCAGGCGCTTCGCGGAATCGTGCAAACTCTTGGAAATCGCGCCGCCCAACGCCGCTTCGATTAAAATCTGCAACTCTTCAAACCCCTCGGCACCAATTGCTTCGCATTGTTTATTAGTCAGACTTTTTTTGAAGCCTTCGACAACCTTATATGCATGTTCTTCGATTTTCATCACCATTTTGATTACCCTCTAGCTTTAATCAGATTACCTTAATCGTCTTGGAAAATATCACCGCCGCTACTGACAATCAATGCATCCGTTTGTCCGATGATCTCTTGATTCTTGCCTTCATAGGGAATGGAATTCAGCAGATAACGCATCACTTCCAAACGCGCCCGCTTCTTGTCGTTGGATTTAATCACCGTCCAAGGCGCATATTGAGTGTTGGTATAGAAAAACATATCCTCTTTGGCACGGGTATAATCATCCCAGTGGTCTAGTGAAGCTAAATCCATCGGACTGAGTTTCCACTGTTTCAAAGGATCGGTTTTCCGCGCGTTAAAACGTCGCAACTGCTCTTTACGCCCCACCGAAAACCAAAATTTAAACAGGTGTACTCCATCACTGGTAATCATCTGCTCAAACTGCGGCGTCTGATGCATGAAACGAGTATATTCCTGCGGAGTACAAAACCCCATTACCCGCTCAACACCGGCCCGGTTGTACCATGAGCGGTCAAAGAGCACGATTTCACCCGCCGTCGGCAGATGTTCGATATAACGCTGAAAATACCACTGCCCTTTCTCTCTTTCGTTAGGTTTATCCAAGGCCACCACTCTCGCACCACGTGGATTCAAGTGTTCCATCATGCGCTTAATGGTTCCGCCTTTACCGGCCGCGTCACGCCCTTCAAACAGCATAATAATCCGCTCATCATGCGACTTGACCCACTTTTGCAGTTTCAGTAACTCAATCTGTAACAGGCGTTTCTGGTCTTCGTACTCATCACGGGAAATTTTTTCTTTATATGGATAGTTTTTCTCGCTGGAAATGACTTTTTTCATTCTGGCAGGCCCTCCGTTGCTTGTTTTAAGTATACCCCTAATCCATTTTAGACCCCCACTTGCAAAACATTTTTTCCCCGCAAACTTGACGAGTGCCAAGTTTTAAAAAATAAACCGACACTTTCCATCGTTTTTACGCCTGCGCCCGGTACAATTATTCCATCCTGAGAGTGAAAAACTGAAGGCGAAATTCATGAGTGAACATCTACTTTCCAATCTAAAAAACGTCGAAGCAAGAATTGAACACGCTTGCCATGCTGCCGGTCGGCCGCGTGAATCGGTGACCCTACTCGCCGTCAGCAAAACCAAGCCGGCTTCCGACGTCGCGATGTTAGCTTCTGCCGGACAGAAAGCCTTTGGGGAAAATTATTTGCAGGAGGCTTTGCAAAAAATTGCAGAACTGCCCGAGTTGGAGTGGCATTTTATCGGTCCGATTCAATCAAATAAGACCAGACCGATTGCCGAAAACTTCGCATGGGTTCACAGTGTCGATCGTTTGAAAATCGCCGAACGCCTCAGTCACCAGAGACCAGTGGCTCAAGGGCTTTTAAATATTCTGCTGGAAATCAATGTTAGTGGAGAGGAGAGCAAATCCGGTTTCTCTCTCAGCGAAATAGCCGAAATCATTCCGCAAGTGGCCGCACTTCCCAATCTGGTTTTGCGCGGTTTTATGGCGATACCCGCCGCAAGCACGGATCTTGAACAGCAACGCATCCCATTACACAGAATGCAGCAATTACTGCTGGAGATGCAACAGGCCTTTCCTGAATTACCGTTGGATACTTTATCGATGGGGATGTCGAACGATCTGGAGGCAGCGATACTCGAAGGAGCAACCATCGTTAGAATCGGCACCGATCTTTTCGGCGCGCGTGAATACAAAAAAAAACCGGAGTAACTTAGACTCCGGTACTTCTCCTTTTTTAGCAGTGAACCTGTTTATAGTATGTTTTTGTGCAAAAATTAACTTCTAGGTTCACCAACGGCACTGCTTGTTTAGCGATCTCTTTTCATTCTCTTTTAAGTACAGGTCCGTTTCGACGGTTTTTTTATCAAAAGTTTTCCCTTGTTTCCCGCCGGCTTCAATTAAGTTATCGGTCGATAATCAAAAAACTTTAGCTACTTTTTTCAATCACTTAGCGTGTTTTCAATTTCACTTTCGGCAGATACAGCATCAGCATTCGCTGCCATTCCCAAACCGGCCCATTCCAGCAACTGACTGTGGAAAGTTTCAACCCGATCCAGCCACGCTGCTTCCGATCTCTGCTGAGGATCCTGCAAAGCAAGATTTTTAGATTCCAGATGATCGACAAAGTCTTTACCATCGGAAAACAGAACCGATAGCTGCTGTAATGCGTTCTGCCATTTTTGCAGATAATCGGGCAAAGCCTGCATGGTCGCTTTCGGCTCGGACTGCTGTGCCTTTTCAGTGAAAACAGGACGGCTCAACTGCGAAGTCTGTTCATACAAACTGGTTCGGGTTTCGGTATGTGTCAAATTCAGACTCATGCTTTGCAGCTGTTCAAAATCGATATCGAACTCCATGGCATGTTGCAGCGCCTCATCCAGGTTTCCACCGAAAAAGTCCTGCGCCAATTCGTTGACCTGCTCGAAGACATTTTTTATCGCTGCCAGCTCCTCTTCATCGATATCGCCTTCAACCGCAAAGCCGAATGCTTCACTGAATGCACTCGCTTCCAGTTCGCTACGCCGCGAAAAATACTGCACGCCCTCCGGTCCGGATTGCAGCTTCTGGCTCTCACTCTGCGCTTGGAAATAGGCAAACAATTGGCGAAAATCGACAGTAATCTTATCGCCGTCCTGAGTGCTTAACTGCAAGCTCATGGTATTACTGTAAGCATAAGCCTGTTGCGCTCTGGTCTGACTGGCCGCGGAAAACTGCGGTAAACTCTCGCCTCTCAATTCGCCCTGCCAATCCGCAGGTGCTGTCGACTCAGCGCCTTCTTGAGGCAGGCTGGCAGATTTCGCCGTTTCCGCAGCGCGGAACCCATGCAAACCATGTTGCAGATTCGGGAATCTAGGTTCGATTGTCGTCGGCATAATTACTCTCCTTTGAAAGCTTTGCCGCAAAACTTAACCGTCGGCATCACTACTCATCAATGTCCGTTTTTATATCTGCTGTTTTATATCGGCCTATAACGCAAAATCTTAAAGTCGTTACAACACATATCGCCCCGAATATAGACAAAAAAAGCGTGCGAAATCCTGCGGTTTGACAAACTCCAATCCAAGATCGAATATAATAGTTCGAATTCTGATTAATCAACCAGGTAAGCCTTATTATTATGAATGCAACCATCTGTTTTATCGGTGCCGGCAATATGGCAAAAAGCCTTATCGGCGGCCTGCTTTCCAGCGGCTATGCGACAAGCAAAATCATTGCAACCGATCCGACCGAAGCACAACGACAAGCCCTTACCCAGCACTTCGGCATCCATAGTTACGCAAACAATGCCGAAGCGGCGGTTCTCGCAGATATCATCGTCCTGGCAGTAAAACCGCAACTGCTGCGTGTCGTCTGTAATGAGTTGAAAGATGCCCTTACAGATAAAAAACGTTTAATTATTTCCGTCGCGGCCGGTATTCGTTCGGAAGACATCAATCACTGGCTTGGCGGAGCGCAGCCGATTGTGCGTACCATGCCGAACACGCCTGCCCTGATTCAAACGGGAGCCAGCGGGCTTTACGCCAATCCTGCCGTCAGCACGGATCAGAAAAGTCAGGCCGAGCATATTATGCGCGCGGCCGGACTGGCTGTATGGGTCGATGAAGAAGACCAGCTGGACACCGTCACCGCGCTTTCCGGCAGCGGGCCGGCTTATTACTTCCTGTTCATGGAAGCGATGGAAGAGTACGCGCAAACACTTGGACTGGATGCCAAAACCGCTCATCTGTTAACCATGCAGACAGCACTCGGTGCCGCGAAAATGGTGATGGAAAGCCATCAGGACTGCCAGACCTTGCGAGCCAATGTCACCTCGCCAAACGGCACCACCGAACGCGCCATCCAACATTTTGAAGCCGCTGGTTTAAAGCAAACCGTCGGTGGAGCCATGCAGGCAGCATACGACCGAGCCAAGCAACTGGCCGATGAACTCGGAGGAGACGCCTGATGGATACGATCTCACCGGTTGGACAGGGCGGCCTGTTCTTAATTCAATTCATTACCGGGTTGATTATTTTTGCACTGATGTTGCGTTTTTTGATGCGCGCCACCTATACCGATTGGCGTCATCCGATCGTTAAATTCATCGCCAAGGTGACGAATCCGATCTGCGCGCCTTTGAACAAAGTGGTTCCGATCCGCAGTCGCTGGGACTGGTCGGCCCTGATGACGGCAATTATCATTCAAAGTCTGTTTGTCGTCATTATCGGCTGGCTGACTCAGCGCGAATTCGGGGCTCTGTTTATCTTCCTGACCTCCATCAGCGAAATAATGAACCAATTGCTGGACATGATGTTCTGGCTCATCGTCATCCAGGCGGTGCTTAGCTGGATATCGCAAGGCTATAACCCGAACACCGTTATATTCGACCAGATGACTCAGCCGATTCTGGAACCGTTCCGTCGTCTGCTGCCGACAGTCAGTGGCTTGGATCTTTCCCCCATCTTGGCGATTGTGGCAATTAAACTGGTACAGATCATCGTTGTCGGCTCCATTGCTCACAGCGCTCAATCGATGATAGGTTAAAAAACAATAATGACAACAACAAATGAAGTGGCTAAACCACAAGTATTACAAGTCGAAGAACCTCTCGCCTTGATCAGCGGAGCGGAACTGCCGCGTTATGATCTGGTCTATGAAACCTACGGCGAATTGAACGCGGATGCCTCCAACGCAATTCTGATTTGTCATGCACTTAGCGGCGACCACCATGTCGCCGGTGTAGACGAAAACGGCAAGCCTGGCTGGTGGGATGGTTATATCGGCCCGGGAAAGCCGGTCGATACCAACCGTTTTTTTGTAGTCTGCTCCAATAATCTGGGCGGCTGCCGTGGCAGTTCAGGGCCCAACACCGTTAACCCTGTCAGCGGGCGCATCTACGGACCGGATTTCCCTATTGTCACCTGTAAAGACTGGGTCAACAGCCAAAACAAACTGCGCGAACACCTCGGCATCGATACCTGGGCGGCATTGATCGGCGGTTCCATGGGCGGAATGCAGGTATTGCAATGGGCGATCGATTTTCCGGATAAACTTCGTCACGCGTTGGTAATTGCCGCCGCACCTAAACTGTCGGCACAGAACATCGCCTTCAACGAAGTCGCCCGCCAAGCGATCATGTCCGATCCGGATTTCCATAAAGGCCGTTTTATCGAACGCGATACCACGCCGAAGCAAGGTCTGGCGCTGGCTCGCATGCTCGGACACCTGACCTATCTGTCGGATGACATGATGGGCAGCAAATTCGGCCGTGAACTGCGTGAAGGCAAACTGCAATACAACTACGGCGTCGAATTCCAGGTAGAAAGCTATCTGCGCTATCAGGGCGAAAAATTTGCCACCCGACAAAACTTCGACGCCAACACTTATCTACTCATGACCAAGGCACTCGACTATTTCGACCCTGCCGCCGATTACGAACACGATTTGAGCAAAGCTTTAGCCGCAGCGACTGCAAAATTTTTGGTGGTTTCTTTCACTTCCGACTGGCGCTTCTCTCCGGAAAGATCGCATGAAATCGTCAAGGCTCTGCTGGATAACGATACCGATGTCAGCTACGCCGAAGTCGAATCGCAACACGGCCACGATGCGTTCTTGTTGCCGAACGAGCATTACGAAGGCGTTTTCCGCTCTTATATGCAACGGGTCTGGAAGGATATTGAAGCTTTGGGAGGTGCCGCATGAACGTGATTTCACCTGAATTCAAGCTGATTTCCGATTGGATCACACCAAACAGCCGGGTCCTTGATCTGGGGTGCGGTGACGGCAAGCTATTAAAGCACTTGATCGACACTCACCAAGTCACCGGCTACGGGATGGAGATCGACCCGCAAAAGAATATTCAAGCGATTAAAAAAGGGATCAACGTGATCCAGAGCGACCTGAACCGCCACGATTTGTGTCACTATTTCGACGAAGATTCCTTCGATTTCGTGATTATGACGCAAGCCCTGCAGGTCGTCAGTCGTCCGGACGAGTTGCTCGACGAGCTGCTGAATGTCGGAAAACAGTGCATTATCACTTTCCCGAACTTCGCTCACTGGCGTAACCGCGCTCAGCTGATGTTTCTGGGCAAGATGCCGGAAACCGATACGCTGCCTTACCACTGGTACGACACGCCAAATATTCACATGTGCACCTTCAAGGATTTTGAAAACCTATGTGAACAAAAAGGCATCGAAGTGGTTGCCCGCACCGTGGTCAACAGCGACCATCGAAGTTCGTTCGGCATGAGCCTGTTACCGAACCTGCTTGGCGAAGTCGCACTCTATAAAATTCAGCGCAAAATTGCGGACAAAAGCGAATAACCATAACACGAGAAGTGACGATAAGGTCGACACTTCTCCTCCTTGTCACGAGTAAAATTCGATTTTCTTAAGAGAAATCAAAAGATCACATAAAAACCCTGCATTTTACTCAGTTACTCTTGAGCTTTTGAGTATTCTCTGATATATTTCAAATAAAAATTATTATCATTTGTACTATTACCTATGACCGAACAAACTCATTCCTTCTCTCTTTCCGAGTGTCGCAGCGGGCAAATCAGCCAGATCACTGCGCTGGAAGGTGACCTGAAACTCAAAATGCGCCTGGTGAACCTGGGATTTCATACCCATAGCATTGTTGAACTGATTCTGGCGCGCGGTCACAATTTGATTGTTTCGGTAGATGGCAGTCGTTTTGCAATTGATAAGAAAATTGCGGAACACATCCATGTTGAGCCCTTATCATGACGGTTATCAGACCCAGTAAAAAATATCCTAAAATAGCCGCTCACGCCCACCAAATCGCCCTCATCGGAAACCCTAACAGCGGAAAAAGCACCCTCTTCAACCGCTTGACTGGTTCTCAGCAGACAACAGGGAATTGGCCGGGAGTGACCGTTGAACAGAAGTCCGGCTATTTTGACCTGAACCAGGAAAGCTATCACTTGATTGACTTGCCGGGTGTCTACAGCCTTGAGCAGTCACCGCACAGCGGCCTGGACGAAAAGGTCGCCTGCCAATTTCTGCAATGCCAGCCAGCCGATGTCATTTTAAATATCGTCGATGCCACCAGTCTGGAACGCCAGCTGTTTTTAACCGCCCAGCTTCTGCACATGGGGCTGCCGGTCGTAGTGGTATTGAACCGTATGGATCTGCTGCTGGAACGCAATCTGCAGATCGATACCGATAAGCTTGCCGCCCAGCTCGGTTGTCCGGTTATTCCGATTTCGGCCTATTACAACAAAGGGATCGATCAGCTTAAGCAACAACTGCCCTCTCTGTTGAACCGCCGTTCCGATCTGCACTTCGATCTGCCGGAAACTCTGCATGAATCGGTCCACAAACTGCGTGACCTGCAAGGTAATCCAAAATCGGAGTCTTGTTGGAAGAGCCTGCAGATGCTGATTCATCCGGACGAAGCAGCTTTGGAACTTCGCAGCTTCTGTGCCAGCGAAAAACGCATGTTGGAAGAACACTATCAGGAAGACCTCGCTTTAATCGCGGCCGATCTCTATTTCCAATTTGCCCACGATGCGGCTCATGCCAGCCAGATTCACACCGATCAATTCACTCGCAATACCACCGACCTGATCGACAGGTGGACTTTGCATCCGATCTGGGGAATGCCGATTTTTCTTGGCATCATGTACCTGGTGTTTGCTCTATCCATCGTTGTCGGAAACGCGTTTATCGACTTTTTCGACCTTGGCGCACAGGCATTGTTCGTCGACGGACCGAGCGCGCTGCTGCAATCTCTTAACGCCCCCAGCTGGCTGATCGCTTTCCTGGCGGAAGGTATCGGCGGGGGGATTCAGGTCGTCGCGACCTTTATTCCGGTAATCGGCGCCCTGTTCCTCCTGCTTTCGATACTAGAAGATACCGGTTACATGCAGAGGGCCGCATTGATCATGGATAATCTGATGCGTCGACTCGGCCTCTCCGGACAGGCCTTTATTCCTTTAGTGGTCGGTTTCGGGTGTAATATCCCGGCGGTACTCGCCAGCAGAACCTTGCCGGATCACCGCGATCGAATCATGACGGTGATGATGACTCCGTTCATGTCCTGTAGTGCGCGCCTGACGGTATATGTGATGTTCGCCACTGCATTCTTCAGCGACAATGCCGCCCTGCTGGTGTTTTCACTCTATCTGACCGGTATTCTTGCCGCAGTACTGACCGCATTAATGTTAAAGAAAACCCTACTGCCGGGCGAAGCCCCGCCGCTGTTAATGGAACTGCCGATCTACCATAAACCGGCGGCGATCAATGTATTGCAACACACTCGCAATAAACTCAAAGGCTTTATTCTCGACGCCGGTAAAGTTATCGTACTGGTCGTGCTGGCACTGAATTTCTTTAACAGTCTGGGAACCGACGGCACCTTCGGTCATGAAAACCAACCGACTTCGTTATTGAGTACCGCAGCCAAAACCCTGACACCGGTTGTCGAACCTCTTGGAATCAGCGAAGAAAACTGGCCGGCAACCGTCGGTTTGATCACCGGCCTATTGGCGAAAGAAGTGGTGGTTGGTTCACTGGACGCACTGTACCAGAATGAATCCGATCAAGCGGTCGATCATCAAAGCTACGATTTCATCGGTGCCTTAAGTGAAGCCGTGATGACCATTCCCGAAAATATCAGTTCGATTTTCTCCGACCTGACCGATCCGCTGGGTCTGCAGTCACTGGAAAACGTGGAAGACAAAATTGCCGTGGCCGAAGAGCAAGGTTTCACACCTTCCACCTTGGATAAGATGGCCCACTATTTTGACGGCAGTATCGGCGCTTACGCTTACTTATTGCTGATTCTGCTCTACTTCCCTTGCGTGGCGACTTTCGGAGCCATCAAGCAGGAGCTGGGGTGGCGCTGGGCGCTATACAGCGGAAGCTGGAGCATGTTCCTCGGCTTTAGTGTGGCCATTGCCTTCTATCAGGCAGCGACCTTTAACCAGCATCCGCAAAGCTCCGCTACATGGATACTAGCGATTTTAGCGACTTTCTTGCTACAATTCTTAGTATTGAAACGGGTCGGAAAAAGGTACTCGGTACAAAAACGTTTTTAATAGAGTCCTGTTTTCAGGGCTTTATTTCTCTTGCCGCCCGATGTTTCAAGTCTTTTTAAAAGGGCGGTCCTATGATTCTTCTCGAACTGAAACGCTATATAAAAACCCACGACAGAGTCACCTTCTCGGACATCAAAAACCGCTTTGATCTAAGCGAAGATGCGGCTTATGCACTCTTGGCTCCACTAATCAAACAGGGACATATTCAAGAGATCGGCGCCGACGGCTGCAGCACAGGACTATGCTCGACCGGCTGTGTTCAAACCTCTTTAGGCTCAAGTTATCAGTGGATCGACAAGCCACTAAAAAATCTGTCCATTCCGGTACAAATTCTTTAGAATGGAACCAAGCCAACTGCTGTGATCCTCAATGAAAAAGTGGTTTCAAAAAAATAACAGTCGCCGTTTTCATCGTGTCGACATGCCGGTGCGTTATTTTATTCGTCCAAGTTCTCCTATTGAAAACCGACAGATATACGCTACCGGAACCGATTACTTTCCTCCTTCGATCGAATTCAAAGTCAATCGTCATACCCAGCTCGTCAAAATGATGCTCAACGAACTGCCGGAAAACTCTTTGATACAAACCTTACTGACGGAGATGTTTCAATCGGTTCTTTTTTTCGGTAAATGCCTGGACTCTATCAGCCACGGGATTCAACCCTTGCAAGATTTCGGAATGCGCGTCCATCTGCAGCAAATGACCGACGGCTTTCCACACTTGGATAATATCAAACCGCACTCTCCGAAAACCTACAGCTTCCTGAAACAATTCGAAGATAAATACCTGTATATCATTAAGCAGTTTCTCCACAACCTAAGCGAATCGAGCCAAAATTATTTTGCCGCTACCAAGCTCAAGCAGAGCGGCTTCGAAATTGATTCCAGCATGGATGATTTCCGCTCCCCCGAGCATGAACAGATTCCGCTTCGCCAGGCAATGCTGGGTATTTACGACCTGTTCGAAACCTATCTGGAAATCTACCAACATATCTGCAGCGATCACCTTGATACCCAAAACCCGGATAACTGGCCGCTACAGGTCGTCAATATCAGCGCAACCGGCATGGCTTTCCATAGTTCGAAAGGTTTCCCCCTACATGCGGCTGTCGACGTCTTTTTAGCCTTCGACCCACCAAACAAAGTGATTAAATTCAATGGCAAGGTCGTCTCCAACACCCCGCAAAAAAACGGCCATCCTGAACGTTTTGCCATCAATTTCGAATTTCCGGATAGCGAACCGCAAAAATATCTGCAGAATGAAATTCAGAAATTCGAGATCGAATCCTGCATGGATGTGGAACTATAGAGCCTGCGGTAAATTTCAGTTTCCGTTATCGAAGCCGATAAACTAACTAATCAATGAGTTAAATTTAAGAGAACTTACATGTTTGGCGATCAAGACAATATCGATTCCAGCTTTATGGACCGGCTACCGGTCTCTTACCGCAATCCGGCCTTGGAACTGATTAGCCAGACGGATCTCCGCAGTATGCTGCTGATGCGCAAACAAGGAGTTCCCATCGAACTGGAAAGCAAATATCAACTGTCTTCCCAGCAATGGCTACAGATTATCAACTCCGTCATTCTCACCAAGCTGAGCACTTTCGAAGTGAATACCGGCTTTCCGAATCGTTATATCAACAAGCTGGTGGAAATCGTCGGAGCCGTCTACGGCATGCCGAATAAAACCGCCCGCCAGCTGGAAGTATTATTTCGCGAAAATCACCCGCATTTTGCCGATTGGCTGGCCAACCTGCACCGCATACAAATGATCAATGCCCGCCAGAATGGCAGCTGACGATGGAACTTAATTGCGCACCGGTCGAAGATTCTGACACAGGCAGCCTTCGAAACGATACGCTTGGCCAAATCCTTTGACATAACCGCCTTCAAGCGGCTGCAAAGCAAACAGATGAAAATCTCCCAGACCGCTGAGCAGATCGATGATTTCACCAAAACGGTCTTTCATCAACCCCAAGGCTTTCTGCCCTTGTTTGGTACCGCGATTGACTTGAGCCACTCGTGCCTGAAAGCTCAATCTCTGACGCGCAAACGGCTGCTCGGTTTGCATTTCGTCTTCCAGTAAAAGACCGGAAACCACTTGTTGATCCTGACCGCAGAGCCATAACAGATTTTTGGTGTGCTGCGACAACTCGCTGACAAAGATATACAAGCTGCCGCCTTCATCCATTGCAAACGGCGTGGTACTGGTCTCGATCTTGCCGTTTTCATCCAGAGTACTTAATACCAGAGCCTGCCTGGTTTCGACAAATCCTTCACAAAATTCCTGAGCCGTCATCACTCTCTCCCGGGGCAATTTTATTCAATATCCAAAGCCTTAAACAACCAAGCTCGGATATCCATCAGTTCCTGGCCGCAGACCTGATGCCCCATTAAATAAGTATGCCATTCAATCTGATAGCCCCTGTTGCTTAAGGCAGTATAAGCGTGTTCGGCTAATGCCAGAGGCACCACACTGTCTTCGGTGCCATGCACCATAAAAATCGGCATTTCGAGATGCATATTAAATTGTTGTTCCATCGGACAATAGGTCGATAGAGCCATAATGCCGCCAAGCGATTGCTGATAGCCGAGACCGGCGTGCAGAGCGATCAAACCACCCTGAGAGAAACCAGCCAGAATAATTTTTTTAGGGTCGATGCCGGCTTTAATCTGCTGGTCAATCAGATCGTAAACTTGGTAGCTGGCGATACGGATTCCATCAGCATCAACATCATTCAAGAGATCGGGACTGCGAATATCGTACCAGGAGCGCATGCGCATCCCGCCGTTAATGGTCACCGGCTGTTCATCGGCATGCGGAAAAATAAAGCGGATATGATGCTCTGTCGGCAAATTCAATTGCGGCAAGACTCCGAGAAAGTCGTAACCGTCGGCTCCCAGCCCGTGCAGCCAGATTACCGCAGCCTGTGCTTCCAGTTCATTTCCGTCTTTATTTTTCGGCTCGACAACAATCGGCGGCGTTTTACTCATACTCTACACTCCTAAATACCCAGGCAGCACTATAAAATATCGCCGGGGTGAGACTCTCTGATAAAATAGCTCCATTTTAAAGGCAAGCGAGGCCGACGTCACGGCTGATGGTGTTTCACGTCACTGCCGAACGCCCGTCATAGGAGGAACGATGCATATTTCCTTAAGCGTATTATTAATCTGCTGCAGCCTGGCGCTGAGCGCCTGCGGGAAAAAAGGCTCTTTATATGTCGAAGAAGAGCCACAGCCGGCGACATCGCAGGAAGTACAACCCCCTCCGGCCGAACCGAATCAACAGTAACAGGATTTTTCTATGAGCACAGCTTTTGGCTACCAAAACAACCGACTTCACGCCGAAAACGTCAGTCTGAGTGAACTGGCAAAAACCTACGGCACCCCGCTTTATGTGTATTCACGCAGCGAGTTCGAACAGCGTTGGAAAGCCTTCGATGACGCTTTTGGCAGCCAGCCTCACCTTGTGTGTTACGCGGTTAAAACCAACTCCAATCTGGCGGTACTGAATGTCCTGGCGCGCATGGGGTCCGGTTTCGATATCGTTTCCCAAGGGGAATTGGAGCGTGTGCTGCGTGCCGGCGGCGATCCGGATAAGGTGGTTTTCTCCGGTGTTGCCAAGCAGTCCAGCGAAATTCGCCGTGCTCTGGAAGTCGGGATTCGCTGCTTCAATATCGAGTCGCATGCCGAACTGGATCGCATTCAGAAAGTGGCGCAAGAAATGGACAAGATCGCCAATATTTCCATTCGCGTCAATCCGGATGTCGATGCACAGACCCACCCGTATATATCCACCGGTTTGAAAGACAATAAATTCGGGGTCGATATTCTCAAGGCACCTGAGCTTTACGAAGACGCCTGCGCCTGTTCGCACGTCAATCCGATCGGTATCGACTGCCACATCGGTTCGCAATTGACGCAGATCACCCCTTTCGTGGATGCTCTGAAACGTGTATTGGCATTGAAAGACACCTTAGCCGAACTCGGTATCGACCTTCATCACGTGGATCTTGGCGGTGGTTTGGGCATACAGTACACAGATGAAACTCCGCCGGAAATCAGCGACTATATTCAAGCACTGGTCAAGGAACTGAACGATCCAAGCATCGAAATCATCGTCGAACCAGGCCGAGCAATTGCCGGTAACGCCGGTATCTTGCTGACCGAAGTCGAATATCTAAAGCCGACCGACCATAAAAACTTCGCGATTATCGACGCGGCCATGAACGATTTGATTCGCCCGGCACTATATCAGGCTTATCAGGAGATCATACCTGTAGAGCCGCGCGAAGACGGCCTGGATGCGGAATGGGATCTGGTCGGACCGGTATGCGAAACCGGTGACTTTCTGGGGAAAAACCGCCGTATGAATCTGAAGGCAGGTGATCTGCTGGCGGTACGTTCTGCCGGTG
Source organism: Thiomicrorhabdus heinhorstiae (assembly GCF_013391765.2). Lineage (GTDB taxonomy): Bacteria > Pseudomonadota > Gammaproteobacteria > Thiomicrospirales > Thiomicrospiraceae > Thiomicrorhabdus > Thiomicrorhabdus heinhorstiae. The sequence goes on along the minus strand of NZ_JACBGI020000007.1, from coordinate 32,455 downwards.
CTTACGGCTTTACCATGAGCTCCAACTACAATACCCGACCGCGTGCTGCAGAAGTCATGGTTCAAGGTGATCAAAGCTGGCTGATCCGACCGCGCGAAACCTACGAAGACCTGATGGGCAGCGAGCTTCTGATTAAAGACTGAAACGGGACGGAAATTTTTTCGACCTACCTGCCTAAGCGTCGGTTTGCCGCGGCAAACGCGACGTTAACCAGAGATGCAGGGTCGACAACTGCTTGGCTTGCGCCAGGCAGTTGTCCTCACCGCGAATGCGGATAATCTGCGGTTCAGCGCCACCGGTTTGCAGATGCGGCTCGATCCAGGCTCCCCAATAACCGTCCTCATCCCGCCAAGCCACCAGTATACGAGTTTCGCAATTCTCTTCAGGCCAATCGGTCCAAAAAGCGTGCTGTAAAAGCGTGCTCAGCGCCAGCATTTCTCCCTTGGAAGCAATGACCTTCGGCTCAGTGGACAGATGCAGTTCGCTGACACCTTCCGTCTGCTGATCCAACCAGAGCTCCATCCAGCGGCGATATAATTTTTCGACATCAATCAGATAACGGCTGGTACCGATTAAAGCGACTTCCTCTTTAGGTAACTGCATCTGTTCCGCTAAGCAGTAAGCATCTTCCAGCAACGCAATCATCGACTGACATTGCATGGGACGGCAAGGCAGCTGTGCCAAAGCGTGATGCAATCGGCAACCGATCATTTCCGGGAAGCGTGCCGCCAGCGCCAGCGCCATCGAATTGATGCGCGGCAGACTTTGCAAAGCATGCAAACGGCGTTCGTCCAGCAAACAGACATCGATCTGCTCGGCAATCTGCGGATTCACGAGACGCAAGCGCAGATTACGCAGAAATTTAACGGTTTCCTCTTTGCCCGGCCAGCCGACCTGCGCCGCCAGCTGACTGCGTTTGCCTGCCAACAGTGCCACTATATCCGCTTCCGACAAGCGGGAACTCACCAGACGCCAGGCCAGCATCGGTGCATGATCGAGCAGCTCGAGAATTTGCGGATATTTACCGGCGAAATGCAGCAGGCGCAATTGATGTGAAGGAAAGAGCAAACAGCTCTCCTGCACCCAGGACGGGATCTGTTTTCTCCAGGACGAAAGCTGCGACAAATTCGCCCAGGCCAAAACCTTGAAAAACGGCGGGTAATCGGGAATCGGCTGCGAATCCATTAACATCGCATCCCAGCCCGGCACGGCGACCACACCGATTTTCGGAAACAGTTTTCGTGCGTCGATCCACAGACACTGCTCGGCCTCGTCCCAAAAACAGTGACGAGCCAGCTGTTTTTGACGGAGGTCGATGGTGGCGGAGATCGCATTCGACATGGGCGTTTACCAGCTCGGACCGCTCTTAAAGAACAGCGTTTTAATATATTCGCTTTCCGGAATCGCCGGATGTACCGGATGATCCGCTGCCTGATGCCCTTGAGCAAACAGCTGCACACGGCGATCGACGTGACGGGCTGCCGACTGTACCGCTTGCAACAGCTGGTCGCGGCCGAGGTGATGCGAGCAGGAAGCCGAGACCATGATACCGTCTTTTTCCAGCAGTCTCAGCGCTAGTTCATTGACGCGTCGGTAAGCTTCAAATCCCTGTTTGAAATCCTTTTTGCGCTTAATAAACGCCGGCGGATCGACAATAATGACGTCAAATTTATGCGCTTCCAGTTTCAAGGCGTTCAGGACATCGAAAGCATTCCCCTGAATGGTGGTCAGAATCGAATCGACTCCGTTTAAACGTGCATTGGCTTCAACTCCGTCCAAAGCCGCTTCGGAAGCATCGACACAAGTCACTTCCGCCGCTCCGGCAGTTGCCGCGGCCAATCCCCAGCCACCGAGATAACTGAAGACATCCAATACGCGTTTTCCCTTCACCCACGACTGCAACATCGCGCGTGACTGGCGGTGGTCATAGAACCAGCCGGTTTTTTGTCCGCCTTCGACCGGAATCTGGAAACGGGTGCCGTTTTCTTCGATCGTCAGGGTTTCCGGCAAGCTGCCGTATACCACTTCTTCGTAACGCGGCAAGCCTTCCAACTCGCGACTAGGAGTATCGTTTTTAAAGACGATCGCTTGCGGATGATAAAGATTCTCCAGTAACTGAACGACATCTTCTTTGACCGCTTCCATACCGGCGGTGGTAATCTGCACCGAAAACACGTCGCCGAAACGGTCAATTACCAATCCCGGCAGGCCGTCACCTTCGCCGAATACCAGACGGTAATACGGCTGATCGAAAACCAGTTCTCTAAGAGCCTGCGCTTCCTGAACACGTTTCTTCAAAAATTTGAGATTAAAGTCCAATTTGACATCGCGGCTTAACAGGCGCGCGCAGATCAAAGTATTCGGATTCACATATCCGATACCGAGAGGCTTGCCGTTATCGGCTTCGATCTGCACGATCTGTCCCGGCTCGAACTGTTTCAACGGTGTCTGCTGGGTATCGACCTCATTGCTGTAGACCCATAAATGTCCCTGCTTCAAACGGCGCTCTTCATTTTTCTTTAATCGTAAACTGGCTCGCATTCTTTTCTCTCGTATGGCGGTAGCGGTTCTGTTGGAACCGCCGCCGTAAACAAAAAGAAGAGGCAAAACCTCTTCTTTACTTCAAATAACAGCACTGTGAAAAGTGCTGAGATACCGACTTTACATTAAGCGTCGATCATCTCTTGATAATCTTCGTCGCTCAACAGCTCTTCCAGTTCGGAAGTATCGTGCGGTGCAATTTTAAACAACCAACCGCCATCGTAAGGTTCGTCATTAATCAACTCCGGTTCGTCTTCCAGAGCTTCGTTGATTTCAACGATTTCACCGCTGAGCGGCGCATAGATATCCGATGCGGATTTCACTGATTCCAGAGACATCACATCGTCACCGGCAGACACATCCCGCCCCAATTCCGGAAAAGTCACACTCATCAATTCACCCAGTGATTCTTGTGCGAAATCGGTGATTCCAACGACGGCATTACCTTCTTCGTCGATATAGACCCATTCGTGGGTTTCGGCATATTTTAAATGTTGCGGCAATACGCTCATATTTCCTCTCTCCCTGTATACTTAATCCTGACTGCCTATGGCTGCATCATATCATTAAATCTCTTTTCGTCCCGCCTAGAAATGGATATTTGCCGGCGAAATTCCTCATCAACTTGCAACTCTGCCGATTTCAACAAGATTCGCTATTTTAAAAGACGGATGACAAAGTCAATATTGGGAAATACTCGCGGTAACCACCCCCCAAATCACCATATCACTCTCTTCGCGAATTGCAATCGGAGGATAATCGGGGTTTTCCGGCAGCAGCCAGGTTTTACCGTCACGAATCCGCAAACGTTTTACCGTCAGATCACCATCTAGGGCAGCGATTACGATCTTGCCGTCGGCCGGTGCGACACTGCGATCCACCACCAGAATATCGCCGTCGAGAATACCGGCATCGCGCATCGAATCGCCCTGCACTTTCAATAAAAAGGTCGCTTCCTGATTGCGGATCAATTTTTCGTTCAGATCCAGACGCGCCTCGACGTAATCTTCCGCCGGGCTGGGAAAACCGGCTATGACCTTAGAGGCATACAAAGGCAGACGGATCGTTGCTTCGTTGGCAGGCACAAACAGGTCTGAAAAATTTCCGATATCGGCAAACTTTCCCTGCTTGATCCAGGCTTGGATGGTCTCGGCCTGCGATTCCGGGACACGGATAACTTTGGTTTTTTCACCGAAACGCCCGGAACCACTTTTTCGTCCGGCACCGCGTCGCACTCCGCCGTGCGCACTCTTGTTTATGTTCTCAGTCATCACCGACTCCCACCCTTAAAACAGGCAAATATTATTGCATATTTTTGATTTATGTAACACAATTCAAAAAAATAGAATCCACCTCTTGCGGAGAAACTCATGCCTCTCTATGCCTTAGTCGACGGCAACTCTTTTTACGCCTCTTGCCAGATCGCCTTTCAACCATGGCTAAAACACCGTCCGGTCGTCGTGCTATCCAACAATGACGGCTGCATTGTCGCCGCCAACGATCTGGCCAAACAACTCGACCGTCACTATTTCAAGCAGCGTAATCTCGGAGCCGGCGGCTACCACGCCGCCATGCCGAACAGCATGATGTTTCAGCCGTATTATAAGGTTGCCGGTCTGCTGAAAAAACACGACACCGTCGTCTTCAGTTCAAACTACGAACTGTATGAAGATATGAGTCACCGAATGCACCGCATTACCGCCGGCTTCGCCGAACGCCAGACAATCTATTCAATCGACGAAAGCTTCCTGGACTTCGGCAATCTCACTCTCGAAGCCGCGGAACGACACGCCCGAAAACTGAGGCAGACCGTCGATCAATACCTCGGCTTACCGGTTGCAGTCGGTCTCGGGCGTTCCAAGACCGAAGCGAAACTCGCTAATCGTCTGGCAAAAAAACTGTCCTACAGCAATGGTGTTTTCAATCTCGGAAACCTGTCCGAAAAAGCACACGATGCCTTGCTGAAAACACTTGAGGTCGGTGAGATCTGGGGCGTCGGCAAGCGCATGGCCAACCGCCTCCATGAACAGAACATCCACACTGCCTACGATTTGAAACATGCCGACAGTAAAACCGTCAGACGGTTGTATTCGGTACATCTGGAACGTACCGTACAAGAGCTTAACGGACAAGCCTGCCTGCCATTTTACGATGCCCATCCCTATAAGCGACAGATCATCTCCTCACGCTCTTTCGGCCGCAACATCACGGACCTGCAGGAAATGCGCCAGGCGGTGACTTACCACGTTTGCAAGGCCGCTGAAAAGTTACGCCGCCAACAATGTCGCTGCACCAGTTTAAGCGTACACATTCGTACAGCCGACCACTCTTTCAAACCGACTTACCGCAATCAGCAGAGTATCGTCTGGATTCGGCCGAGCGACGACAGCATCGTTTTAAGCCGTTACGCTCACCAGGCACTTCGAGCCATCTGGCAAAGCGGTTTCGATTACGCCAAGGCCGGCGTGGTTTTGAGCGACATTGAGCCCTGGGGGACGGAGCAGTTCGATCTGTTCTCGCCTCCGGAAGACCTTGCCGCTGAACAAAAATCGACCAACCTTATGCAGTTGATGGATCGGATCAACCGCCACAATGGGCAAAACAGCCTGCAGCTCGGCAGCAGCGGCCTGCTAAATAATTCCTGGAAAATGAGACGCAATCTCATGTCTCCGCGCTATACTACTCAGTGGGGCGAACTATTAACTGTAAATTAATTAATACCTTAGAAGCCATTGGCATAAAATCGAATACTGATTTTTCAGCATACCCCATTCGGCTTCAGACATGGTAAAGTTCACCACTTGATTACAAACCCTTAAGATCGCCGACCGCGGGCTAAGGAATTACGGCGACCCTCTTGAAGCCAGCTCAGTATAAAGAGCATAGCGTCTAATCAAAAACGCTTGCCATGGCAGTCAAGAGGACAGAAAATTAGATATTATGAGAATTTTACTGACCGACGACGATCCGGATTTCGGACTCGCTCTGCAAACATCGTTAAAAAAGTCCGGCATGACCGTGGACTGGGTGACGAATGCCGAGCAGGCGCTGGCCGCCATTAATACGGAAAACTTTGATCTGCTACTGCTTGATCTGACCCTTCCCAAAATGGACGGCATCACGCTGTTGAAGGAACTGCGCCAAGCAGGGAACGACATTTTGATCATTATCCTGACTGCGCGGGACAGCCTACAAGACCGGATACAGGGCCTGGACCTCGGTGCCGACGATTATTTAAGCAAACCCTTTAACATTCAGGAACTGGTCAGCCGCATTCAAGCCGTCTCCCGACGCCGAGAAGGGCGCACCGTAAACGAGATTCGCTACAAAGGCCTGCAGATCGACCTGTCGCATCACTGCGTGAGCTATCAGAATCAGGACATCAAAGTCACCAAAAAAGAATTTATCCTGTTGAAAGTTCTGCTCGAACATCAAGGGCGTATCGTTTCCAAACAGCAACTGGAAGAAAAACTCTATAGCTGGCAGCATGACATCGGTAGCAACAGTATCGAAGTCCACATTCACAACCTGCGCAAGAAAATCCCGATCCGCTTTATCGAAACGATCCGCGGACTCGGCTATCGCGTCGAACCGCAATGAGTCTGGGACCATCCCTCAGCCGGCGTTTAATGATCGCAACCTTTACGGTGTTGCTCCTGAGCTACAGCGTAATCACCCTGCTTAACCACAATGTGGTCAGCAAGGAAGTGGAAGAGATCTATGACGCCGAACTCAAGCAATACGCTTATCTGGTCTCCGAAGTCGTCAAACATGCCCCCTTGAGTCTGCTCGATTCACTCAATCAAGTCCCAAAAGAACACAACCAGGAAGACTACACCGACAAGATCATTTTTCAGATACTCAACCAGAGAGGAAAAATTATCGGCGGTTCCCAGTTCGCTCCGACGACGCCTCTTATCGACAAATTCACCCCGCTTAGACAGGGCTACTACAATATCGAGTTTGAGCATGGATTATGGCGCGGCTATATGTTACCAATCGCACCGCATTACTGGTTAATCACCGCCGAACATCATAAAGTCCGTTCGGAAATTATTAATAACCTGACCCATAACCTGCTGTTTTCGCTACTGCTCGGCTTCCCGCTGATCCTGCTATTCGTTTTCGTTATTTTTCAGGCCGGTTTTTCCCCACTCAAGCGTATTACCCGCCTGATTTCCCGCAAGGACCCTTACGACCTGAAACCGATTTTACGCCACGACACGCCAAAAGAGATTCAGCCGTTTATCAATGAAATCAACCAACTGATGCAACGCATCCAAAACGCCATTCACGAAGAAAAAAGCTTCACTTCGGATGCCGCCCATGAGCTGAGAACCCCTCTGGCCGCATTGAAAATTCAGATCGATCTACTACAGAGCTGCATCAATTCTCCGGAACACCTGGCACAGATTACCGCCATCCAAAACACCGTCAAACGGACTCTGCATCTGGCCGACCAAATGCTCAATCTCTATAAGGCACAGCCTGAACTGCAACGCGAAGCCTTTAAACCGCTGCAACTGCAACACATACTGACGCAAAGCATCAACACCCTCTATCCTTTGATCAGCTATAAAAAAATCGATCTGGAAGTTGAAGGCGCCGAGCAATACGACCGGGTCTTAGGTAACGAAGTCGGTCTGTTGCAAGTCTTCGTCAACCTGCTGCACAATGCCGTTCAGTACACACCCAACGGCGGACAGATCCATATCAAACTCCAATCACAGGAAAAACACATTTACTGCTGTATCGAAGATAGCGGTGACGGCGTACCTGACGACAAAAAACCGCAGATTTTCAAACGCTTTTACCGCCAGGAACACCATCGCCAGAGAGCCGACGGCTGCGGTCTGGGCTTAACGATCGTTGCCAAAATACTTCTGGCTCATCAAGTCGACATCGAAGTTCTGGACAGCGATCTGGGCGGATTAAAAATCTGCCTGCTGTTTGAAAAACTCTCGACCTAAATTCCTTCCAATCCGACCGATTTCAAAGACTCGACCCGTTCAAGATGGCGCAACCGGCTTTTTTCCAGATCGACCACCGGTAACGGATAGTCTTTACCCAATTCAACTCCCACGGCTCGACACTCTTCCGGATATTGCCAAGGCGCGTGAATCGCCGAATTCGGCAGTGCGGCCAGCTCCGGAACCCAACGGCGGATATAATCGCCATCCGGATCAAATTGCTGGCTCTGGCGCAGAGGGTTGAAAAGACGGTAATAGGGAGCGGCATCCACTCCGCAGCCTGCAACCCACTGCCAGCCCATGGCATTATTGGCCGGGTCGGCATCCAGCAGGGTATCGTCAAACCACTGCTTGCCGATCAGCCAGTGCTGGTTGAGATTTTTCGTCAAAAACGACGCCACCACCATGCGCACCCGGTTGTGCATATAACCGGAATGCCATAACTCCCGCATTCCGGCATCGACGATGGGGATACCGGTCCGTCCTCTCTGCCAGATATGCGTACGCTGATCAACACCTTCCCATGCAAAGTCGACAAAACGCCTCTGGAACGGCATTTCTTCGGTATAAGGAAAAAACCACAACAGCAAGCGGGCAAACTCCCGCCAGGCCAATTGGCGCTGCCAGCTCAGCAGCGCTTGCAGATCATTATCCTGCGAGATCGCCCGGAATTCAAAAACCAGCATCCGACTCGGCAAGTGACCGAAATTCAAATACACCGACAAAGCGCTTGTCGCATCCTGTGCAGGGAAATCACGCTGCATTTCGTAATCCTGCAGCTTGCCATCGACAAAGGAGAGAAACTTCTGCCAGGCGGCACTTTCCCCAACCTCCCAATTAGCCATCATTTCGATCGCCCACGGCTGCCGACTCAATCGGTTTAAGGATTCGCAAGCGGTCCAATCATCGCTGGCAACCGGCAATAGCTTCTTCAGATCGGTGCGCGTTTTTTCCAGCGGAACCAACTCGTCCAACCGGGTCTGCAGGTTTCGGTAAAAAGGAGTAAATACCGCATAGGGTTCGCCCTTCTTATTTAGAACTTCCCCCGGCTCGAACCAGAACTCGGAAAAATGCGGTTCCAGCCCGACTTCCAGAGTTTCGCAGACTCTTTGCGCTTTTTGCTGCATTTCAAAGAACGGATGCCCGACCTGAAAAGAGTAATGCACCTTATGCACGGAATATTCCTGAAGCAAGCTGCGAAAATGGCTTTCGAAATCCCCTTCCAAAATCCATAGACAAGCCGATCCACGACGTTTCGTTAAGTCCCGTTGCAGCGACTCTATCGCCTGCGCCAACCAGACACTGGCAGCCTCGCCTTGGGAATAAACCGGATCGTGAAAATAAGCGACGATAACTCTATCCGCCTGAGCCAAAGCGCTTTGCAAAGCCGGCAGGTAATCGATACGAAACTCTCTTTGAATCCATACCAAAGCAGTTATCATCTTCGGGTTCCTTTTGTTATGATGAGTATCGCCCCGCCGATAACGCAAAGGAGACGATCATGGACTCGCACACTTACGACTCAATCGTTTTGGGAATGGGCTGTTTCTGGGGAGCCGAGAAACGTATGGCCGCCATTGAAGGCGTGATCGACGTCGAAAGCGGTTATGCCGGAGGCGACGACCTGCACACCGACTACCATCAGGTGCTCGATCTGGAGAAACATTTAAGAACCGGCCTGGCGGAAAAACGCAACCATGCCGAAGTTATCAAAGTTACTTTCGATCCGGAAAAAGTCTCCCTGATCGAAATATTAGCGAAATTCTGGGAAAATCATAACCCCACTCAAGGCGACCGGCAAGGCAATGATGTCGGCTCAAACTATCGCAGCGCAATCTACTACCACAGCGAGCCGCAAAAACATTTGGCCGAGCACAGCAAGGCTTGTTACCAGAAAGTTTTGCATACCGCAGGCTGGCCGGCAATCACCACTGAAATAGCTCCGCTTCGTCACTACAACCGCGCCGAAGAGTATCATCAGGACTATCTGCAAAAACACCCGCATGGCTATTGCGGCCTGGGCGGAACCGGTATCGCTTTTCCGCTAAGCGAATGTGCCGCACAACTTAATGACTAGCGCAACACTCACTCTGGCATCGCAATACAGACTCGGTTGCGCCCTTCGCGTTTAGCTTTGTACAAGGCCTGATCGGCACGACGGAAGAACGTAACCCGATCTTCCTCTTTCTGAAACTGCGCCACGCCAAAGCTGGAAGTTCTTTGCCCGACTTCGGGAAAATCGAACACTTCGATTTTACTTCGCAGGTTTTCCGCCAGAGTCTGCGCACCCTCCTGATCGGTTTGCGGACAAATAATTAAAAACTCTTCGCCGCCCCAACGCCCGACGATATCCACCTTGCGAACATTGTTGTACAGAATATGCGCGATTGCCTGGATCACCTGATCGCCGATTTCGTGCCCGAAATGATCGTTAACGTCTTTGAAGTAGTCGAGATCAAGCATAATAATCGACAAGGGCGAGTCATAACGTTCGGAACGGTCAAGTTCCCGGCTGAGTTCTTTATCCAGTTTGGCGCGATTGTTAATTCCGGTCAGTTTATCCGTTTCCGATAACGCCTTCAATTGAATCTGATCGTCGATGTTTTTGTAAAAGGCGATATAACCGATCCAGTTGTCGTACTCATCGTAATTGGGCGTAATATTGACCGAATACCAGTTGGTTCCGCCTTGAAAGTTGCGATCTTCGATTTCACAGTGATAGTCCTTCTCCTGAGAAATCGTATTCCACAACTCTTTATAGAGGTTTTGCGGCGTCAAATTCGATTTCAGTACATTGACCTTTTTACCGACCACATCTTTGACCGAACACCCGAAATTCTGGCAAAAAAACGAACTGGCAAAGGTAATGCTTGCGGTAAAGTCGATAAAGATAAACGCAATGTGCCGGTCCATAATCTGGAAGTTCCTGTGGCTGCGTTTCAATTCGACATTAAGATTGCTCTGCAAACGGTGCATACGAACCTGATTATCCACCCGCACATTCAACTCTTCCTGATAAAACGGCTTGGTAATGTAGTCGACACCACCCAATCGGAAACTTTCGACAATCGCCGCCTGGTCGGTTTTTGACGTCAAAAAGATTACCGGAATTTCGGCTGAGACAGTTTTTTTACGAAGGGCGCGAATGACTTCAAAACCATCCATATCCGGCATAACGATATCCAGCAGAATCAGATCGGGTTTCTGATGCTCGACAATTTCCAGAGCGGAATGGCCGTTTTTAGCGACTAGAATTTCATAACGATCTTGCAAAATCGTACTAACCATTCGGAGGTTAATCGGCTCGTCATCAACCACCAGAACCAGAGATTTAGACATCTAGTGCCTCCCCGACCTGCTGCAACATCTCGACAGCGGATGGATATTCAAACTGCTGAATTGCGGTCTCGAAAGCTTTTGCAGCCTTTTCATCCAGCTGATCCTCAACCATCTTACGGGCGGTTTTTACACGCTCGTCGTCAATAAAACGGTTTGCCATCAAATCGTCTTTCAAAACATTTATAAATCGAACCTTTTCATCTAAGGACCACTGTGAAGCCTGGTCATTCACCGGAACCTCTATATGAATCGATTCGTCAATCAAATTAATAGTATCGGCCAATGCCTGCAAAAATTGAGGCCAAAGCTGAAGCTGTTTCTCCTGATCATCGTTTTGATAGATCTCCGATACCAGCTCATACGCCTTCGGCAGCGATAGGTTCCCGCAGAGCCCCTTCAAGGTGTGCAGAGCATTCAAACACTCTTTATCAAAGCCGTTTTCCGTGTTGAACTTGCCGGCTTCCTCCGGCCATCCACGATAACTGTCGGCAAACTCGACCAACAATTCATAAGCCCGCAATCGACTACCGACTCTTTGAGTCAAAGAAAATAAGTCGAGATAATCTTTGCTTATCTCCTCTTCGACAATATCGCTCTGTTCCGCATGATGCTTAATCGGCGCTACGTCTACCGTTTTCAAATAGGTAGACAAGACCCCTTTCAAAGCATCCACATCCAGGGGTTTGGCAAGGTGATCGACCATACCGCATTCCTGAGTGCGTTTTTTATCTTCCTCCAGTACCGCGGCACTTAATGCGATAATCGGCACCGATTTATTCATCCGGTGGATTTTCAATGCCGCTTCGAAGCCATCCATTACCGGCATTTGCAGATCCATCAAAATCAGGTCAAACTCTTCGTTTTGCGCGACTTTAACGGCTTCCAAACCGTTAGATACTACTTTTATATCCAAGCCGAATCGTTTCAGGTTTTCTACCGCGACAACCTGATTCAATTCATTGTCTTCGGCAAGCAACACTCGACCGACGGCGACAAAATCACGCTCGCCTTCACTTAACAGACTTTCCAATAACAATCCCGAAGTAAACGGCTTGGCAAGGACTTTCTCGACGTTCACCTTGCGCTTCTCTGCATTCAGCAATAGCTCTTCCCTACCGAAGGCTGTGGTCATCAAAACATGCGGGATATCTAACCCCATATCCTGCTGAAGACGTTTCAACAGTTCAATGCCATCCATTTTCGGCATTTGCCAGTCAAGAATCAGAAAATCAAAATGCTCGCTTTCCAGTTTTTCCAATGCTTGTTGAGGATCGGAGATTTGCTCGACCTCAAGCCCCCAATTCTGCAGAATCTGCACCACAACACCGCGTTCGATGTCATTGTCATCCACCACCATAAAACGCTTGTTCTTAAGGGGTTCAAGAGCAGGGTTGCTCTGGTTGGCAGCAGCAGAGTCATAGCCCACATCGATGGTAAAGCGGAACTCACTGCCCTCACCATAGCGGCTATTCACCGAAATACTGCCGCCCATACTTTCGATCAATTGCTTGCTGATTACCAGACCCAGCCCGGTGCCGCCGTATTTGCGGGTATTGGAGCTGTCTGCTTGAACAAAAGGCTGGAACAGATTTTCGACCTGAGAAGCGGTCATACCGATCCCGGTGTCTTTGACCACAAATTCCAGACTCAGTTGACTATCGGTTTTTTCCAATAGGTGAATCTGTACCTCAATCCCGCCGTTTTCGGTAAATTTGATGGCATTGCCGACCAGATTGTTGACTATTTGCGAAAGTCTCAGAGGATCACCGACCAGGATATGCGGAATATCGGAATCAATATGGAAAATAAAATAGAGCTTTTTCTCCTGTGCCCGGTAGGAGAACAGATCCGAAGCATTCGACAAGACCTCGTTGATTTCGAAAGGCACTTTCTCCAATTCAAATTTGCCGGACTCGATTTTTGAATAATCCAGAATATCGTTAATAATCGTCAACAACGCTTTGGAAGCTTTCTGCGATTTAAGCAGATAATCCTTCTGAACCGGAGACAGGTTCGTATCCAGAGTCAGGCGCGTCAAACCGATAATACCGTTCAAAGGGGTACGGATTTCATGCGACATATTGGCGAGGAAGAGACCTTTTGCCTTATTCGCTTCCTCGGCCTTCTCCTTGGCCTCAACCAAGCTCTGTTGCATCAGCTTGGCTTCGGTAATATCTTGAACCGTCCCTTGCGACTCGACGGGTTCGCCGTGCTCATTAAAGAGATTATTTCCTCTCTCCAGAACATATTTTATCCGCCCGTCATTCATCAGCAGCCGGTGCTCGATCTGATAGAAAGTCTTATTCTGCAAAGACTCCTTAAAGGTTTTATTGACCGATTCGCGATCGTCCGGGTGAATTTTCTGCAAGAATGCTTCGTAGGAGGGCGAGAAATCTTGCGGGTCTAATTCAAAAATCCGGTAAATTTCATCCGACCACTGCAATTCGCCGTTTTCCAAATCCAGATACCAGCTGCCCATCTTGGCGATTTTCTGCGCATCGCTCAATTGGCGACGACTGGCCAGAATCTCTTCATGGGTCTTCTTATCCAGGGTAATATCCTGAGAGACCCCAAGTACTTCGGTAGGCAGGCCCTGATCATTATAGCGCACCAGATAGTAGTCATTAAAATAACGAACCTGGCCTTCATTATCGATCATCCTTAATTCGAAACTATCCTGGAACTGATGATGCTTGAGGAAAATTTCCGACAATTTTGCTTCGATCAAGCGGTGTTCTGAAGGCGGGAGAAAATGCTCCAGCAACTCATCCCAACTATACACGCCATTACTCTCGGCAAGATCGAATTTCATCATTTTCAACCACGACTCATCCACCGCGAAGTTCAGCGTTTCAATGTCAAATCTCCAGAAGCCCAAATTCGCCGCTTCGGCTGCCGTCTGCATCTGGCGGTTATAGCTGAGAATCTCTTTATCTTTCTTTTTGACGTCGGTGATATCGTGACTAACACCGTAGCAATACAGAGGTTCACCGTTTTGATAGATCACCGTATAGCTTGCCAACACGGTCATCACGCTTCCGTCAGGAAGAATCGAATCGTTCTCAACCTGCTTGGAATAATTCTCATGGTTTTTTTCCATCTCGCGGCGCAGGCCGATAATAAAGTTCTGCTGATCTTCGGGTACGGTACTCAAGAAACTTTCGAAAGACTGTTTATTGCCTCCCATCTGCTCGGCAGTGGCTCCCAATAATTCGTAATAGGTATCGTCAAAAGTGAAAACATTCTCTTTCAAATCCAGTTCCCAAAAACCGAGCTTCGCCGCTTTGGACGCCATACGAATCTGCCGGTCAAAACCAAACACCTTGGTTTGCAGCTGCTTAAAGAGCCGGTCGACAAACACCGATGCGATCAGGGCGAGCACGAATACAATCAGGGAATCAAGCAAAAACTCTTTTTCCCGACTGGCCTTCACCTCTTCAAGATAGCTGGGTTTGATCTTCAGAATTAAAGTCAGAGGATCCGACATAGGGAGATCGAAGCGCTTGGCAACGAAATCCTCGCCACGGAAAAAAGAATTTTCCAAAACGGCCTTCCAGTTGTCGGGAAAAGCCTCTTGAAAATTAAATTTCGGCTCAAGATAGCGCCCCCAGTTTTTGCTCATATCCTTGTCATACACCAAGGTATAACCTTTGGAGTCGACTAAGGTGTGCTCGAAAACCCAGGCATCTTTCAGAGAATCCAGCAGAAACTGTGCAAAATAGTTGATAATCAAAATACCGTCGAACTGGCCGTTTTTCTCCAACGGCAACATAGCCCGCACCGTCGGCCGGAACGGCACTTCGACCTCACCATGTTCGATATTCAGATCCAGTTCCGAAAACCAGACTTTATTTAGAGGTCGGTTCTTTGACTCGGAAAAATAATATCGGTGTGCCTTATTCTGTAAATCGGCCCCGTCTATCCACGCCGGGGTTTCTCCCGGAAATCTCAAGCGTTCGGTTCTCAGGCGTTCGACACCGTTTTTATCGATATAACGCAGCTGCATCATCTGCGAGTTACTGTTGATCAACGCCAAAAAGACACTTTTGATATCCGAAGACTGACCGTTCAGATAACGGTGAAAACTCGCCGAATTTTGCAAAGCCTTTAATGAATTACTACTTTCGGTAAAAAACTGCTGAAAAACGCTCTCATGCAGCAAAAGCTCGTGCTTTCCTTCATCCAGAGCCGCACTTTTGGAACGGTCGGAAAACAGCAACGTATCGACAATAAAAACCGACAGGATAATACTGAAACTGAAGGCGATAAAAACCAGAGAGACAATCGAGAGTTTTGGGGAGAAAAAGCGGCGCATAGGCAAGTATTCGTCACAATAAAGGCAATAGTTCCAGCTTACCCCAGAACCGAGAGGACATTCATATAAATTACCAATGGCTGCATCATTTTCTGCGGAATATATCGATCAACAAAATCTTCAACATCAATTACTTATATACAGAGACTCGAAGCTTTACTTATAAGCCAACTTTATGGACAAACTGCAAAACTGCTGAAAAAGTCGTGATGAAATTCACAAAGACAAACCCCCGACACCAGAAACGGATCAAACAAGGTTAACTTTAAAAGGAAAAAAAGGGAAAACAACAACCGAAAATCCAGATTAGAAACCTTGCCATAGAGCAAGAAAAAATACTCGATTCCCCTGCTCCATTCAGATATTTTCTCTACTAATGAAATTACTTAATATCTATTGAAACAAGGTAAATTTCCTTCCATCTCCATTGGAAATTCCAAACATAGAATCCGTTCTGAAAGCGGGAAGTTTTTATGGTTGATAAAGACATCATAAATTAGCGATTTCTTATGAACTGGTTATCTCAAATCATCCTATTTATAATCTTGTAACCATTTTAAAAAACCATAAGAGCTATATGGATTATGAGCCTGAAAAAAATACCCGTAAAAGACTTTGATGTGGCGGTTTTAACCAGCTCCTGGCATACGCCGGTAGCCGTGTTTTTCACCGCAAAAGGATGTGTGCCATGTGATAGCGTTCTGCAGACATTAACCGAACTTGCACCCGAGTACGAAGAACGCCTACATATTGCGGTTGTGGATGTCGAAGATCAGGAAATCGAACCTATTCTGGAACATTGTAAAGTCGAATCCATTCCGGATATTAAAATTTTTCACCAGAAACAGATCGTTGCCCAGGCCAAAGGTTTGCTGGACAAACAGCAATTTGAACGCCTGATTGAACCACATGTTCTGACGGAAGCTCAGCACCGCCTGAGCCTGTTGCAGAAACAGGTTGAGTTACTGCTGAGTTCCGAACAGTTCGACATGGCAATGGAGCTGGTCGAGGTCTTTCGACAGAAGCATCCGCGCGATGATGAAGTCATGCTGGTCGAGCTGGCAATTCTGGTTCAGATGAACAATATCCCGGCGGCATTGCAATTGATTGAACAACTTCCGGAAAATCTGCAACAGGATGAAAAATCCCAAGCGGTGAAAGGCATGATTGAAGCCATGCAAAATACCCGGCAATAGTGTCGGCAGGACAAGAGTGAATGAATGCCTATGCGCAAATTACCGTTACCGGAGTGGTTCAAGGAGTCGGATTTCGTCCATTTGTCTGGCAGCTAGCCAAGCAGTTTGGTCATAACGGCTGGGTTCTGAACAATGCTTCCGGCGTGGAAATACTTCTCAAAATTAACAGAGAAAACAACCCCGAAGCCGAGAAGCAATTTGTTGAAGCACTCAGAGGACAAGCTCCTGCTCTCGCACAGGTTGACCGGGTACTCTGGGAATGGATCGACCCAAACGCTGCGCACAGCGAACTTGCCGAACTAAAAGCTTGCAGCGACTTTACGATCCAAAAAAGCCGTTCCGGACTTATGCAAACTGCCGTTTTGTCCGATGCCGCCACCTGCTCCGCCTGCCTGCGGGACGTTTTTGACCCCGAAAACCGTCGTTACGGCTACCCCTTCACCAACTGTACTCACTGCGGCCCCCGTTACTCGATTATCCGATCGATGCCGTACGATCGCGAATATACAAGCATGGCCGGTTTTAATATGTGTCCCGTCTGCCAAAGGGAATATCAAAACCCGTCTGATCGACGCTTCCATGCTCAACCGAACGCATGTCCTGCCTGCGGCCCTCAGCTGAGATTAACGCAATTCCATCCAAGCTCGGAAACATCACATACGCAGGAAAACGGCCTATCGCAACCGGATAACTGGCGTATGATCGAACAGGTCTGCCACTATCTGGCAAAAGGACTGATCCTTGCAATCAAGGGGCTGGGAGGTTTTCATCTGGTCTGTGATGCTGGCAACGACTCCGCTTGCCGAACACTTCGGCAAAGAAAATCCCGCCCTCAAAAGCCTTTTGCGTTAATGGCTTCGGATATGGATGTTGTTAAACGCTATGCAAAGGTCAGTAAAGCGGCCGAAGAGAGACTGACTTCGACGCAAGCCCCGATTGTCCTTTTGCCGAAACTGGGAAAATTACCCCCCTCCGAACTATCGGAACTGGTTGCCCCGAACCAGTCACGCTTGGGAATTATGCTTCCGAATACCCCCTTACACAGTATGTTGATGTCAACATGGGCGAAGACCTGTCCCGACAGACTCCTGGTTTTTACCTCCGCCAATTTGAGCGGACATCCGCAGATCTACCGGGATGATAAGGAAGCCGAACTTATTCAGCTCGCCGATGCAGTATTGACCCACAACCGCCCGATCATCCGCCGTCTTGAAGATTCGGTAATGAAAACTTCGGTTGAGGGAAATGACTGCGAAGCCCTGCGCCAATCACGCGGTTTTGCCCCGTTGCGCTTCACGATGCCGGAAGGCTTTCCTTCTTTAAATACCCTAGCATCAGGAGGCGATTTGAAAAACAGCATCGCCTTTCAGAAAGGCAACGAAATCACTCTTTTGCATTTTCTCGGCGACATGGAAAATTTCGATATCCAAACAGCTTACGGCGAGGCATTGCAGGATTTACAACAACTTTACCAACTCAAACCTGAGCACATTATCACCGACAAACATCCTGGGTATTATGTTAAAGAAGCAATCCTCCGCTACAGGGAAAAACATGCTCCGGCAGCGACTCTAACCGAAATTCAGCATCATCATGCCCACCTGAACGCCTGCCTGTTTGAGAACGCTATTCCACTGGGTTCTCCGCCAGTTTTAGGAATTATTCTGGACGGATTAGGATTCGGAGAAGACGGTACATTTTGGGGCGGAGAAATTCTTTACGGAACCTACGATCATTTCATTCGTCTGGGCAATCTCGCTCCCCGTCCGCTACTAGGCGGAGACAAAGCAAATAAAGAACCCTGGAGGAATCTGTATGCACTCGTTCGCACTCAAGACTCTTTGGGAAACCTGATCCAGCGCTATCCGCAAGTGCAGAGTCTACGGCAACTGCAGGCTAAACCGACCGGTTTACTGGATTCCATGTCAAAATCCGGGCTCAACAGTCCTCTTTCTTCGTCGACAGGCCGTCTGTTCGACGCAGTCGCAGCGGTTTGCGACCTCTGTTTTGACGGCATGAGTTACGAAGGCGAAGCCGCCATGCAGCTTGAAAGCCTGCTAAGTGAAAAATTACTCCGCCAAGAGTGGGAAAACGCCTACGTCCTGCAAGTCGAAACCGATCCGCAAAGCGGACGGCAACTTCTGGACACGGCATCTCTGCTTTCTCAAATACTGAAAGACTTGAATCAGCATCTATCCGCCAGCCAGGTTTCGGCCCGTTTCCATCTCGGTCTGGTCAAAGCTCTGCTCAAGAGTGCCCTGCTGTTGCGCAACACTCATCCTTTCGAACTGATCGCTCTGAGCGGAGGCGTTTGCCAAAATGGCTGGCTGATCTGGATTTTCAGGCAAATGACACCGCCGGAAATCACTTTATTAACCCACCGGAGACTGCCTGCAAACGACCAATCCATTGCGGTCGGACAGCTGTGTGCGCTCGCTGCGCAACAGAGTAAATCTGTGTTAGGATAAGTCCATGACAAAGTTGGTTCAAGCTGCTCATTCGGAATCCCTGAAGTCTTCGGCACCCTCTCCCTTCGAAGAAGGTGAATGGCTGGAAGTTTTACAGGCAATGGAAGAGGCTTATACCCAATCCCTGCAATACCAGACTGAAATCGAAGAAAAAAATCTGGCGCTTAACCAGGCCCACCAGTTTATCTCCGGCATCGTTTCCTCCATGTCGGATTTGCTGATCGTCATCGACAACGAACACAATATTACGCAGGTTAATCCCGCCTTTCTGGAATTAACCGGCCTGAACGAAGACAGCGTCATTCACCACTCGATACTCGATTTCGTTCAAACACCTCAACCGATCAAAGACAGTCTACTGAAGCAGGGCATCAGTCTGCAGGACTTACAAGGCAGCCTACACACTCTGCATGGTAACATCCCGATCAGTATGAGTTGCAGCTGTCTGAACCCGGATCAGTGCGACTTCAAAGGAAAAGTGATCGTCGCAAGGCCGATCGGAGAGCTGCTAACGGCTTATGAGGCTCTCAAGAAAGCCCACCAGGAACTGGCCCAAACCAAAGAAAAGATGGTGCACTCGGAAAAAATGGCTGCACTCGGGCGTCTGGTATCCGGTGTGGCGCATGAGCTAAATACCCCGATCAGCGTATTGAAAGGCAACCTATGGTCGTTAAAGAGCTATTTTGACGAAGTCAGACCCTTTGTTCGTGCGTCAAACGAAGAGATTGAAGAGATTCTTGAAGACACCCCGGATCTGTTTGCCGATTCGCAGCAAGCGTTAAAGCACATCGCCGATATCGTCAAAAGCCTGAAAACCTTCAGCCAGCCGCATTCGGAGAAAGCCAACCAGCTCATCGAAATCAAACCGATTCTGAAAACCGCTACGAATTGGGTGCAGGCCAACAGCAAGGAACTCACTTCGCCGACCATCACCTTTTCCGCTTCCGAGAACCTCTGGATTCACGGTAATCCGCAAGCATTGCAACAGGTCGTGATCAATATCGTACAAAACGCTTTCGACGCCCTGAGCAGCAAAAAAATTGCAGATCCACTCAACAAACAGATCGCGGTTCATCTCGACAAAAAACAGCAATGGGTGGAAATTCTGATTGAAGACAACGGGCCCGGCATCCCGGAAGAACAGCTCGAACGAATTTTCGACCCTTTCTTTACCGACAAGGATGTCGGCGAAGGAACCGGCTTGGGATTAAGCATCAGCCATCAACTCATCCAATCCATGCACGGCGAACTCAATGTCTGGAACCGGCCGGAAGGCGGCGCCGCTTTCCAGATCCTGCTTCCCGGCGACGAAAACCTAGCCGATAGCGAAGAAATCCAAACCCTGACTTCCGATCACGCCCAGGAGGCTTGAGCATGAATATTCTCTGGTTCCAATCCGGCGGCTGTAGCGGCTGCACCCTCTCATTTCTCGGTCTGGAAGAGATGGATCTGATCGAATGGTCCCGATCCATGCAACTCAATTGGCTCTGGCATCCCTCTCTGACCGAACACAGCGGTTCGGAAACTCAGGCGATGCTCGACGCCGTGTTGAAAGACGAAATCAAACTGGATATTTTTTGCCTTGAAGGGTCGGTTATCATGGGACCGAACGGCAGCGGACGCTTTCATATGCTTGCCGGAACCGAAACACCTGCCAAGGAGTTGATCGAGCGTTTGAGCGAAAAAGCCGATTATGTTCTCGCCATCGGCACCTGCGCCGCCTTCGGCGGTATCACGGCGTCACCGCCCAATACCGTCGAGGCAACCGGGCTGCAATACGACCAGAATTTCGCCGGAAGCCTGTTACCGGCAAACTTCAAAAGTCGAGCCGGACTGCCGGTGATCAACATTTCAGGATGTCCGGTTCATCCCGGCTGGGTCGCCGAAACCATCGGCCTAATCCGTTTCCAGAAATTGAAAACCGAACACCTTGATCCTTACAACCGCCCCCGTTTCTACGCCGATAAACTGGTGCATCACGGCTGTTCCAGAAACGAATATTACGAATACAAGGCCAGCGCCGTCAAACCCTCCGATCTCGGCTGCATGATGGAACATATGGGATGCGTCGGCACAGTCGCGCATGCCGACTGCAACGAACGTCCCTGGAACGGCAACGGCTCCTGCACCAAAGGCGGTTACCCCTGTGTGGATTGCACCTCCCCGGATTTCGGTCACCTCAATCACTCCTATCAGGAAACACCAAAAATCGGTAATATTCCCGTCGGATTGCCCAGCGATATGCCGAAAGCCTGGTTCATTGCACTCTCGACTCTGGCAAAATCCGCCACTCCGAAACGCTTAAAAGTCAACGCAACGGCCGAGCGCATTGAAATCAGCCCGGAAATCAAAAGGAAAAAACTATGAGCCGGATTCTTGTCGGGCCCTTTAACCGGGTTGAAGGCGATCTGGAAGTTCAGTTGGAAATCGAAGCACAGAAAGTGACTTCCGCACGCGTGAACTCCACGCTTTTCAGAGGCTTTGAAAGCATGCTGCAAGGCCGTCCACCGAGCGATGCTCTAGTGTACGCCCCCCGAATTTGCGGCATCTGTTCGGTTTCTCAATCGGTCGCGGCTGCCCAGGCATTGAGCCAGATTTATGGCATCACACCGCCGGAAAACGGTCAGAGAGCGATCAATTTAATGCTCGCCAACGAGAACGCCGCCGATCTGCTGACGCACTTTTATCTGTTTTTCATGCCCGACTTTGCGCGAGGAATCTACAAAGATCGTCCATGGTTTGCCGAAAGTCAGAAACGCTTCAAAGCCATGCAGGGACTTTCCTCTGCCCGAGCAATAGAGGCGCGCAGCCACTGGTTGAAGATGATGGGGACTCTTGCCGGCCACTGGCCGCATACCCTTGCCATTCAACCCGGCGGTTGCAGCCGATCGCTCAACGATGCGGAAGTCATGCAAATGTTGCTCTACGCGCAGAAGCTGCGCCATTTTCTGGAAACCGTTCTGCTCCATGACCGGCTGGAAAACTTCCTATCTCTGGAAAACGAAACGGATTTGCAAAGCTGGCAACAGCAGCACGCTGATTCCGATCTCGGACTGTTCCTCTCCATCGCCGCCGATCTGGCATTGCACGAACTGGGTAAAAGCGATGCTTTGCTAATGAGTTACGGCAGCTTTCCCGAATCCGACGGGCAACGGCTGATCCCCTCTGGAGTCTATCGCAACGGCGAGTTCCAGCTCCTGAATCCATCACATATTCAGGAAGACATCAGTCATGCCAACTATCAGGGTGATCTCCATTCGTCGCCTTGGCATCAGGCTCAAACGCCTCATCTGGACAACCCGGATGCCTACAGCTGGTGCAAAGCTCCGCGCTTAAAAGGAGAAGTCGCCGAAACCGGTTCGCTGGCCCGCCAAGTGATGGCAAAGCAACCATTGATTCTCAACCTGATGCAACGCTACGGCAGCTGCGTTTATTCACGAATTCTGGCGCGAACGCTTGAACTGGTTAAACTGACCGTACAGGTGGAATCCTGGTTGCAGCAGGGGTTTTCAGAGACCGGCCATTTTTTCACCGAACCGGGCGACATTGTTCACCAGCGCGGCGTAGGATTGATCGAAGCGGCCCGCGGTAGTCTCGGTCACTGGCTGGAAGTCAAAAACAACCGAATTTACAGTTACCAGATCATCGCCCCGACCACTTGGAATTTCTCCCCGAGAGATCAACAAAACACGCCCGGCGCTCTAGAAAAAGCTTTGGAAAACACTCCGCTGTACGATGGAGAGACTGATCCTGTCAATGTTCAGCATATCGTGCGTTCGTTTGACCCATGTATGGTTTGCACTGTTCACTAGTCATGATGGAAATGGCTTGACTTCCAGTCTATTCATTCGCGCAGATGGAGGCCGCACTCCTGATGCAATGCATCCTGCTGCTCCCACCACCAACGGCCGGCGCGTTCGTTTTCTCCCGGTTTGATCGCTCGTGTGCAGGGTTCACAGCCGATACTCGGAAATCCTTTGTCGTGGAGAGGATTATAAGGAATACCCTGTGCATCGATATAAGCTCTTACCTGCTGCGATGTCCAGGCCAACAAAGGATTGAACTTGATCAACCCGCGCTCCAAATCCTCTTCCAGCAACGGCACCCCCTGACGGAATGGAGATTGTTCGCTGCGCAGGCCGGTGATCCAGACCGCCGCTCCACTTAAAGCCCGATTTAAGGGTTCGACCTTACGAATATGACAGCATAACTTGCGATTCTCGACCGAATGGTAGAAGCCGTTCATGCCATACGCTTCCACATAGCTCTTTGCCGCATCGGGTTGCGGAGCAAAACGCAAAATCCTGCGTTGGTAATGCGCCTCCGTCGCCGCAATCAATGCCTCGGTTTCCGCAAAAAGACGGCCTGTGTCCAATGTGAAAACTTCAATCGGTAATTCACAACGGAAAATCACATGGGTAATCAGCTGATCCTCCAGCCCCAGACTACTGGAAAACACGATTTTTTGCCCTTCCGTCAAACGGCAAAGTTGCGTGAGATAGCCCTCAATATCATCGGCTTCCAAAACTTCCAAAGCTTGTTTTAATTCCTTAAACATTCTTCAAACTCCTTGTTAAAACGGCCAGACTAGCGGAATGACCGCCAGCGACACGGTTGCACAAATTAAATTCAACGGGATGCCCAGACGCAGAAAATCCACTAACCGATAGCCTCCGGGACCTGCCACCATCAGATTGGTCTGATAGCCGATCGGCGTCAGAAAACTCGCCGAAGCCGCCATCATGACGGCGATCACAAAAGGCAGAAAACTGACCCCCAGCTGACCGGCCAGCTCGGTGGACACCGAAAACATCAACACGGCCGCCGCGTTGTTGGTCACCAGTTCGGTCAAAAGCGCCGTGATCAGATAAATCAGAACCAATGCCAGCAACGGCGTCGCACCAACGATCCCAAGCAGCGATTCAACCAGCCACTGGCTGACGCCGGTTTTCGACATCGCCACCGCCAGGGCGAAAGAAGCGGCAATCGTAATCAACGTCATCAAATCCACATAACGACGCGCTTTGACAATGTTCACGCAACCACTGGCAAGCATTGCTCCAGCAGCCAGAAGCGCAGCCTCCAGCATCGGTACAAAAGAAAACGCCGTCAACAAGAGCATCAAAAACAAAATACTCATCGCCCACGGCGCTTTGCGAAAGTTCGGCGGCGGCTCGTCGGCCAAAGTGCTGACCAGAAGGAAATCTTTGCGGAAACGATACTGCTCGACAAAACTCGACCCGGCTTCCAGCAGCATGGCATCCCCCAACGCCAATTTCACTTCATCCAGTTCTTGAGTCAGGTGATTGCCGCCCCGGGAAATCGCCAAAACCCGAGCCTGGTATCGCTCCCAGAATTTCAGTGTTTTCAAGGGTTCACCCAATCCCGGAAAATCCGAACTCAGAATCACCTCAATCAAACTGGTATGCGGCGCCGAAAGTGGCGTCGGTGCTTCGCCAAGCAGTTTCAGCCCGGGATATTGACGCAACCTCTGACTCGCAAGCGGGTGACCTTTCAACCATAAAACATCACCGGCCTGTAGAATCACCTGTTCCGGGTCTTCGGAAATCCACTCTCTGTTGCGCTGAATCCCCTGCCACTTCCCATGCTGCAAATGCTTCAGATCGGTCAGAGCCAGAGGTTTGCCGATACAGGGCGCCGACGGCAATATCTCAACCCGAACCTGATAAAGCCGCGCATCCGCGGGCATGGCAATCGGATTTTTACGCTTGGGCAAAAGCTTGCCGGAAAAGAGCCACAGAAACAGACTGCCGATCACCAAGGTCGGCAATCCGACCCAGGCAATGTCAAACATCCCCAGAGAAAAATGCTTGTCGGCCTGCAACAACCCGTCCACGACCAGATTAGTGCTGGTCCCGATCAGCGTCAGGCTGCCGCCCATAATCGCCAGAAAACTCAAAGGCATTAACAACTGCGAAGGAGAAATACGCAATCTGACCGCCCACTGCTGAATCACCGGAATGAAAATCGACACGATGGCGGTGTTATTCATCAACCCGCTCAGACCCGCGATCGGAACGATCATATTGCCGATGGCTCCACGCTGGGAAGCCGGCCGCCCCAACAACCAGTGCCCGAGCCAGTAAACGGCACCGGTTTCTCTTAAACCCGCAGCAACCACGTACAGCAGTGCGATTGTCATTACTCCGGGGTTAGCAAACCCTGCAAAGGCTTCCACCGGGCTCAAAATTCCGCTGACCAGCAGTACACACAGCGCGAACATCATCAATACGTCGGCGGCAATATTCGTCACGGCCATCGCCAGTAACACCAGAATAACCATGCCGAGAGTCAGTCCCGCCTGCCACTCAATCATCGGATTCACCCGCCGATCTCGGCAGGTCACGAATATGCCAATGCGGAAAATGCTTGCGCATCAGAGCATTCAGTTCCAATTCAAAATCGGAAAACCGCTGTTGCTTTTCCTGCTGAATTTCGCGAATCATCCCCGCAGCAACCGTCGCATTGCTGAAGCGATCGATCAAAATAAAAGCTCCGATGCCTTTCCGATAACAATCCAGCAAGGTCGATTCGGCCAATTCGATAGAAACCAGACCGATTTCATTCATCTGTAATCCCGACGCCGGCTCTCTTTCATATCGATTGATATCGATCTTGTGATCGACTTTGCTCACGCAAGCCTCGGTCTGACGGGCGGCAAACTTAATATAGAAGCTCTGTCCTTCCTGCATTGCCTGCTCGTCAAACCAGACCAGATGCGCATCAAAGCGGTTTGAAAACCCGACCTCTTCGGTTTCCGGAATGATCCAGTCTCCGCGACTGATATCGCGTTCATCCTGTAAAACGACGGTAACGGCCTGACCGGCTTCCGCGGCGTCAAGATCGCCATCGAAAGTCACCAGACGTTTGATGTACGAACGTTGCTCTCCCGGATAGATTTTCACCGACTGACCCAGCTGCAGGCAACCGGATTGCACCGTACCGCTGTAGCCGCGAAAATCAGCATTCGGTCGATTCACCCACTGCACGCAGAAACGGTTCGGAGCCGCTTCAGACAGAGCTTCAACCGAGAGATTTTCCAGATACGGCAAAAGCGCTTCCCCTTGATACCAGGGCATTTTGTCGCTTTTTTCCAACGTATTCTCGCCTTTCAAGGCCGATACCGGAATCGAGTAACTGCTGACGCCTCCCAGCGTTAGGGCGATTGTCTTCAGTTCTCTTTGAATCGCATCGAACACCTGCTCGTCGTAGTTCACCAGATCCATTTTATTAATGGCGACAATCCAGTTCCGGATACCCAGCGCATGGCAGATAAAAGCATGGCGGCGGGTCTGGCGCTGCACGCCATAACGCGCATCCACCAATAAAATCGCCGCTTCGGCAGTCGAAGCGCCCGTCACCATGTTTCGAGTGTACTGCTCATGCCCCGGCGTATCGGCAATAATGAATTTACATTTGTCGGTTGAGAAAAAGCGGTACGCAACATCGATGGTAATCCCTTGCTCACGCTCGGCCTGCAAGCCATCAACCAGCATCGCCAGCTCCAGATCGCCTTCGGCATTTGTGCCTTTCACATCGTGATGCAGCCCCTGCAGCTGATCTTCATACAGCTGATGGCTGTCAAACAGCAAACGGCCAAGAAGCGTGCTTTTTCCGTCATCGACACTTCCGCAAATAAGTAAGCGCATCAGCGACTTACTGCGATGCTGTTGCAGATAATCCCGGATATCGATTGCCTGTGATTCGTTCATTAGAAATAGCCCTCCCGTTTTTTCTGTTCCATTCCGGATTGATCCTGATCGATCGCCCGTCCCTGCCGCTCCGAAGTCGTCGCTCCCACCGTTTCCGCCACGACATCCTCCAAAGTCGTTGCCCGCGACTCTATGGCTCCGGTCAGCGGATAACAGCCCAGGGTACGAAATCGAACCCATTTTTCTTCCGGTTCTTCGTCTGCCTGCAATGGCAGGCGTTCATCGTCGCGCATGATCCACATGCCATCGCGACGAACCACTGGACGCGGCTTGGCAAAATACAGAGGAACCAGTTCAATCTGTTCCTGCAGGATATACAGCCAGATGTCCAGCTCGGTCCAGTTGGACAAAGGAAACGCGCGAATGCTTTCCCCTTCATCAAGCGCTCCGTTGTAGATATTCCACAATTCCGGACGTTGCGCCTTCGGTTCCCAGCGATGGTGCCGATCGCGAAACGAATAAATACGCTCCTTGGCTCTCGACTTCTCTTCGTCTCGGCGGGCTCCACCGATCGCCGCATCAAAGCCATGCAGCGACAAAGCCTGCTTCAATGCCTGGGTTTTCATCAGATCGGTATGCTTCGAACTGCCGTGAACAAACGGGTTTATACCGATTTCCAGCCCCTGCGGATTTTGATAAATCAGCAAATCAAAACCGTGTTTTTCAGCCTGACGATCGCGAAATTCGATCATCTCCCGAAATTTCCAGTCCGTATCGACATGCAATAACGGAAACGGAATGTTCCCCGGATAAAATGCTTTGCGGGCCAGATGCAGCAAAACCGAAGAATCCTTGCCGATCGAATACAACATCACCGGTTTTTTAAACTCCGCGGCGACTTCTCTCAAAATATGAATGCTTTCTGCTTCAAGCTGTTCTAAGTGCGTCATTTTCCATATCCTTGTTTAATTCATGCGATGTGCCCCGCCAGGCGAGCTTTTCCGCCAGAGCGCACACTTCGCCGACAATCAGCAAAGCCGGGCTCTTGATCTGTTCCGCTTCAACCGTGCGGGTCAGTTCTTCCAAACAGGTCAGAACCACCTTCTGTTGCGGCAAAGTGCCATTTTCGATAATCGCCACCGGCGTCTGCTTTTCACGACCGAACTGCAGGAGTCCGTCACGAATGTCCGAACTCCGAATCAATCCCATATAGATCACCAGCGTCTGACCGGATTGAGCCAAAGCGCGCCAATCCGGAGTTTCGCTGCCCGGCTTGCAATGCCCGGTTACCAGCTGAACCGTCCGCGAATAATCGCGATGTGTCAGTGGAATACCGGCATAAGCGGCGCATCCGACCGCTGCACTGATTCCCGGGACAATCCGATAATCAATACCGGCCGCTTTTAAAGCTTCACATTCCTCTCCGCCGCGCCCGAAAATAAACGGATCACCGCCCTTCAGACGGCAGACCGACAATCCTTGCTGCGCCAGATGAATCAATAACCGGTTGATTTCTTCCTGCGACATCGAATGACAGCCGGCCTTTTTGGCCACGCAGATACGCTCGGCATCACGGCGTGCCAGCTCCAAAATCTCCGCTGAAACCAGACCGTCATGGACAATCACATCCGCTTGCTGCATCGCCTGCAGAGCCTTAATGGTCAGCAGCTCAGGATCACCCGGCCCGGCGCCGACCAGTGAGACACAACCCCGATCCGCTGCAAATGCCTGCAGCTTGTGATCCAAAAGCTTCTGTGCGCCCTCCTGATCGTTGCTTTCCACTCGACGAGCGATCTCGCCCCGAAACGTCTGTTCCCAAAAAGCCCGCCGTTGCCCGACATCCGGCAAAGCCGATTTCACCCGGCTTCGGTTATGCTGCGCCAAGCGACCGAGCCCGGACAGACTTTGCGGTAACATCCGCTCCAGTTGCTCACGAGTCTGACGAGCCAGCACCGGAGCATTACCTCCGCTGGAAACCGCCAGCATCAGCGGACTGCGATCGACGATTGCCGGGAAAATAAAACGGCACAGTTCGGCATCGTCCACCACATTCACCGGAACGCCCTGTAATTCGGCAGCGAGAAAAACCTGCCGATTGACGCTGTTCAGATCCGTAGCGGCGATCACCAGGCGCATGCCGGCAAGCTGATCGGGATGAAAATCTCCCTGAAACCACACCAATTCCTTTTCGGAACAGAGGATTTCCAGATCGGGACACAATTGCGGTGCAACCAGATTGATCTGCGCCCCCGCCTGACGTAATAAACGAATTTTTCGCAAGGCAACGTCGCCCCCGCCAATCACCAATACCGGCTGGCGTTGCAAATCGACAAAAATCGGCAAATAGTCCATCATCGCTTCCTTAAGACAGGTGATCGTGAAAATCACGTCCTTCGAGCGTGGCCTTGATATGCCCCGCACGAATCACAAAATCACCAAATGCTTCATCGTTCATCCTTTCCGCTGCATAGGCTCCGAGCAATGCGTCAAGCAGCGCCAAAATCTGCTTTTCGGTGATGTTTTCCCGGTACAGCTTATTCAAACGGGTTCCTTTACCATCGCCGCCCAGATACAGGTTGTAACGCCCCGGAACCTTACCGACCAGAGCAATTTCTGCCAGAAACGGGCGAGCGCAACCATTAGGGCAACCGGTGATGCGCAGAACGATCGGTTGAGATTCAAGTTGGTGTTTTCGCTGCAGTGTGATGAACTTCTCGACGAAACTTCCCAGATAACGCTCGGCTTCGGCCATTGCCAGCGTGCAGGTCGGCAAAGCAACACACGCCATGGAATGCAGATGCTGGGGTGCCAGCCCATCCTTAAGCAATCCATATTCGCGGGCAAGCGCTTCGATACGCGCGCACTCGGCTTTCGGCACCCGGGCAATAATCAAATTCTGACTGGCGGTGATCCGGAAATCCCCCTGATGAATTTTGGCAATTTCCGCCAAGCCGGCTTGCAAGCGACCAGGTTCGCCGTCCTTGATCCGTCCGTTTGGGATAAACAGCGTCAAATGCCGCAAACCATCCATCCCGTCAACCCACCCGAAACGATCCGTATGCCGAGTAAATTCGTAAGGGCGACCTTCTGCAAAGACCACTCCGCAACGGCTTTCAACCTCTTGCCTGAAAACATCCACTCCCAGACGATCAACGGTATATTTCAGGCGCGCAAAACGCCGTTCACTGCGATTACCGTGATCGCGCTGCGCCGTAACCACTGCCGTCGCGACGTCCAGCACCTGTTCCTTGCGGATAAAACCGAGATTCGAAGCCATGCGCGGATAGGTTTGTTTATCCCCATGCGTGCTGCCCATGCCGCCGCCGACAAGGACATTGAAACCGATCAACTCGCCTTGTTCGGCAATTGCGACAAAACTCAGATCGTTGGCATGCACATCGACGTCATTGTGCGGCGGAACCGCAACGGCAATCTTGAACTTGCGCGGCAGGT
The DNA here is from genome assembly GCF_013391765.2 of Thiomicrorhabdus heinhorstiae. Lineage (GTDB taxonomy): Bacteria > Pseudomonadota > Gammaproteobacteria > Thiomicrospirales > Thiomicrospiraceae > Thiomicrorhabdus > Thiomicrorhabdus heinhorstiae. Next base: position 2,500 of record NZ_JACBGI020000007.1, on the reverse strand, counting down.
ACGTTTTGCCATAGATCGGTTCCCGGTCCTCAGCGCCGGACCGATTCGGTTCATCCATCCAGATCTGATAATAGGCCCGGGTCGATGGCAGCAAATGCTCGGAAATCTGCACTGCATAGGCATAAGCCTCGTGATGCAGACGCGACTCGACAGGGTTCGGATTGCACAAAACCTGACGATTCACGTCGCCGCAGGCAGCGATGGAATCCAGCATGATCTTGTCCAGCCCCTGAATCAACGGTTTGATATTGCGTTTTAAAATGCCGTGATATTGAAACGTCTGGCGTGTCGTCAGACGCAAGGTGCCTCTTTCGGTCAGCTTCAGCGCCAGTTCATTGGCCGCCAGCCACTGCTTCGGAGAAACGATTCCGCCGGGAATCCGCACCCGCAGCATGGCCGAATAAAGCGGCTCCAGTTTGCGTTCTTTGCGATCCTTGCGCAGATCTCGGTCATCCTGCTGATAGAAACCATGAAACTTGATCAACTGCTGATCGTCTTCCGAAAAGGCTCCCGTCACTTGACTGTTCAGCGCCTCGGCAATTGTGCCGCGTAAATAATTCGATTCGCTTTTGATACGTTCGTTATCGCTTAATTGAGTCATCAATACACGTCCTTCTGGTAGCGTTTTTCCTGTTTTAACTGGTCAAGGTAAGCCTCGGCCTGTTCCGAGCTGCGGTTTCCATGTTCGGCAATCACATCGATCAGAGCCTGATGGACATCCTTTGCCATGCGCGAAGCATCGCCGCACACATAGATAAAGGCTCCGCGCTGCAGCCATTCAAAAAGTGTTTTGCCTTCTTCTTTCAAACGATGCTGAACATAAATCCGCGTCGCCTGATCTCTGCTGAAAGCGGTATTCATTCGAGTTAGCAGCCCACTGCGCAGCCATTCCTGCCACTCCTGCTGATAGAGAAAATCCTCGCAAAAACGGCTATTGCCGAAAAACAGCCAGTTTTCTCCCTGAGCCCCGGCCTGCTCGCGATGCTGCAAAAAGCTGCGGAAAGGAGCGATACCGGTTCCCGGACCGACCATAATCACCGGCGTTTGAGGGTCTTTCGGCAACTTGAATTCCGAAGGCTGGACAAACACGCGAATGTCGTCGCCCTCTTTGAGAGAGGCGAGGCAACCGCTGGCGCCACCGTAATGCGTACTGCCGAAAGCGTCATATTCCACGGTACGGACCGTCAAATGCACTTCTTCACCGACTTCCGACTGCGCCGAAGCAATCGAGTAAAAACGCGGTTGCTGCTTACGCAACATGTCCGCCAAATCCTGTGCCTCCAGCTGGCACGGGAATTCGGCAACAATGTCATAGATCTGCCGTTCCGCCAGATAGGCTCTCAAAGCTACGGCGTCCGCAACGTTCTCCCGTAACGGGCTTGTCCTTTGCGTCTGATTGGAGTGTTCGGCGTAAGCCTTGGCAAACTTCGGATAACTCTGTGTCAGTTCGAATTTTTCAAGCAATGCGTGCCGCAGTTCGATCGCCTCTCCATCAAGTTGCACCGTTTCTGTCCCTTTCAAAGAGAGGGTTTTCAGCAACTCGTCCACCGAAGCCGCATTGTTCCGGAAATAAACCCCCAGAACATCGCCCGGCTGATACTGAATTCCGGAAGTCTCTAAAGAAATTTCATAATGGCGAATATCCTTGGCGGAACCCAGTGACGTAATGGCCTGATTCACCAGCAGCTGCGCCTTGAACGGCGTCTGTTTGCCGTACTCTGCGCTTGCAGGCACATTCTGATCCGAAGCGATCGCAAAGGAAGATTCCTCTGGCTGTTGCGCCTTCAAAACGCTCACCAGCTGCTCACTCCAGGCGTTTGCCTCCTGTTCATAATCAACATCCAGCGCCTGAACAGGCAAAAATGCCTTGCCGCCCAGATCGGAAAAATGTCGATCGGCGTCAATCGCAGCCTGGCAAAAGAATTCGTAAGAACGGTCTCCCAAACCCAATACCGCAAAAGACAGATGCTTTAAATCCGGCGCACGTTTGCCGGACAGAAGTTTGAAAAAGCTTTCCGCCGATTCCGGCGGTTCGCCTTCGCCCTGAGTGGATGTGATCAGTACCAGCCTGCTCTCTTCTTTCAACTGGCTCGGTTTGAAATCGGATATGTTTGTCAATTCCGCTGACAGGCCAGCTTGACACAGGCTGTTATGCAGCTGCTCCGCTAGGCTTTGAGCGTTTCCGGTTTGCGAAGCAAACAGGATTCTCACCGGTTGCATGTCGGAAACCGACGATTTTTCAGCCGCCATAGAAGGCAAATTTTCCTGCTTGAAGCCATCCCATCCTCTGGCGGCCAAATAACCGCTTAACCATGCCAGTTTGAAAGGAGAAGCCCCATTCACCAGTTTTTCAATCCCGTCTCTCTCGTGCGGCTCAAATAGTAATAAAGCCGGGTCCGTGTAATTTGACATAACCTGTGTATCCTAAAAAATAATGGTTGTTCCAGTTTGAAGTGACACAGATTACTTTCTATTAAATATTAAATAAAATGATATATAT
>NZ_JACBGI020000006.1 GCF_013391765.2 Thiomicrorhabdus heinhorstiae | reverse complement strand
CAATTTAATAGCGCAGGTTAATTGTTACAATTTTTTCAGAGTCGAAAACAGCACTCGATGAACTTCAATTGAATTTGGTAACGAGATAACAGATGAACACCATGAATTTTCATAAATACCGCCCAACGGTGACTCCCGATTTACCCAATCGTCAGTGGCCGAACCGTCGCCTTACCAAGGCGCCTATTTGGGTGAGCGTCGATCTAAGAGATGGCAACCAAGCTTTAGCGAAACCCATGACCGTGGAGCAAAAGCTTAAACTATGGGATAAGTTGGTGTCGATCGGTTTTAAAACCATCGAAATCGGTTTTCCGTCGGCAAGTCAGTTGGAGTTCGATTTTACCCGCCGTTTGATTGAAGAAAACCGTATTCCGGACGATGTGACGGTTCAGGTTTTGGTCCAGGCGCGCGAACACCTTATTCAACGTACTTACGAAGCGCTTGAGGGAGTCAAACAGGCAGTCGTGCATGTTTATAACACGACATCTCAGGTTCAGAGAGACAACGTTTTTTGTAAAAACAAGCAGCAAATCAAACAGATCGCAGTCGATGGCGCGACCTGGGTGCAGGAATATGCCAAACACTATCCGCTAACCGACTGGGTTTTCCAATATTCCCCGGAAAGTTTTTCGCAAACGGAAACCGATTATGCAGTCGAAGTGTGTCAGGCGGTAATGGATGTCTGGAAACCGACACCGCAAAATAAATGTATTTTAAACCTTCCGGCAACCGTCGAAAGCAGTTCTCCGAACCGTTTTGCCGATCAGATCGAATACTTTATTACTCATATGCAAAACCGCGAATCCGCCATTATTTCGGTACATACTCACAATGATCGGGGTTGTGCGGTAGCGGCGGCCGAGTTGGCGATACTTGCCGGAGCCGATCGAGTGGAAGGGACGCTTCTAGGAAACGGCGAGCGTACCGGTAATATGGATATCGTGACGCTGGCGATGAATCTGTATAGCGAAGGAATTGATCCACAATTGGATTTCACCCATCCGGACGAGTGGGTTGAAGTCGTAGAAGAAGTGACACAAATTTCAACGCATATCCGCCATCCGTGGGTAGGTCAGGCGGTTTATACCGCTTATTCCGGATCGCATCAGGATGCAATTCGTAAATGTCTGTTGAAGCAGAATGACGATCAACCCTGGAATGTGGCCTATTTGCCGATCGATCCGAAAGATATCGGTCGAGATTACGAAGCGATTATCCGCGTTAACAGCCAGTCCGATGTAGAGTTTTTGAAGGTTCAATTGAATGGTCAGACCTGGCAGGGAATGGGACAAGGTACTTTGAGCGCGGTTTGTGATGCATACCAAAAACAATCCGGACAATCGATCGATATCATCGATTATTCCGAACATGCGTTACACGACCCGATTCCTGATTTACATGGGAATACCGGCAAGGATGCTATGGCGATCGCTTATGTCTATTTGAAATCAGATCAAGGTAAAAAGGTCGGCGTTGCCATAGCGCAAGATACCGTTTCGGCAATGATTTTGGCCTTCTTTAACGCAACGATTTAATACGTTTAAAATTTCTCCGATTGATTCCCTCTGTTTTCATTGTTAAGTTTTTAGGATTAACTTTGAATCAGGGGGATTTTTTTAGCGCTCTCTGTAGAAATTCTCGCCAGGTTTGTTTAAGTAAGCATATTTTTTGCTTTTTTTATTTTAAGCACCAATCGAGGATGTTCAAAATATGCTCGACGTGCCGAAAATAACGGTCTTTTCAGCTTTAACTCCGCTATTTGGCGGGAAAATCAACCCGTTTTTTCTTACTTCTGTGTTTTATATACTTATTTCGAATTGCACTGTTTTAGAGCATTTAATAGATTTTTTTAGATGTTCTGCATGGAAGGCAAGAAAATTTTAAGAAACTTTTTTCCACTTAAAAAAATTGCCTGAAAAGACCATTTTTAAAGTAAGACTTTATTAAAACTTTAATAGTATAAAACAACAATATAATGCTGAATAATTGGAGAAAGTATCAATAAGTCCGAATGACTTCAAACATAGCAAATTATGCTTTATTGGTGCTTTTTTAAGTTTCGAGCAAAGAATTTTTTCTCGAGTAGAAATACTAGAGTGTTTTAGGAGAAATCATGGCAGCAGACAAGGCTGATATCGGTTTAATTGGTTTAGCCGTTATGGGGCAAAATTTGGTTTTAAATATGACCGACCACGGTTTTAAAGTAGCGGTCTATAATCGCTCACGTCAAAAAACCGATGAATTTATCGCTGCTGAACCGGATAACGAAAAGCTATTTCCTTATTTTGATTTGGAATCTTTTGTCGCAGGATTAAGTGCTCCGCGAAAAGTAATGTTAATGGTCAAGGCCGGAGAGGTGGTTGATCTGTTTATCGATCAATTGGTACCGCTTTTGGAAGAAGGCGACATCATTATCGACGGCGGCAACTCTTTGTATACGGATTCCAATCGCAGAACGGCCGAACTGAAAGACAAGGGCATCTATTTTATCGGTAGCGGTGTTTCCGGTGGAGAAGAGGGGGCCCGCCACGGTCCTTCGATTATGCCTGGCGGAAACCCTTTAGCCTGGGAAGCGGTAAAACCGATTTTTCAATCGATTGCCGCGAAAGCGGACGAGCAACCTTGCTGTGATTGGGTCGGTGACGGCGGAGCGGGGCATTATGTCAAGATGGTGCATAACGGTATCGAATATGGCGATATGCAGTTGATTGCCGAATCCTATCACTTGATGCGCTATGGCATGGGGTTGGCGGCCGACGAATGCCAAGCGGTATTTGCCGAATGGAATCAAGGTGTTCTTGATAGTTATCTAATTGAAATTACAGCCGAAATTCTTAAATTTAAAGATGAAGGTGGCGAACCACTGGTCGATAAAATTTTAGATGCGGCGGGTCAAAAGGGAACCGGTAAATGGACCGGGATCAGCTCTTTGGAGTTGGGAATGCCGGTAACGCTGATCACCGAATCGGTCTATGCTCGTTGTTTGTCCGCTTTGAAAGACGAGCGTATCAAAGCCGAAGCGCATTTCGGCAAACCTTCAGCACCGCCTTCCTTAGGCGAACAGGAAAAGTCGGAATTGTTAAATGCGATTCACGATGCGCTGTATGCTTCAAAAATCATCTCTTATGCGCAAGGTTATATGCTGATGACCGAGGCAGCCAAGGAGTTTGCATGGAGTCTGAACTACGGTGCGATCGCCCTAATGTGGCGTGGCGGCTGTATTATCCGCAGTACATTCCTCGGAGAAATTAAGGCCGCTTACGAAAAAGATCCGCAGCTGACCAACCTGCTGGTGGCGGATTTCTTTACTTCGGCATTAAAAGATGCCGATGCCAATTGGCGTAAAGCAGTTATTTTCGCGATTCAGCAGCAGATTCCTACACCGGCTCTCAGCTCGGCTCTGGCCTTCTTTGACGGTTATAAAACCGCGAATCTTCCGGCCAATATGCTTCAGGCGCAACGCGATTATTTCGGGGCGCATACTTATGAACGTGTCGATGCTCCACGTGGAACCTATTTCCATACCGACTGGATTCAATCCGGCGGTCGAATCAGCTCAACAACTTACGAGGTCTAAAATTATGCCGGAACCATGTACTTACGTTGTCTTTGGCGCAACCGGTAACCTGTCAATGACCAAATTAATGCCGGCGTTTTATCACTTGGATGAACACGGCAGACTGGAAAGTAACGTTAAGATCCTTGCGATAGGTCGCCGTAATTGGGGTCGTGAACAGTGGATCGAAAGCGTAAAAGAGGCAGTGGTTCCGAAAGCGCGAGGAGGGATTAAAGATGAAGTCTGCGAGCGATTCTGCGGTCGTCTGGATTACTTCAAGATGGATGTCCTCGATGAGCTTTGTTACCAGCGTTTGAAAGAACACATTCACGAAAACAACTGGCCGACTAATATCGCCTTTTATCTATCTTTGGGACCGGATCAATTTGCGCCGGCAGTTGAACGTCTTGGTCGTAATGGTCTGCTCGACGAATCCGACGGCTGGAAACGTGTGGTACTGGAAAAACCGTTCGGTTATGACATGGAAAGTGCCAAGCAGTTGCAGAAGCGACTGAATAACTTCCTTAAAGAAGATCAAACTTACCGTATTGACCATTATCTTGGTAAAGGAATGGTGCAGAATATCATGGTATTCCGCTTCGCTAACCTGATGATGGAGCCTTTGTGGAACCGTAACTATATCGATCATATTCAGATTACCCACGCCGAAGATCGACCGATTGGAACCCGTGCCGGTTACTACGATACCAGTGGTGCCATGCGCGATATGATTCAATCGCATCTGTTGCAGCTTTTGGCTCTGGTTGCTATGGAACCGCCGGCATCGATGGATGCCGAGGACCTGCGCAACGAAAAAGTGAAGCTGCTTAAATCGATTCGCAAAATTTCCAAAAAGCAGGTTAATGCACAGGCTTATAGAGCACAGTATTCCGAAGGGAAGGTCAACGGTAAAGCGGTGCCTTCTTATTTGAATGAACCGGGAGTGGCCGAAGACAGCGTGACCGAAACCTATGCTGCCATGAAATTATATATCGATAACTGGCGCTGGGCAGGTGTACCTTTCTATATTCAAACCGGTAAAAATATGCCGAAAAACCGCACCATCGTTGCAATCTGTTTCAAGCATCCTCCGAAGCAATTTTTCCGTGAATCTCAGGTGAAAAAGATGGATCCGAACTGGATTGTTTTCGGAATTCAACCGGAAGAGTCGATTCGCGTCGAAATGACTGCCAAGCAGCCGGGTCTTGAAATTCAGACCGAACAGATCAGTCTGGATGCGGCTTTAAAAGCGGAAGTTGAACACAGTTATGACGCTTATGAAGAACTGTTGCTGGATGTCATCAAGGGCGATCGTTCGTTGTTCTTACGATATGACGAAGTTAAAGCGGCGTGGGATGTAGTCGATCCGGTTCTTCAGGCCTGGGCGTCGGAAAGTTCCTATATCGATACTTATCAGTCGGGAACCTGGGGGCCGCAAGGTGCTTCGAAATTATTCGATACTTCGGAACAGGCATGGCGTTATCATTTCGAGCCTGAATCACACAATTAAGCGTAAAAAGCCAGAGGTTAAAAATGCAGTTACCGGAAGATTGGCGCTGTTTCGAAGATGCCGAGTTACTGGCACAAACCGCTAAGGAGTATATTTGCTCGGCGGCGGAAAAAGCGATTCGTGAAAACGGCGCTTTTCATCTGGTAACTGCCGGTGGAACGACTCCGAATCGTATCTATCAGTTGCTCGGTGAAAGCGAACGCGATGATTGGCAATTCTGGCATATTTATATGGGCGACGAGCGCTGTCTGCCTTTGGATGATCCGGAACGGAATCGTACGCCGTTAAAAGAGATGTGGCTGGATAAATGCAGCGTTCCGTCAAGCCAGATTCACTATATGGCAACGGAGTTGGGCGCAGAAGCCGCTTTAGAGGATTATCAAACCCGGTTGCTGTCAGTTCCCGTTTTCGATCTGGTTATGCTCGGTATGGGAGAAGACGGTCACACCGCCAGTTTGTTCCCCGGACACAGTTATGCCGAAGGTTGCGATTTGCTGATCGAAAGAGATTCGCCGAAACCGCCGCCGTTAAGATTAACGCTTTCCGCCGAGCGTCTTTCGGCAAGCTGTGAAGTGTTAAAGTTGATTACCGGTGCCGGAAAACAACCGGCACTTAAAGCTTGGTTGGAGGGTGAGAATCTGCCGATTTCATGGATTTCCGCTAAAGAAACTCATCAGGTTTGGATCGACTTGGCCGCGCGTCCGGATTAAATTTTCTAAAAATGTCAGCTAAGGCCGCTTGTATTTAAAAAGCGGTTTTTCTTTTTATAACCGTGCCAAAGGCGGTATGATTGAGTTTCATATCTTGATTGAGACTGGATTATGCAGCGGTTTATTCGGCTCTTTTCTGTTTTATCTTCTCTGTTTTTCCTGTTTTACGTTTCCGATGTTCTGGCACAAGACGGGGATCAAAACAAATTAAACTGGTTTGAAATGCTGGTGTGGTTCGGCGGTGGCCTGGCACTGTTCCTGTTCGGTATGGAGCAAATGATTCAGGGGGTGATGTCGGTCGCCGGAAATCAGATTAAAAATATCCTCAAAAGTCTGACGAAAAACCGGGTAATCGGTGCTCTGACAGGCGCCGGTCTTACCGCTATTATTCAATCTTCTTCTATTACCACCGTACTTTCAGTAGGTTTTGTATCGGCGGGTTTAATCAGCCTTAGCCAAGCCGCCGGAATCATTATGGGGGCCAATCTCGGTACCACCATCACGGGGCAGATCATCGCCTTTAAAATAGATAATGTAGCCTTGCTGATGATCGCAGTCGGTTTTTTGATGCAGTTTATCGGCCAGCTTAATAAAACCCGTTCTATCGGGCAGATGCTGATGGGGTTGGGGTTACTGTTTTTTGGTATGGATGTGATGAGTCAGGGAATGGCTCCGCTTAGAAGTTATGCGCCTTTTCTCGAGTTGATGACGGAATTACAGAACCCGTTGTTCGGTATTCTGGTCGGGTTGGTTTTTACCGCCTTAGTACAATCTTCTTCGGCAACTATCGGGATTGTCATTGCCATGGCCGGCAACGGTCTTTTGACTTTGCCGGTTGGAATAGCATTGATTATGGGGGCGAATATCGGTACCACCATTACCGCCATGCTGGCGACCATCGGCAAATCCCGCGATGCACTGCGTGCCGGTTTGATTCATCTGTTTTTCAATTTACTGGCGGTTTTGATCTGGCTGGCGTTTATTCCTGAATTAGCCAACTTTGCGACCATGATTTCCGATCATGAGTTATTGACCAGTACCGACGATTTCCTGTTGTTGGCGGAAAATACCCCGCGGGAAATCGCCAACGCCAATACGATTCTCAACCTGTTCAGTTTGATTGTTTTTCTGCCGACAATCCCATTATTTGTCTGGCTGGTGACCAAGATCGTACCGGTGATAGAGGATGAGAAAGCCGGTAATGAGATCAAGGCGGAATCACTTGATGAAAGCTTTATTTCCACCTCTTCGCTTGCTTTGGAAGCGGTGGTTCTCGAACTTGGCCACTACGATAAACATCAGGATCTGTTTTACAAACGGGTGGTCGGTTTAATTTCCGATCCCAAGCTGGAAAAGCTGCGCAAAGAGACCGAAAAAATTCAAAAATTCCGTGCCTATCAGCGGCAGATAATCAGTTATTTGGGACGAATCGGTCAGGAATCCTTAACGCCGAAAGAGCAGCAGCAGCAGGTTCAGTTAATGATGGTTATTCACAGTTTGGAATCGATGATGGATGCCATAGAACATAATATTTTCCACGTTCTGCATCGCTTGATCCAAAACGATATCAAACCGAGTGAAACCATGCTTAATCTGGTGGGTCAGTTAACTTCCGAAGTCGGTAAGGCGATGACCAAGTCGGTGCATAGTATTATCGATAACGATAATGACGCCGCCATTTCCGTGATTGCGGTTGAAGCAACCGTCGAGCACTTGATTCAGGAAGCTTTAAACCATCAATTACGCCATTTCCAACCGACTGAAGAACGCTTGGGGATTTTTCGTTACGAAATGGAATTGATTGAAGGTTTTAAACAGCTGTACAGCTTGGCGAAAAGGATCGCTCATCTCCGTCTGGAAATCGATCCGAACGCCGTCAAGCCGGAAAGTGCCAAGATTTCTTAAAAATAATACTGGTATTGCAGATAGAGCTGTTGCGGATAGGCGACGACTTCGTCGCTTAGATCCGATACCCTGATGCCGCTGAATTCAGTGCCGCTATTACCGCGTGCATATTGCCAGCCACCGAGTAGCTGGCTCTGGTCGGAAAGAGAGTATTGCGCGTTCAGATTCCATAAAGAGCTACCGTCCTGCAAATTGAAAATCGCGCTGCCACTTAAATTAAATAGCGGCGTGATTTCCGCGGTTAGAGTGACATCCGCATAATGACGATTAAGGGTAAACAGTTGTCCGGAATCGAACTTATCGAGGAGATCACTGTCGAGGGATTGCAGATAAGGACGGGATTGACTGCTGCCGTAACCGTTATAGAAGTATTCGATTGCATAGGTGAAATTGCGGTTAAGCCAACTGAATGCACTTTGAAAGTTAGCCACCGAACTATACACCCAGTTCTGGTTGTCGTGATTATATCCGGCTATCCAGTCGAGATTCCAAACACCGTCCAGCCAGTTGCCGGTCATCTGCAGTGCAGCGAGAGTTTCGTTTCGATCCTGACTCAAAATCCATTGGCTGTCGACGGTTTCGCCGTAGTGATACAGCTTGAAACCAAGGCTGCTTGAAGAAACATCGATATCGCCGTTCAAATTTCGCCGCGGAATAACAACTCCGCTTAATTCATCGCCATCGATCATCAGTTTTTGCCAGCTGAGCATATCGATACCGGGTTTATATTCTCGGTCATACTGATTCGGTGCAAAAGGATTAAACCGATCCAGAGGGTTGAACAGAACGCCGTTGCCCCAGGTGATGGCTTGACGGCCGACCTTAAACGAATAGTCGGCGGCGCGATAGGTTGCGTTGAGACGATCCAGTCTTTGATAGACGAATTTGTCGTCCTCGTTGACGAGATTGTTGGTTAGATTGAAGAGTTGCGTCTGATCGAGGTCGAAGGCGTCGTATCCGGAAACCGAACTGCGCTTCGCCAGCAGAGTTTGGCTTTTGACTCCCTGAAGCTGGTAATCGACATTGAAATGCCAAGCTTGAAAATCGTCCTGCCACTTGAGACGAACGTCCGCCATCAGCAAATCGGTTTGTTCGTCGCTCGGGCTCGGATAATTATTTTCCGGCCACAGCTGCCAAAAACCGGCTCCCTTAAAGTGCCCTTGAAGCGGCGATCCCAAAGCAACCAAGGGGCAAGTCAGGCTAAAGATAAAACCGAGCCTTATAGCCCGTTTAATTGCGTTTGAGCGATTTTTAATCGGAAACGATTTCATCGGAGACAATTTTTCCGTCTTTCAAATGGATTTTGCGTCTCGCAGAGTCGATCACCTGTGGATCGTGACTGGAAATCACAAATGTCATTTTATGAGTTTGGTTGAGATGTTTCATTAAATCGATCAGCTCCTGAGAGTTTTGCGAGTCCAAATTAGCGGTCGGCTCGTCGGCAAGGACGATTTTCGGTTTGGAAACGATCGCCCGTGCTACGGCGACCCTCTGTTGCTGACCGCCGGACAATTCCGCCGGGCGTCGGTTTTCCATATTTTGCAAACCGACCTGATGCAGCATTTCGCGGCTCTGTTTTAATGCCTGCTCTTTTTCCACCCCTTGCATCTGCAAAATAAAGGCGACATTTTCCAGAGCGCTGAAAACCGGAATCAGATTATAAGACTGGAAAATAAAGCCGATCTCCATCAGACGCAGGTCGGTCAACTCGGCTTCACTCATCCGGTTTAATTGATATTCGCCAATACTCAATTCACCGGATGAGGGACGATCCAGTCCGCCGATCAGGTTTAACAGGGTGGTTTTACCGGAACCGGAAGGACCGTAAAGGGCGATAAATTCCCCGGAACGGATCTGCAGATCGAGATGGTCGACTGCGTAAATCGTCCGGTTACCGTCCTCAAAGGTTTTCGTCACATCCTGCAATAACATTAGGCTTTCAGATAAGTCGCTCATATTTCATCCTACGCGATTCTATTGGAAGGTTTCAGTTGCGCCACGCGGGTCGAACGCCAGATCGGAACAGCGGCAATCATAATTAAGGTGACGACCATGGCGGCACTGACGTCAAACCAATCCTGCCACTCGATATTCAAATACAGTATGCGGTCGACGCCGAACCAGGCTGCGCCTTCCGATAGAAAGCCCAGGTCGATGCCATCGCTGACCGATGCAATCAAAGCGATCATTGCTCCCCAGGAAACCAGCAGTGCAATGGCGAGAATCCAGACCAGTTCCAGCAGCAGCATCCAGCGTAACGCCGAAGATTTTAGGCCGATGGTATACAGAGTGGTGAATTCGCGGCGTCGTTCGTAAAGCGACATCAGCAGGGTATTGATCATACCGAATAGCATCAAAACCAGAATCATTGCAATCCACACCCAGTTGAAGCTGTCCATCATTTTAATGCTGGCGTTGGCGAAGGGTTGCAGGCTCTGCCAGGTCTGAACGTCGAGTTCGGGAAATGCCTGCTTCAGTCGGTTTTTCAAGCGATTTAACGGGCTGTTTGGGGTATCGTTGAGAATCTGCTGAATATCCAGCGGTTGCGAGCTGTTAAGGGTGATTTCGCTGTATTTGTTATCGATATCGAGCCAGTTTTGCACGGTTTTCAGATCGGCAAACACCATCGCCGCTTCGGCGTTCGGATCACTGTGACGATAAAGACCGACAATGGTCAGACCGATCTCTTTCAACTTACCGTCGTTTCCTTGCGACATTAATACGACCTTACGGCCTAAATCGGTATTCAGGCGTTTAGCGAGTTTGGCTCCGATAACGATCTGATAAGTGGAATCCTGATTGAGAAATTGGCCCTGATGCACGGTTTTGCGAATAAAATCCAGGGGGCGTCCGGTTTGCGGTTCGACACCGAGCAGTTGCACCGGATAGGTTTCATATTCGCTCTTGATCATCGCCGGTAATTTGAGGTGTGCGCTGAAATCGCGAATCGGCAGGGATTTCAGTTGAGTAAGCTGACTGGAAGTCAGCAGCATACTGTGTTCGACATCCGGATTGTCCTGATAGTGGGGGGCGTGTAGTTGCACTTCTCCGCTCAAGCTGTTCAGGGTGTGGTCGAGCATGCTCTTTGCCCAGGCCTGCATCAGACTGTAGAAAAACAGGCTCGACATCAAGCCGAGGGCCGTCACCAGAATCAGGATCAAGCTGCGCCGCGGATTACGCCACAGGTTACGCCAGGCAAAGCGATTAATCAGCGCCGGATTGCCGCTTTTATGGATTGGCATAGTTTGCTGTTCAGCGGTTTTTTGTTTCATAACTGTCTTCCCGTCAGCGGTTTAAGGCTGCGCATTTTAAACAGTACCATCGCACACAGCAGGATTAAACCGAAACCGAATACCGCCGGTGCGAAACCGACGCTCAGCAGACTTAGAACCGGATAAAGTGTATCCGATAATCCGAACTGGGCGAAAACGCCTTCGGAACCGGGCAGGGTAATACCTTGAAAAATAAAGTATTCGGTCACCGCCATGCCGAGTAAGACCCCGCTGATCAGACCCAGAAGGGTGGTAAAGACGATCTCCAGAATCAGAATCTGACTGATTTGGATCGGCTGCACGCCAAGTGCATTGAGGAGGGAAAATTCGTTCTGCCGTTCCAGAATCGACATATAAAGGGTATTGAGTAGAATCAGAATAACGATCAGCAACAGTGCGGCATACCAGAGGATGGCACTGCTTAAATCCAATTCAATCGCTTGATCCAATGCCGGTTGCAGTGCCTGCCAGTTACGGAAACGAAGATCCGAATCGGTCAGGGATTGGAGTTGCGGCATAACCAGCGGTTTTAAATCGGCGGCCTGGCCGATTTCCGCAGTCATGAACACTAGTTGTTGGGCTCGATTCGGCATGGCAAACAGGATTTGAAAATCGCTTAGGGTAATTTGTGCCAGTTGGCGGTTCAACTCGGGAATGTGGGTGTCGGCAATACCGACAATCTCATACAGATCGATTGCCAGACTGCCGTCGCGGTCTTCGCCCAATAGTTGCACTTGATCACCGACTTTACTGCGCAGTTGCGCTGCCAGTTGTTTACCGAGAACGATTTTGTGATCGTCACTGTTTTGCAGGTAACGGCCGCTGATGATCTTTTTTGCCAGCGACGAGAGTTGCGGTTCTTTATCCGGTTGTACGCCCATGATTAGTGCACCGCGGTTTTGCGTGTCGGCATTGTTGCTGAGGATGACATAGGTTTGAGCCCGAAAACCATAAGCACTCAGCGAGTCAACCTTATCCAGAACCGATGACCATTGATCGGAATAGACAAAGCTGTGCTCCAGATTAGGCTGTTCCAGAAAATCGCTTTGTTGGATCTGTGCATAACCGTCCATCAGCTTGAGATTCTGTTCTTTCATGGTGTCGTAAATGCCGAATTGAAACGACAACATAAATACCAGCATCAAGGTCGTCAATCCGACCGCAGCAACGGTAATCCAAGTGCGTTTACGGTGCCGCCAGAGATTTCGCCAGGCAAGAGAGATGAGCATATCGACTCCGTCTATTCAATCAGGGTTTCGGCGCCGACCACGGACGCGGTGTTTTCAGATTCGACTGAGTAAACAGATAACTCGGCAGTTGTAGATCGAACCACACCGCATCCGTGACGACCTGAGTCCATTGATCGGGTTTATCGGATCGTGTCATGCGCATCACCTTCGGATAAGGGCGGCCGCTCACCTGCATAATCTGCAGAGTCTGCATGCTTTTTACCGCTTTGCCGGTCTGATCGTAAAAAGTTTCATTCAGCAGTAATCCGTCAGCACGGATAATCAAGGTTTCTTTGCCCCAGACAACCGGGGCGTTCTGATGCGGAATCAGTGTCAGGTGGTAAAGCGTATTGCCGTTCTCGTCGTTTTCGGTTTTATCGATTGAGGCGTCGTAATATTTCAGAATCTGGTCGGTTTTCGACAGGTCGTTGTAGGAGAAGTCCGATCCCATCCACGATTGGCTCATCATGCTGGTCGGCAGTTTGGTAATGCGCTGCAGTTTCGGGGTAAACAGCCACATCTCTTCGTCGAGTTTCAGGGTGGCATTTCCGGCATCCTTCGGCGGGTAGGTAAAACGGATCAGCGAGCGATCCAAACCTTCGGTCCAGCCGATCATCGACATTTTACGCTGCCATTCCGGACGGTGAATTTCCATGCTTATTTCACTGTAGGAGCTTTTACCTCGCCACAGTTCAAGGGCTTGTTGAATCAGCGTTTTGGCCGTCGGTTGTTCGGTTTTATTTTCAACCGGTTTTGTCGAGGATTCGGCAGCATGCGCATAGAGCGGAGTCGCAAGAAGCGCTACAATAAGCGTCGAAAAAATCATCCGGGGCAAGCGAAGCATAATGACCTCGTAGTTTGATCATGGTGAGTTTCTACTATAACGCCTGTAACGACGTTGGAGATGAAACAAATCAATTTTTATTGTGAAAATGCTAGAAGAAAAAGGGATTTCAGTTCTATGTGCGGCGGTGTCGAATACGAGTGGGAAGGCGAAGAAATGCGGGTCTATTTTCCCTATCCGAATGCCAAATTACCGGTGGTTCGTCGCGACGGAGCAATTGAGCTGGTTACCTGGGGGCGACGCAACGAAGAAAACGATCCGGAAGCGTCCATGTTTCCGGTCAACGGCTGGGTGCGCGAAGACAGTTATGCCCGTGGTGATTCGATGTGGAATCGTTACCGTAATAAGCCGGTGCGGATTGCCGTCGATGCCTTTATGGAGAAAGACGACAGCGGTAAATCACACTGGTTTGCCATGCCGAAAGGTGAGTGTTTGCAAGGGCTGTTACTGGTGGTCGACGGCAAATGGCGCGTATATGTGATGACGACCACTCCGCCGGAAAATGCGATTCCGAAAATCGACAGTGAAAATCACGACCTGTTCGGCGCTATTGAAACCGAACCGGTGCAGATTCATCAACGCTGGCCGATGCACAGGTCACTTTGATTTCCTCCGCTATTTTTTATTCTCCGTTCAAGGTCACGATCAGCGTTCGGCTGCCGCCGTGATCGCGATGCTCGCACAGATAAATTCCTTGCCAGGTGCCGAGATTTAATCTGCCGTCGGTAATCGGAATATTCAAACTGAACCCCAAAAGGCTGCCTTTGAGATGTGCCGGCATATCGTCCGGCCCTTCGTAAGTATGGGTATAGTAAGACTCGTTTTCCGGCACCGTACGATTGAAAAAGCTTTCAAAATCGGTACGCACCGACGGGTCGGCATTTTCGTTAATGGTCAAAGACGCCGAAGTGTGTTGAAGAAAGACATTCATCATTCCGACCTTAATTTCGCTTAATTCCGGTATCTGACGCAACAGATCGTTGGTAATCAGATGAAAACCACGGCAGCGCGGTGCGAGATGAATTTTATACTGGTGCCACATAATTCAATTCCTTTTGTGTGTTACCTTGAATTGTAAAGCAGTGAGTCAATTTATCCACTACAGGAAGTCTGGAACCGTTTAGAAATGGTTTTAAAGTGCGCTTTTCAATAGAATAAGCGTTTGGTGTTTAAATTTTCTTTGGAAGTTGAAGTGGCGCAAACCGGAACTTGGGAATACGAATTGCAGAAGAGTCCGCAGAGAAGTCTGTGCGTCTGCTACGACGTGCCGAAAATCGATATTATGCAGGCGATTGAAAACGGCGCCGATTCGATTGCCGGGGTAACGGCAAAAACCTACGGCTGTCAGGGCAGCCAGTGCTGCGAACGTCAGGTTCAGCGTTTGATCGACATGTATGACAAAGACAAAGATTGCGATTAAAAACCGTTTTGCCCCTTTAAAATCCGCCAAGTCGTCCGCATAATTCTTAAATAATCGACAAAACATTCTCGAAATATCCCAATCATCGACTAATTCTATTCGCGAGTTAAATTTATATGAGCAACCCTTTATTTGATCTGAGCGGGCTACCGCAATTCGAAAAGTTTCACGTGGAACATATCCGTCCGGCCGTGGAAACCCTGCTGGCGGAAAACCGTGCCGAAATTCAGCGTCTGGTCGAGATGGAAGAGGAGCCGACCTGGGAAAACTTTATCGAACCTCTGGAGAAGATCGATAACCGTTTTGGGCGTGTTTGGGGGCCGATCGGGCATTTGGATGCAGTGAAGAATTCCGATGAATGGCATCAGGCTTATACCGATTGTCTGGCGGATATCAGTGCCTATCACTCCGAGATCGGGCAAAATGCCGGACTCTATAAAAAATTCAATGCCTTGGCGCAGAGTGAAGAATATGAACACTTCAATCTGGCACAGAAGAAAGTAATCGAAAATGCCTTGCGCAATTTCCGTTTAAGCGGTATCGCCCTGCAAGAAGCGGAACAGAAGATTTATCGCGAGTATGCGCAGGAACTTTCGCAACTCAGTTCCCAGTTCGGCAATAACGTTTTGAAATCCACTCAGTCGTGGTTTAAGGCCATCGAAGACGAAAGTGAACTAAAAGGTCTGCCGGAATCGGCAATGGGATTGTTGCAGCAGCTGGCGCAGCAGAAAGAAGTAAAAGGCTGGTGCGTGACACTGGACTTTCCGTCTTATCTGGCGGTTATGACCCATGCCGACAACCGTTCCTTGCGGGAAGAGGTGTATCGCGCTTTCAGTACCCGTGCCTCCGACCAGTTCGAACAGCTTGAATTCGATAACAGCGATATTATCGAGAAGATTCGCGAATTGCGTCATAAAAAGGCGCAGTTGCTTGGTTTTGATAATTACGCCGAATTGTCTCTGGCGACCAAAATGGCCGAGAGTACCGAACAGGTGCTGGGCTTCCTGCGCGATCTGGCGAAAAAATCCAAACCGCAGGCCCAGCAGGAATTGGCCGAATTGCAGGCCTTTGCCAAACAGGAACTCGGTCTGGACGATCTGCAACCCTGGGACATCAGTTATGCATCCGAGAAATTGAAATCGGCGCGTCTATCCTTATCGCAGGAAGCCTTGCGTCCGTATTTCCCGGTAGAAACCGTTTTAAAAGGCTTGTTTACCATCACCGAGCGTCTGTTCGGCGTCCGTTTGCAGGAAAAACTCGGTGTTTCGGTATGGCATAAGGATGTACGCTTTTTCGAGCTGTTCAATGCCGATGATCAGGTGATCGGCCAGTTCTATCTGGATCTGTATGCACGCGAAAACAAACGCGGCGGAGCCTGGATGGATTCCGCGGTCAGCCGCTGGCGCAGCAGTGCAACCGAACTGCAGAAACCGGTTGCTTATCTGGTGTGCAATTTCACGCCTCCGGTCGGCGGTAAACCGGCTTGTTTGACGCATGATGAAGTCACTACGCTGTTCCATGAATTCGGTCACGGCATCCATCACTTATTTACCGAAATGGAACATCTGGATATTTCCGGTATCAGCGGTGTTCCCTGGGATGCAGTCGAATTGCCGTCGCAGTTTATGGAAAACTTCTGCTGGGAGCGCGAAGGCATCGATCTGATGTCCGGGCATATCGACAGTGGCGAACCCCTGCCGGAAGGTTTGTTTGCCTCTTTGCAGCAGAGTCGCGGTTTCCAGTCGGCGATGATGATGTTACGCCAGATCGAGTTTTCCCTGACCGATTTCGAACTGCACGCTTTTTATCAACCGGACGAAGTCGAATCTTTAGGCGATTTGAGTCAGCGCATTCGTCAGGAAGTGTCGGTGATTTTCCCTCCGGCCTATAACCGTTTCATGCATAGCTTCAGCCATATTTTCGCCGGCGGTTATGCGGCGGGTTACTTCAGCTATAAATGGGCCGAAGTTTTGTCTTCAGATGCTTTCAGCCTGTTCGAAGAGCAGGGGATTTTGAATGCCGATATCGGTGCCAAATTCAAAAACACCATTCTGGCTGCCGGTGGTTCGATTGATCCGATGACGCTGTTTAAAGCCTTCCGCGGTCGCGAACCGCAAATCGATGCGCTGTTGCGACACAGCGGGATCGCCGCTTAATTCGCTTTATATAGGCTTCATCAGTAAGCAGAGTGCATTACCAGCCCCGGTTAATCCGGGGTTTTTTTATTGGTCGGTAATCTCCAATATCCTGCATCCAAAAAACGGTTTGCGGCGTAATGATCTATAACAGTGAAACAAATCAGGTCTCATTGAGGTCTGGGTACTAGAGTGTTTTGCGATAAATCAGTCGTGGCAGGTTCCAGAATATTTCCATTATGGCGTATACGGCTTTACTGGTAGCATAAAGTTCATGACAAAGCCCAGAGGCAGCGGGAGAGGATAAATGAAGAACAACCGATCAACCTTTTTTGACGAATTTCAGTTGAGCCGACGACGTTTACTGCAATTGGCCGCAACCATTCCGCTGGCGAAAATTTCTCTGGCTCAAGCCGAAGGATCGGCACTATCGGCCATGACGAAGCAGGAAGCCGTATTTTTAAACAATCCGGCCTGGCAGACGGTGCAAGCTGTGCAGAACCATCTGTTTCCGTCGATGGACGGTTTTCCCGGCGCTGAAGAGTTGCACGCCTTAAGTTATCTGCAAAGTAAATTTCAGCGTCCTCTGGCGGATAAGGATTCCGAAAATTTCATTTATCAGGGCGTCGGCTGGTTGAACGATCTGGCCAAATCTGATTACAAACAAAAGTTTATTGCGCTTTCGTCCGAGCAGAAAGAGGCTTTGTTAAGAAAAGTATCCAAGAGCCAAGCCGGGCAGAACTGGTTGTCGATGATGCTCAATAATCTGCTGGAAGCCCTGTTGACCGACCCGGTTTATGGCGGTAATCCCAACGGTAAGGGCTGGAAAGCGGCTGGGCAGATTCCCGGTTATCCGCGCCCGCCGCAAGGAAAACGCTACTTCGAAATCGGCTATGAAAAACGCAGAGTAGACACTTACCGGAGAACCAAAGCATGAGTCGCGATTATGATGTGTGTGTGATCGGCAGCGGAGCAGGCGGTGGTCCGGTGGCTTTGACTCTGGCGCAGGCCGGTTATTCGGTGCTGGTGCTGGAAAAGGGGCCGTGGCTGACCGAAAAGGACTTTTATAAGGACGAACTCAGTTGCTGCCGTTATCCGGTCTATACGCCCGATTTGGCGGATGAGAAGCATGTTTTGCAGCAGCAGAACGATTTCGGTGAGTGGGTCGGTGAATCGACCGAAGCGTCCGGCTGGGATTTCTGGAACGGTAATCTGGTCGGCGGTTCGTCCAATCTGATGAGCGGATTTTTCCATCGTCTCAAACCGCAGGATTTTCGACTGCTGTCGGAATTTGGCCCGATTGAAGGAGCGAATATTGCCGACTGGCCGATTCAATACCAGGATCTCGAACCCTATTACAGCAAAGTCGAAACCGAAGTCGGCATTTCCGGACGGATTGTAAAACACCGTTTTCTGGAACCGCGCTCCACCGAAGATTTCCCAATGCCGCCGACGCAGGAGCATCCGATCGTCAAACATATCGATCAAGCCTGTAGCGATCTCGGCTATCAGGCTTTGCCGACGCCGCGTGCAATTCTGTCGCAGCCGAAAAACGGCCGTCGCAGTTGCGAGTACTCCGGTTTCTGCGGCAGTTACGGCTGTTCGTCCGGCGCCAAGGGCAGTTCGCGTGCCGCTTTGCTGGATCGGGCGCTTCAAACCGGTAATTGTCATATTCAAGCCGACAGCAAGGTCAATCGTCTGATCAGCGATGCCAAAGGAAAAGTGATCGAGGCGGAATATGTCGATGTTGAGGGTAAGGTGAAAAGGGTCTCGGCCAAAATTTTCGTGGTGGCTTGTCAGGCGGTGGAAACCAGTCGCTTGTTGCTGGCGTCGACCGGGCCGAAACATCCGAACGGTCTGGCGAACAATCACGGCCAGGTCGGTAAAAACCTGCTGTTCTCGGCCGGTGGAGCCGGTAGTGGCGATTTTATCTATTCGGAAATGGATCGGCTCAGTGCCACGGAATTGAACAAACGCGGGCCTTTCGTCAATCGTAATCTGCAAGAGTGGTATTTTATCGATGATAAAGAATTCGGCGGCAAAGCCAAGGGCGGCACCATCGACTTCCTGTTACGTCATCCGAATGCCTTGCCGCAGGCGTTTCCGCAGAAGTGGGATGATAACGGTGATCTGGTTTGGGGCGAGTCGCTGCAAAAACGTCTGAAATCGGCGTTTTCCGATAAGCAGACATTAAATTTCGAGGTCTTTAACGACTGGCTGCCGACCGATAACTGTTTTGTCTCTCTCGACAACACGGTCAAGGATCGCTGGCAGCAACCGGTGGCCAGTATTCGTCTCGGTTATCATCCTCACGACCTCAAAGTCGGGCGTTATTTGAGCGATAAGGCCGAGGACGTATTGAGGCAGATGGGAGCGAAAAACGTCAGCTCATCGGTCAGCGGATCGCCCGCGCAGAACCTGATGGCCGGTGGTTGTCGTTTCGGTAACGACATTAAGACATCGGTGCTGGATGCGGATTGCCGCGCGCATGATGTCGAAAATCTGTACGTCACCGACGGCAGTTTTATGCCGACCGGCGGCAGTGTCACCTATACCTGGACGATTTACGCCAATGCCTTTCGAGTAGCCGATAAAATTCTCGCCGCGCTTTGATTCTTCCAAAAGGAAGATATTGTCGCTTATTGAATCAATTGTAGCGTTTTGCTACAATTGGTTTTTATTTGCCACAACAAGGGGTTTTGATATGGCTACAACAAGTATTCGGCTTGACGAGTCTCTCGTTGAGAAGGCGGGTATTATGGCGAAAGCATTTAACCGAACGGTTCCCAAGCAGATTGAACACTGGGCGAAAATCGGGGAAATGATGGAAGACAATCCGGATTTGCCGTATGAATTTGTCAGACAGGCAATTATCGCTAAAGCGGAAATCGAGGCCGGAAAGCTGGAACCTTATGAGTTTGGTTAAGCATATTCTTCAAGCGCCTAACTTTAAAAAAGCCGTGAAGAAGCTTCATCCGAATCAAAAGAAGGACCTAGATGAGGCCGTCAAATGCTTGATCCAGAACCCCGAGCTCGGAATAAAGAAAAAAGGCGACTTATCTTATTTAAGAGTTTACAAATTCAAAATGGTTAAACAAGAAACGCTTTTAGGGTACTCTTACCAAGAAGAACAACTGGTTTTAGAATTGTTGGCATTGGGAAGCCACGAAAACTTTTATCGTGATGTTAAGCCCTAGCCGGTAAAGGCTTGCGGCGAATTGAGATAATCAATTTCGGCCTGTGTGCTTCCGCGGCCGAGAATCGCATTACGGTGTGGAAAGCGGCCGTATTGACGTACGATCTCGCGGTGATGGTGGGCAAATTTAATATTGTTTTCCAGCTTGGAAGCCTCAAACAGACGCACCGATTCATCCTGATCGGCCAGATGTTCGCTATGCATTAACGGCATATACAAAAAGGTTCGGCGTTCTATCGGAAGCTGCTGATCCAAGCCTTTTTCAACCGCGTATTTACACACCGCAACCGCCTGCTGCTCGGTCGAGAAACTCTTGGCCTCGCCGCGAAACATGTTCAATGGAAACTGATCGAGAACTATACACAACGCCAGACAACCTTCGGCGGTTTCTTTCCAAGCATCCAACTTACCCTCAGCCGCCTTTTCCCATACCGACTCAAATTTCTCGCGAATCTCCGCATCGATTTCCGGCGTCGAGCTGAACCAATGCTCCGACATCGGCGGTGTGTACCAGAAATTCAAAATGTCTAATGGGTTCATTCTTTCTCTTCCTGTCTGAGTAAGTAATTGATTTTTAATCATACAGAATTAATTCAGTTACAAACACCTGCAACCTGTAAGCATTCAAACGGCTTAGATATCAGATCATCAATAAATAAGCTCTCAGCCACTCAAAAAATACTAGGGACAGGCAGGCTTAAGCAATAAAGTTTACGGGTTTTAACTCAGAAAACCGATTGACTTGATTTATAAAAAATCATTTATGCCGCATAAAAACGAAAATATGAATTAAAAGTGTATAAAGATCAAGTTATTACAAACTTTATAGCCACTAAATTTCTATATAAAACGGCGATAAAAACAGTGATTGACATACGCAATATCCAGCATTTAGGATGTCTAATAATAGTTAGGAGTAAAAAGTGGGCAATATCGGACTTTCGTTAATCATAGGGATAAGTAGCAGTTTAGTTGCTACTGCACTTTTTATTTTATTAAGTGAATTTATTCGTAGAGTCATTATTCCCTGGTATGCAGACAAAATATATCGAGGTGTAAGAATAGATGGAGAATGGGAGGCAACTGTTTTAAGTGGTAATGAAGACGCTAAAGAAACAATGGAAGAAAATGATATGTTCATGCGTTTATCTCTAAGCCAAAAAGGAGAGACCATAAAGGGTGGTTATACTCATAAAAATATAAATGAAGAAGCAGATGAATATCACCTTGAGGGAAGGATACGGGACATGTATTTCCTTGCCACAGCAATACCAAAATCAAATAGGAAAATTGATGGTATAAGTTTTCTATTCCACATTGACTACAAAGGTTCGAAACTTAGAATGATCGGTGGGGTTCTTTCACAAGGTAAAGCAGGAGAAGTTTTAAGTCATAATGGGATTGGTTTCGAATGGAAAAACTCCTAACAAACAGCTTCAGCGGAAAACTCACCTGCTGCACCTATCGGCTCCACAGGTGATTTTCCGCTGAGCAAAACGTTAAGTTTCTTCGATGGATAGCAAGCTATGGCGATAAATGATGCAGATAGTAAATTGTTATGGGGGCGGGCTGCGGGCATATGTTCTAACCCTTCTTGTCGCGCTGACTTAACTGCCATTCTGCAAGAAGCGAAAAGTTACAACGTCGGGGAGATGGCTCATATCATTGCGAAGAGCGAAGGTGGGCCTCGTGGCGAACAAGGGGGAGGATCCGATGGATACGAGAACCTGATTTTGTTGTGCCCAACATGCCACCGTCATATTGATAAATCGCCCGAAGGCACTTTTACAGTTGAACAACTTCATCAATGGAAAAAAGACCATGAATCGGCGATCCGGTCGCAATTCAGCGATGCGGTTTTTGATAACCTAGATGCACTAAAGGGAGAAGTATCCAAGCTCCTTCTCGAGAACAAGTTACTTTGGAAAGAATTAGGGCCTCAGTCCAAAACTGCCCGAGAAGACCCTGGCTCAAACGCCTATAAGCTATGGAATATTAAAAAGCTAGACACTGTTATTCCTAACAACCAGAAAATTACGAATCTGATTGAGGCAAATATAAAGCTACTTCCCCTCACTGAGTACAAGGCATTTTTACTCTTTAAACATCACGCGTCATCATTCGAAGCAAATCAGTATTGTCGACTTGATAGATATGCAACATTTCCAGAAGAATTTAGAGAGGTCTTTGAAATATGACGAACGGAAGCAATGACTGGGGAGTGCCGTTTAGCCACATCATGTGGCTAGATCGATTGTTGAATAATCATGATAACGTTACATCGGTCTCACGAGATCACGACATACTCTTTGAAGTTCAGCGTCAGAACCAAAATGATACATTAAGGATTTTGTGCGTTCGCGAGTACACCATGGGGTTGACTTTAGTCCAAAGAGCTTTGGCTGAGTTTGGAGAGATAGATTTAATCTACATTGGTGGCGGATGGTGTGGTTATACAGAAGAAGCTAAAGAGTTTTGTTTAGAATCTGAAATAGGATTGTATGTTTCTGATGAAATGTCTGGAGCGCTTTGGAAAGATGAATGCTGGGATTACCATAAAAGAGATAGTGACGGCAATCCAATCTACTTTACGAGAGCATCCTAACCTTCATGGAGTTTATGGTTTTGGGTCTTTTTTTAGATGCTCAGAATTTAATGACATCGATTTGTTGTTTGTGTCTAGTAGGTCTTCACTTAATCCGCTTGACGATTATTACTCAGTCAAATCCTTAATGTCGTCACTTTCTATAGAGTTTGATATTCCTATAGATATTACTTTTCTCACCCATGCTGAATTTGAAAAGAAACCTCTCTTAGAATCAGATATTTTGGTGCCAATAATTGAGTACAAAACTTAACAAGTCTTTCAAGTTCACTCCGCCACTACGTGGCTGCGCGGGACGCTAAAAGCTTCGCTTTTTGCGCCCCTTACCTTGGCATTATGCAATCAAAAGAGAAAATAAGTGATCATAGGAACCTTAGTATTCTTCTGTGGAAAAATGGGCGTTGGTAAGTCAACCAAAGCTCAGCAGATTTCCCACGATGGAGGAGCGGTGTTGCTGTCTGGAGATGAATGGCTTATGTCACTTATTAGCTGTTGATCAATTTCACCGCTAATTTGATTGTCCTTTGTCCGAAAATTAAAAACCCCCAATCGGCATTTGCTGATTGGGGGTTTTTGGTTTCACGTGGAACTTTCAAGTTCCGATGTGATGATTGGATGGTTATTTATAGAGGTTGATGGGTTTGATCCGTCGGTTTGGCCTCTTGTTTGCCTTTCCCGCGTTCGCTTAAGCCGGCGATGAGTTTAAAGAACATCGGTACGAACAGCGGAGCGAGTATGGTCGCGGCGATCATGCCTCCGACCAGACCGGTTCCGACCGAGACCCTGGCTGCGGCACCGGCACCTGTACTGAGCATCAGCGGTACGGCGGCGATGGTGAAGGCCAGTGAGGTCATAACGATCGGACGGAAACGCAGTTTAACCGCTTCCTGTGCCGCTTCGCTAATTGGCATCCCTGCCTTATGCTTCTGCATCGCGAATTCGACGATCAGTATGGCGTTTTTGGCCGAGAGACCGATCAGGGTCAACAGTCCTAACTCGAAGTAGATGTCGTTATTTTGTCCGGCCAGAGTAACCGCCACGGCGGCTCCCAGAACGGCGAACGGAACCGCGGTCAGTACGACCAGCGGAATCGACCAACGCTCGTATTGTGCGGCCAGAATCAGGAACACGAACAACAGGCCGAACAGGAATGCCTGATTACCGGTATCGCTGGATTGTTTCTGCTGGAAGGCTTCGCCGACCCAACCAAGTGTATAGCCTTCTGGCATGACTTCTTTAGCCACTTCCTCAAAGGCGGTTAAAGCCTGTCCGGAACTGTAACCTGGAGCCGGGTCACCGGAAATCTTCGCTGCCTGGAAGAGGTTGAAACGGTCGATAATGTCGGCACCGGTGGTACGTTTAACTGATACCAGAGCGCTTAACGGGATCATATCGCCATTCGCGGAACGGACAAAGACATCATCCAGATTCTTTTCAGAAGCACGGAATTCGCCATCGGCCTGCAGATTGACCTTAAAGGTACGACCGAACAGAGTGAAGTCGTTGACATATAGGCTACCGAAAGTAGATTGCATGGCTGCAAAAATTTCCTGCGCCGATACCTGCAACAGTTGCGCTTTGTCCCGATCGACTACAATCTGGTATTGCG
Source organism: Thiomicrorhabdus heinhorstiae (assembly GCF_013391765.2). Taxonomy (GTDB): domain Bacteria; phylum Pseudomonadota; class Gammaproteobacteria; order Thiomicrospirales; family Thiomicrospiraceae; genus Thiomicrorhabdus; species Thiomicrorhabdus heinhorstiae. The sequence goes on along the minus strand of NZ_JACBGI020000006.1, from coordinate 74,876 downwards.
GAACCTTGGTTGACAGGGTAGTGCGCACTTGAGTCAGTTCCGGACGCGCATTGGCTTTGGCGACCAGCTCGTCGGCGATTTTACTCAATGCCAACGATCCGGTTCCTTGACGATCCTGAATATAGGCTTCGAAACCGCCGGTCATACTCATCCCCATAATGGTCGGCATACCGATTGGAATACTGAATGCATCCGGTACGGCCATCAGCTTGCCGAACAGTTGGCCGACAATCGCCTGCGAACTCATATTCGGCGCTTCACGCTCATCCCAGTGATCCAGGGTAACGAAAGAGACTGCCGAGTCGGTTTTCAGTGCAAACGATTGCAGGTCGAAACCGGCGAAGCTGACACTGTGCGCCACGCCCGGTTGATTCAACAGGGTTTGGCTGACTTGATCACGAGCGATTTCGGTACGTTCCAGCGATGAAGCCGGAGGCAGATAAGTCAGAACGAACAGGGTTCCTTTATCTTCCTGCGGTACCAGACTCTTCGGAATGCCGTTAAGGGTGTTATAGGTCAGGTAAATCAGGCCGCCGAAAATCAGGATGCTGATCAAGCTGAAACGCATCACCTGACGAACTCCGAACCCGAATCCTCTAGTCACAGCATCGAAACCGCGGTTAAACAATCCGAATACCGGACTCGGTTTGAGGTGGCCTTCTTTCAGCAAATTGGCACACAGCGCCGGCGTCAACGTTAAAGCGACAATACCGGAAATGGTGACCGAGACGACGATGGTGATGGCGAACTGTTTATACATTTCACCACTCAGGCCGGAGATAAAGGCGACCGGAATAAAGACCGCCGCCAGTACCAGTACGATGGCAATGATCGGTCCGGTGATTTCCCGCATCGCTTCCAGCGTCGCTTCGCGGGCGCTGAGGTGATGACTGCGCATAATCCGTTCGACGTTTTCGACCACGATAATTGCGTCGTCAACCACGATCCCGATGGCGAGAATCATACCGAACAGGGTCAGCTGGTTGATCGAGAAGCCGAGCAGATACATCCCGATAAAGGTACCGACAATCGATACCGGAATCGCCAATACCGGAATCAGAGTGGCGCGGAAGTTCTGCAGGAACAGGAACACGACCAGAACCACCAGAATCAGGGCTTCGACCAGGGTATAGATGACCTTGTCGATCGAAATACGCACGAATTCGCTGGTGTCATACGGGGTGGCATAGTTCAGACCTTGCGGGAAGTTTTTCGCCAGTTCCGCCATTTTGGCATCCACCAGTTTGGCGGTTTCCAGAGCGTTGGCGCCCGGTTGCAGGAAAATCCCCATCGGAACCGTCGGCTTACCGTCGAAGGTCGCATTGAAGTTATAGGCCTGTGAGCCGAGTTCGACACGGGCGACGTCTTTCAGGCGAAGAATACCGCCGTTTTCCTGAGTGCGCAGGATAATGTTCTCGAACTCTTCCGGGTTGTTCATACGACCGGCAGTCGAAACCGTGTAGGTGAAAGGCTCACCGTTTTTGATCGGTTCGGCGCCAAAGCTACCGGCGGCAAATTGCGAGTTTTGCTGCTTGATCGAAGCGTAGACGTCGGCCGGAGTCAGAGAGAAACGTTTAAGCTTCTCCGGATTAAGCCAGATACGCATCGAGTAATCTTTGGAACCGAATTGGCGGACTTCACCGACCCCCGGCAGACGTGCCAGATCGTCGACAACGTTAATCAAACCGTAGTTGGCGATAAACACTGTGTCCAGACTGGAATCGCCGGAATAGAGCGCGATAACCTTGAGGATACTCGGCGAACGTTTATTCACCTGCACACCCAGCTGCTGTACTTCGGAAGGCAGTTTGTTTAAAGCGCCCTGAACCTTGTTGTTAACATTGATGTTAGCCTGATCGATGTCGGTACCGATCTTGAAGGTGACCGTCAGCGTTACCACGCCGGAAGAGGAGTTCACGCTGTTGATATACAGCATGTCGTCGATGCCGTTGATCGCCTGTTCAAGAGGCGCAGCAACGGTTTCCGACAGGGTTTCGGCACTGGCACCCGGATAGGTGGCGGTTACCTGAACCTGCGGAGGCACGATCTGCGGATATTCCGCAACCGGCAGGGCTTTCATCGCCAGATAACCGGCGATGACTATGATGATGGAAAATACCGACGCAAAGACCGGTCGGTCGATAAAAAAGCGCGAAAACATACGGTATCCCTTTAATTAGCTCTTGGTTGCCGGAGGTGCGTTTTTAGGCGCGTCGGTTTTTGGCAGAATCATAACCGGCGTTTTCGGACGGATTTTGATCAAATTGGCGATGATAATCTGATCTTTCGGTTTCAGACCGCCGGTTACCAGCCACTGGTCGCCGTATTGACTTGCCAGCTGAACCGGCATCAGATTGGCGACGCCGTCTTTAACTACATAGACAAAACTTTGCGGGCCGACTTGCAGTACCGCTTTTTGCGGGATGGCGATCACATTTTGCCATTCCCCGAAACGGACGTTAACACGCACCATCTGTCCCGGGAAAAGACGGGATTGAGGGTTTTCGAAAGTCGCACGCATCAAACGGGTTGAAGTACTGATATCCAACTCGCTTGCGGCATAATCCATTTTGCCGTCCATGGTTGGTTTGTCGTTGTCGTCAAGCAATTTGATACCCGCAGAGTCCTGCAATTTCAGCAGGCCTTGATCTTCAAGCTGGTGTTGGCGTTTCAATTCGCTGTCGGAAACTGAAAACTGCGCGTAAAGAACATCGGTTTGTACGATACGGTTCAACAGAGTGCTGTTGGCCGTGACCAAATCACCGACATCCAACTGCTTCTCGCCGATAACGCCGTCGATTTCGGCGCGGATAATAGTATCGTCAAGATCGATTTGTGCACTGTTCAAAGAGGCTTTGGCACTAAGGATTTCCGCCATTGCCGCATCCCAGTTTGCCTTGGCGTCATCGATATCCTGTTCACTTACCGAACGGCTTTTCGCCAGGCCTTTGATACGCTGATAGCTGATCTTGGTTTGCTGGGCTTTGACCTCAGCGATTTTCAGCTGAGCCTGGGCTTGTCGGACACTGGCCAGATAGCGACGTTTGTCAATCTGGTACAGCTTTTGGCCTTTCTCTACAGTCTGGCCTTCTTTATAAAATTGCTGTTCCAAAATCCCATTGACGCGGGAATGGACTTCAACGCCTTTATAGGCCGACAAAGTAGCCGGATAGCTCTTTTCGTAAGGCAGTGTTTGCAGATTCACTTCCAGCGCTTGCACCGGCATGGCTTGCGGAGCCTGGCCTTCGGCATACACTTTCTGGCTTACGCTCATGCTGAGAATGAACAGCAGCGCGAATAGAGGGTGAGAAAAAAATAAAGCGTCAGATCGATTTTTCATGGCCGTCCCTGAACTGATTGAAATCACAATGAATTTTCTATTTTAATATTAAAAGTGTAGTGTTCGCTACATTTTTATTACATTTAACGGAATTTATTTTTAATTACCTTACCACCGGTTCTAAATATAGCGAAACAGGAATGGAATCCTTACTGCTTGATCATCTGTTTATAGATATGTTCGGCGTTGGATTCTGCCAGCTGGTCAAACACCGGGCGATCTCGATAGGCGGATTGATCGACCTTTTTAGCTTGCTGCAAATCTCCGCCCTGATCGATGACCTTCTTGATTTTTGCAGCCACATCTTCAAAGTAACCGATAGTTTGCTTGTGGATAGTCGCCAGATCGGCGGCCGTGCCGTGGCCCGGAACGACGACTGCCGTGTCCAGCTGATCCTTGAAAAGCGAGCGGGCCATATCGGTCATCTTGTTAAAAGAAGCGATCCATTCCAGGTAGTTTCCGCCTGCGAACAGCCCCGGTACGCGCTGATTAAAGCCGAGATCGCCGGTAAAAATCAGTTTTTTGGAGGGGATAATCGCGCCGGCCATGGTTTCGGTATGACCGCCGCCGAAATTCACCAGGATCACTTTTTCGCCACCGCCGACATCGATCTCCATCGAATCTTTGAAGGTTGTGTAGTGTTTGGCGACATTTTGCGAATGGCGATTGATTTCCGCACCTGAGGCGGCCATATAACGCGCTTTATGCCGGTCAAAACGCTTATTGAAGTCGGCCGCTGCCTCTTCCTGCGAATAGATGTGCTTCACACCGATATCGTGCCAGTAACTTGCACCCATATTGGCATGTCCCTGATAGTTTTCGATGGCGACCCATTTCACCGGTTTGTCGGTGATCCGTTTTAACTGCTGATGAAACGAATAGGCGACCGGTTCGTTCGGCCCGGCGTTATAGACAAACACGCCGTCCGGAAAAATAACCGCCGTCATATTGTTGTTAAAACCGAAATTGGATCGATTCCCCCAGATCTGGCTGCCGACCGACATATAAACATCCGGAGCAATCTGTTGCAGTTTAGGGATCGGCAAGGTTTTTCCGATATACCCCTGCTGTTTTTCCAGTTGGGAAACCTCTTCAAAATAGGTTTTCAAACCGGCGGTATATGGATCGTCGCTTGCCGCTGCCAAGCTCTGTTGTCCGGTAAATAATGCCAGTGTGGAGATCAGGATTTTTATCTTGTTGTTTTTCATTGTGAGGCACCTTTCGCGTTAATGGATTGAGTGTGGTTATTTTGATTTGCCAAGCATCCGCAGTAGAGTCGCGTCCTTATCGATAAAGTGGTGTTTAAGCGCGCCCAGAAGATGCAATGTAATCGCGGCGATAAGAATATTACCTCCCAACCCGTGCATGACCTTTCCGGCGAAAGCCAGAGACTCGCTGTAGGCAATGACTTCCTTGGGGTTTTCCGGAGATGGGTTGCGTGCGAGCAACTCCAGTCCGAAGAACGGAATGCCGTGACCGCCTAAGCCGGACATCATCATCCCGGAAACCGGCATCAGGATCGTGCCGATAATCAGCAGCCAATGGACGATTTTCGATAGACGGATTTCCAGCGGCTTATATTGACGAACCGGGGTTGGCCAGCCGTTCTTAATGCGCAGATAGATGCGCCAGAGTACAAAGAGGGTGATCAGGACTCCGAAAGATTTATGTAAAGGATAGATCGAGAATGCTTCCGTTTCGTGCATATAGATGCCGCTGGCAATCAGGGAGATCATGCCTAAGGCGACAATCCAGTGCAGGGCAATGGTCGCGGTAGATAATTTACTGGTTGAGTCCATTTGTGGTGGTTCCTGTTCTAATTTTCAGAGAGTACTTTTGTTTTACGCTGTAAGATGCGCAGGATTTTGCAAAAAATGTGCAAACGCATCCTTAAAAATAAAAAAGCCCGAACGAATTCGGGCAAGCTGGGTGCTCAGGGGGAGCAGACAATAACTTGATTACTTATTTACGGATACCTTCGATATTGAGTTGCAGGAAGACTTCGGTTGAAGCAGGTCCCAAGTTGTAGGTAATGCCGTAATCGGCCAGTTTGATTGAGGTGTCGCCACTGAAACCGGCTCGATATCCGCCCCATGGATCTTTACCCTCGCCGATCTTTTCCGCTTTGATTTCGATCGGTTTAGTGACGCCGTGCAGTGTCAGGTCGCCTTTGACGACAAGATCATTACCGTTTTCGGTGATCGAAGTACTGACAAATTCGGCCGTCGGGTATTTGTTAACATCGAGAAAATCCTTGCTGCGAAGGTGTTTGTCTCGTTCGGCATGGTTACTGTTGACGCTGGCAGTGTCCAGGTTGACGTTGATCTTGCTTTTTGACGGATCTTCGTTGTCATACACAAAATTTCCGCCGAATTTATCAAAGCGTCCGGCCAGCCAGCTGTAACCCAGGTGCTTAATCTTGAAGTTGACCGATGCGTGCATACCGCCTGCGTCGATCTCATAGTTAACCGGTGCTGCATAGCTGTAGCTGCTGATCATCGCCAGTCCGGCCACGATGGTAGTTTGTTTAATCCAAGTAATCATTAGTTACTCCTTTTCGGTTTAATTCGCCGAGAGCATGCGTTTTAAAGTTGCGTCCCGGTCGATAAAGTGATGCTTTAGAGCCGCCAAAGCGTGGATCGACGCCAGAGAAATCAAACTGACGGCCAGCCACAAGTGGATGCTGCCGGCGATATCCGCCTGGTTTTCGATTTCCAGCGGATAGGCGGGCAATGCAAACCAGTTAAATACTTGCAAAGGTTGACCTTCGGCGGTTGAAATCAAGTAGCCGCTGATCCCGATGGCAAAAACCAGCAGGTACAGTAGACGCTGGGCGCTTTTAGCCGCCAAGCGGGTAAAGCTGCCGTGCGTCGGCAGGGCTTGAGGTTCAACCGAGATCAGTCGCCAGATCCATCTAAAAAGCATTACAGCCATTAACAGAACCCCGACGCTTTTATGGAGGTACGGAGCGTCGTGATACCAGGGGTTGTAAAAATCGAGATCAACCATCCACAGTCCAAGCACGAAAAGTGCGATCACGACCAAAGCCGTCAGCCAGTGCAAACTTATGGCAATCCATCCATAATTGGTGTCTCGATTGGCTAAATGCATCTCTTTCTCGATTTTATTTAGGTTATTAAATAGACTACTTTTTTGTTATTTGAATTAGAATTGCTAAATAAAGAAAAGACTTTTTCCAAATGGAATGGAATTAAGGGCGATCTATGAAAAATCATCATGACAGCCTCGAAGGCATCAGCACTTTCGTTCAGGTCGTTGAATCCGGAAGTTTTACTTCGGCGGCAACCGAACTTGGCCATTCGGTTTCCTATATCAGTAAGGAAGTCACCCGGCTTGAAGAACGGTTGGGGGCGAGGTTGCTCAATCGAACCACGCGTAGCCTGAGCCTGACCGAAATCGGTAAGATGTATTTCGAGAAAACTCGAAACCTGGTACTTGAAGCCAGAGAAGCCGAACAAAGCATCAATTCGTTGCAAGATAAGCCGACAGGGCGTTTAAAAGTCAGTTTGCCCCTCAGTTTCGGACAATCGCATCTTTTGCCGGTAATAACCGAGTACATGCGGCGTTATCCGGAAATTCGTCTTAATGTCGATTTCAGCAGCCGTCTGGTCGATATGGTCGGTGAGGGTTTCGACGTTGCGGTACGGATGGGAGAATCGAAAGATTCGAATCTGATCAGTCGCAAGATTATCTCTGTGCAAATGATGACGGTTGCCAGTCCCGAGTATCTGCAGAACCACGGCATTCCGCAGCAACCTGAAGATTTGCGCGGGCATCGGGCGGTCAAGTATGTCTACAATCAGGTGCCGATTACCTGGGAATATCAGGATAGTGACGGCAAACCGATCAATCTCGATCTTCCGCATCAGGCGGAGACCAATAATTTGCTGATGATGCTCGAGCTGGTGAAAGGGGGCGTGGGTATTGGGCGATTACCGGAGTTTATCTGCCAGTCGCTGATTGAATCCGGAGAGTTGGTAGCGGTTTTACAAGATTACGAGCCGCCTAAATTCGGGGTCTATGTGGTCTTCCCGCACCGGCATTTCCTGTCCGCCAAAGTGCGCGCCTTCACCGATCTGGTCGCGGAATTCTTTAAAAAACCGCTGTAACCATTTTTGTGTTCGAAGAGGCGGGTTGCCGATTTTCGATTCGATTCGTACCAATTGGCGCCAGTTTGCATGATATATTCGCTTGCGAGGCTTCCATCGCGGTATAATCTGCCTAGAAAAAAATAACAAAATCTACAGCTTATGAGTCAAATTACCGCGGATTCCCTATCCCATTTAGACGGCTGCTGTCAGGGTGCAACCAATAAGCGTGGTCTGGCACGGCAACTTAAACTGCTCGAAGTCGCGCAAAAGCACTTCCTGGCTCAAGGCTATGCCGGCACCAGCGTCAACGAAATCGTCAAAGAAGCCGGTGGCTCTCTCAATACCCTCTATCGGCATTTCGGCAACAAGCTCGGATTGTTCGAGGCGGTGTTTAAATCCAAAGCGAATGAACTGTTCAAACCGTTTGAGAATACCGAATTTTGGAGCGATGACCTGCGAACCAACCTGACGCATTTCGGGCGCGTTTTGCAGGCGGTGTCGCTCTCCGCAGACGGGATTGCCATGTACCGTTTGGTGGCGACGGAAAATAATCACGAGCAGAGCGAAATCCAGAAAATTTTCTATCAGCACGGCCCGCAGGCGGCGATCGCAGTGCTTGCCGCTTACCTGCAAAAAGTTCAGGACAGCGGCAAAATTCAGGTGGGCGATCCTTCTCTTGCCGCGGGACAGTTTCTGGAAATGATTAAGGGGCCGTTTTTCTATCGCGCTTTGTTCGGTGAAACGATCGGGGCGGAAGAGATGGAAAGAACCCTATCGCATGGTGTGGAGCTGTTTTTACACGGTTGCATGCGATCAGCGGGCGAATCGAAGAGCGGCTAGATGCGTAGTTTGTTAAATCTTGCCGATTTCCGCGCCTTTTTCATTGTGCAGTTTTTAGGCGCCTTTAACGATAACCTGTTTAAAAACGCTCTGGTGTTGCTGATTACTTTCAGGCTAAGTGATTCGGCCGAAGAGACCGGTTTTCTAATCACCCTTGCCGCCGGTCTGTTTATTCTTCCTTTCTTCCTTTTCTCTTCTTTCGCCGGACAGTTGGCGGACCACTTCTGCAAGACGCGTATGATCCGCTGGGTCAAATTTGCGGAAATCGTCATTATGGGGCTTGGCGCTTATGGCCTGCTTGCCGGACAACTCGAGGTGCTGTTTGCCGCGCTGTTTTTAATGGGTGCTCAATCGACTTTTTTCGGGCCGATCAAGTATTCGATCCTGCCGGAAATCGTGCCCGAGGAGAAGTTATTGCGCGCCAATGCCTGGGTGAGCGGTTCAACCTTTATTGCCATTCTGATCGGAACGATTCTCGGCGGCATCGGCGTTATGCTGGACGGTGGTGAAGAGGTGATGAGTCTTGCCGTTATCGTTACCGCGATTCTCGGCTTTGCCGCCAGTTTCCTGATCAACAAGCGTTTGCACTCCCATCTGCAAATCAGTATCGACTGGAACCCGCTGCTGAGTGCCTGGCGCATGATGCGCGAAATGGCGCAATTTCATCTGCCATGGCGGAGTTTGTGGGCAATTTCCTGGTTCTGGTTTCTGGGAGCGGTTCTGCTCAGCCAGATTCCTAATCTGGTCAAATATGACCTGCACGCCGACGATCAGGTCGTGGTCGCCTACTTAACCCTGTTTTCGGTCGGTATTGCGATCGGCTCCGCGTTGATTTCCAAACTGATGAAAAACGGTTTGCATCTGTTTTGGCACGCACTGATTCTGTTGTTGATGAGTCTTTTTCTGGCGCTTGCCGTCTGGTCGATCCAGCTGACCGGTTGGCAAATATCAACCGCTCCTATGGGGATTGGCCAATTGATTGTTCTATGGCCGGCCAACCTTTCTCTCGTATTTCTTTTACTGTTCAGTATCCTCGGTGGAGCCTATATCGTCCCGCTGTATACCCTGTTGCAAAGCGCTACCCCCGAGGCGGAGCGTGCTAGAATGGTCGCCGCCAATAACATCCTGAATGCTCTGTTTATGGTGGTTTCTTCGCTGTTATTGATGCTGGGTTACAGTTTACAGATTTCTTTGTTAAACCAATTGCTGTTGATCGCCGTTGGGAACCTGCTGGCGGTAGTGTTGATGAGATACTTCGCTAAACAGGTCGGTCGTCGACAGTTATAAAAATATGTGCCTTTTAAGGCCGAAAATAAAAAAGTTACAAAAATCCTTGAGGAGTGTCTATGAAGTGGCTGATTAAAAGCGTGGTCAGGTTCTTGTTGAAGCTGTTGTATCGCGTTGAAGTGAAGGGTCTGGAAAACTATTATGCAGTCGACCAGAGTCAGAAACCGATGTTGATTATCGCCAACCATGTTTCTTTGTTGGACGGGCCTTTGCTGGAACTGTTCATTCCCGGCGAAACCACGTTTATGGTCGATAAGGGCCACACCAAGAAATCGACCGAGCGTTTTATCCTCGGCATGAGCCACTATTTTACGGTCGACATTCACAGTCCTTACGCCGCCAAGCATATGATCGACGAGCTCAAAAAGGGCAAGCAGTGCATGATTTTTCCGGAGGGTCGTATCACCACCACCGGCGGTTTAATGAAGGTATATGAAGGGACCGGTCTGGTCGCCGCCAAAACCGGCGCAGCAATTCTTCCGGTGCATATCGCCGGTGCGGTTTACAGTAAGTTCTCCTATCTCGACGGGACGAAATTCGCTTTTATGAAAAGCTTCTTTTTCCCGAAAATTACCATCAGCATTCAGCCGGCGGAAACTATTCAATCTCCGAAGGGCATGAAAGGTCATGATAAGCACCTTTTCTTCAAGCGTGAAATCTTCCGCATGCTGCGAGACGGAGCCTTTTATGCAAATTCGGAACCGAAACCGCTTTTCCGCGCTTTGCTGGATTCCGAACGTCAGTTCCACGCAAAAGAGATCTGTGTCGAAGACATTAACGATCAGACGCTGACATTGAAAAAAATCCGTCTGGCGTCCTCGATACTCGGGAAAGCCTTGCAGAAGCAGCTGCAGGATGAACAGCGTGTCGGTTTGATGTTACCGAACGTGGCGGGTATGCCGGCGACCTTCTTTGCACTGCAGGCTTACGGTTATGTTCCTGCAATGATCAATTTTACCGCCGGTATCAATGCGATCGGCTCGGCGTGCAAAACGGCCGAGCTGAAAACCGTCATCACTTCGAAGCGCTTTGTTGACGCTTTCGAGTTGCAACCGCTGATCGATGCCCTGCAGGATGAAGTGCGTTTTATCTTTCTGGAGGATGTTCGCGAAACCATCGGCGCCTTTGCCAAACTGGGCGGACTCTTGCGTTCGGTGCGCAGTTTGCCGGGTAATAAGGTCGATCCGGAAGCGGATGCGGTGGTGCTGTTTACTTCCGGTTCGGAGGGGGTGCCGAAAGGGGTGGTGTTGTCGCATCGCAATATCGTCAGCAATATCGAGCAGATCAGCGCCATGCTGACTCTGTTGCCGGGTGAGCAGCTGTTCAACGCTTTGCCGACTTTCCACTGCTTCGGTTTGACTGCGGGGATGCTGTGGCCGATCCTGAAGGGTGCCCGCGTCTATATGTATCCGTCGCCGGTGCACTACGGTATTGTCCCGGAAATGGTTTATCAGACCAACTCGCGCCTGATCTTCGGAACCGACACTTTTTATACCGGTTATGCGCGTAAGGCCGACCCGTACGATTTTTACAGTCTGCGCGCGCTGGTGGCCGGTGCCGAACGTCTGCGTCCGGAAACCCGTCAGTTGTATGCCGATAAATATCACCAGCCGATTTTCGAGGGTTACGGCGTGACCGAAACCACACCGGTCTTGTCGGTGAATATTCCGATCGCCTATAAAAACGGATCGGTCGGTCAGTTCGTACCGGCGGTGGAGCACCGTCTGGAACCGATTCCGGGTATCAGCGAAGGGGGCCGCTTGTTTGTTAAAGGGCCGAATATCATGAAAGGCTACCTGATGGCCGATAAACCGGGCGTTCTGCAGCCTCCGGTTGACGGTTGGCACGATACCGGCGATATTGTCGATGTCGATGAAGACGGTTATGTCTGGATCAAGGGCCGCGCCAAACGCTTTGCCAAGATCGGCGGTGAGATGGTCTCTTTGACGGCAGTGGAAACCTATATCAACGAAGCCAGTCCGGAAGGCCATCACGTGGTGGTTGCAGTGCCGGATAAACGCAAAGGCGAGCAGCTGGTGCTGGTGACAGACGACGGCTCTCTAAGCCGTAATACCGTGACCGAAGCGGCGAGAAATGGCGGCTTCTCGGAACTGATGATTCCGAAAACCGTTATTCTGGTCGAAGCGGTACCGATTCTCGGAACCGGTAAAACCAACTATCCGGAAGTACAGAAAATCGCCGAACGCCATTTCAACGAATAAGATTCCGGCAATTTGCCTTAAGACCCGCCGTCGGAGTAATCTGCGGCGGGTTTTTTATTGCCCGGAAGTTATAAATCCTGTAACAGCTGGCGTAATTTCGGGTGTTCTTTCAGCAGCTCCCCACCGGCTTTAATCAGCTGTTGCTTCTGTTCTTCCGTCAGATAGAAACCGGTTGGAATAGCATTGAAAAACTGACGCTGACTCTCGTTTTCGAGCTGCTTGAAATTCAGTTCGATAAAGTAAGGGGTCACCTTTCGGTATTTTGTCGAAAGCTGCGAGCTCCAGGTTTGCATGGCTTGGTCGAAAAGCTCTAGGGTGGTGGCATTGTAGCGATGCAATTGAATGTCCGTCATGGCATTTAGACTGGTTTCAATCGACGGATTAAGATTGCTTCTGCCCATATCGCTGGCCGACTGTGTCGAGGCGTTGACGACGATTACCACCAGCTTGTCCGAAGGCGTGCGATTCAGGAGTTTTGTCATCGCCTTCGGGCCGCCGGCAAGTTCCATAAAATCGTAAATGGCGCGCAGTCCAAGGTTATCTGTGATGCCGCCGTCTACCAGATGCAAATAGCGGTGACGGCGTTTTTCTCTAACGTAGGTGAGTAATCCCTGACGGGTTTCTTCCAGCTGACGACTGTGCAGAGGGGTGTCTTTTATCAGCAGATTATCCGGTTTGCAGCCTTTGTAGTTTTCTACCACCACTGGATTAAAGAGGATCGGCACCGACGATGAGGCGGTAACCGCGCGGGCGATCGGATAGCTTGAAAGATCCGAGCACAGCAGGTCGAAATATTCCTGTACAAAGCTAAAACGCACCCCGTTAGAGAGGTCGGAAGCATTAATCAGAACCAGAGGGGCGTTTTTGCGTTTTTTGAGGTCGCCGAAAGTGGCGCCCTTAAAGACCGATTCTTCGTAGAGCTGAGTAGCCACATCGGTACGTCCGAGATCGGAAAACCATAGAGAAGGATAGAGCAGTTTGGTAATCAGGTTGTCTTCGATATCCTGATTAAGAAAATCGGGTTCGAAATTCTGGAATGTTGCCGCACCGTTCAGTGCATAGTAGGCAGCGGTAAAACTGCCTCCGGAAACCGCACTGATCAGGTCGACTTCCGAGAGCAGACTCGGCGCTCCTTTTTCGAGCGAACTGGGAATATCCCGCAAGGCTTTGAGGACGCCATAAGACAGGGCGGCTGCACGCGAACCGCCACCGGAGAAGCTCAATAGCAGGGTAATTTTACCCGGTTCTTTCTGACGAATGGTCGAAGTGATACTGTAATCGCCGGTCGTTGCAGCGGATTCGGGTGTTTTGGGATTACTGATGGCGCCGTAGGTGGTACAACCGCCGATCAACAGCATGTAGCTTAACCCCATTACCCAAAGTAACGGCTTCATTTGATTATCTCCTGTTTTTTACAGCCAGTTTAATCAGTTTTAATCCGCTGCGCGACCGTAAAGTTGTGCCAGTTGGCTATTATCCGACGACTTGCTTTTCTTTTTGCCGGGTTTAAATGATCGGCAGATTTTCTCTATATAGTCGTCGGGAAGTTCGGCATCAAAAAACAGATGCGCCTCAAGCCCGGCGATCAAGTTTTTCAGTTCGGGACTTTCAAGTTGTGAAGTGTTTGGCAGGCCTTGTTCGCGCATGCGTTTTCTCAACTCGTTGTAGAAAGGCTTGGCAGGCATTTGACACCAGTCGCCGTAATCCAGGTCAGGCGGGCTTTCGCTTTGCGCTGTCGATAGCGGTTCAGCCGGTTGCGGACGGCGGTTTTTTAAAGCGTAAATCAGAGTAATCAGCCACAGCACAGCGAAAACCGCGCTCAGAGCCGGCCATAACCAACCGCTTTGTGCAGGGGTTTCACGTGGAACCGATGTTGAAACCGGTCTGACAGGCAGATCTGAGGCTTTGGGTTGGGAAGCGGCCGGCAAGACTTCAACCGTTTGCGGTTTTAGGGTCGCTTCTTCAAAAGCGTGTTTTTGCGGATTCCACCAGCTGAGCGTCTGGCCGGGAATGGTAATTTCACCTGCTTTGGTAAAGATCAATGTCTGCGCTTGGATAAGGCGGCTGACAACATGGTTCTGTTCGATGCTTTCTTCCCGTTTCACCGGCTCGGCATACAGTTTAAAGCCGTCGCCATCGGCGGATTTGAGTTCGACCAGCTGCGAGGATTTTAAACCGGTTGCCTTTAATACCAGGGTACGGCTTAGACTGTCGCCGACTCTCAGGGTTTGTTTCGGTTGTTCCAGTGTGGCACTCAGTTTCAAGTCTTGTGCCGGTAGCCAGGTGACCTGATTTTGCGGGTTTTGTTTAGACGCCAAGACCTGCAAACTTTGCGGTTTGGATACCTGATGAATCGATTTTTGGCGGCCGTTGGTTTGTATGACGCCGTTGAATTCGACCGCGGGAATAGTCTTGCGACCGCTGGCCTGTGGAAAGAAGGCGTAAACCCATTCGTACACGGTATAAGGCTTGCCGTCGATGTATTTCTGGAATACGGCCTGATCTTTGATTTTGTTGACCAGCGCTGGACCGAATTCTACCGGAGTGACATTACCTGAAATCAAACGTCCGCGGTAATAGAAACGCAGGGTATAGAGCACCTCTTCCTGAACATAGGCCTGTTTTTTATCCAGAGTCGCTTCCATAAAGTAGGGTTTCAGGCTGCCGGTTTGCGCGGCTTTGGTGACTTGTATTTTATACGGCTGGCTGCTGACGCTATCGACTTTGATCGGCGGAATCATCAGTTCTCCGATCTGCTTCGGCAGCAGTTCCACCTGCCAGCGGGTGCGAGCCGACATTTTGCCGTTAATGATTTCCAACTGGTTGCTCTGCTGGGAATTGAGCACCTGAAACTGGTCTTCCAGTACAGACAGATCCGGTTGTTGGCCATGAGTGGCAAAATCGGTATCGATCCATACAGTCAGAATGTCGCCCATCTCGATGGTTTGCCGGTCGCTGTGCACCGTGACGCTGTCGGCAAAAACCGGCCAGTTCAGTAACGTGCCGATCAGCAAAATAATCAGATGTCTGAAGTTCAATCTAGGGTTCATACAATTACCACACTTTATCGGACTGCGATCCCTGCGAAGGAGATTGCTGGTATTGATACTCGAATTTCCGCTGCAGGAATTTTTGCGGTTCGTCGGGAATCTGCTGCAGCCAGTTTTGTGTCGCTTGCAGCTGTTCGCGCTGCTGCTGAGACATTACAGTGCCGTCGTTACTGTCGCCAATCCGGCTGGCTCCACCGAGTTCCGGTTCTTTGTCCTGATCCTTATCGCCGCGATTAATTTCTCTGGAGGTGGACTGGTTTTCGCCGGATTCGGAGGGCGAGTTTGCATCGGCGTCGGTTTTTCCATCGCTCGGTTTGCCGCTTTGGTTTTCGCCTTGTTGTCCGTTTTGTGCGGAGTTGGAAGAGGCATTTTGCGCCGAATCCTTTGACTGGCCGTCAGAGGCCTTTTGCGAATCCTGTTCCTCGGATGGCGGGCTGCCGGATTGCGATGTTTGATTTCCGGTCTGTTGCTCTTCCTGCCCGGATTTAGCGGTTTTTTTCTGTGAATCCTTACTCTCTTGCTTATCGCTGTTTTGTGCGGGGGATTGCGGTGGAATTTGTTGATTGTTCGAGTTGTTATTCTGTCCTTGCTGCTGCTGTTTCAACAGTGACTCGATCAGCGTCAGATTGTCTTTGGCTTCTTTAAAATCCGTCTGTTGTTTCAGAGCCTGGCGGTACGCTTTGGCGGCTTCCTGCAATTGTCCGCTTCTGGCCAGCGCATTGCCGCGGTTATAGTGCCCTTGAGCGCTGTGATCCAAAGAGAACAGGTGGGCGGCTTCTTTGTAGCGCCCCAAGCGATACAGCGAGCTGGCTCGCCACTGTTTGTTTTCAAACAAGGCTTCGGCGGCGGCGTAGTTTTTCTTCTCCCAGGCTTTATAGGCTTGCTGGTCAGGGGATTGAAAGACGTCGGAAAATTCCGATAACGAAGGCTGCGCCATTGTCGGATCGCTCCACAGCATACCGGCCGGTAGACAGGCGGCAAATAGCCAAGTGAAAAGCACGCCACGGCGATAGAAAAGCGCAATAAACGGCAGCAGAATCAGCAATAGAAACGGCCCTTCATCCAGTGGAATTTTCAGCGATTTATTGTCCTCGTCATCCAGTTTGGCAGCGGCATTCATCGGAGGTAACAGTTCGTCCAGCTCTTCTTCAGCCGGATTAAGATGCAGATAATTGGCGTCCAGTTGCTGACTCAAAGTACTAAAACGACGTTCCGGCACCGCAGGCAGAACCAGAGCCCCGCTCGGCTCTTTTAAAAACCCGCCGTCAGGGAGGGGAATCGGTGCTCCGCCGGCAGTGCCGACCGACAGGATGCTCAGACTGTAATGATTGGCTTTGATCCAGTCCGTCAAATCCGCAGTCTGATTTTGTTCGACATCGTCGGTAATCCAGATCAGGTGCCCCTGATTGACATGTGCGCCGTCCAAGAGCTGTTTGGCTTGTTTGAAGGCCTGCAGAGGGTCGGAGCCGTAACTCGGCATATATAGCGGATTCAGTGCCGGTAGCAGGCCAAGCAGAGTACGGTTGTCTTCGGAAATCGGGCTGATGGTATGTGCCGAACCGGCGTAGCCGACCAGCCCGACGGCCAGTTCGGGATGTTTATGCAGCAGATCGATGATTTTGAATTCGGCCTGTTTCAGTCGATCCGGTTTTAAATCCTGCGCCAGCATCGACAGCGACAGGTCGAGAATAATCACCGTTCCCTGTTGGCTTTTCTGTGCCGGGATTTTAACGGTTTTAACCGATGGTCCCGCCAGAGTCAGAGTCATGAAAAACCACACCAGCCCCAAGGCGAAAACCATCAGCTTTTGCAAACTGTCATTCGGACGGTTGTACTGATCACCGAGGAGCAGAGAGTGGAACTGCGGGGCAATCAGGCGTTGCCAGCCGCTTTGTCCAAGCTGCAGGTGCCAGATTTTCCATAGCAGCCAGATGGCTGGAATCCATGCCAAAAGCCACCAGGGTCGGAGCAGTTGCAGTTCCATGCTATACCTCCGCCCGGCGCAGCCACAAAAGGGCCAGCAGTATGCTTAATACCAGCGCGGTTCCCAGCGGCCAGATATAGAGTTCGGTACGGATCCGGTAACTGAAGACGTCATGTTCGCTGGACTCAAGCTGGTTGATATGCTGGTAGATCTTCGCCAGTTCTTCACTGTCGTTGGCCTGATAGAATTGGCCTCCGGTCAGGTCGGCAATGCGTTGCAAACTGTCGATGTCGATATCGGGTTTCTGATTCAGGAAGCGATCCAGACCGTGGCGGTCTTCGGTTTTACCGACTCCGATGGTGTAGATTTTGACGCCCATCTCTTCGGCTTTGTTTGCCGCCTCGAGCGGATCGATGCCGCTGGTGTTGGAGCCGTCGGTCAGCAGGATGATGACCGCATTACTGCGATGCGCCTGTTGTAGATGTTTGAGTGTTAGGCCGATCGCATCACCGATGGCGGTGTTGGTGCCGGCCATGCCGATTTCGCTTTCGTTAAGCAGGGTTTTGACGGTCTGCAAATCATAGGTTAAAGGGCTGAGAAGGAAAGCCTGGTCGGCAAATACCACCAGCCCCATGCGGTCGCCTTTTCGCTGTTCGATGAAGCGTGATACCACTGCCTTGACGGCGACCAGACGGCTAACGTCCTGACCGTTCAGATACATGTCGCCTTTGCGCATGCTTCCCGACAGGTCGACCGCCAGCATCAACTCCTTGCCGCTGAAGGTGAAGGGTGCCGGTTGCAGATACCAGACCGGACGACTGGCGGCGAGAATCAGCAGCAGCCACAAGAGTGCATACAAAAACGGAATACGTCTGGAACGCACTTCCGGCTGCACCCATTGCGTCGCTTTGAGGTCGTTCTCCAAGCGGGCGACGATTTGCGGGGCCAAGAGAGGTGACTGACGCTTTTCCGCGCTTTTAACCAGCAGGCGAATGATCCACGGCACCGGCAAAAATGCCAGCATCCACGGCCAGATCAGGTCGAATTGGCTGAAATTCTGCAACAGGGTCATTGGTGATGCCCCTTGATCCATTTCGCGAAATAGCGCGCGCAATTTTCGATCTGAAAGTGTTCGATATCGGCGCCGACCGGCCCGGCATAGGCTTTTTGCAGACAGTCGGCCAGACAGTCCGGCTGACTGATATAACTGGCTTTCTGGTGCAGAAAATCCAGCCAGGCCTGCTGCTGCAGAGCGGCGACTTCCATGCGCCCGTAAGTGGTCAGAGCAACCTGCTTCATCAGAGCATTCATTTTGGCGATCTTTTCCGCCGGATGCAGCTCCCCGCTTTGGATCGACAGCAGTTTTTTCAAAGCCTTGCGGCGGTAGGCATTGCGCCGACGCTGCTCACGGATATACCAGGCGATGCCGATGACGATCGAGGTGATACTCAAAATCAGAATCCACCAGCTGAACGCCAGCGGCCACCAGCCGATTGCCTGCGGCAATTGGATGTCGTGCAGTTGGTTCAGCAGTTGTGGATCGATTGGATTCGGCATAAGTGTGTTGATCTGTCTCTTTAATGGATGACGTTTTGCTGTATCAGACTTTTCAATGGCGATTCGTCGGTGCCGACTTCAATCAGTGGAATCGCCAGGGCTCTGAATCCCTGTTGGCAGTTATGCCAGCGGGTTTCATAACCTTGAGAGTACTCTTTTCGAGTCTGGTCGCGAAAGCTGTCGAGACGCAGCAGATCGTCGCTGATAAACGAACGCGCCAGACTGAGCCATCCGCTTGACGGCAGCTGTTTTTCCAATGGATCGAACACATGAATCGCGGTGATTTCATTGTGGCTGCGCAGTTTTTTAACCCATTCGAAGGCCTGAGTATCGAAGTCGAGCAGATCGCCGATCAGAAACAGCTGGCTGCCTGGTTTGACGGTTTGTGTCAATTGTTTCAGGCTCTGATGCCAGAATACATTCGGACAGGCTCCCGGTCGTTTGAGCCCCTTTTGCAGGTCGACGGCGGATTCGAGAAACTGCAACAGAGTGTGTTGCGGTCGGTTCGGGGCGATCCAATGATGACGGTCGCCGCGAAAGCACAGGCCGCCGATGCGTTCGTGCTGCTGCAAGGCGGTCCAGCCGATCAGAGCGGCAATATTCAATGCCTGGGCGCTTTTTAAACGCACTTTGGAACCGAAAAACAGTGCCGCCGACTGTTCGGCAACCAGCACGGTCGGCCTTTCGTGCTCTTCGGTAAATACTTTGGTGTGAACCTTCTGCGTGCGTGCGGTGACGCGCCAGTCGATATGGCGCACATCGTCGCCCGGCTGGTACTGGCGTACTTCGCTGAAGGTCATGCCCCGGCCTTTGCGAAGAGCGTGATGATCGCCGGTATTGCTCGCCAGAAGCTGTTGTAAAGGTACGAGTTTCTTCTGCTTCACGTGAAACCGCAAAGCGTTCAGTTCGCCGATATCGGAATAGAGCGTCGACATGGTTTCCAGCTCCCGTTCAGGTGATCGGCACCAGCTGCAACAGTCGATCGACAATGGCGTCGGCGTCGATGCCTTGTGCCTGGGCTTCGAAATTGAGGATCAGACGATGGCGGAAAACATCGTGTACCACCGCCTGCACATGTTCGGGAGTGACGTATTCCTGGCCTCGGAGCCAGGCATAAGCTCTTGCGCAGCGTGACAAGGCGATAGTCGCTCGCGGGCTGACGCCGACGGCAATCAGACTGGCCAGATCGCTCTGATAGGCTTGCGGTTGACGGCTGGCGATGACCAGTTCGACCAGATAGGTTTTAACCGCATCCGCCATGTGCAGATTGAGGATTTCATTACGGGCGGCAAACAGATCCAGTTGCGATATCGGCTCGAAAGATTCGCTGTCTTCGTTACGCGCTTCCTGTTCAACCAGTTCAAGAATCTTCAGTTCGCTAGCGGCATCCGGATAGTCGACCTTGACGTGGAGCATGAAGCGATCCAGTTGCGCTTCCGGCAGGGGATAAGTTCCTTCCTGCTCCAGCGGATTCTGGGTTGCCATAACCATAAACAGCGGTTCCATCGGCATACTGCGTTGGCCGACACTGACCTGACCTTCGGCCATGGCTTCCAACAGAGCGGCCTGGACTTTGGCCGGCGCACGGTTGATCTCATCCGCAAGGATCAGATTATGAAAGATCGGTCCCGCCTGGAATTCGAACATGCCGCTTTCCGGACGGTAGATATCGGTTCCGGTAATGTCGGAAGGTAGCAGATCGGGAGTGAACTGGATGCGGTGAAAAGAGCCTTCAAGCAGGTCGGAAAGGATTTTGATCGCTTTGGTTTTCGCCAGACCCGGCGGGCCTTCAACCAGCAGATGGCCGTCCGACAGCAGGGCGATCAACATGCGCTCGGTCAGATGCGGCTGGCCGATAATGTGCTGATTAATGTGCGCCTGAAGACTTTGAAAACGCTGCGATAGGGTGTGATTGCTTGAGTCCGACACGCTCTTGATCCGTTTGCATTGTAAATTCAGACATTATACTGAATCCGTTTTGCGGAGTTTTTAGGAAAGATTGAGATTAAGCGTTTTAATGGCTCTTTATAAAAACGCTTTTATTTTATGAAGCCTTAATCAAATGCAACCAACCACTCAAATACGGGTTGAACCGGTATTTGAGTATGGAATTGAAGCAAGAAGTGTCGTTTTAGAAAAGACCGGTAATCACACCTTCGTCGTCGATATCGATGCGTTCGGCGGTCGGCACTTTCGGCAGCCCCGGCATGGTCATCATATTGCCGGCGATGGCGACGATAAAACCGGCGCCGTTTTCCAGTTTGATGTCGCTGATTTCAACGGTATGTCCGCTGGGTGCGCCTTTGGCATGCGGATCGGTCGAAAAAGACATCTGGGTTTTCGCCATACAGATCGGCAGGTCGCCGTAATGTTCCTGCAAACGCTGAATCTCTTCTTTGACCTTGGCTCCGGCGGTAATGCCGCCAGCACCGTACACTTTGGTGGCGATGGTTTCGATCTTGTCCCAGATCGGCGCGTTGATGTCGTAGACGTATTCAAAGCCCGGATCGCGATGATCGACGATTTCCAGAACCGCTTCGGCCAGCTCTTCGGCTCCGGCGCCGCCTTCGGCCCAGTGTTTGGAAACAACGCAGCGTACGCCGAGCGCCTCGCATTTTTGAATCAACAGGGCGGTTTCCTCGTCGGAATCGTAGGTGAAGTGGTTAATGCATACTACACACGGCAAACCGTAGGTTTGGGTGACGTTCTTCAAGTGACGTTCCAGATTGGCAAAACCTTTTTCCAATGCTGCCAAATTTTCCTGATTCAGGTGGTCACGTTCGATACCGCCGTGGAATTTCAGGGCGCGGACAGTGGCCACTAGAACGACCGCCGAAGGCGCAATTTTGGCCGAACGGCATTTGATGCTGAGAAATTTTTCCGCGCCCAGATCGGCACCGAAACCGGCTTCTGTGACGGTATAGTCGGCCAGCTTCATGGCGGTTTTGGTGGCGGTAACCGAGTTGCAGCCGTGAGCGATATTGGCAAAAGGTCCGCCGTGAACGATGGCCAGATTGTTCTCCAGTGTTTGCACGACATTCGGTTTAATGGCATCTTTCAACAGGGCCGCCATGGCTCCGTGTGCTTTCAGATCACTGGCATATACGGGAGTGACGCGGTCGGTTCTGTAACCGATAATAATACGCCCCAGACGTTCTTTCAGATCGGCGCGGTTGGTAGCCAGACAGAGGATCGCCATGACTTCCGAAGCGACGACGATGTCGAAACCGTCTTCACGCAGGTAGCCATTGGCCGGGCCGCCCTGACCGATAGTGATTTCTCGCAGGGCGCGGTCGTTCATATCGACGACGCGTTTCCATTTAATGCGACGCGGATCGATTCCCAGGGCGTTACCGTGGTTGATATGGTTGTCGATCATCGCCGCTAACAGGTTGTGGGCCACGCCGATGGCATGGAAATCGCCGGTAAAGTGCAGGTTGATGTCTTCCATCGGTACTACCTGCGAATAACCGCCGCCGGCCGCTCCGCCTTTCATCCCGAAACAAGGGCCAAGCGATGGCTCGCGCAGGCAGATCATGGTCTTTTTACCGAGGCGATTCATGGCGTCACCCAGTCCGACAGTGGTCGTAGTTTTCCCTTCACCGGCCGGAGTCGGGCTGATCGCCGTGACCAGAATCAGTTTGCCTTCTTCGCTTTTATGGCTCAGGCTGTCGACGTATTCCAGCGACAGTTTGGCTTTATAGTGCCCGTAAGGGTCAAGATGCTCGTGGGGAATGCCGTACTGTTCTTCGGCAAGTTGGCTAATCGGTCGCATCTTGGCATTTTGCGCGATTTCAATATCTGACATAGGGTTCAGTCCTCGTTGGCTTGCATCCGTTTTCCGAATGCTTATCTATATTCTGAGTAATTCAATCCAATGCTTGACCGGCACCTTGGTCCCCTTCTGCAGGTGCATCAAGCAACCGATATTGGCGGTTACGATGATTTCGGTCTTCTCTTCAAGCAGGTTGTCCAGTTTGTTCTGGCGCAGCTGTTTGGAAAGCTTGGGTTGAAAAATGGAATAGGTTCCGGCGGAGCCGCAACACAGATGCGCGTCCTTAACGCGATTCACTCTGTAACCTAAGCGGCGCAGAGCGTCTTCGACCACGCCTTGCAGTTTCTGTCCGTGTTGCAGGGTGCAGGGCGAGTGGAAAGTGATTTTCTGGTTGTCGTAATGGGTGAAGATCGACAGATCCTGCGCAATCAGAAATTCGGAGATGTCTTTGGTGTGCTCAGCGATGCGCCGCGCTTTTTGCAGATACTCCGGTTCGTCAAGAAACAGTGACGGATAATCCTTAATCATCACGCCGCAGCCGCTGGCATTGGAAATAATCGCTTTGACCCCCTGATCCAGATAGCGGCTCCAGGCATCGATATTGGCCTTGATCTGTTTCAAGGCGTCTTTCTGGCCGGAAAGATGATGTTCGACCGCACCGCAGCACTGTTGCTGGGGGGTTTCGATGACATTCCAGCCGAGTTTATTCAATACGCGGATGCTCGACTGATTGATATTCGGTGCCAGCGCCGGTTGCACGCAACCGGAGATCAGCAGCACACTATGCTGCAGAGCGTCTTCGCGGTCTTTAAGTTGCTGTTGCAGAGCCAATTCATCGACCGTGAACTGCACGGCTTCCGAATGACGCAGAAACGGTGCGCAACGGATGGCCAGATTGAAAAACCACGGCGTGGTCAGACTTTTACGCACCGCATAGCGGAGTATTCTTTGTCCAATTGAACGCGGGCTTTTCTGCTCGCTGATTTCACGGCCGATATCCAGCAGATGGCCATATTCGACACCCGAAGGACAGGTGGTTTCACAGGAGCGGCAAGTTAGGCAGCGATCAAGGTGACCCAAGGTGTTCTGGGTGACTTCATTGCCTTCCAGAACGCTTTTAATCAGATAGATACGCCCGCGCGGCGAGTCGAGTTCGTCGCCGATCAGACCGTAAGTCGGACAGGCCGACAAACAGAAACCGCAATGCACGCAGGAGCGCAGAATCTTGTCGGCTTGTTTGCCCTGTTCGGTGGCGAGTAAATCTTGAGGTAAATGAGTTTGCATATAGGAAACTGTAAATGAAAGCTATAAATCTTTAAACACATGATGCGGATCAAACACCTTTTTCAGGCCCTGTTTGATCTTCTGCACCTGCGGTGTATCGTTATGTCGCGGCGCGAAACGCGACTGCCATAGAGTGGTATACGGGTGTTTCGGTTTCTTTTCGCTGGCGATCCAGCGACGGGTACCGCCCATCCCGACAGCAATCGTTTTTTCAATCGCCGGGTTGGTGCTCTCGACATCCAGACGCCACAATTTCACGCCCGGCTCCAATTGTGGACGGAACGGATTGAGGATTTTCCAGATGTCGTTGGTGCAGGCGTTGACCTCGACACGGTTGGTCTGCTCGGGATGTTCGCCGGCAACACGATAGTAGAAACGACCCTGATAGTAAGCACAGCCGGACAACGGCAGAGACGTGCCGGCCATCTGATTCATCAGCAGAATCGCTTCGCCTTCCGGCATTTCGATGCAGTAAGTCGTCTCTTCGACCAGCGGCAGTACTTTCAGACTGAGCTCCGTGACCAGCGCCATGGAACCCTTCGAACCGCACATCATGCGCGAGACGTCGTAACCGGCGACGTTCTTGATCATCTTGCCGCCGAACTGCAAGTGACGTCCTTGGCCGTCGATCATTTTGGTGCCGAGAACGAAATCGCGCAGCGCGCCGCGGAACGGGCGCGAGGGTCCGGTCAGGGCGCAGGCGTAGGTACCGCCGATGGTTGAATCGCCGTATTCCGGCGGTTCAAAGCCGAGCATCTGATTGCGTTCCGCCAATACCGCCTGCAGTTCCGACAGTTTGGTGCCTGCCTTTACCGTAATGACCAGTTCGGCCGGTTCATAATCGACAATACCGCTGTGATCGGCAATGGAAATCGGTTCGGCATCGTCGTACAGCGGCACTTTGCTCTGGTTACCGACAATTTGCAGTAGTTTTTTATCCGCTACCGCCTGTTTGATCTGATCGGCAAGGTGGGCGGTTTCCGGTTGCTGATGTTGACATTCCATACTCATTTTAAAAACGCTCCAGTTCCGGGAATGGCAGCTGATTGTTATGCACGTGCATCTGGCCGACTTCGGCACAGCGATGCAGTGTCGGCACGGCTTTGCCTGGATTCAGCAGACCGGTATCGTCGAACACTTCCTTGATGCCGTGGAAAATTTCCAGTTCCGGTCCATGATATTGATGGCACATGGAATCGAGTTTTTCGACGCCGACGCCATGTTCTCCGGTGATGGTTCCGCCGACATCGACACATAACTTCAAGATTTCGGCACCGAATTTTTCGGTTTCCCGCAGTTCGCCGGGTTTATTCGCATCGTAGAGAATCAACGGGTGCAGGTTACCGTCTCCGGCGTGGAATACATTGGCAACTTTCAGGCCGTATTTGTGCGACAGCTCTTCGATTTCTTCGAGTACATAGGCGAGGCGTTTACGCGGAATGGTGCCGTCCATGCAGTAGTAATCCGGCGAAAAGCGTCCGACGGCCGGGAAGGCGTTTTTGCGGCCCTGCCACAAGGCGATACGCTGTTTTTCGTTTTGCGAAATAGTAATGGTCGTCGCACCGCCGTCGCGGAGAATATCGGCGACGCGTTTGGAATCGACCTGCACCTGATCGTGGCTGCCGTCGACTTCGCATAGCAGCAGCGCTTCGACATCCAGCGGATAGCCGACACGGGCAAACTCCTCGGCGGCTTTGATGGAGAATTTGTCCATCATCTCCAGCCCGGCCGGAATAATGCCCTGTTCCAGTACGGCGGTGACCGCATCGGCGCAGGCGCTGACCGAATCGAATCCGGCCATCACCAGCTGGGCGGCGTCCGGTTTCGGCAACAGCTTGATCTTGATCTCGACAATCACGCCGAGAAGTCCTTCTGAACCGTTCAACAGCGCAAGCAGATCGATACCGTCATCTTTTTCGTCAAAAACAAACTCATCGCCATCCATATTCAGTACCTTGACCATGGTGACGTTATGCACCGTCAGGCCGTATTTCAAGCAGTGAACGCCGCCGGAGTTTTCCGCCACATTACCGCCGATCGAACAGGCGATCTGCGATGACGGGTCCGGGGCGTAATACAGGCCGAACTCTTCGACGGCCTGCGAAACTTCGATATTGCGCACGCCGGGTTGCACCAGTGCGGTTCTTTGCAGCGGGTCGATTTTAAGAATTTTGTTGAGCTTGGATAATCCGAGGACGATGCCATCCTGCAACGGCAGGGTTCCGCCGGCCAGACCGGTTCCGGAACCGCGGGTAATGACCGGCACCTGATACTGTTTGCAGATTCGCAGCACGCGTTTGACCTGTTCGATGTCTTCGGGCAAAGCGACCGCCAGAGGTTTCTGTCGATAGGCGGATAAACCGTCGCATTCGAAAGGTCGACACTCTTCTTCGCTGGATAACACGTTTTTTCTGCTAATGGCTTCTTCAAGTGCCTGAATTACATCCATCTTTTTTGCTCTTGTATATCTTGATCGGCTGACATTATAATTGACAGCTATTTGTTTTTGATTAAAAAATTTTAATATTATATAGAGGATAATCTATGCAATCGTTTAACCCACCTATTCGTACGCTCATGGGGCCAGGTCCTTCGGATATTCATCCTCGCGTGTTACAGGCAATGGCCCGTCCGACCATCGGTCACTTGGACCCGGCATTTGTCGGCATGATGGATGAGGTTAAAGAGTTGCTGAAATACGCTTTCCAGACCGAAAACGCTTTGACGATGCCGGTTTCGGCTCCGGGCTCTGCCGGGATGGAAACCTGTTTCGTCAACCTGGTCGAGCCGGGCGACAAAGTCATCGTTTGTATTAACGGTGTCTTCGGTATGCGTATGAAAGAGAATATCGAGCGTTTCGGTGGGGAAGCGGTTGTGGTTGCTGACGATTGGGGTACTGCAGTGACTCCTGCTAAAGTCGAAGAAGCCTGCGCGGCCAACCCGGATGCGAAAATCGTTGCCTTCGTGCATGCAGAAACTTCGACAGGCGCTCGTTCGGATGCCAAAACCATCTGTGAAATCGCTCGCAAGCACGACTGCTTGACTATTGTTGATGCGGTGACTTCTCTGGGTGGTGTCGAGTTGCGCGTTGACGAGTGGGGTATCGATGCGATCTATTCCGGTACGCAAAAATGTTTGAGCTGTGTGCCTGGGATTTCGCCGATCAGCTTCTCGGAAAAAGCTTTGGATAAAGTTCGTAACCGCGCGACGAAAGTCCCAAGCTGGTTTATGGATTTGAACCTGGTAATGGGATACTGGGGCGGCGGTGCCAAGCGTGCTTATCACCATACAGCACCGGTCAATACCTTATATGCATTGCACGAATCTTTGGTGATGCTGAAAGAGGAAGGGCTGGAAAATGCCTGGAAACGCCATGCGGAAAATCATGCGATGTTGCGTGACGGTCTGCAAGCGATGGGAATCAACTTCGTCGTACCGGAAGAACAGCGTCTGCCGCAGTTGAACTCGGTCTGGATTCCGGAAGGGGTCGATGATGCGGAAGTCCGCGGCAAGCTATTGAACGAATACAATCTTGAAATCGGTGCCGGTCTGGGCGATTTCGCCGGTAAAGTCTGGCGTATCGGCCTGATGGGCGAAACCTGTAAGAAAGAGAAGGTATTGTTCTGTCTGGCAGCTTTGAAAGCGGTTCTTGGGTAAATCAATTCCTAAAACGCCCCGCCTGATAAAAACCTCGCACACTTCGGTCTGCGGGGTTTTTTATTGCCTGAAAATTGGCGTTCAACAGGGCTTTGGATGTTTGTTACTAATTTGCTACTAATTTTTCAAAAATTAGTAGCAAATTAGTAGTTAAGTTTTTATACTCGATGTAAGTTAAAGAGTATTTTCATCCAAGGTATTGAATCAATTATGAAACTTCCAGTTAATCCTCCGGATAATCAATCACTATTAGATGAGCTGGTAAAGCGTGGTGATATTGCAGGTCTCAGTAAATTGATGAATGCTGAAACCGGGATTTGTGACGAGAAAGGGCGTTACCTGCACTGGGATAAATTACGGTTTGTAGCCCCGCCTTATGATTTAAGCAGCGAAGAGTATTGGTTTGTTACCAAACAGGCCAGAAGGCAGTTTTACCGAAGTGTATCGCTTGTCGATAAGCAGGGTTCCCCAATGCAGTTTTGCTTAACCGATTCTTTGTTGCAATCTCTGCATTGGTTAGATCAGCACGCTGCAGGGCAGCTGTCTATGCCACAGCCGATTGCTAATCAGCATACTCGGGACGCTTATCTTGTGTCGTCTTTAATTGAAGAAGCCATCAATTCGAGCCAATTGGAAGGTGCTTCGACAACCCGGGATGTTGCACGTTCTATGCTGAAGCAGAAACGTGCCCCTCAAGACATCAGCGAACAGATGATTGTCAATAATTATCGGGCAATGCAGGAAATCCGTGATTTGAAAGATGAAGCTTTGACGCCGCAATTGATTTGTCATCTACACTCGGTTTTAACGGATAGAACCCTGGAGCGGGCGGATAAGGCCGGAAAATTAAGATCGACTGAAGATCTGGTAAGGGTGGTTGATAATAGGGATGCACAGGTTCTTCACGTGCCGCCGGATGCTGAGAGTTTGCCTGAGAGAATTCAGTGTTTATGCGACTTTGCTAACCATGATGGAGAGAAAGCATTTATCCATCCTGTCATCAAGGCGATGATTTTGCATTTTATGATTGGTTACGAGCATCCGTTTGTTGATGGTAATGGTCGAACTGCCAGGGCATTGTTTTATTGGTATATGGCGAAATGTGGTTACTGGTTAATCGAGTTTGTTTCTATTTCTAAAATCATAAAGTTGGCTCCTGCTCAGTACTCTAAAGCGTTCCTGCTTACCGAAAGTGATGATAACGATTTAACCTATTTTTTGATTCACCAGACGGAGGTATTGCAAAAAAGTATCGATGAGCTTTTTGCCTATTTACAGAGAAAGTCCGAAGAGTTAATCCAAACAGAGCAGTTTTTAAAGGGTTCAAAATTACAGGGACAATTGAATCACCGGCAATTGGACGTTTTGCGAAGCGGTTTAAAAGGGAACGGTACGTTTATCACCATTGAAGGTCACCGAAGTCAGCATGCAATTAGTTATCAAACTGCGCGAACGGATCTGTTGGGTCTCGCCGACAAGTACCAGTTACTTGAGAAGCATAAGCAAGGGAAAGGTTTTATCTTCGTTATACCGGTGGATTTAAACGAAAGAATAGAGTCTTTGAATTAATCACAAAATGTCTTGTTACTAATTTGCTACTAATTTTTGAAAAATTAGTAGCAAATTAGTAGTTGGGACAAACGATAAAAAATGAAGCGTTTTACTTCGGTTTATTGGCAACCATGACGGCTCTTAGTGGAGCCGGATAGCCTTCGACGGTCAGATTGTGGTCATTTGGATCGAGGAAGGATTCCAGCGAATTCCATTCCATCCATTCGGTTGGTCTCTGCTCTTCAATCGACGTCTGATTGAGGTCGACGCAACGCACATTCTGCAAACCGCAGCGGCGCATCCAGATGCTGAGTTCTTCCACAGACGGCAGGAACCAGACATTGCGCATCTGCGCATAACGATCTTCCGGCACCAGCAACTGCCCGAAACTTTCCGGAACCACCAATGTTTCAAGCACCAGCTCGCCGCCCGGCGTCATCTGGTTTTTTAACTCCAGAATATGATCGATCGGCGAACGGCGGTGATACAACACGCCCATCGAAAAGACCGTGTCGAAAGCGCCGCCTTTCTGCGAAACCGGCAGTTGTTCCAAGGTCAACGGCAGGAAGTAAGCCGGAACTTCTTCGCCGATAAAGTGTTTCAGAGTCAGAAACTGGCTTAAAAACAGCAGACTTGGATCGATGCCGACCGCCAGTTTCGGCTTTTCGGCTGCCATTCTCCACAGGTGGTAGCCGCTGCCGCAACCGACATCCAGCACGCGCTTGCCTTCCATCGAAGCCAAATGCGGATGGACGCGATCCCATTTCCAATCCGAGCGCCATTCAGTGTCGATTTCGATTCCGTGAATATTGAACGGCCCTTTTCGCCAAGGATGCAACGCTTTTAAGGCGGCTGTCAGCTTCTCTGTGTCTTCCGGGGAAAGAGCTTCGCCGACACGAATCGCAGATTGTTCCAGATCATAAGTCTGATTGCTCGGGAAGGCGTTAATGATTTGTAAAGCATCCAGCCAACGCGGCAAGTTTCCGTTGCCTTCCGGGTGCAGCGCTTCGTCGATCAGCGGCGGTAATTCGCTTTTCCAGTGCTGTAGACGCGTGTCGTTAAGATGTGACCAGAAAGAATCGTAATGTCGTTTCACGTGAAACTTGCCTCTTGTTGCGCTGCCGGAAAGTTAAAGAGGCGAAATTATACGGTTTCGACGGGTGATTTGTCACCTTCTCGGGCCGAAATATCTTCTTTCTCAGAAAACTAAACGCTTGTTCTTAAAGTGATTTTATTGCCAGAAAGGAAGCAAAGTTATAGGCCTGGAACCAGATGCCGGCTGAAGCGAATCCGGCTTGTTTCAAACGCTGAAGGTGTTCGTTTTCGGTATCGCTGATCAGGACATTGTCCAGTGACGAACGCTTCTGGCTGATTTCCAGTTCGGAGTAGCCGTTGGCGCGTTTGAATTGCAGGTGCATGTGCTCGATACTCTGCTGTAGAGCGACATCTTGGAAATGGATTTTTTCCGATAAAATCAAAATGCCGCCTGGTTTCAATCCCTGATAGATTCTGTGCAGAAGCGGCAAACGCTGATCGGGATCGATAAACTGCAGAGTAAAGTTAATGACCACCACCGAAGCATCCAAAATTTCGAGATCATTAATGTCGGCGCAAAACAGATCGACAGGTATATCCGAATGGTAGGCGTGCAGATATTCGTTAGCACGTTTGATCATTGCCTCAGAATTGTCGACACCGATAATCCGGCAGCCATTGACCTGCAAGGCTCGGCGCATGGTCAGGCTGGCCGCACCGAGCGAGCAGCCGAGATCATACAGATTACTGTCGGGCTGGGCATGCAGTTTTGTCAGTTCGCCGATACCGGTCAAAATCGTTTGATAACCCGGAACCGAACGCTGAATCATATCCGGGAAAACCGCCACGACCGACTCGTCGAACTGGAAAGCGCCGACCGCTTCATGCGCAATCGAGTAGATAGTGTCTTTTTCGCTCGGAATTTTCATCTTGTCTGGCCTCAGTAACGCGACGGACGGTTAGCAACTTTTTGCAGCTGCCAGGCCGCAGGGGTTTCGGTCGCTTCCAACGGGATTTCGATATCGTCGTCCAGCTCGGAGAAGAAATCGATTCCGGTCTGGGCTTCGACATCGTCAATGGTGGTGACGAACGTCAACAGGCTGGCATTCGCCTTGGCATTTTGCGGAAAGATAAATGCCAGTGCTTTGGCAGGCTCGTTACCGCTTTGCGGTTTGATCAGAATTTTATAAAACGCCTGTGGAATGGCGACTTTTCCACCTTTCAGGTAGGTCGGCAGCTTGGAAAAAATCGGCCCGGTTACCACCCAGAATTCGCCCTCTTTTGCGGAGAAATCGTTGGCGATCACTTCTTCCAATCGTTGCCAGGATTTTTGGTTCAAAGAGCCTTTCTGCGGGCTGATATTGGTCATCAGGAAGGTTTGTTTCTGTGCTTCACGGCCGTAGCGGCTGGCGATCAGGTAATTCGGCGCCATATGGCCGCGATCATAACCGCTGCCGGTGTAATCCTGATGCGTCACCATCGACCAGCTGCGCCAGTCTTGTGAAAAACCGCTCGGGCGTTGCCCCGGTACATAGCGTTTGTCGGTCACCTTATAGGTGACCCATAACGGATTTTTCAGGCTTTCCGAGTATTCAAGCATAAAACCGTTATTGCGCAGGATATGCGACCAACCCATTGTCGCCAAGCCGGATTGGACTTGCGGAACGCCCATGAACGTCTGTGCAGGACGGGCAATTCCGACCTCATAGCCATACCAAAGACCGCCGAGAACAGGGATCAGTAACAACAGTTTCGGGCGCTTGAAAAGCAGGGCGGTAATTGGGCGAAATAGGCGTTTTGCTTGCGATGGAGTCATATTGGTTACAGGTTCGTTATTTTCAGCGTTTTTATTATAGCGGTTCGGCGTTTAAATACAGGCCGATTTTGACTTAAAGAAGGGAGTCGGTTAGTAATAAGGCTCCGGTATTTAATGCTTACAAATAAGTAGCCTGTGTTGCAAATAAGAATGATTTTCTTAGACGAGTGATTATCAATGACTTAAAAAATTCACAATCCTGTAGGTTAAGTGTTACATAAGGTATCTAGACTCGGAAAACGGTTTTATTGAAAACTTTTTCGGGGGAAGATTGTATGACAACAATGACCATGGACAATGCCCAAACCGGCGTGTCTAAAACAAGTTTGGCGGTGGGGGCGATCTTTCTCGCTATTTCCGCTTATTTTTTAATGTGGGCGTTTGATTACACAAACGGCAACAACCTGCTGATTCTGACATTGGCAACTCTGTTCGGTTTGTTTATGGCCTTCAACATCGGTGGTAACGATGTTGCCAACTCTTTCGGAACCAGTGTCGGTGCCGGAACGCTAAGTGTTAAGCAAGCACTGCTGGTTGCAGCGGTTTTCGAGGTTAGCGGTGCAGTAATCGCCGGTGGTGAAGTAACCAAAACCATCCGTAAAGGGATCGTTGACCTGAGCTCGATGGGGTCAATCGACCCGATGCTGTTCGTGTACGTCATGATGTCGTCTCTATTGGCGGCGGCGCTGTGGCTGTTGTTTGCCACCAAAAAAGGTCTGCCGGTTTCGACGACTCACTCGATCGTCGGGGGGATTGTCGGTGCATCGATCACGCTAGGTTTCTATGCAGTGACCGGTGGTAACGGCTTCGATTTGGTCCAATGGGGTAAAATCGGAATGATCGCCGTTTCCTGGGTACTTTCTCCGGTACTGGGCGGTCTGTTCGCTTATATCCTGTATAAAGCGATCAAAGAGACGGTATTCAAATACAACGACGAGGCCGGTGATCGGCTCAACGAGATCAAAAAAGAGAAAAAGGCACTGCGTAAAGAGTACAAGAACTCTCTTGAATCCATGGATGAAGCAAGCCTGATCAAAGAGAATGCGCGTTTGTCTCGCGACGCCCAGCTGAAAATTGACGGCGATTACGACAGTGACGAGCTTGAATCCGATTACTACAAGAAAATGGAAGTGATCGAAAGCAAGGTCCATGGTATCGATGCGCATAAAGCACTGCGTAACTATGTGCCTCTGATTGCGGCACTGGGTGCAGTGGTTATCTCTTCGATGGTATTGTTCAAAGGGCTGAAGCATGTCGATATCAGTTTCTCGACTCTGGATAACCTTTTGATCATGCTGATGATCGGATCGGTTACCTGGTTGACCGTCTATATCTTCTCGCGTACCTTGACCGGAAAATCGCTGGATCGCTCGACCTTCCTGCTATTCAGCTGGATGCAGGTGTTTACCGCTTGTGGTTTCGCTTTCTCGCACGGTTCCAACGATATCGCCAACGCCATCGGGCCTTTTGCAGCGGTTCTGGATGTATTGCATACCGGTGAAATCAGTGCCAAAGCAGCGGTTCCGCCGATTGCCATGCTGGCCTTCGGTATTGCGATGGTTGCCGGTCTGTGGTTTATCGGTAAAGAAGTTATTCAAACGGTCGGTCACAACCTGACCAAACTGCACCCTGCTTCCGGTTTCTCTGCCGAATTGGCGGCGGCCGGTGTGGTTCTGGTTGCTTCGACTTTCGGTATTCCGGTTTCCAGTACACATATCCTGATCGGTGCGGTTCTGGGTGTGGGGGTCGTGAATGCCGATGCCAACTGGGGAATGCTGAAGCCGATCTTCGCAGCCTGGGTGATCACGCTGCCTGCGGCGGCAATCATGGCCTCGATCTTCTTTATCGTTCTTAGCAGCATATTCTAAGTAAGCGATTTGCGGCCCGATTTCTTCGGGTTTTCAATCGAATAAAAACCCTGGCATGCCGGGGTTTTTTATTTCCGGTCGATTTTAGGAGGTTTTAATCGGCACGGCTTGCCAGAAGGTGAATATAACGCGCCATATTGCGGTAGGTGGGTTGGCGGCAGTAGCGGTATTCCAGAGCCAGAAGCTCGTCGAGATCGCTCTGTTCCAGTACTTCGTGGGTCATATAGTCGTGGAAGACACGAATGCCGGTATGGATTTCGATTTTAAAACCCCATTCTTCAAGCCATTGGCAGACGACTTCCGGAATTTGCGGATTGGGCGGGGTGAGTTTTTTGCCTTTGCCTAGGTAGGCGTCTTCCAGTAAGTAAGGCAGGCGCCAGCCACCGCGCAGGGTATTGCGGATGACCACAGAATTGCGGTTATAGAACAGTAAAGAAAGCTTTCCGCCCGGTTTAACTTTGTCGGCAACCGCTTTTAAGGTGGTTTGGGGTTCGGCAAGCCATTCGAGCACCGCATGGAACAGAACCAGATCGAACTGCGGCAGTTGTTGAGCAATTTCCTGCGCCGGTCCCTCAAAGAATTCCGCCTGTAATCCGGCCTCTTCGAAGTTGTTTCTGGCGCGAATCAGCATTTGATGTGACAGATCGCACAAGGTGCCCCTATGTCCGGCTTCAGCCAGCCATTGGCTGATCTGGGCAAAACCGCATCCGGCATCCCAGAAAGTCAGTTGCGAACCGTTTCTCAATGTACCTAGATCTTCCGTCAGCAGTTTCAAACGCCATTCGCCTTTGACGGTGTCGTAGACCTTTCGTTCGAATTTATCGACCAGTTTGTCGAAATTACGGTCGGCGGGCGGTTTTGTGGATTTATTGGTCATTGCTTGGTTATCCCGGGTTTACCGCCGTAGACAGTCCGGCGGCGAGGTGATGTTTCGGCAAATTATAACGGCGCCAATAAATGAAGTTCCAGGATTATCGGTTCTCTGACGCTTTAGAACTCTATATCGGGTCAACCTGATTGAGAAGGATGACCTCGATCTCTTCGATGATCTCTTCCTGGCGCAGAACGTTCATGCGTTTTCCCAGAGTCTCGCTTTTTTGTTCCAGATGACGGGTCGCGTTTTCCAAATGACGAACGCGTTGCAGATTTTCCGCCATTAAGGAGTCGTACAAAAGGTGATGTAGATTGTGTTGCAGCGCATGATCGGTGAGTTCGAGAAGAAAGGCCTCTGCCGTCAGATTGAGCAAAGGGGCATGAGTTTGCGCCTGTTGTGGGCAGTGTAAATCTTCGTGGTCATTGAAGGCCGGCAACAGTTTTTCAATGCGAATCTCTTCTTCCGGGAAAGCGTGATAAATCGCATAGAGTTCGTCGGTGGATTGTGATTCTGCCCATGTTTGCGCCAGTAATTCGGTCAGATTACCGACTTCTTCGCAGACATTAGCACCGGCCAGAAACAGCGGTGTATTGGTTGAAAGGGAGGCCGATTCAAGCAAAGGCTGCAGCTTATTACCGACGGCGATCAGGCGAATCTCATTGTCGGCATTGGAAAAATGCTGTTTGAAGGCTTCAATAATTTTCGGATTGAAGTCGCCGCAAAAACCGCGTTCGGTGCCAATAAGCAGCACGCTTTGCCGCTTTCCCTGCCATTTAGGCAGGTTACTGCCGTAAAAATGCAGAAAATCGCAGGTTACGGCTTTGATCTGCTGTTGTATGGTGTGTTGAGCTTCAATGATTTTTGCCAGCTTATGGGTTTCCATCTGCGCGAGCGTTTTCATCGAGTGCATAATGCCGTGAATGTCGTCGAGCTTGTCGCGGTAACGGCCGAGTTCGTGATAACGTGCCATTAATCGTTATCCATCGTCGATGGTGACGTTTTCAGCCACTCCTGCAATGCCTGCAACCAAAGCTCGCGAGGACTGTCGATGGTGAGTCGGCTTGTGGCTGTTTGCTGTTCAAGACGCGTTAGAATCTCCGGGATTTTCTTGATTTCAATGTCTTCGAACAGATTGTCGTTGAAGGCGATAAGCCAGGCAATTTGGAATTCAATCGATTTCGGTACCAGATGGCCTTGTTTCAGTAATTCGCGCAGAGTTCGGCCGCGGCGAATCACCTTTTCGATTCGCGCTTCCAGACGGGTACCGAAACGGGTAAAAACCTCCAGCTCAAGAAACTGCAGATAGTCCAGCTTCATATGCCCGGCTTCTTCTTTGATACGTGGATGCTGGGCTTGCCCGCCGATACGCGACACCGATTTGGCAATATCGATTGCCGGGCGAAAACCGGACACGAACAGTTCACGATCGAGATAGATCTGTCCGTCGGTAATCGAAATCAGGTTGGTCGGGATGAAAGCGGCGATTTCACCCTGTTCGGTTTCGATAATCGGCAAGGCGGTCATGCTGCCGCCCCCGGCCTGCATGTTCAGACTGGTCGAGCGCTCCAGCAAGCGAGCATGGATATAGAAAATATCGCCGGGATAGGCTTCGCGACCGGGCGGGCGTCGCAACAGCAGAGACAGCTCGCGGTAGATTTTGGCGTGGGTCGACAGATCATCGTAAACTACCAGAGTATCCTTGCCGGCATGCATCCAGTACTCCGCCAGAGCGCAGCCGGCGAAGGGTGCCAGATATTGCAGCCCCGGAAGGGTGCTGGCCTGCGATGTGACCACGGTGGTGTATTCAAGCGCGCCGTGCTGACGCAACAGCTCGATGGTATTGACGATAGTAGAACGTTTTTGTCCGATCAGGACATAGACGCATAGAACGCCTTTGCCTTTCTGATTGATCACGGTATCGATCGCCAGAGTACTGCGTCCAAGGCCTTCGTCGCCGATTAACAGCTGGCGTTGACCTTTGCCGACCGGAATCAGGGTGTCGATGATCTTATTGCCCGTGTACAAAGGTTGATTGACCGGGTCGCGATCGATAATCGGTGGAGAATTGCGTTCCAATGGAAAACGGTTTTGGGTTTCCGCTTCCGGCAGACCGTCGAGCGCAAAACCGAGTGGATCGATAATGCGTCCTAGTAGGCTGTCGCCGACCGGAATGTCGAGGATACGCTGCGACAGATAGGCGTTGTGCCCGGCGGTGATCAAGCGGGTTTCATGCAATAAAATAACGCCGATCAGCTCTTTGGTCAGTTCGAACACGAAACCGTGGCTGCCGTCTTCAAAGAGGATGATTTCGTCCATTCTGGCGGTCGGCAGACCGCTGACCCAGACGATACCATCGCCGACCGAAACCACATAACCGCGTTCGGTTAATTTCAGATCGAAGCGATAGTCTGCGAGCCAGTTGTCGATCCGTTCGAGAAATTCAGGCGATGATTGAGCTGAATTCTGCGCTGTATTATTGCTGGTTGAGTCGGTCACGGTCCAGTTCCATAAAACGGTTCAGTTCGTCGAGCAGATTCATTCTCAGACTCCAGGCGCCAAGATGTACACGCAGCCCGCTGATCAGTTGCGGGTCTTCCTGATAATCGAAACTCAGCGTTTGCGGACAGAGTTCTTTGAGCTTGGCTTGCAGACGACGGCGGTTTTTTTCCGTTAAAGGATAAGCGCTGCAGACATTGACCTTGTCCACGGAACCGTTACAGGTTTTCTGCAGGCGTTTGATCTGTTCTTCGTCGAGCGATTGCAGCTGTTCCAACAGGGCCTCGAATAAACGGGTCTGAGTTTCCTTTCCGGCGAGATCGCGCAGCAGTTTGGAGGCAAATTCCGCGCCTTGTCGATGGGCAATCGATTGGTAGTGCTGCAGGATTTCCTGCAACTCTTGCCGTTGGTTGATTTCCGCTTTGTGCTTTTGGGTCTGCAGCTCTTCTTGAAGTTGCTGCTGCTGATTGGTGCGCAGTGAGTCCAGTTCCTCCTGCAGGGTTCGGCGCAGTTGGTTTTTTTCTTCTTCCCAGGCTTGCAGACGCTGTTCGTAGCGCGCTTTTAAATCGTCCGCCTGGGCAATTTTCTGTTGCGCTTCTTCCAGAGTGCGCCGGACCGATTCGCGGCGTTTTTCCAGAGCGTTGAGCACCGGGTGATAGAGAAAATGCTTGAGAATCCACATCAACACCACAAAGTTGATGATTTCGAAAATAAAAGTCGACCAACTGAATTCCACGAATCTTCTCCTTCGGTGCCTGTTCAGCTCACCAGATATTCGAGTAAAGGGTTGCGGAACAGCACGATCAGCACGATGACCAGCACATAAATCGCCAGGGATTCGATCATTGCCAGACCGATAAACAAGGTACGCATAATCGAAGTTTCGGCTTCAGGTTGTCGCGACAGGGCATCCAGCGCCCGGCTGATCGCCCAGCCCATTGCCAGAGCGGGAAACATGACGCCGATGGAAATGCCGAGCACGGCGATGACGGTGGAGTCGGTAATAAAGTTAGCCATATCGGTCATAGATTACTCCGTGGTTTTTGGTTGAGGTTGATGAAGCGATTGCGCCTGAATGCCGCTGGCGATATACACCAATGCCAACATGCCGAAAATATAGGCTTGCACCAAGGCTTCGATAATATGCAGTACCAGAATCGGAATCGGTGCGAGAAATCCGGCGACCATCAGAATCAGTAAAGCGGTCATTTCCAGGCTCATCATATTACCGAACAGACGTACGGCCAGCGCGATGGTTCGGCTCACTTCGCTGATGAGGTGGAATGGCAGCAACAGCGGATTGGGCGACAGATAGTGGCGTAAATAAGCTTTCAGTCCGGAAATCCGGATGCCGAACCAGTGTACCGACACGAATACCAGCCCTGCCAGAGCTGCGGTGGCGGAAAAGTCTCGGGTCGGCGAATGGGCACCGGGAATCAGGCCGATCAGATTGGAGACCAGCAGAAAAATCCATAAACTGCCGATAAACGGCAGCAGGCGTTTAGCATGTTCGGGGGCGACACCGGCAATGGCATCCTCCATGGCGATAATCACCGCTTCAACCGCGGTTTGCAATTTACCCGATGTTCCGGCAAAACGGCTGCGGTACAGATAGACAAACAGGCTCAAGCCGAGAACGATCACCCAGGTCGTGACGACCGTATTGGTAATCGCCAAAGGTCCGATCTGGAAAATGCTCTGAATACTCAGTCCCGAATCTTGCATGCTTAAGTCCGTTTAATAAACAGGTAAACGTTCAGGGCGCCGACGGCGACACCGATCAGAATCAGGTTGATACTCCAACTGATAGAGTAAATGCCCTGCACGCGTTCGTCCAGCCAGTGACCAAGATAAGCTCCGCCGACGATCGGAATGACCAGCAACAGACCGATGGTACCGAGATAGACGGTTTGTGCCAGCAGAGTCGGTTTGGCCTCCTTTGCCGCTTCCATCTTATCGATCTGGTGTTCGACCTCTTTTTTGAGTTCAGTCTTGTCGTTCATCACGGATTGTCCTCGCGGTTGAGCTGCCACAAGCGTTTTAAAACAGCTTCCTCCATCCGGCGCAAGCTTTGGGTCTGTTGAGCCAACAGTTGTGCCTGTTCGGAAATCTGTTCTTGTAAAATCCGGCTGATACGATGATAGTCCCGGTCAATAACAAAGTGCCGGGTCGTCAGTTCAAGCCGGTCATCGCGAAAATACAGCAGGGCATTCGCTGCGGCAATGTAGTTCCAGATGCCGTTTTGATCCTTGAAACGCGACAAACCCATTTTCAACGAAGTCATAAAGCGCACATGACCGGCAAGAATGCCGAAGCTGCCGCTGGCATCTTCACCGATAAAAGAAGTCACACCTTCGAAGCGTTCACTTTGTAAGGTGTCTTGTATGCGCAGCTCAAAACTCATTTCGGTTCGCTCATGCTGCCGCGCATATAGCACTGTTCTTCAGGAAGCTCATCGTAATCACCGCGTAGGAAGGCTTCACAGTCGTCCAACGTTTTTTCCAAGGGAACCGAAGCGCCTTTCAAGGTGCTCTGTGTGCCGGTAACCCAGAATGGCTGGGTCAAATAGCGTTGCAGGCGGCGTGCGCGAGCGACGATCAGTTGGTCTTCGGCGGAAAGCTCTTCGACGCCGAGCATGGCGATAATGTCTTCCAGTTCATGATAGCGGGCGAGATGCTCGCGTACCGTTTCCGCCACCCGGTAATGGCGCTCCCCAAGAGTGTAGGTGTCCATCGCTTTGCTGCTCGACTTGAGCGGGTCGACGGCCGGATAGATGCCTTTGGCCGCCTGTTTACGTGACAGGATGACCGAAGTGTCCAGATGGCTGAGGATGGCGTTTACCGCCGGATCACCCATATCGTCGGCGGGCACATAGATTGCCTGCACCGAAGTGATATTGCCGTTGCGGGTCGAGGTGATCCGGTCTTCCAGTTCGGCAACTTCGGTGGTCAGAGTCGGCTGGTAGCCGACCGTCGCCGGCATGCGTCCCAGCAGACTGGAAACTTCGCTGCCGGCCTGCACAAAACGGAAAGTATTGTCCATTACGAACAGTACCTCTTTTTGCAAGGTATCGCGCAGATATTCGGCATAGGTCAGCGCCGACAAGCCGAGGCGGAAACGCACTCCCGGCGCTTCGTCCATCTGCCCGAATACCAGCAGTGATTGCGGTAGAATTCCGGCGCGTTCCATCTCTTTCCACATCTCCTGCGCCTCGCGCATGCGTTCACCGACGCCGGCAAACACCGATGCACCCTTATGCAGGGACGCGACTGCGTGCATGAACTCCATCGTTAGAACCGTCTTGCCGACACCGGCACCGCCGAACAGGCCGGTTTTGCCACCTTTGACGAAAGGACACAGCAGATCGATAACTTTGATTCCGGTAGTGAGGATTTCGTTGCTATAGGTGGATTCGGAAAGATTGGGCGGCGGTTCGTGAATATTGCGAAAAGATTCGGCCTTGAAGGGATTGCCGCCATCAAGCGGTTCGCCGAACAAGTTGAGCACGCGCCCTAAACAGTCTTGACCGACTGGAACATGCAGCGGAGAACCGCTGTCGAAGACGTCCATGCCGCGATAGAGACCGCGGGTCTGTTGCAGAGCCACAGCTCGCACATGTTCTTTATCCAGATGCTGGTGGACTTCGAAGATCCATTTATCGCCGTTGTGATGGGCGAAAAGAGCCTGATTGAGTGGCGGAAGCTGACGGCAGGCAATGACCACGACCGGACCATGAACCTCGGTAATGGTTCCGATCAGATCGTCTTTAGTCGATGTTGCCAAAGCTGTCATAGCGTCACTCTTTTGCTTTGTTCGGAGAGTTTCATTATAGGCATCAATGCCACGGTTTTTCAGCTTTTTTGCCTCTTAGCAAAGAGAGAAGTTGATCTTTAATAAGTGTTTGGTTTATCTGATAATTCTTTTATTAAGTCGAGAGAAAGAGGTGTCGGAAGGAGTTGGAAGGCTGTAAAACAAAAAGGCCGCTAATCATCGATTAACGGCCCCGGTTTTGGCGTAAATTGGATCATGTATTTTCCCGGAAGAAGGTCGTTCTGCCGGGAATCTACCGATTACTCAGAAGCGCTTTCGTCTGTGTAATCTTT
Source organism: Thiomicrorhabdus heinhorstiae (assembly GCF_013391765.2). GTDB lineage: Bacteria > Pseudomonadota > Gammaproteobacteria > Thiomicrospirales > Thiomicrospiraceae > Thiomicrorhabdus > Thiomicrorhabdus heinhorstiae. The sequence continues at coordinate 34,085 of NZ_JACBGI020000006.1, read as the reverse complement.
GCGTTGCGCCCAGATATCGCTTCCCAACAGGTAATCAGGAGCGCTTTCAGAGGCTTCTTCAGGATCAAGTTCTTGCAACCAGATCGAGTACAGGGTTTTACCGTCAGGAGAGGCAATGTTTTGTACTTCTTTCTCTTCGGCTTCAGACTGAACAATGGCTTCATTGATTGGTGAGCCGTCGACGGTTGCAGGGACTTTATCCCAGGTTTCACCGCCATCCGCACTGCGAGTGACGAACAGATCCAACTCGATACCGGTTTCCATATCCATCGTTCCGTAGGTGACGAAAATGGTGTTTGGATCGCGCTGCTCAACTCCAGGAATCGGTTCCGAAGTCGGGATCAAGCGAGGGTCCAGAGTGGAGATAACATTATTGGTGATATTGGATACATTCACCGGTGCTTGCCAAGTCGCTCCATTATCAAATGAACGGATGATATTGAAGTTATTAGGCAGGTGACCGACCGAAGCAACACGCCATGATGGAGTATATTCATAACCGATCACAATCGTGCTGCCGCTCAGGTAACCGCGAGGCGAGAAAGTATTTTCCCAGTTGTTCTCCCAGGTTGAATCATCCAGATTGGTTGAATCCCAGGTTCCGACCACGGTCTCGTCTGCATCAGCAGTGTGAGAGCTCAGGTTCCAGCTGTTGGAAGTCCATTCGGCATTATTCATCATCACCTGCAAATCGGCTGCATCGTTCAAGTTGCTGACATCGTAGCCGCCTTTTGCCAGGCGCAGATACATATCTGAAGAAGCACCCTGGGTTTCGATACCGGATTTATACAGAATACCCCATAGATGCTGATTAGCCGGATCGGTCACTTCGCTGGTGTCTACCTGACTGATCAGTGTTAAACGACGGACGTTTTCCAATACCGGACTGCGGTCCGGATTGTCCTCGGTTGCTTCTTCCGGAACGCGTAGAGGGTTGACGATGGTTCCGGCCGAAATCGGAGTCGGAGCCGTCATGTCGAACGAATGCACATAGGCGATCTTACCTTGCGCCTCAACCGGAATAGAGTCGAGCGTTTCGGTGTTAGGAACGCCAGGCAGGCTTTCCGCTTCCCCTTTGGTTTCTTCGTAACCCAGGATAACTTTGCTACCGTAGATTCCAAGAACCGGTCTTGAAGCGCCGGTATCACCGTTCAACAATTGTTTTTCGGTGCTTTCCGGATCGTAAATTGCACGGATCGGATCCAGCTCGCTGGTGTAACATTTACCATCGTCGTTACTGGTCGGATCATCTAGATAGCCGTTATCGGTACAGATTTGCGCGCAGTATAGAGCGCTGGTACCGGTATCGACGTTTTCCTGCTTACAAACGGCGTTATCACTGATAGGCACCGGATAAGATAGGTTATAGGTCGATTTCGGTTTAACCGTATCGTCTTCAGCCGCTTCGGTTGCTTCAAATTCATCTATCGGTAGATAGCTGTACCAGATATCGCTACGGTGGTTGGTGGAAGCGCCACTCCATCCCTCACCAGGACCGGCGCCGCCGCCCGGACGAAGACCTGTCGGGTCTTCCTGCCACGCCAGAACGAAACCTTCTTCGCTTGACGAGATGGTGAGCTTATTGGAATCGCGGCGTCCGGAAGTCAGTTGCATAGGTGCACGCCAGTCGATATCGTGGGTTTCTTCGTTCAGTACACCACGAGCAGTCCATACGCAGCTGAAAGGAACTTCATGCGCCGGTATGATTTCATCGCCGTAGGTTTCAATTCCTTCATAGTTAATGGTGCCTTGAGGACCGTTGACCAGATAAAGATCCTGCGTGTCCGGATCATCCAGTTCGGAAGGGTTGCCGCTCGGGCAGTATTTGTCATTCCAGGCGACCAATACTTTATTGCCTTCGGTTTTGATAACTGGCTTAAAAGAGTGGCCGTAGTAGGCTTCTGTGCTGCCGTCGCCATCAAAGTCGACCTGAATCGAAGTTTTATCTGCCGTATTGGAAATATTGATCTGTTTCCAGCTTTCGCCGCTGTCCAAAGAAAGAGCCACAAACGTATCGGCAACGTGATCAATGTCCGGAATTTCCGAACTACCGGTACCCATTTGGAAATCGCCGGTGACAACATCGGTATAGCTGACCAATAATGGACGTACTAGAACTGCTTCGTCAACTTCGCCGGCAGTACTGGTTTTCGCGGTCTTCAACATCATGCTGGTGATGCTGTGTCCACCGCTTCCCGCTTCCGGAGTTCTAGAGATGTTTTTATGTACGGTAATATCGCCGCTCATGGTTTCGGTAAAGTGGCTTACGGCTTCCTGTTCGGTGACAACTTCGTCTGCAGCCGGAGTGGCGGCAATGACTTCGGCTAGGATCGCCAGAATTTGATCAGTGATTGCATCCGCTTCTTCGGCCGTCATTGCCGAAAAATCCAAGGTATTAATGTTGATACCGGCATCGCTGAGCTTTTCTTCCAAAATAGCGATCGATTCCGCGGTGATATTGATGCCGTTGGTACGGTCACCGTCATCATCCAGAGACTGGAGTAAAATCAGAATATTGACGACACGCGGATCATCGACGGTGGCGCCGGGAAAGAAATCAAGCGGGGATACATCATCGGTACTGCCTTTCAATACGCCTAGACGAATATGTTCGCCAAGGTAAAAGGCGACATTGGTGCCTACTTCAAAGTCGTAGTGACCGCCGTTTTTGGTTTTACCGTTAATATTGCCTCTGTACGTCAGGCCATCGACGGCTGCATCGACAAAGGTACCGGTTGCAACGGTTGCCGAACTTGAGCTATTGCACCCGCCAAGCGGCAGAGTCATTGACATGGCAGTGAGCAGGGCCAGAGTTAAAGGGGTTCGAGATAAATGGTTCATGGAGCCCTCCAAGAAAGTGGTTTGGTTTTAAGAGAAACTGGTAGAAGTTGAAAACTTAAGCTTTATTTAAGATTTGAACCCTATGACTGCTGTTTCGGACGCAAGCTTGATTTCTTTAGAGAAGTTAATGCCTTTCCATACAAAAAATTGATCTGTATCAAGAAATATAGAAAAGCGAAGAAATTAGAAGGGATTATATAAGCGGTTTTTGCTCGGACTAGGCTGTTAAGATAGTGACTTCAAAGCTTTAAATACCTATCGATTTTTCTGATCAACCGTAAGGTACTGTGCGGGAAGTTTCCGGAGAAAAATCGCTATCAAAATTCTTGAACTTTGATAGCGGGACAGCATTTATGAGGAGGGATTTATTAAGTAATGCCTGGGTTTAAGCGCCCGATCGCCCAGTAAAATTTGATGCGTTGCAGGCCGATTTCGGCTTCGGTATCCGGCAGGGCGCTTTGCGCCTGATAAACCGCTTTCTGCGCTTCAAGCAGTTCGATGATGTCGCTGCTGCCGCTGATCAGCGCCTGTTCAATCGCTTCCAATGTACAGCGCGCGGTTTTCAGAGCTTGTTGCTGGACGTCATAATTCTCGTAGGCGCTCTGCAATTCCAGCCAGGCATTCATTGCCATGGTGATAAGAGCGTTTTCCTGCTTGCGCTGTAAAGCGGCGATCTTGTCCGCTTCGGCACGAGCCTGGGCTACTTCGGCCGAAGCCTGTCCGCCGAGATACAGTGGTGCATTGATACGTACACCGCCGCGGAAGCCGCGCATATCGTCATAGAAGTTTCGGTCAGATTCGTTATACACCAGCGCACCGAAGGCTTCGACTTTGGGAGTGAGTACCTGCTGTTTCTGATGGATTTTCTGTTGCGCCGCTTGCCACTGTTTTTGCAATGCCTCAACCAGAGGGTTGCCGAGAACCAGTCTCTGCCATTGTTGATCCTGACTTTGTATCAGGCCATCGAGTTGTTGCTTGCTCAGACTGTCTTCAAGCAGGTCGGTTACGAACAGCGGTGCCTGCTGCGGAATGGCCGGTTTCGCCAAGGCTTCGACTTCGATATCCGGTCGGTCGTTGATACCAAGCACTTCACGCAGATTGTTTTTCAGCAAGGCGAGACGTTTTTGCGCTTCGATGCGCTGGCTGCGGTTGCGGTCGATACGGCTTTGAACTTTAGCCATATCGTCAAGGTCTTGCATGCCCAGTTCGAGACGACTCTCTACCTGAAACAGCAGCTCGTAGAGATAGTCTTTTTCCTGCTCAAGATAGTGTAAAGCGGCTTGCTGTTTCCAGTAATTGAAGTACTGCTGGGAAACCTGTAGCCAGGCTTTTTGACGACCGGCTTCGAGCAGATCGATCTCGATGTCGTATTGCGTGGACGCGATCAGCTTGCTGTCCTGCAGCATCGGATCGTACAGCGGATAGCTGACGGCGACCTGATTGGCAAAGCGCGGAAAGTTATTCATCTCCATCCAAGCGTAGCTGAATTCGCTGATCAGGCGCACCTGTGGTTTAAGCAGGGCTTCGCTCTCTTGGTATTTCGCCAGAGAGAGGTCCTGATTTGCCTGCAGATACGACAATTCCGGATTGTTTTGTGTGGCGATATCGAATAGCTGCTGCAATTTGAGCGGTTGTGCCGAAACGCCGAAAGCGTATAACAGCCCTGCCAGCATCAGACTGACGTGCAGTAAAACCGGTTTAGGAAAAATAGATTTGAACAGTGCGTGTTTGGTAAACATTTTAATCTCCTTATTCTGTTTCGGCGTGGTGCAAACGGCCGGTTTTCATGCGTCTCAGCATGAGCAGATAGGTGAGAATCGGTAACAGGATCATCGAAACCAGCGGGGCGGAAATCATGCCGCCGATCATCGGCGCGGCAATGCGTTGCATCACGTCCGAACCAGTGCCGGAACCGAACATGATCGGCAGCAGGCCGATGACGATAACGCTGACGGTCATGGCTTTCGGGCGTACTCGCTGCACCGCGCCCTGCAGAATGGCTTCGCGCAGTTGCTGAGGTGTATTGAGGCGATCTTCGTCGATCGCCTGCTGAATTGCCTGTTTCAGGTATAGCAGCATGACCACGCCGAATTCGGCGGCAACCCCGGCCAGAGCGATCATCCCGACCGCGACTGCGACCGAATAATGGAAACCGAGCCACCATAAAAACCACACCGAGCCAAGCAGGGCGAAGGGCACCACCAGCATAATCATCAATGACTCGACGGCATCCTTGAAGATGAAGTACAGCAACAGAAAGATAATCAGCAGAGCGAAAGGCACGATCTGTTGCAGGCTTTGCTGGGCTTTCAGCAGATATTCATACTGCCCGCTCCAGGTCAGGCTGTAACCGGGCGGCAGCGTCAGCTGTTCGGTCACGACCTGTTGGGCTTGTTTGATATAGCCGACCAGATCGATCCCCGGTTGCAGGTCGACAAAGGTCCAGCCGTTGAGACGGGCGTTTTCCGATTTAATCATCGGCGGGCCCATTTTGATTTTGACGTCGGCGACCTGGCCGAGTTGCAACTGGCGACCGGATGCCGTGACAATCGGCAATTCGCGCAGTTGCTGCACCGAATCGCGCCAACTCTGCGGGTAGCGCAGATTCATGGCGTAGCGTTCGCGACCTTCCAGAGTAATCTGCAGATTTTTGCCGCCGACTGCGGTGGAGATAATGTCTGCCAGTTCACCGATTGGCAGCTCGTAGAGTGCCAGCTGATTGTGTTTCGGCAGGATTTCGATATAGCGTCCGCCTTCGGCGCGATCCGAATAGGCCGATAAGGTGCCAGGCACTTTGGCCAGCGCAGCTTCCAGCTGTTTGCCGATGGATTCGATCTGTTGCAGGTCGTCGCCGGCAATCTTGATGCCGATTGGGGTTTTAATCCCGGTGGAGAGCATATCGATGCGGGTTTTGATCGGTTGTACCCAGGCATTGGTCACGCCGGGCAATTTGACGGTGGTGTCCAGCTCCCGAATCAGTTTTTTCAGCGTCATGCCGGGACGCCAGTCGGACTTGTCTTTCAGCTGGATGGTGGTTTCGATCATGGTCAAAGGCGCCGGATCGGTAGCGGTATCGGCGCGGCCGATCTTACCGAAGACGCTTTTGACTTCCGGGAACTGCTTGATCAGGCGGTCGGTCTGTTGCAACAGTGCCTGGGCGTTACCGATCGACAGTCCCGGCAAGGTGGTCGGCATATACAGCAGATCGCCTTCTTCGAGTTCCGGCATAAATTCCGAGCCGAGCTGCTGCCACGGATAGACAATGCTCGTCATGGTGACCACCGCCAAGAGGATAACGGTTTTCGGCCAGTTGAGCAGGAATTTCATCACTGGATGATATAAGGCGATCAGGGCGCGGTTGAGCGGGTTTTTTGATTCGCTCGGCAGTTTTCCGCGCACAAAATAGCCCAACAGAACCGGTACCAGAGTAATCGCCAGACCGGCGGCCACCGCCATCGACAAGGTTTTGGTTAATGCCAACGGAGTAAACAGACGCCCGGCCTGTTCCTGCAAGGCAAACACCGGCACAAAGCTCATGGCGATAATCAGTAGCGACAAAAATAATGCGCCGCCGACCTCTTTGGAGGCTTTCAATACCAATTGCCAGTGTTCGCCGACTTCCGGCAACCGTTGATGCTGGTGTTCAAAGGCTTCCATGTGTTTATGGGTGTTTTCGATCATCACGATTGCCGCATCGACCATGGTTCCGATGGCAATGGCGATCCCTGCCAGACTCATAATATTGGCGCTGATACCGAACCATTCCATAATGATAAAAGCGCCGAGAATACCCAGCGGTAACGAGATAATCGCTACCAGAGCGGAACGCAGGTGGAATAGAAACAGCAATGAAACCAGTGCGACAACGATCATCTCTTCGAGCAGTTTTTCGCTGAGAGTGTCGACCGAGCGCTGAATCAGCCCGGAACGGTCATAGGTTTCCACCAGCTCGACTCCGGCAGGCAGGCCTTTTTTCAGTTCTTCGAGTTTGCTTTTGACCTTTTCGATCACCTTCAGAGCGTTTTCTCCTGAACGCATAACGACGATGCCGCCGACCACTTCGCCGTCGCCGTCCAATTCCGCTATGCCGCGGCGCGGCTGAGGGCCGAACTGGATTTTGGCAATGTCGCCGAGCAGAATCGGAATATCGTCCTTGGAACTGAGGCCTAACGGCAGCTTGCGCAGGGCGTCGAGATCATTGGCGTAACCTTTAAAAGCCACCATATATTCCGCTTCGCCCTGTTCGATCACCGAAGCACCGATTTCGGTGCTGCTGTTGCGAATGGCACTTTGAATGCGCGCCAAAGTCAGGCCGTAGGCACGTAGCTTATTCGGGTCGATTTCGACCTGGTATTGACGCACCATGCCGCCGATGGAGGCGACTTCGGAGACGCCGGGAACCGATTGCAGCTCGTATTTGAGGAACCAGTCCTGAAGGGTTCGCAGTTGTGCCAGATCCTGCTGACCGGTTCGGTCAATCAGCGCGTATTCGTACACCCAGCCGACGCCGGAAGCATCCGGCCCGAGATTGGGTTGTACACCTTGCGGCAGACTGCTTTTGACTTGCGACAGGTATTCCAATACCCGCGAACGCGCCCAGTAAGGGTCGGTGCCGTCTTCGAACAGAATATAGACGTAAGAGTCGCCGAAAAATGAATAGCCGCGTACCGCCTTGGCTTTCGGTACCGACATCATCAGGCTGGAGATCGGATAGGTGATCTGATCCTCGACCACCTGCGGTGTTTGCCCCTGATAGGTGGTTTTGACGATGACCTGTACGTCCGACAGATCGGGAATCGCATCCAACGGCGTTTTTTGCAGGGACTGCCAGCCCCAGAGAGCAATGGCAAGGCTGATCAGCAATACCAGAATCCGGTTGCGGATCGAAAGTTCGATCAAACGATTCAACATGCCGGTCTCCTATTGCGCGTCGGACGCGTCGTTTTGCAACAGGCGGCGCAGATTCGCTTGAATCTGGCTCTCCGAATCGATCAGGAACTGTCCGGAAACCACGATTTCGTCACCGGTTTGCAAACCGGAAAGCACTTCGACAATGCCGCTGGTTTCCATGCCGGTATTGATCTCCACCACATCGAATTTCCCGTCGCCGAGGCTTTTTACCACCCGCTTCTGCTGGCCGTTATCGATCACCGCTTCCAGCGGAATCGCCAAAGCGTTCTGTTTCGGCCCACCGAAGATTTCCACATCGACCAGCATATTCGGTTTGAGAACGCCATCGTCGTTAAGCAGTGGAATGCGCACCGAGGTTGCCTGGGTTTTGGCATCGGCAACCGGGTAGATGTAACTGATATCCCCTTCCCAGCGGCGATCGGGATAAGCCGTGGAGGTGATATTGGCGCTTAAACCTTCCGCCAGCCAGGCCTGTTGTAAGGGTAGAACCTGCGCTTCGATCCATACGGACGAAAGATCCTGCAAACTCATCAGTTCGGTTTTCGGTTCGACATACATGCCGTTCTGTACGATCAGATTGGTGACGATACCACTCTGCTCGGCATAGATCGGGATTTCGTTATAAGGGCGCTGGCGTTTTTCCAAAGATTTAATGGTGCCTGAACTGATACCGAGGAATTGCAACCGCGAACGCATCGCTTCGACCACTGCGTCGGATCGGTTGGGACGCAGTTTCGATTTTTGTACTGCCAGGAGGAAGTCCTGCTGGGCGGAAACGATTTCCGGCGCGTAGATTTTGTAGAGCAACTGGCCGCGTTTGACCAACTCGCCATTATTGCGCACGCTCAAATGGTCGATCCATCCGGCGGCGCGGGGGTGAATGTGAATCACCTTGCTTTCGTCGGCCACCACTTTTCCGAAGGTGGGAATGTATTTCCAAAGGGTGGTTTTCTGTACCAGAGTTGTCCGGATCGCAAAGCCCTGTTTCATCTTGCTGTTCATCGTCTGATGTGACGAAATCTGCAGTTGATTGCTTTGCTGTTCGAATGCCTGTTTCACTAAATCCATGCCGCAAATCGGGCAGGTGCCTTCGTGCGAGCGGATGATCTGCGGATGCATCGGGCAGACGTATTTGTAAATGGTGGCGTTTTTCTCTTCTGCCCGAGCCAGCGGGGACAGAAAAGGGGTTAGGCATAAGCCTAAGAAAAGTCGGCGTTTCATGGATGTAAACCTTCTTTAACGAATAACAGTCGAGCTCGCTTTCGAACAACGAATCGGCAAGCGGGTAGAGTTCCGTAGTAAATGGATCGATAAAGGTTTAAATCAGACGGGGAGGGCGTTCGAGCAGGGTCTGGATACCGGCAGCAGTAGGAGAGGTTTCGGAAAGAGTGCCGTCCTGTTCAACCAAAGCGGTTTGCAGAATGGAGGTTCCAACCGTGGTTGCGGAGAAAGAAAAATGCAGGTCGCCGTGGCAATCGCAGTGGTCGCCGCATTCGGGACAAGGTTGATTTGGAAGATGCACATGATGATGGCAAGGCATCGTCTGTTCGGATTGCATGCTTTGCATGTGTTCGCAACAATCCATGTGCGGCACGGCAGGAGCATTGCCGGTTTTAACGGTTTCAAGCTGAGAGGTTCCATGTGAAACAGGCAGGTTGAATTCCTCCGCCAATACCGGCCGGAGTAAAACGCTGAAAGACAGCAAAGCCAAAAAGAATACCCGTAGGAATTTCACGATTTTTTATCGCTCTTGTTAAAACCTGTTTATGAGTGTAACTCAGGCATGGCGCTTTTCTCAAATAGAAAATTTTTAATACGAAAATTGGATGGTGGTTTGTTATATTTGCGTAAAGAAATTAATTGTTCCGAGATAGGTGTGTATGGAAGCTCTTACTGATCTAAAAGCAATTCTTCATTCAAAGCGAGCCAATATTTATTACCTAGAAAAGTGCCGCGTTATGCAAAAAGATGGACGTGTTTTGTATCTTGCTGAGCGGGATGAAGATCAACGGTTTTGGAATATACCTATTGCAAATACGACAGCCTTGTTACTTGGGACTGGCACATCCATTACTCAGCCAGCAGTTAGAATGCTTTCCTCTGCGGGGGTCATGATTGGTTTTTCAGGAGGTGGTGCAACACCTCTTCTGGCAGCAACGGATATCGAATGGTTATCTCCACAAAGTGAATATAGGCCTACCGAATATTTACAAGGCTGGATGAGATTCTGGTTTGAAGATGAACATAGACTGGACGTTGCCAAGCAGTTTCAAATGGCACGAATTGAATATTTTGAAAAAGTTTGGACGCAAGATAAAGACTTAAAAGCCGAAGCATTTGATCTTGCAGACTTAAGATTGGAACTCGAAACCTTTAGAAGTGAAATACTGGTATCAGAAACGGTCAATTGGTTATTGAGAGCGGAGGCACAATTTACGAAAGCCTTATACAAATATTCCGCTAAACAAACAGGTTTACTCGGTTTTACCCGCCAATATGACGGTGATCAAGCAAATTCATTTTTGAATCATGGGAATTATCTCGCTTATGGTCTAGGCGCGACGACACTTTGGGTACTGGGTATTCCTTTTGGATTTGCAGTGATGCATGGCAAAACAAGACGAGGCGCTTTAGTTTTTGATGTCGCAGATTTAGTCAAAGATGCCGTAATTCTTCCTTGGGCATTTATTTCCGCTAAAGATAAGGAATCTGAACAGTCTTTTAGACAGCAATGTCTACTTAAATTTACTCAACATAAGTCTTTAGATTTTATGTTTAACACCGTCAAAAAAGCCGCATTAGAGGCACCATCATCATGATGGTGATGTTTGTTTCTCAATGTGAGAAAAAAGCTTTGCCAAGAACTCGGCGAGTATTAGACAGTTTTGCGAACCGCATCGGTGATAACACTTGGCAAACGGTGATCACAATAGATGGATTGGAAGCTGTTAAAAGACTCTTAAGAAAAACGGCAACTAAAAATACTGCTGTGAGCTGTCATTGGTTACGAAGTCGCAGCAGAATCGATTTGCAATGGATTGTCGGCAGTAAACAAAAATTTAATGAGCAGGGACATGTGCCTGTGAACTACACCACGAAGGATATTCTTGTGAGATATGACGAATCAATTAACCCGATTTACGCCAATACCAAAGGACAACTGCTCAAAGATCATCTGTATGCAGTGGGTTGGGTGGCGCAAGCACTGGTTAATCAACTTTATCCAGATGTACCTAATTTACGGAAGGTGGCCTTGATTGCCGGTCTATGGCATGACATTGGTAAGCTTGATCCTAAATTCCAAGAATGGCTGAATAAAGAGTTAAAGAGAAAGACTCAATTACCCATTGATGAAGACGGGGTTCACATTGATAAAGGAACATTTAGTTTTGAAAAACACCCACGCCATAATGAAATTTCTCTTGCTCTATTTAACTTGCTTACTGATGGCCAAGCTAGGAACTTAAAACCTTTAATTGAGCACGTGATTTATTGGCATCACGCTAAGCCTATTCGTAAAAGTGATTTTAACTACCAGATTGAAATTTGGTCGCAACTCTCAGGAAGTTTAGGAGCTGAGGCAAGCAGTCAACAGTTAACGTTAACTGCAAAATCCTTAATGAAAGAGCTTTATCAATCGTTTGAAACCTTGCAAGATTCAGAACTGAATTCAATTGATTTTGAAGATGTGGACGCTATTTTAAAGCAGGTGATGCCTGAATATAAGCTTTACTCCGATAAGCACAATGCGCTTGAAAACTTTACTAAAGATATTACTGAAAACGCAAAGAAAGACATTATTCGCACAGCAGTTATTTCCGCTGATCGTGCCATTTCGGCTTTAGATGCTGATGAATTGGCAGAATTAATTTCTGAGCAAAACCTGAACTCAGTTGTCGAAAAAATATTGGATCAATCCAGCCATTTACAAGGTGATATTGAAGGATGTATAGATCGTTTTAATAAACCTGATAATGCGAAGCGTAATGAACAACAAACCATCGCGGCAGATCAACTCACAGAGGTCGAAAGTGTTGTCGTATTAGAAGGCCCGGCTGGGTGTGGTAAAACCAAGATTGCACTGGAATGGGCGGCTAAGAAAAATGTTCAAAAACTGATTTGGGTGTGTCCACGTGTTCAGGTTTGTTTAGGTATTTATGATGAACTCAAAAGCGATCAATATTTGCCAGAAACTAAAATAGAACTGCTGACGGGGGAGTTTAAAAAAACTTGGAGCAACGGACAAGAAAACGAAACGCCAGATAGCGAACAGTTTGGTGGTCAAATAGTGATAACCACCATTGATCAAGTCATGAATACCATCACGACTCATCGCCAAGTCACTGGTTTGATCGAGTTTTTAAACTCTCATGTTGTGTTTGATGAGTTCCATGAATTAATCAAAATTCCCGCGCTGAATTTACTATTCGCCGAGTTGGTGAAAGCAAAATCGTTACGAGAACATCAAGCAAATTGTCTGCTTGTTTCGGCAACCATTAACCCTTTATTTGTAACGGAAGTTTTGGAAACTCACAAAGATGATATTGTCAGTGTTGAAACATTTAATCAATCAGACTATCAGATTCAATTTAAAGGCTACGATGAAACCACTCAAGATTCACCTCTCGTAAGTCAGACATATCCACCAAATACCTTTGTTATCTCCAATACGGCTAAGGCAGCTCAATTAGGCTTTATCCGCCATCAAACCGAAGAAAATGCCATTTTGTTTCATGGACGCTATACCAAGAAAGATAAGCGTGAAATTTTCGAACAGGTATACAACGCTTTTAAAAAAGAGGGCACTAGAGAATTCGATATTCTGCGTTCAGGCCCAATCGTGCAAGCCTCTCTAAATATTACCTGCGATGAAATGCATACAGAAATCACTAGCCCAGAAAACTGGTTGCAACGATTGGGGAGGCTTGATCGATTTGGACAGAGTACAGAGAAGAATGTGTATGTGACTTATCTGCCGAATGCCATTAAAGAATACGGCAAACAAAAAAATAATGTCGGTAACTTTCTTAATAAGCAATTTGAATTTCAATCTGCTTATCAGTGGTTTCTCTGGCTTGATGACAAATTGCAAGAGATGGATTCAATAAAGCTGAGTTGGTTGTATCAACAGTACCGAGCGTTTTACAAGGAAAAATCTGAACAGCTGACAGATGAATTGCACAAGTTATTACAGAAGAGTGCTGTTCAATTGAATCACAAGCTTCATGATCCGATTGCTTTTAAATCAAAACCAGTCAAAAAAGATGCCATCAAAATTAAAGCTTCTTCTTTGCGTGGAGACAGTCGTTTTGTGCAAATGGCAGAGGTTCAGTTTGATGAAAATGGGGAATGGCATGTTACCGACGAATACACTTGTAACACAGAGATCGAAGGCAATCAATTCACTATGTCGATTGATGAAATTCAAGGTTATGACGAGAGTGGAGAAAATAACCTAATCAATTTCATGTACAAAAAACATCATCAGATTCAAAAATTTAAAGGAGAAAAATACGCTAAACGCTACAAAGCCTATTTGTTAAAAAATGAAGCGACTGATGCTTCAACTCCAATATTTTTAAGTTATACCGAACAAGATTTGGCTTTATGCAACGAAACGGCGCATGCTGCCGCAATTTACTATGCACAAGGCATTAAACAACCGATTGGCGCGATTGCCATTCACAAATTAGAAAATACAGAGGAAGAGTAAATCATGGAAAAAGTTACTGGAATTAAAAGTGTTGATTTTAAGGTTATTGCCAAAGGTCATGGGGTTGTGAACTGGAATGGACCAACAAATCTAACAGGCGAGGATGGAAAAACTGTCGATAATCACACCATGCCCAAACTTCGAGGTTATACCAATCTATCTGGCAAGGTAAAAGATACAGGTTACAAATACCGCAAAGAACCGCAAGATATTGATTTTACTAAAACCCCTTTATATATCAGTCAAAACTGCATTCGTCACCATTTATTCCGTGAACAGGCTTTTGATCTGCACTATGCGTCAAATAAAAACCTTGCCAGAGTTCTTGCTTCAGAGACAGGGTTGTTGCGAGGTTATGTTGTGCCATCAAGCCAGTCAAAAAGAACAAGTCCATTATTGCTAGAAGATTTTGTTGATCAATTGGGTAATGGAAATTTTGAACAATTTGGTCAAGCAGGTGAGCGAGATAGCTCCTCATTCTTCTCAAAAACAACCTTTGGCGATACTGAGTACCTTTCTTATGGATCAATTAGTATTGAGCAATTACAGTTTATTTCTCTCGACCGTAAATTTGATCGTAGCTCAATGGATATTAGTGACGGTCAAGGAGAAGAAGTAGCACAACAGATTGAAGACTTTTTAAAAGAGATTGGCGGTGACGACAATGTTAAAGCAATATTTCACCCTAATTATGTTCGCCGAGGAACTATTTTTGAAGAGGGTGAACAAGGCATTCTATTAAATGAAGCGGCTCAAAAAGTTTTGATCGAGCACATGATTGAGAAGATTCAAAATCTAGTGATTCGTCAGGCGAAATCTTACATGTATGTAGATTCAGTCGAAGTGGACTACAACGATAGCAATAAAATGATGCGCATTAAGCGAGATGAAAGCGAATGCTCGCTGGAGCCAGACACTGAGTTTGCAGTCTATTTTGATGCTAAATAAAGAGGCTTCAAATGGAAATCATCATTGAATATGAATCTTCTTGGCGTAACTCTTTTTTGGACGGTTCAAATAATGAACCATTGCCGAAAGAGGGGCGCAAGTATATTGGTTCAGGTAGAGCATTAGAAGACAGCAAAAATTTTCTTAAAAGAGAGATCACGATTGATACGGTTTTAGGTATCTTGAGCCGTCTAATTGGTGATCAGCGCAAGCTTTATCAGGCTAGAGCATCAGATAACTTTTATTTCTTTGAAATAGAAGATAAAACCTCTTGGGAAGATCAAGCTGATTACTGGAATGAAACTGTCTATTTAAGAAATATGTCAGGGAACTTTGATCAAAATTCATTTACGGGATCGTTAAAGTTGAATGATCCAAGGTTGAAATCTGATTATAGTCAACAACTATGGGGAGTTCTCAAGCTTTCTCCTGCTGAGTTACTTGATTTTTTTAATGGTAAAAAGCACGTAGATGAAAAAATTGAATTAACACCATTTGCAATTTTAAATGCTTTTCAAGATATAAAGGCATACAAAGTCCCTGAATTAGAAGAGCAAGCTATAGAAGTAGCGGAGTCTTTAAAAGTTCAGTTTGATAAATCTAATGCTATAGGCAAAAACGGAAAAGTTAAGTGGGAATCTCTTTACTGTACAGCTTTGTATCTTCAAGTCACTAAGCTTACAAACCAATTTGATATGAGTTCCGCCACAACTCCAAGAGGGGCGATATCTGGAATATCTTTCAATGGATTAACTCCAAAGGGTTTTTTGTCATCATTTACAACTACGGGTGTGATGAAAAAAGTCTGGGGCAATCCGTATATCATGAAAGAGAGAGGAATTAAGGGCGAGGGGAATAGAACATCAATGCTTCAAAAGGCTCGTGGAAAGTTAATTATCACTCTTGATATTTCTAAAGAGGCGGCTAAAGAACTTAGTAGTTTGATCGATAATGCAGGTGTATCAAGCTTTTATTTAGGCAAAAAAGGCTTGGCTTATGTCACCAGTATCAGAGTATAAGGGAGTGGTCTAAATGGATTATTACATTGACATTCAATTAAAACCTGATGCGGAGTTTCGTATCAATGTTTTACTAAACAAAGTTGTTACTAAATTCCACAAAGCTTTATTTGAAATGAACGCGAACGATATTGGTATTAGTTTTCCGAATTATAAGACGCTGTTAGGCAATAAAATACGGCTGCATGGTTCTGAAAATAGACTTCAGGAACTTAATGCGGCAAATTGGCTAGGTGGTCTTTCTGGATATTGCGCTATAACAGATATTCAGAAAATTCCTGATGTTGTGGAGTATCGAACTGTTTCAAGAAAACAGCAAAATATGACCAATGCAAAGTTGAAACGTCTAACCAAAAGGGGTTCAATTACTGAACAAGAAGCAAAACAATACAGAATAAAAATGTATTCACAAGGTTTATCTGAAGCTTACATAGAATTGGAAAGTGCTTCCAACGGCCATAAACACAGACGCTATATTGCAATAGGGGATTTGCAAGGTCAGCCAGTTGATGGTGTGTTTGATCACTTTGGCTTAAGTAAAACAGCCACAATACCTTGGTTTTAACCAATAATTTTCAGTTAAAAATTAAATTTAATAAAATCAAACAGTTACAACGTTAGAAGGAATAGATGGTTTTTTAATCCGAATTTCACTAACTTATTGTTGTAACTGTTTTTTTATGTCTTAAAATTCAGTTCACTGCCGCACAGGCAGCTTAGAAGGTTGTAAATCAGAAAGCCGCCGCCGTCCCACTGTTCACTGCCGCACAGGCAGCTTAGAAGTTATACATAGTCTCTTTTTTAGAGACATTATCGTTCACTGCCGCACAGGCAGCTTAGAAGCCAGAAAAAGACCCGCAGGGGGTATTGGCGGCGTTCACTGCCGCACAGGCAGCTTAGAAGTGCGGATCGCCAGCGCTAAGGCCCTGGGCGATGTTCACTGCCGCACAGGCAGCTTAGAAGAGTTATGCAGCATTCGTTAAGGAACTGGACCAGTTCACTGCCGCACAGGCAGCTTAGAAGGTACCAATCGACGCAGACCCAGGCAGCCAGTAGTTCACTGCCGCACAGGCAGCTTAGAAGTCGTAAGTAAGAATTGCTTTAGGGATTCCGTTGTTCACTGCCGCACAGGCAGCTTAGAAGGACGATATTCTATTCTGCAGGCTGCCGTCTGGGTTCACTGCCGCACAGGCAGCTTAGAAGTTTACTACCAAGCCGATTGCAGAAGAGTTTGCGTTCACTGCCGCACAGGCAGCTTAGAAGTTTCAGTGAGTCAATTACACCCATATCTAAATGTTCACTGCCGCACAGGCAGCTTAGAAGGGATCAATGTCGCTGTTTAATGCGGCATCGATGTTCACTGCCGCACAGGCAGCTTAGAAGATTTTGTTCCGCCGTCGATTCCCGGCTCTTCAGTTCACTGCCGCACAGGCAGCTTAGAAGCATACTTTGAGACAAAGCGACCGTCTTCAACCGTTCACTGCCGCACAGGCAGCTTAGAAGTCATGTGATCCGTCGATATAATTGTTGACGATGTTCACTGCCGCACAGGCAGCTTAGAAGACAAATGGGAATGGGTTCGGCCGTTCTGTCAAGTTCACTGCCGCACAGGCAGCTTAGAAGTAATCTTGATGTAGATCTTTACGTTGATCCTGGTTCACTGCCGCACAGGCAGCTTAGAAGATTACCAGGCTCCTTGTTTGCTAAAGTGACCAGTTCACTGCCGCACAGGCAGCTTAGAAGCAACTGGTGCGCTGATCATTGAGCCGGAAAGAGTTCACTGCCGCACAGGCAGCTTAGAAGGCTGTCAGATGACTACAAGCGCCTGCTCTACGGTTCACTGCCGCACAGGCAGCTTAGAAGGACGGACATCGCTTTTATGAACGCCAAGCTGAGTTCACTGCCGCACAGGCAGCTTAGAAGTTATTGCGGTCTGGTCATCGCCAAAGCATCGGGTTCACTGCCGCACAGGCAGCTTAGAAGAAAAAAGCAGAACGTCACTATCCGAACCTTTTGTTCACTGCCGCACAGGCAGCTTAGAAGAGATAATTTTGCAGCGATGATCATGTTGTGTCGTTCACTGCCGCACAGGCAGCTTAGAAGTGTCCAGTTTGAGCAGGCCGGGTTGTTTTGCTGTTCACTGCCGCACAGGCAGCTTAGAAGGGTAATTGATTCCGTCAGAATTTCACGCAGATGTTCACTGCCGCACAGGCAGCTTAGAAGACGGGTATTACCGGCGGCAGCTGGGAAACGCGGTTCACTGCCGCACAGGCAGCTTAGAAGCGATCCAGAAGACAATGTCATTGATGATCTAAGTTCACTGCCGCACAGGCAGCTTAGAAGGTAACCATCAGATTGAAAAAGATGCAAACTATGTTCACTGCCGCACAGGCAGCTTAGAAGAGTTTGCACTGCTGTATGCAGAGGATGCCGAAGTTCACTGCCGCACAGGCAGCTTAGAAGTGTGTTCTATTGTACCTAAATTTAGGAACAGAGTTCACTGCCGCACAGGCAGCTTAGAAGTCGGGTGATGGATCACCGTCTTGATCTGTATTGTTCACTGCCGCACAGGCAGCTTAGAAGATATCTTGGAGAAGCAGGCAGGCATTTCCGGAGTTCACTGCCGCACAGGCAGCTTAGAAGATACCGATCTACATACGTTGCAGTTGTTGAGCGTTCACTGCCGCACAGGCAGCTTAGAAGAAAAATAAATCGCGCGCTACTAATCCTCCAAAGTTCACTGCCGCACAGGCAGCTTAGAAGTCTGCTGAGTTGACAGGACTAATCGCAGATAGGTTCACTGCCGCACAGGCAGCTTAGAAGAACAGTCGCATTTTTTGATCAGACGAACAATGGTTCACTGCCGCACAGGCAGCTTAGAAGTGGCGATATGGGACTGATCTGCGTGGCTGCCCGTTCACTGCCGCACAGGCAGCTTAGAAGGCCAATTCTTCGATTCTGTCCTGCTCGTCTTGTTCACTGCCGCACAGGCAGCTTAGAAGGCTGACCTTCATTCGTTCTTAATTCATCTTTTGTTCACTGCCGCACAGGCAGCTTAGAAGTTTAATTCGTAAAAAATGCAATTTATTACTCAGTTCACTGCCGCACAGGCAGCTTAGAAGGTCACTTTTTTCCGACTCCGGCGCGTCACAAAGTTCACTGCCGCACAGGCAGCTTAGAAGGAACCGCTACATTGAAATAAACGGAAACTGCCGTTCACTGCCGCACAGGCAGCTTAGAAGGAAAAATTGAAACTGACGAATTCCATGCGTCCGTTCACTGCCGCACAGGCAGCTTAGAAGTTGAGATAGTCAAGTCCAATATTGTCAGCTTTGTTCACTGCCGCACAGGCAGCTTAGAAGATTGTAAGCAGCATTTCATTCTCTCTAGTGAAGTTCACTGCCGCACAGGCAGCTTAGAAGGATGACGATGTAATTAATCGGTTGATCAGTGCGTTCACTGCCGCACAGGCAGCTTAGAAGATAACCGCGCCTGCAATTACATACCAGAACCAGTTCACTGCCGCACAGGCAGCTTAGAAGGCTTGCTTTGCTCTGTTCCAGTTATAAGCGCAGTTCACTGCCGCACAGGCAGCTTAGAAGTCGTCTAACATTGATTTAATACTTCGACTCAAGTTCACTGCCGCACAGGCAGCTTAGAAGGGTTAATTTCGGCATATAACCCATCAAGCTGTGTTCACTGCCGCACAGGCAGCTTAGAAGTAAAATTTCTGCTTCACGTTGCGCTGCACGTAGTTCACTGCCGCACAGGCAGCTTAGAAGATTGTGGAACAAGCAAAAGTATCTAAGGGAACGTTCACTGCCGCACAGGCAGCTTAGAAGATGCACTACCCCGGCGATCTCATTGATGCCGAGTTCACTGCCGCACAGGCAGCTTAGAAGTTCGGATGATGAGCAAGACGACACAATCGGTCGTTCACTGCCGCACAGGCAGCTTAGAAGGAATTGAAGCCCTTGAAGCAGAATTAGAGCTTGTTCACTGCCGCACAGGCAGCTTAGAAGGCTAAATCCTCGCAGGGAAAGTTCTTCTTGGAGTTCACTGCCGCACAGGCAGCTTAGAAGAGGCAAGCACGCTGGAAGAGTTTCAGGCCGTGGTTCACTGCCGCACAGGCAGCTTAGAAGAGACGGCCATATCCACCGGCTCGGCCTTACCGGTTCACTGCCGCACAGGCAGCTTAGAAGAATGCTTGAATTGCTTCAGCTTGTTTTTTTACGTTCACTGCCGCACAGGCAGCTTAGAAGTTAAACGTCATTGATGATGTAATTAAGGCTCGGTTCACTGCCGCACAGGCAGCCTAATAGGGCCAACCAGAACTAGCGCAAGCCGTTAAGCAGTTCACTGCCGCACAGGCAGCTTAATAGTAATGGTGTCAGTGGAAAAAGTTACATCAAGAGGCATGCTGTTGAATCGCTGACTTAGATGATTAGGCCTTTAGTTTTATACATGGATTAAGTATTTTTTTATTAAGCGTTGCTTATGTCTGTCACAATATTAGCTTGGATTTTTCTGGGAGTCGGTGATGCGTGGTGAGTTTGCGCTTTTAAAGCAGTATTTACAGGGTGTGATTGTCGGTCAAGAGGCGTTGCTGGATAAATTGATGGTGGCGTTGCTGACCGGTGGGCATGTTCTTTTGGAAGGCCCGCCTGGTCTGGCGAAGACAACGGCGGTTAAGGCTTTGGCCGATGGCGTACACGCGAGCTTTCAACGTATTCAGTTTACTCCCGATCTGATGCCTGGGGATGTGATGGGCTCGGAAGTGCTTGATCCGACGACGGGACGTTTGAGTTTTGTTCAGGGGCCGATCTTTAACGAGATAGTGTTGGCTGATGAAATCAATCGTGCGCCGCCGAAGGTGCAGTCGGCGCTGTTGGAAGCGATGGCGGAGAAACAGGTGACGGCCGGTGGCCAGACGCGTTCGCTTCCGGCGTTGTTTTTGGTGTTGGCGACGCAGAACCCGTTGGAGCAGAGCGGGACTTATCCTTTGCCGGAAGCGCAGTTGGACCGTTTTATGTTACATCTGTTGCTGGATTATCCGGATGAGAGCGAGGAGTTGGAAATCTTACGCCGTGACCGTAGTCACCATTTCGGAGAAGACCGTGAGAAAGTCAAAGGGTCTTTGGCACCTGAGACGGTATTGGCCGCACGTCGCCAAATCGCCGAGATGCATGTTGCCGAACCGGTGGAGCGTTATATGGTGGCACTGGTAACCGCGACTCGAAAGCTGGAAAAGTATGATCCTGAAATGGCAAAGGTTTTGGAGATTGGCGCTTCGCCGCGTGCTTCGATTGCGTTATTGCATGCCACGAGTGCCTGGGCATGGCTGCAAAATCGGGATTTTGTGACGCCGGAAGATGTTAAAGCGATGTTGCCGGATATTTTGCGTCATCGTCTGGCGGTGAGTTTTGTCGGGCGTTCTCAACAATGGAGCGCCGACCGAGTGATTCAGCGTTTGTTGGATCTGGTGCCGGTTCCGGTCGAGGCTTAAGCGTTGTTGTCGAATTTCGTCAGCGGTTGGCAGGCAGTCAGGCAGCGTTTTAGGGCGGTAGCAAAGCGTGCTGATGCCATGCCTTTGCTATCCGATGAGGAGATAGCCGTTTTAGCGGAATCTCTGGAAAGCTGGCGTTCTAAAGGTGCCTGGAAAGAGCGCTTGAGTCAGGCGATGCGTCAGGGACGGCAGTCCAGCCGTTTTCGCGGCTCCGGCATGGAATATGAGGAGAGTCGTCCTTATCTGCCCGGCGATGAGCTGCGACATATAAACTGGCGGCTGATGGCGCGGACAGGTGAGGCCTTCAGTAAACGCTTTGAAGAGACGCGTCAGTCGCAGTGGTGGATTTTGCTCGATTGTCGTGAAAGTATGCGTTTTGGCACCCGTAAGCGTTTGAAAGCCACGCAAGCCGCACGTTTAAGTGGTGCCTTGGCATGGATGGCACAGAGCGAAGGGTTGCGTCTTAACTTGTTGCGTTTAGATGAGGAGTTAAGCTCTTTACCAACGCTTTTCGGGCGAGATTTGTTCTCGCAAACCATGAAATTTTCCTCGCAAGCCTGCCCGCCGAAAGAGGGCGCTAACTGGCCGGGCCTGGAAGCGGCGTTGAACCATCTGTTACCGCAATTCAGGGGCGGCGACCGCCTGTGGATTCTCAGTGATTTTTACGACCTTTCCGACCATAGTCTTCAACTGATTTATGCGCTTTCCGAATGTTTAAATCTGCATGCCATTTGGCTGAGAGACCCAGTTGAAAATGCTTTGCCGGATATATCGGGAATGAGTCTGCACTCTGCCGGGTCGAAAGCGTTGCATATCCAAAACCGTCAGCAGCTGGAAGCTTATCAAGCTTGGGCTCAGGCGTATTTCTCCGCCGGAGAGTGCCGCTTGCGCCAAGCCGGGGTTGAGATGAGTTTTATCGAAAGTACCGACGAAGTCGAAGACTTTATGTCGCGGTTACTCCACCAATTGGAGCTGTAGATGCCTGAAACGACGCAACAGAATTTAACTTCTTCGCAGGTGTTGTTGGATATCGAAGCGCCGAGTGTGCCACCGAAACCCGATGCGGGTTTCAGTTCTGTCGGTATGATTTTACTACTGGTACTGGCCGCAACGGCGCTTTTCTGGCTACTTCGTCGCCGTTCAAAAGTTTGTTTACGCAAGCGTTTGCAGTGGTTGCGTGAGCAAGAGGTGGATGAACAGCATCTATGGCAGGCATTCGATATTTGGCAGTGTCTGGATCGAAAATTCAAACAGAGCTCTGCCTATCAAACGGCGCAATGGCGAGCCTTGGGTACAAGTTTAGCCGAGGCGGCATCGGCTCAGAAGGTGGAAGTTTCACGTGAAACTTTTCACTTGTATCTCAATCAGCTGGATAAGGCGTTGTCGGTGAGTAGCTATCTTTCTATTCCTTTGCTAAATCGGTTTTCGAAACGAACTACCTCGCGAGAGAAACGCTCATGATGGCGCTTTGGCAGTCGTTTTCCTGGGCGGAAATTCAATGGCAGCATGCCGAGTTTTTCTGGTTGATTGTTCTGTGGCCGGTTTTATGGGTCTGGTCACGTTGGCGGGCGGTTTGGGATGATCGTCAGGCTTTGTCGCAGAGCGGGCGTTTATCCGCGCGGCACATTCTGGTCTCGCGAATGCAGCAGAGACAGGCCGGTCAAGGTGGAGAAACACCACAAGGAACATGGCGTTTTTCCGTTTCCTGGCTGCTATTGGAATGTTTGCGTGGTGCCTTGATCATCTGTTTAGCCGCCGCTCTGGCTCAGCCGCAAAAACCTTTACCGCCGGAAGCGCAGCCAAACCCGAAAACGGTACGTGATCTGGTGTTTGTGGTCGAGAGTTCTGCTTCGTTTCTGTTGCCGGATTACCGTTTTAAAGGACATGATCAAACGCGGATGGATGCGGTAAAACTCGTCTTGCAGAATTTTATGGCGGCGTTGGACGGCAACCGTTTTGCAGTGGTGATCTATGCCGATCAAGCGTTTACCTTGATGCCTCTGACGGCCGATCAGCAGGCGGCGCAAGCTTATCTTCAACGTCTGAAGCCTTATCTGGCCGGTCGAACCGACGAGGCGAGCGGCGAGGCGCTTGGGCTGGCGTTACGCGAAGCCGATAAGCAGCGGGCCGATATGCAGACGGTGAGTGATTTGCAGGATTCGGCGCGCAAGCGGGTCGTGGTCCTGATCAGTGACGGAATGAACCGGCCGAGTCGAGTGCCGATGGACGAGGCGGTCAATTATGCCCAAGTGTTAAAAGTGCCGGTCTATACCGTCGGTGTGGGCTCCAATTCATCGGCAGCGGATTTGCGCCAGTTTTCAGGTTTGCTGTATCAGCCGTTACAGGCCGAAGTGTTGCAGCAGATAGCGGCGCAGACCGGCGGCCGCTACTTTAAGGTTGAAAGCGGAGAAGGCTTGCAGCAGGTACTGCAATCAATCGATAAGTTGGAAGGCGTGGCCGTTCCACAAGCCGAAGTAGAGCGTCATTGGCAGGATTTAACGCATTGGTTATTGCTGATGGCTGTCGTGTTATTTGCGGTTTACGCGCTGCTGCTGTGGCTGCTTAAACGTCAAGACTTTACGGAGGCGCAGGCATGATCTGGGAAAGTCTGCAATGGCGTGAATCTTTATGGTTGTGGGGGCTCGTGTTGCCGTTTGTAGCCGCGGGGTTGTTAGGACTGCGACGCCGGGTACAACGGCGCCGTTATGCCGATGAAGCTTTGTGGCCATGGCTGGAGGCCTCGCAAACACCTGCGGGATCCGTTCGCGTCTGGTTGTGGCAATGGACTCCCTTGCGCTTTTTGGGAGTTGCCTGGATGGCGTTGATGATTGCTCTGGCCGGACCGCGCAGTTTTGATTGGCAGGAGAACTCGGAACAGACGGCAGGGGTGGATATTCTTTCTGCAATCGATCTGTCGTTATCCATGACTGCGAATGACGAACTTCCGAGTCGCTTCGGTTTTGCCAAAACCTTATTGGAATCGCTTGCCAAGGGGCTGCCGCAGAAAGATCGCCTGGGTTTAATGGCTTTTGCCGGTGATGCGCATATTGTTGCGCCTTTGAGCTTTGATCGACAGCTTCTTTCCAGTCAGTTGCAGGCTTTGCAGCCGGGTATGTTGCCGCTAAAAGGCACCTGGCTGGAATTGGCGTGGGCACGGGCAATGGCGTTTTTTGAGGGTGTCGAAGGAGGGGCGAAAGTTTTGGTGGTCTTTACCAATGGTGCGCCGCCCTTCTGGAAGCCGCCGGTCTATCCGGAGGCGGAAGCTTTATTACAACGCTACCAGCAGCAAGGTCGAAAGATCCGTTTAGTGGTGGTCGGCATTGGTGGAAGCACCCCGGTAACGATTGTCGATAAAGAGGATAAGAGTGGTGAATTGCATGCTAACGGTCTTCTGGTCAAAACCCGTCTGCAGGAATCGTCCTTGCGCCAGTGGGCCGAAAGTCATGGCGGGGTGTATTTGCATGGGAACGGTAGTGCCGGTTTTATGCAAACGCTACTTCAAGCGTTGCAGGTGCCGGCCGTTGAACGGGTATCGAATACCCAGTCACAGATTTGGATCGGTTATGAACGTCCCTTTATTCTTCTGGCTCTAGCGAACTTGCTGATAGCGTTTTATCTGTATGGTACCTGGCGTGGCAGGCGGGTGTTGGCGATTAAGAGTGCTTTTTTCGGAGTTGGTTTTGTGCTTGCGACGACGGTTTCCTATAGTCCGCAATCCATGGCGCAGGGCGCGGAGGAGCTTCGACAAGCTTTTCAGGCCTATCAGCAGAAAGACTACGAACAGGCAGAATCCTTATATGAAAGTGCCGGTGACTACAACGGCTGGTTCGGTGCCGGGGCGGCGGCCTACAAAAATGAAGATTTGGCGGCTGCTGTGCTGTATTTCCGTCAAGCAGCATGGCAGGCACCTGACGATCAGGCCCGTGCCAAGGCATTATATAACCTTGGAAACAGTTATTACCGGGCGAATTTAGGTGCGCTGGCCGTTGAATCTTACCGCCAGGCATTGCTCTATCAACCCGGTTATGACAAGGCGTTGCACAATCTGGCGGTGGCCGAGGCGATGAAACGCCAGCAGATAGCGCCTAAAGCTGGGGACGATGCCAAGGGCGAAGATCAAAAAGGCAAGGGTCGCAGTCAGGAAGGGGCTTTTTATGGTGGCCAGAAGCCGAAATCCAGTAGTGATGAGGCTGGTTTCGGTGCCGACGGCGATGCGCCGGAGGGCGAGCGCAGCGGAAAGCAAGGTCCTCTGCCTGACGAGAGTGAGATGACCGATTATGGGTTAAACGGCGTCCAAAAAACGATTTCATTAAATTCTTCGCAAGAAGGTAATGTCGCGCAGAAAATCGAGTTGCAACAGCAGCAATTAAAGCAGGCACAGCAATTCGCGGGGAAAATCCGCCAATTGCAGGATGACCAAAGCTATCTGCTAAAACGTCTGTTTGAACGTGAAGCCGGTTTTCACGCTGATCAGAAGACTGCCCACGAAATTCCCGGAGTACAGCCATGGTAAGACGTCTGTTGTTTCTATGCCTGTTTAGCGTTCTTTCCTGGTCGGTTCAGGCCGCAGAAGTGGGTGTTCAGCCGAATCATCTGATGATGGGTGAACCGGTCAAAATGGTTTTGAAAAGCGATCACTTGCAGGCGCTGATTCAGCGTTTCAACTGGCAGGAGATCGAAGATCAGTTTGCCGTCGAGGTGGTGTCCGAGTCTGAGAAGGTCTTGCGTTTGCATCTCTATCCCTACCGGGCTGGTCCGCTGTTGCTACATGAACAGAAGTTTGCCAATTTTCATCTGCCGGAAACCGAAATTTTTGTGCGACCGAATCCCGAAGTGGATATTCAATGGCAAGCGCCGGCAGAGCGGGTATATGAAGGACAGAATGCATTATGGAAGGCCAAAGTTAAATTACTCAATCCGGCTTACAGAGCTGAGTTTGCTGCATATCAAGGTGGTCTGCAGTTTGTGAATCTTTCGCAGATCGAAGTGCAATTGCCGCAGGAGAATTTCCTGGTCGGTTCTGGTCAGGCGGCAGTCTTCAGTGCGGCCTATCATTGGCGCGAGGATTTGCAATCCGGTTCTGAACCGTCGATTAAATTATTTTCACCGCAACTAGCGGTTTTGCATCAGGCGATACAGCCGTGGAAATTTTTTGATCGTCCAAGAAAGGTATCGATTCAGCCCTTGCCGAGTTTCCTGCCGTCATCGGTATGGATCGGTGATCTGCAGTGGTATCGGGAACCTTTAGGACGCCTGGTCACAAAAGGCGATCTTTTGCATCTGCGCTGGAGGCTAAGCTCGCAGCAGATTGATCCGCAAACCCTGCAGCAGGGGCTTCAGTTGCAACTGGATGCGCAACGCAATACGGAGTCGATAGAGTGGTTTTCTCCCTCTTATCGCAGTGAGTATCGTGATGGAGTCGGCAGTCTGCTGGTCGAGTGGCCGTTAAGGTTCCGAGAATCCGGTAGCGAAAGTCTACCGCAGATGTATTTAACTTATTTTGATCCCGATAGCGGTAAGCTGGAGCGCATTGCATCCGAAGAGCAACGTTTTTGGGTGTTGCCGTTTTGGAGCTGGCTCGTCATCGATTTTTTATTGGGATTGTTCGCTATATTGGCGATTGTATTGTTGTGGATCGGTCTGTATTTATGGCTGCAGAAAAAGTGGTTTTTGCATCGAATTGGTCGGGCCGGATCAGCAGAGGCTTTGTGGGCTTTGCTGAAAACCTGGCCATGCCGCATGACAGGTGAAAAAGTCGATTGTACTCAGTTGTCGTTGATGCAGTGGTATGCCTTGACGCAGAAAATCACCGGTAAAACACTGGAGTTAGATGAATTAAATGCCGCTCTGAACAGAGTGTTTTATGCACAGAAAACGCAAGATCGGATGGAAGACTTGCGTTTATTGGCCGAAAAGTGGTGCCGCAGAACCGGTTTGTGGAATTTGCTTGTTGAGCGCGTGAGGTTTTTTATCGCTCAGTTATGGGCTTTGAAAGGTTTGATCAAGCGGCGATATTTTCCGTAGGCGATCCATAGCGAGTAACCCAGAGAACCGAAAATAATCGCACTCCCGGCATAGGCCAACCCTGTAGAAAAATCGTTCTCGCGAAAAATTGCGGGAATCAGAAGCAAGCCACCGATAAAAAGCCCAATTGAGGCGGTTTTAACCGCGACTTTAACAATGCTTTTGAGCAGCAATTCTTTGTGGGCTTGCGAGCCGATTTCCATATTTTAAATCCTTCTAACAATTTATCCGCTTTACAAGTACGGCTGTAGCCAGCGACTGAAGTTCTGTAAATCCATTGCGCCGGAAACGCGAGTAATCTCTTTGCCATTTTGGAAAATCGCCAAGGTCGGAATGGAGCGAATGCCGTACTGCGAAGCCAGCATCTGTTCGTTTTCGGTATTGATCTTCACAAAGCGGGCCTTGGGTTCAAATTGTGCAGCTGCTTGCGCAAATACCGGAGCAAACCCTTTGCATGGCCCGCACCATGGCGCCCAAAAGTCGACGACCAGCAGTTGATCGCTTTTGTTTAAAGCGCGTTGGAACTGTTCGGCATTCATTTCAACCGGTTTGCCGGTAAACAAAGGTTGCTTGCATTTTCCGCAGGTGGCTTTGGAAGTCTCTTGACCCTCCGCAATTCGATTCAAGCCGCCGCAGTGAGGACACATTGTAATCATCTTACCAATCTCCTTGTCTCTATTTTATTTTGTATATAGAGTCGTGCAGGTGTTTTTCAAGCGGCCAAGATTTTTCTGAGCGTTTTATTCCAGCCAACCCGGTTTCGGACTTTCTTCCCCGCCCGCGGCAAAGCCGCGTTCTACGAAGCCGTGCAGGGTATCGTCATGGCAGTGAATCAATTCGATCAATTTCGGATCATCGCTCGTTAGAACTGCTTCGACACCTCCGTCAATCATATTGTATTGCATGTCGATCTGGTCTTTATATTCAAACAGTGCGGCGAATAGAGGATCCCACGAACGGATTGCACGTCCCCCGGCAAAGCGTTTTTCCATACCTATAACGTGTTCCTGGATGATTCGCGCCAGTTCGGGATTCTCAGAGGTGGTACAGCTGCGGATGCCGTTTGGAAGTTTTTCGGTTTCACGTTTAAGTTGCTGGTGGTGTTCCAACAGGGTACTGAAAAGGGCTTGATCCTGACGATGTTGTTCGTCGGTGCCTCGGCCGAATTTATAGGGACGGTTATTTGGATTTTCGTTAGACATCGCAAAGCCTTCTTTGGTATTAGAAATTTGAGGATAACAAATCGAAAGGTAGAAATAAAAAAAGCGTAGTACTTGGTCTTACTACGCTTTTAAGCTGAGGAGCAATGTTTTCCTCTTGGGAGGAAGAAAACAAATAGACTATAAGAAAAGTCCGACTTAGATAAATCTGAAATTCAATCTGAATTATTTAAGCACGGGTTTAGTTTACTCCTGCCCAGATAGGCGGTCAATTACAAAAAATTGAAGAAGTATGGAGAAACTTTTAATTTCTTATGTATAGATAAGTTTATTTTATCTATATTGAAAAATCAAACCTATTCAAGTAGATAGGTATAAAAATGTGAGAGCGGTTTTACCAAGTCGGAAAAATTTTCGTCAAGAGGCCGCTTTGCTATGCATGGTTCTCTGTAAGACGGCCGAGAGCTTTACTATAAATAAAATAGATAAAGACTGAAAGATTTTATTTATAGAGTATTAGAAATATTTTTGGCACAAAAATTTTACACAATATTTTGTACATTAGTCTTTATTTATCAACGATATATGTGGTTTTTTCGACTCTTAAAACATATAAGGTCTATATAGACTGTACCACAGTACAGTAGTTATGCAGATTTGACTTCGGTAATATGGCATCACAAGTGGAAAAATACACCAATGAAAAGCCCATAAAGAACAAATATCGGCAGAAATTGGAAAACCTTTAGTAAAAAATTCTATCTTTTAGAAATTATATAAAAATCGGAGCAGAATCATGTTAACAAGTTTTTTAAATGTTCACCCTAATACAAATGCTCACCCAGATGATGGAATGGCGGCAACCATGAATCTTCTAAGTGAACTGCCACTACTAGGTCCTGATAACGCTAAGTTATTAGTTGGTGGTTCTTCAATGCTTCCATATCTTGGTGAAGATGCACAATTCTTAACAGCTACTTTACATGCGGCCCTTCCAGGTGCTTCTATTATCCAGCCGATTGCAGACAAGCTAGCGGCTTCACCAATTATTCAAGAACTGAATACAGCTGTAGAGCCTTTCATGGGAACAGGTACAGTTACTGACCTGCGTGAAGTTGGTTATAACATTCCAGTAATCGGTGCCGGTATTGAGCCAATGATTACAACTCTAAGCAGCATTCCTGTCGTTGGAGAGTTTGTTGATGCAGGTCTGATGTTCGGTGATATGTTGCACTTGGGAGGTGGATTGTTGCAAGGTGACGGCGTTGCCGGTACTTTCACTCTTTTGGATTCCATTCCTGTTGTTAGCGATGTTTCTGCTCTAATTGTCAAACCACTGATTGGTGAGTTGCGAGATGCAAGTCCGTTGATCACCGAGCTAACTGATTATCTACATGAAACCATTCCAGCAGGTAACCTTCTAACAGAAATCTCATACATTGTTGATGGCATTTTCGATGGTGGCTCTATTCCAATTCTTGGCAGCTTACCAGTCGTCGGCGCTTTGTTCGCTGAAGACGGTCTTGTCGGCGGTCTTCTTGGTAACCTTCCAATCGTTGGTGACTTGCTAGGCGGCGGAAGCCTTTTGGCAGGTCTTCCTGTCGTTGGTGACTTCCTAGGTAATGACAATGGCAGCCTATTGATCGGCTTGCCGGTGGTGGGTGATCTTCTTGGTTCTTTAGGTGATCTGCCAATCGTTGGTGATATTCTAGGAACAACTGGCATCGTTCACCAAATTGCTGGTGTTGACGGTCTTCTAGGTGCAGAAGGTCTGGCTGGTCAGTTGGTTGGCGTTGTTTTGGGTGACGAAGGTGTACTAACTCAATTATTGGGTGAAAGCGGCCTTGGCGGTGCATTACTAGGTGATGGTAGTCCTCTAGGTGGTCTTCCAATCGTTGGTGAACTGATTGATAACGGTGCAAATGCACTTGATATTCAAGATCTATTGGCTGACGACGGTTTGATCGGTGGTCTATTGAATACGCTTCTGGGTATTGATCCAAACGGTGCGGAAGGTTCTGCTTCTGCTGACGCCTCTGCTGGCGATAGCGGTGCGTCTGCTTCTGCTTCAAGCAGTGGTGATGCAGGTTTGCTAGGTATCCTTGCTCCGGTTACCGGTCTATTGGATGGCCTTCTAGGCTAATCGAATTAGGTCTGGCTTAGGTTGGGCTTAATAAGCGATTTTTTAAAAGTAAAAAAGGACACCTTCGCGTGTCCTTTTTTGTCTCTGAAGGTTTGAAGTCAGAATTGGAAAGTATTTGTTTTTGTATATTTTTTTCAAAAAAATTGTAAATACTGTCCATTGGTACACTAGTGCATCTTCGGTCGCTTGGATAAACTTAAGTTAAATTTAAAAAGATTCAATTTACAGCCTAACAATATTTGGAGAACGATATGTCTACTGCAGTTGGAGAAGTAACAAGCCTTGAAGGCGTTGTACAGGCTATAAACCCTACAACCGGTGAAGTAAGAGTACTGGGTGTAGGTAGTCAGGTTTTTAGTGGTGAAATGTTGCAAACTCTTGACGGTAAAGTCACAGTCAGCATGGCTAACGGTGATGAGCTGAACTTGGGAGGCAACACTAAAATGCGTTTAGATGGAGATGTAACCTCCGTTGCTAAATTGATGGACCCGACCGATGCTGCCGCTGGAACTGAAAGCATGAGTGAAGCGCTGGGAACTACGGATATTAATGAGTTGGATGCGACTGCGGCTGGTGATGCCGGTGTAGCGGGAAGCAGCGCTGCAGGTTACGGTTATGTTATTGATCGTACCGGTGCGGAAGGGAATGTTACTTCAGGTTTCGGTTTGTCGGAAAATGGCGGTATCGGTGGACAATTTATTGTTGCCCGTAATTCTTTAGGCGGTGATACCGGAACGATTGGTTCTGTCACTCCTCCTACAACTACTCCGACCGATGGTGATCGTACTTTGCTTGGTCCTTACGGTTATGCGGATGAGCTGATTGATAACGTAACGACACTGGTTGACGATCTGCTAGGAACGAACTTGGGTGCATTGGATGATCCTACGGATCAATTGACTACTGATTTGGAAGACCTGTTAACCGGTAAAGAAGATTTGATCGGTACAGTGGATAACCTGTTAGGTGATAACGGTTCTGTTGACCAAGTCGTTGGTGGATTGACTGATACGGTCGATGATCTTCTTGGTACCAATACCGGCGCTTTGGACGCACCTGTCGATGATTTGACAACCGCTATTGATGATCTGTTGAACGGTAATGCGGATCTGGGTGAGACTGTCACAACTCTTCTAGGGCCAGTCGGTTCGGTTGATCAGGTTGTGGATGGCGTAACAACCGTTGTGGATGATCTGCTTGGTACCAACCTTGGTGCTTTAGACAATCCTGAAGATGAGTTGACTACAGATATTCAAGATTTGTTGACCGGGCAAGCGGATTTGGGCGAAACCGTTACCAGCCTGCTAGGGCCTGTCGGTTCAGTTGATCAGGTTGTCGACGGTGTAACAACGGTAGCCGATGACTTGCTGGGAACAGACTTGGGTGCAGTTGACCAGCCTGTTGACGAATTGACTACAGATGTTCAAGATCTGCTAACCGGTCAAGCCGGTCTTGGCGAAACGCTTACCAGCCTTCTAGGTCCGGTCGGTTCGGCTGACCAGGTTGTTGACGGTGTGACAACTGCAGTTGATGACTTGTTGGGTACCAATGTTGGTGCGATTGATACGCCTGTAGATCATCTGACTACTGATGTTGAAGAACTTCTAACTGGTCAGGATGATTTGGGAACAACCGTTGTTGACCTTCTTGGTGATAATGGATCTGTCGACCAGGTTGTTGACGGTTTGACAGATACGCTCGGTGACCTTCTTGGTGGTGCAGATTTGACTCCATTGGATGATGTCGTTGATCAAGTCACTACAGCGGTTTCTGATTTGCTTGGCGGAAGCGCCGGAGGACTAGGAAGTCTACTTGGAGGCATTCCTATCGTTGGTGGTCTGCTTGGTGAAATTCCTGTTGTAGGAGACCTGTTGGCAGGTGGTGGTTCTACAACGCTTGATCCTGTGCCTTCTGAAGGTGACAGCGGAAGTGGGTTGACTGATACTGCTGACGAATTGGTTGATGATGTAACCGATGGCGTTGATTATCTTGCAGCCGGACTTGGTATCGATTCGACTCCTTTGACGCAAATGGTTGATGATACCGTTGAGCAATTGACTCAAGGTGTTGATGATCTTGTTACAGGTCCTAACGGTGCAGGCGGCGGTTTGACTGATACTGTTGATACGCTTGTTGACCAATTGGTTGGCGGTCTTGGTGATGCACTAGGATTGCAGCAAATCACTGATCCTTTGACTGTTTTGGTTGATAGTACCACCGATGCGGTTGATGCTCTGTTGATCAATAGCGGTCCAGGTCTTGAAGGTGAATTGGATACTTTCGTTACCAGCGCAACTGATGCGGTTGACCTGTTTGCAAACGATGCACTTGGTATCGATACAGCGCCATTGACTGATGTTGTTGATCAGCTTGTTGATGAAGTCACTAACGGTTTGGATCAAGTAACACAGGTTGGTCAGCTAACCGATACTGTTGACGAAGTGGTCTTTGAAGTTACTGATGCTCTGGACGGTATTCTTGGCGCTAACGATATTACTCAAGCGGTAGACCTGCTTGCAGACCAGGCTACAGATGCGGTTGATAATGCTGTTGATGGTGTGGATTCAGCTGCGAATCCTCCACCAAGTTCCGGCGGAGAAGGTCTGTTGAGTGGTCTGGATATCCTGAACCTGAACCTTTTAGGTGATAACGGTAACAATAACCCATAAATAAATATTCATTATCCATGATGCTTAATAGCCCCTTTATGGGGCTATTTTTTTGTCTATAACTCCTTATTTTTCCTCATTTTTCTTCCTTTCGTTAATTGTTGGTTTTTTGTCTTAAGGCTCTAAGTTTTTGGCCGTTAACCTTAGTTAAGTCAAGCCTGTAGCAATGGGTTTGGATTGCAATCTTAAAATCAATGAAATGTGTTGGAGGACATAATGAACCAACAAGTCGGTGAAATCACATCAGTTGAAGGGCTGGTTCAGGCCCTGAACCCAGTTACAGGCGAGCTAAGAACATTAAACGTCGGGGACCAAGTGTTTAGCGGAGAAATTCTGCAAACTCAGCTTGGAAGTCTGACTCTCGGGATGGCCAATGGAGAAAACGTTTCTCTCGGCAACTACGCTGAACTGGACTTAAATAATCTTTTTACTTCTTCCGTGCCTGAAATCGCAAATATAAACGTGGCCGAAATGACGCCTCAGGGAGCATTGAACATTGAGGATGTTAATGACCTTGATGTTACGAATGCCGGTGAGGATGATCTCGTCGGTAGCGGCTCGGCAACCGGTTTAATTGTTGATCGTCTGGCGTATGACGGTGCGGTCGATTCAGGGTACCGGCTTCCGGTCGAAACAGGTGGAATTGGGGCCGAAACCCTTGTGGGACGAGGTTCCCTGGCTGAAAAAGCCTCCTCGATTGTTGACGGACTACTCGGCGATGGAGAACAGACGCTCTTAGGGCCTGACGGAGTCGTGGATGGCATTGTCGATGATGTAACGGATATCGTTGACGGTGCTTTGGGAACCGATCTCGGTGCACTTGACGAGCCGGTCGACGAATTGACGAACGATGTTGAAGATCTGCTGACCGGTGAGGCTGATTTGGGTGATACCACAGAAAGTCTGCTAGGCGAAGAAGGTTCGGTTGATCAGGTCGTCGATGGAGTAACGGATGTAGTCGATGACTTGCTCGGCACGGATCTGGGAGCACTTGACGAACCGGTCGACGAATTGACGAATGATATTGAAGATCTGCTGACCGGTGAGGCTGATTTGGGTGATACCACAGAAAGTCTGCTAGGCGAAGAAGGTTCGGTTGATCAGGTCGTCGATGGAGTAACGGATGTAGTCGATGACTTGCTCGGCACGGA
>NZ_JACBGI020000005.1 GCF_013391765.2 Thiomicrorhabdus heinhorstiae | reverse complement strand
CCAGAATCTCTCCGACTCGCAACAGCGGACGCTTTTTGATTTCACCATCACCGATCACCCCTTCCGAGGTCGAAAGCGACTCGCCGATATAGGATTGATAGTGACCGTCAACCTCGACCGCTTCCAGCTCCAGAGGTTTCGGCTCTTTTATTTCGTGCGCAGAAACCTGAGCCGAGATTGCCAAGCAGGCAATCGGCACATAATTCAAGCTTTTCATAAAGTATCCTTAAGGTATTTTTATTTATGTAGACGTTTTGAAAGAATCGTGAATTGCTCCCGCCTAAAAGAACAACGAATTGCTGCCTATCAGAATCGAACCGACCCCGGCAATAGAGAAAGCGGTACAGACATTGCGTCTGGTCGTTAGCAGGTTTTCATTCACAAATGCAATCAAAAGCCCGAAGACCAGAAAGACCAGCAACACACCCAACGAAAAACTGGCGACCATGAGCAAAGAAACCGACTGGCCAGAGATGGCAGCCAAAGTGATCAGCATCCCCCGAATGCCGCCGATTCCCATCAGAGTACCAAGTGAGATTGCCGAGGCCAGACGCGTTTTCTGTTCGATACTCTGTTCCGGCATCTCGTGCGAATGAGAACGACCGAACCAGATATGGGTGTGAGTGACGCCTTCGTGCTGGTGCTGATGCAACTGAATGCGGTTGGTCACGACCAGAAACAGTAGATACACCCCGATGCCGATAATCACTGCCGATGCAATCACATCACCATAAGCCAGAATCTCCTCCGGAATGTCCATCTGCTGCAGAATTTTCGCAAACAGGAACAGGGTCAGGCCATGCGCAACTGCAAAACCCACCGTATACATCAAGGTTTTTCTGCGATTCTGCCCAATCGAAAAATCGGCGATCGCCATCAGATGATCCGGCCCGAATGCGTGCAGAATGCCATAATAAAAAATAATCAGTAAACCGAATTCCATGCTCAGTTTCTCTTTTTTTAAACAGATTTTTCAATCTGAAGGGTAATCGAACCGGCCTTGTCCAGACCGGAGTTGGCTTTAACAGATTCTCGGCAGCTGCTCTCCGACCAGCATATCGACCACACGCTTGCCACCGAAATCAGACTGCATAACCACCCGACCTCTGTGGTCATCTACCACTTCGGCCACCATCGCCGCATTGATGCCCGATGGATGGCTGCGCATCAATTGCAACGCCTGCTCGGCAAAATCCGCCGGAACAACCAGCGCAACCTTGCCCTCGTTAGCAAGATACAAAGGATCCAGACCCAGCACTTCGCAAACGCCGCGGACTTCCTGTTTGATCGGAATCTGCCCTTCGTCGATCAGAATGCCGACCCCGGCTCCCTGAGCATACTCGTTCAGCACCGTTGCCAGACCGCCGCGGGTTACATCACGCATCGCATGTACGGGAATGCCTTCTGCAAGCAGCAACTGAATCAAGGTCGTCAGGGCGGCACAGTCGGATTCGATCGTCGTTTCCAGAGCCAGTTCGCCACGCGCGGCCAGAATGGCGACGCCGTGATCACCGATATCACCGTTAATCAACACCTTATCCCCGGTTTGAATGTGCGTAATACCTGAATCCATTCCAACCGCCAGCACACCAACGCCGGCAGTATTGATAAACAGCTTGTCGCAACTGCCGCGATCCACCACCTTAGTATCGCCGGTCACAATTTGTACATCAGCTGCTTGCGCCGCAACGGCCATGTCCGCCAAAATCTCAATCAGCTCCGCAAACGCCAGCCCTTCCTCGATGATCAGACCGCAGCTCAAATACAGCGGCTGCGCACCGGATACGGCAAGATCGTTTACCGTTCCATTGATGGCCAGATGCCCGATACTGCTGCCGGGAAAGCGAATCGGCGTCACTACATACGAATCCGTCGTCATACAGAGACGACCGCTTTGCGGAAGCGGCAGTCTTGCCTGATCTTCCAGCGGCGAATCCGATGGCTTGCCGAAAAACGGCAGAATCACCTCATCGATTAACTGCTGCATGGCTTTGCCGCCGCTACCGTGGGCCAGCGTGATGACCTGATCGCCAAAACGCCCGATCAGTGTCTGTTTCAAATTTTCTATTGATTTCATCGACTTACAACCTGGGAAAGAGGAATCTCAATTTGTCCGTAGTGGTAGTGAGCGGCGCAGGCGCCTTCGGTCGAAACCATTAAGGCACCAATCGGGGTTTGCGGCGTACAGGATTTACCGAACAATTTGCACTGTTCAGGCTTGATCACTCCGGTAACCACTTCACCGCACTGCGCCGCATCCGGATCGGCGATTTTCAGTCTCGGCATGGAGAATTTACGTTCAGCATCGAAATCGGCATATTTTTCACGAATTCGCACTCCGGAATGATCGATCGAGCCCATGCCGCGCCACTCGAAAAATTCGCGGAGTTCGAACACATCCCCAATCGATCTCAAAGCCACTTCATTTCCCATCTGCGGAACAATGCGTTCATACTGATTCTCGATTTCACAACGGCCATCGACCAACTGCTTGACCAGCATGTAAACCGACTGAAGGATGTCCAGCGGTTCGAAACCGGCAATGACCAATGGGCGGTGGTAATCTCTGGAAATAAACTCATACGGCTGAGAACCGATGACCATACTGACGTGCCCCGGCCCCAAAAAACCATCCAGACGCATATCCGGCGAATCCAGCATCGCTTTGATTGTGGGAATAATGGTGATGTGGTTGCAAAACAGGGAGAAATTTTTTACCTGCTCTTTTGCCGCCTGCTGAAGGGTCAAAGCCGTACTTGGCATGGTGGTTTCAAACCCCAAACCGAAAAAGACCACTTCACGCTGCGGATTCTGCTTGGCAATCTGCAGAGCATCCAACGGCGAATACACCATCCTGACATCGTGCCCTTCGGCCTTTGCCTGCAATAGACTTTTTTTCGAACCGGGAACTCGCATGGCGTCTCCGAAGGTCGTGAAAATCACACCCGGTTGCTCGGCAATCGAAATACAATCATCAACCACGCCCATCGGCAACACACACACCGGGCAACCCGGCCCGTGAACAAACTCGATTTCTTCCGGTAAAAATTGTGCCAGACCATAACGAAAGATCGAATGGGTATGGCCTCCGCACACTTCCATAAACTGCAACGGACGCTGCTTGGAAACCTGCAATGTCTTAACCAGTTCGGCGATTCTTTTCGCGATGGCCTGCGCCTGTTTTCCATTACGGAATTCGTCGACATATTTCATCTTATTTCCCAACCTGTTTTTTGCGGTCATCCGCCAAAAGCGAATGAACCAGATCCCATAAAATGTGGTACGTCGTCAAATGACTTTCCTGAATGCGGTGAATGCTCATACTGTCGACGACCAGACAAATATCCACATCGGGACTTTTTGCCATAACCCCTCCGTCCATCCCGGCAAAACCGATGGTATGCATTTTCAGCTCTTTGGCTTTGGAAAATGCCTGCATCAGATTTTCGGAACAGCCGCTGGTAGAAAAACCGACTAAAACATCACCACTTCTTGCCTGAGCTATCAACTGTCTGACAAAAGCGTTGTTAAAGCCCAGATCATTACTTGCAGCAGTAATCATGGTGGAATCCGCCCCAAGATTGATTGCTGGAAGCGCCGGCCGGCCGGCTGTGATCGGATGCAGAAATTCCACGGCAAGATGCGAGGCATCGCAACTGGAACCGCCATTCCCCATTGAGAACATTTTGCTGTCACCACGGTAAACATCAG
Source organism: Thiomicrorhabdus heinhorstiae (assembly GCF_013391765.2). GTDB lineage: Bacteria > Pseudomonadota > Gammaproteobacteria > Thiomicrospirales > Thiomicrospiraceae > Thiomicrorhabdus > Thiomicrorhabdus heinhorstiae. Next base: position 110,893 of record NZ_JACBGI020000005.1, on the reverse strand, counting down.
CAATGCATTTAGCTGCCATCAGCAATTTAGCTTCCTGTGATTTAAAGTAGGCAAGCTTGACTTGAACACTCTCTTCGACTTTCTGCTGCATTGCAGCGGCAAGTGTTTCGTCGGAGAGCCCAAAAGACGCTGTGCCCATTTCGGCAGAAGTCTCTGTCGGCACTGCCGCAGCGGCTTTGTCCCCGGCAAAGGGATAAAATCCGCTGAGAATGCTGTCGGTTGATTTATCCTGCATGGCGTTCCCCCTCCGGAGGCGTCTGACGAAGAGACTGCTCGCTCTCCTTCATGGCATCCAATTCTTCGTCGACTTCGCCGAGCTCTTTTAGAATCGCCAGCGTTTTGGCCGCCTCTTCCTCGTCGATCCGGCTCATGGCAAACCCGACATGAACCAGAACCCAGTATCCGATACAACTGTCTACCGGTGCGCCGGGTTCGACCACACAAGCAACATTCACTTCTCGCCTGACGCCGGAAACTTCAACCATCGCCAACTGACGTTCCTCATCGGTTATTTCAACCACTTGCCCAGGAATTCCTAAACACATCTCAACTCCTCCCCCTTCTTCTGTTTTCTATTTACGGGTTCTGACTGTCCGATCGAATGACATCACCATCGATGTTTATCCGACCTTTTCACTGACCGCTTCGCCACCATGATTTTCGGTGATACCGAAGCGTTCCATTTTTTGACGCAATCCAACGCGGGACAAACCAAGTTCTTCGGCCACTTTGGTTTTGTTCCAACGTAAGCGGATTAATGCCTCGCGAATGATCTGCTCTTCGATCTGCGCCACTTTTTCTTTCAGAGATCCGTTGACGCCGGACACCCACTCCAATTCCATTTCCATGTCTTCCGGAGCGGCGCGCAAAACACGCGGCGAACAGAACTCGGCACGCAAAGGTTCACCCTGCGGCGTCATCATAAAACTGCGTCCTATCTCGTTCTGCAATTCACGAATGTTACCCGGCCAGCGGTAATCCATCAGGCACTGCATCATTTCATCGGTAAAACCACCGAACGGGCGGGCATATTGCTCGCAAAGATGCTTCAAGAAGGCATTTGCCAACAACGGGATATCTTCCTTCCGTTCATGCAGAGAAGGCAGTTGAACCACATAACCGACCAGACGATAAAACAGATCTTCACGGAAACGACCGGCTTTAACCTCTTCTTCCAGATTGCGATTCGTCGCCGCAACGATGCGAACATCGACTTTTCTCGGTTTGGAGTGACCCAGCGGGCGAATTTCACCCTCCTGCAAAACTCTCAGCAGCTTGACCTGAAACGACTGGGAAATTTCACCAACCTCGTCCAGAAACAGCGTACCGCCACTGGCCTGCTCGAACAGACCGACATGATCCATATAGGCTCCAGTGAAAGCGCCTTTTTTATAACCGAACAATTCGCTCTCTAATAGCTGATCCGGTAAAGCCCCGCAGTTTTCAGCTAGGAAAGGACCATCTGCTCTAGGTGAGTTATAGTGAATCGCTCTGGCAAATAACTCTTTTCCCGTCCCGGATTCACCGGTAATCAGAACCGGAAAATCGAACGAAGAAATCTGACAAACCCGTTGAATCACTTTGTCCAGCAGGCCATTCTCGGTGCGCACGATTTCGTCGCAACCATAGGTTTTCTTTAACTGCTCTTTCTTCTGCTTGACTTCTTTTTCAAGCGCACTCGGCGCAACTTTCAATTCCACCGATAACAGACGGTTCTCGCGTTGCAGCTCAAACAGCTCCACTGCGTTCTTTAAGGTATGGATCAGCTGCTCCGGCTGCCACGGTTTTTCGATATATTGATAAATCCCGGCTTCGTTCACACCACGAATTGTGTCTTCCAGACTGGAATAACCGGACAGCAACACCCGAATGACATCCGGCCACTGTTCTTTAACACGAATTAAAAACGACACCCCGGTTTCTTTCGGCATCCGGTGATCGCACACCAGAACCTGAATGTATTCGAAGCGCAAGATTTCTTCAGCCTCTTCGGCAGACAAGGCGGTATAGACCTTGAAATCCTTGCGTAGCGTCCGCTTCAGGGTAGCGACTGATTTTTCGTCGTCGTCAACGACCAGTACACTTGGTTGTTCTAGAATCATAGGCTGACATCCAATGCCGATTCGATTGCCTTGACCTGCGATTGCATGCGGGCGGCAAATTGACTCAACTTGTGGTTACGGTGCGAAATCAGCCAATTCAGCCATTCGTCCATACCTTCGCCGCTTTTCGCCGAAACCAGCAACACTTCAATGTTCGGGTTTACTTTTTGCGCATATTGGATACAGGCATCGACATCGAAATCCAGATAAGGCAACAAATCGACTTTGTTGAGTACCATCAGATCCGCCGCCGCAAACATATCCGGATATTTGATCGGTTTGTCTTCCCCTTCAGTCACCGAAAGAATCGCAACCTTATGGTCTTCTCCCAGATCAAAAGCCGACGGGCAGACCAGATTGCCGACATTCTCGATAAACAGCACCCCGTAATCTTCCACCCCAAGATGGGAAATCGCATGTCCGATCATGTGTGCATCCAGATGACAGCCTTTACCGGTGTTGACCTGAATTGCCGGCACGCCGGTTGCACGGATTCGGTCGGCATCATTAGCCGTTTGCTGATCGCCTTCAATCACCGCAACCGATAGCTTGTCTTTCAAGCGCTCGACAGTTTGCGTCAACAAAGTCGTTTTACCAGATCCCGGACTGGAAACCAGATTCAGAACAAACAAACCCTTGTGCCCGAAAGCATGGCGATTTTCGTGAGCGTATTCGTCGTTTTTCGACAGAATATTCTGTTCAATCTCGATCATTCGGCTCTGGCTCATCCCTGGAGCGTGCGCGTGTGCCGGCCCCTGCCCGTAATGCAGATCTCCATTTTCACCATGCTGATGATCATGGCTGTGAGCATGACTATGATCATGCGCATGATCGTGAGTATGAGCGTGAACGCCCTCAATGGAGACTTCGCCTTCTCCGCAGCCACAAACTGTACACATATTTACTCTACCTCTATCTCTTTAATACTCAGTGTTTCCCCGCCGGTAACTTGCAGTTGGTGACTACCGCAGGCAGGACAATCATCATAACGGTTTTCGATCTGTACGTGCTTGGAACATCCCATACACCAGGCTTGTCCCTGCTCTCCAATCACAATTAATTCGGCCCCTTCGGCGATCGAATTACGGGTTACCACATCCCAACCGAAGCGAAGTGCATCGATTTCGACACCGGAAAAGACTCCCACGGTCAGCCAGACTTTTTTTACCTTCTGAAAATGCTGTTTCTGCGCTTCGCTTTCCAAAGAAAGAACAACGCCTTCGCAAATAGACATCTCATGCACAATCGCCCCCCTATTTCTATACTCTTTTTATACTTACGCCACGAACCGAACCGGCACGCAGGGGTCTATCACTTGAGCGCACAAAGCCGCAAACTCTTCCCAGCGCTTGCTGTCTGAAACCTGCTTCGAAAGCTCGTTCAATAACTGTTTCGCCACCCCGTCCGGATGGAAGTTCCACTCGGTCGGCGCACAAATCGCATAATCCGTCACCTTGCCGGATTCGACATGCGCCAAGTGATAAAGACGCCCGCGGGCGGTTTCAACCCAACTCTGGCAGGTATCACCCGATCGGTTCACGCCGAAGACCGGCCGTTCATAATCATTTTTTCCGCAACCGAGCGATTGCCAGAAAACTGCAGCATCAAACCACTTAGCACGAACACGATCAACCAGAGGCAGACCGATTCTGAAGTCCATTAATTCAATTTGAGCCTCAATTCTGGAAAGGGCGCTGTTCTCGTACACGTCGCCCTTGCGAACCGGCGATTTTACCCAACCCGACCATTGACACCGTTCAATATCAATCAATCCGTTTCGCCCTTCTTCGCACAGTGAGCGGTGTAAACCGGACGGCAAATCCAATGAGCTAAAATGAAAAAACGACTCTTCCACTTCCAGCAAGCGCATCATCAACTGTTCAGCCCATGATCCGGGAAGAACGATCGCGCCGGAAAGGCTGCACAGCTCAATGCCATATTGCTTGTAGGCATCAGCGATCACATCAATTAACCGATTGTCATCATCCAACTTGTTCTGCCATTGACCGACTCCCTGTAACAAGCGGCCGGCTTCCGCCGCGTCACACAAACCCAGATAACGCAGCAATTGCACTAGCGTCAGATAATGCTCTTTCATAGCCTCGACAGTGACCGATTTCTGCATATTCGCCAACGATAACGAACCTAAAGGCGACAGCGCCAGTTGCGACGCAAATGTCTGCGCCCGACCGCATAGCTGGTAAGCCAATCCGACAAATTGAACCACTTGCTGCGGTTCGCGGTTTACACACATCGACTGCAAGCGGAAAGGTCTTTTCGACTCTACGCTCAAAGGCTCTCTCTGAATATAAACCTCACCTTGCATCAGATACTCTCACTAGTTTCACCGGCTAACGCATCCAGCCCGAACAGCTTTCTTCTGGAAATCACAGACTCTCTTTTCTCTTCAGGTTTTTCGACTTTATTTTTCTGCTTCATAGACCGCTCCTCATTCTGAGGTTTAAACAGATCTGGCTCTTTAGCCGCTGTGTCAAACACCAATCTCAAGCACTGATCCGCTAGTGAAACCGCGACTTCCTGATTTTCAAACACGTGGGTGTCCGAAACCAGAGAGCAAGTATAAAAGTAGCCAAGTTCCGCTTCGTGATTGACGATAAATTCATAATCGCCGGAAGGGAATTTGACCAGAACCGTTTCCCCCAAACCGGCTTTATACAGCTGATGATGACGATCAGTCCCCTCTTCATCAACGATTTTAAAAATCAAATTGACAAACCACGGCGACACCATCGCCCCCAAATAAATATTGGTGCAGATTTCTTTCAGGCTCGCAAAACCAACGGATAGTCTTGTATTGACAATCGGAAGCTCCTTCATACTTCCCTGATAAACTTTCTCGAAATAACTTTCTACTCGCTCTTTCCAACGGTTAACATCAAAGCTCTCCGTTGGTGAAAAGTGGATTGGTTGGGAATCAGGGGTTATCAGGTTTCGAGCATCCATAATCAAGTATCCTCTTCTGTCAGAACCATAAACTGGTCTTTTTCGCCGTCGCAGTCGGGACAGCGCCATTCGGGAGGCAATTGCGAAAACGGCGTTCCGGGCGGAACCTGCCAGAAATCGTCACCGATTGCCGGATCGTAAATATACCAACAGATTTTGCACTCCATTCTTGTGGCTTCATTGATCTGCGAGTCGTCTCCCAGATAAGAGCCTTCAAACCCTTTCGAATTATTGTGTAACACGGACGGACTCCAACATTTCAGCAATTCGTTCATGACTATCTTCGATATCTTCAAGCGACGCTTGCGTCACAATCGGCACATCAACGACTTCAATCGTATTCAGAATCATTTTGTCTTCAGAGTTGAAATACTGAACCCACCAAACATTTTTTAAGCCCGTCGAGGTAACACGACAACTGCCATAACCTCGACTCAAGAAAACAGCCGGTCCTTCGCCAAGAGAGTCACCCAACAGCTGTAAATCTTCGGGAGACTGGGGCAAAAGAGTCAAATTGACGATGTGTGCAGCATCTCCATAAGAGTATTCTTTCGATTTTTCGTCCAACTCAGTTAATAACGAAGGCGCATTAATAATTCCTTCCGGCAAAACGTCTGGGAGAGTCACCGAGTTTTTAGCATCCTCGAATGTATGCTTGGAAACGATATCCGGGATCAAACCGATTTCAATCGCTTGAAATGGCCTGCCAGCATGGCGACCTGCGATTCGCCAGACTCCCGCCAGAACCGTTTCTTGAATTCGGTATTCACTATCCCTCTGATTAAAGATTAGCGATACCTCTCCCTCTCCAAAAAAGCGATTAATAAAGTCAAGGTCATCTCCAGGCAAGGATCCCAAATCCAATAGCACAGATTCTCCTGTTTCTTGAACCTGCTGCAGAGATGTCTTGACTTGTTCAATCACACCTTCAGCCTGAGGATAATGATGCAAGCTATCATCCATAATTACCGGAGCATGGAATACACTCATATCATTCGGCATCGGCATATAATCCAAAACCATTCCATCCTCGCTGTCTGGCTGAGAGCCTGGACCTACCACTGAAACAGGAATACTTAATTCTCTATACTGTGACATCTCATTTCACCTCTATGCCGATACCGATGGAAGGTGCAAAAGTCGGCACCTTATCTAAAATTTTTGGGATTTCATTCATATATTCAGACCAATCCTGAATTCGAGCAATCATGTCAACATACCTTCCGTTTTTCAGAAAAACCAATGCCGGCCACATAGTAATTCCATACTTTTGCGCCAGAGTACGTTCGCTTTCTTCGTCAACGACCCCAACAGAAAATACTCCAGGAAAAGCCTTGATCAACTCTGGCACAACGACAATCAAGTCATTTGCTTCCTGGTAACGCTTTGGATCACCAATAAAAACAATCATACTGACCGGCTTGGAGTCGACAAAATCCTGATAAATTTCTTCAGTCAAGCGTGTCAAAGCCTGATCTTCAATAATTTTATTAATTAAGCTTCTTGGCACTGTTCTCTCTCTTCTCTTCTTTTAGAAAGTTTGGTAATTCGGGCTCTCTATCAATCAAGTCGGCAAAAAAGGCATCTACATCCCCGCCCTCCAGAGCAACTGCCATTGCTTTTCTCGCGCTCAAAACCTGATCCAAAACATCCATTTCTATCACCTCTCTAGCAACCCCCAAAAATACCAACACCCACGTACCGGCCGGTTGCTCTCCAAGCAATGACATATCCACTTCCTGCTCACGTCTTTCCTCCTCATTACAGCAATGCGCGACAAGACCTTCGCAAGATAAAATTTCCATCGGAACACCAATACACATCACTCCGATCCTTCAAATAGCTTTCTTCCATCAACGGGGATAGGTTTCACATTGCTAATCCCTTCATAAAGAGGCATTTCTCTCAATCGATAATTTTCGCTCACCAGAACTCTCTCATCACCGATTCGGCTTGCCATCCATTCGGGGGGCCGCTCGGATTCATACTTGGTTTTATTCAATTCTTTGGTTACCAAATCTGTTTCTAAACTCTCTTTGCGCATGTACTCCACCCCCCATTTCTCAAGAAAGCGCATAGCGATCTCAACACAAGGACCAATCTGCTCATTAACCTCAGAAGTCAGCGACCCACCAAAATCTTCCAGCAGTTTAGGCTGCACACCAATCAAGGCAAGTTTCTTTGGATAACCCCCCATCAACTTCGCAGTAGATAAAACCTCCTGAAAACCAGTCTGATGCAAACTCATTTTTTTGCATCCCATGAAGTTCGGAACCGCATCATTCACAACGACACGAATTTCTCCCGGATACATCCCATAATCGACTGCATCAAAAATAATCAGGTTATCGGCCTCTTGGACATGATGAACCAGATAGATCCCCTGAGTCCCACCATCCATAAGTTCGACAGAACCATCAAAAGCATAGATTGCATCCATATGCTCAACGCAACGAATACCAAAGCCTTCATCTGCCCAAAGCAAATTGCCTATTCCTAAAATTAAAGTTTTCATTTACTTTCCAAATCGGTAATTTAATTTTCACTTTTTTAAAATCATAGCTTTTTTCATCCAAACTAAAAATCAAAAAAACTTATGCTTTCTTTATTACCTCTTATAGAAGAAAACAATTAACTCTCCAAAATTGATAACTTTATTTTCAAAAAAATCATAATTCGGAATCAAAGCTTCCAGAAAAACTTCTTTAAATCCTAAGCAAAATACAAGTTAGTCATTGAAATATATACGATTTTCATAAACTGGCATCAGCACAGCTATCTTCGAACAACCAACATATGTACAGAAAACATTTGTTTCTGGCTTATGTCCGCTAGATCTAATCAATTTCAATGTAAAAAATAATGAGGATCTCTAATGTCATCACAAGTTGAAACATTCTACGAAGTCATGCGACGCCAGGGAATTACGCGCCGCAGCTTTCTGAAATACTGCAGCCTCACGGCTGCAGCACTGGGATTTGGGCCTGCCTACGCAAACAAAATCGCTCATGCGATGGAAACCAAACCACGTACACCGGTTATCTGGTTGCACGGTTTGGAATGTACCTGCTGCTCGGAATCATTTATCCGCTCTGCACATCCATTGGCAAAAGACGTTGTGTTATCAATGATCTCTCTGGATTATGACGACACAATCATGGCCTCCGCAGGTCATCAAGCAGAGGCTATCCTCGAAGAGATCAAAGAAAAGTACAAAGGGAACTACATTCTTGCAGTTGAAGGAAACCCTCCTCTGAATCAAGATGGTATGTCCTGCATTATCGGTGGACGCCCTTTCTCTGAACAATTGAAATGGATGGCGGAAGACGCTAAAGCAATTATCTCTTGGGGATCCTGCGCATCCTGGGGATGCGTACAGGCCGCAAAGCCGAACCCGACGCAAGCCACTCCAGTACACAAATTCCTTGGCGGCGGTTACGACAAGCCAATTATCAAAGTACCTGGATGCCCTCCAATTGCCGAGGTCATGACCGGTGTTATTACCTACATGCTAACATTCGACCGAATTCCAGAATTGGATCGTCAGGGCCGTCCGAAAATGTTCTACTCACAGCGTATTCACGACAAATGCTATCGCCGCCCACACTTCGATGCTGGCCAATTCGTAGAAGAGTGGGACGACGAAGGCGCCCGCAAAGGTTACTGCCTATACAAAGTCGGCTGTAAAGGACCAACAACCTATAACGCCTGTTCAACAGTCCGCTGGAATGAAGGAACCTCCTTCCCTATTCAAGCTGGTCACGGCTGTATTGGTTGCTCAGAAGACGGCTTCTGGGACAAAGGATCTTTCTATTCACGTGATACGGATATGAATGCGTTTGGTATCGAAGCGACCGCAGATGATATTGGTAAAACCGCCGTCGGCATTGTCGGTGCAGCCGCTGTCGCCCATGCAGCAATGAGCGCCGTAAAAGCCGCTCAAAAGAAAGGAGATAAATAACAATGAGCGTATTAAATACACCAAACAACTACAAGATGGATAACTCCGGGCGACGCGTGGTCATTGATCCTGTTACGCGTATCGAAGGCCACATGCGTTGTGAAATCAACGTCGACGAAAATAACGTCATCCAAAACGCCGTTTCAACAGGAACTATGTGGCGTGGTCTGGAAGTAATTTTACGAGGACGAGACCCTCGAGATGCATGGGCCTTTGTAGAGCGTATCTGCGGGGTCTGCACCGGTTGTCACGCTTTGGCATCGGTACGTGCGGTTGAAGATGCTCTGGACATCAAAATCCCGCACAACGCCTCTCTGATTCGCGAGATCATGGCCAAAACACTTCAGGTTCATGACCACGTTGTACACTTCTATCACCTACATGCTTTGGACTGGGTCAATCCGGTCAATGCTCTGAAAGCAGACCCGAAGGCAACTTCTGAGCTACAGAAGCTAGTATCACCTCACCACCCTCTGTCAAGTCCGGGCTATTTTAAAGACATTCAAACAAGAGTTCAGAAATTCGTCGACTCGGGCCAACTTGGAATCTTTAAAAATGGTTACTGGGATAACCCTGCTTACAAACTCTCTCCTGAAGCAGATCTTATGGCAGTTACCCACTATCTGGAAGCACTGGATTTCCAGAAAGAAGTCGTCAAAATCCATACCATTTTCGGTGGTAAAAACCCTCATCCAAACTACATGGTCGGCGGAGTTCCTTGTGCAATCAATATGGATGGTGATATGTCAGCCGGCGCTCCGATCAACATGGAGCGCTTGAATTTTGTAAAAGCTCGCATTGAAGAAGCCCGAACTTTTAACACGAATGTTTATGTTCCTGACGTTATTGCCATCGCAGCCTTCTACCGTAATTGGCTATTCGGAGGAGGCTTGTCAGCAACCGACGTAATGGATTATGGCGCCTATCCGAAAGTTCCTTACGATAAATCGACTGATCAACTTCCTGGTGGCGCAATTATCAACGGTGACTGGTCAAAGATTCACGCAGTTGACCCGAGAGATCCAGATCAAGTTCAGGAGTTTGTTACTCACTCTTGGTACACATACCCTGATGAAACCAAAGGACTTCACCCTTGGGACGGGATTACCGAACCAAACTATGAACTAGGTTCAAAAACCAAAGGAACAAGAACCAACATTGTCGAAATCGATGAATCAGCGAAGTACTCGTGGATTAAATCTCCTCGCTGGAGAGGTCACGCGGTTGAAGTTGGACCTCTTGCACGTTACATCCTGGCTTATGTTCACGGAGTGAAGTACGTTCAAAATCAGGTCGACACCAGCTTGGCACGATTTAACGCCGTTTGCCGCCTACTTGATCCTGGACATCAGGACATTACAGACCTGAAAGCTTTCCTAGGATCAACCATAGGCCGAACACTAGCCCGTGCTCTGGAATCCGAATATTGTGGTGACATGATGCTGGATGACTTCAATCAATTGATCAGCAACATTAAAAATGGCGACACCAGCACAGCCAATACCGAAAAATGGGAACCTTCCAGCTGGCCTGATCATGCTAAAGGTGTCGGAACTGTGGCAGCACCTCGTGGCGCCCTAGCACACTGGATTGTTATAGAGAAAGGCAAAATTAAAAACTACCAGTGTATCGTACCGACAACCTGGAACGGTTCCCCTCGTGATGTCAAAGGCAATATTGGAGCTTTTGAAGCGTCTCTTATGGGAACCCCTATGGAACGTCCGGATGAACCTGTCGAAGTACTTCGAACGCTTCATAGCTTTGACCCATGCTTGGCTTGTTCAACACACGTCATGAGTGAGGAAGGCGAAGAAATGGCAGTGGTCAAAGTTCGCTAACGACATCACAAAGCATGCATCCGGAAGTTAACGCTGGATGCATGTGACTAACGAAACAGGAGAACTCTAATGAGTGACACAAACTTAACAGGTGTAGAAAAAGTTTATGTGTACGAAGCTCCAGTACGACTATGGCATTGGATCAATATGCTGGCCATTATTGTACTAGGCGTAACCGGCTATTTCATTGGCAATCCTTTGCCTACGATGAGCGGAGAAGCTTCCGATCACTACCTAATGGGAACCATTCGCTTTTTGCACTTCAGCGCTGCCTACATTTTTGCGATCGGCTTTGCCGGACGCATCTATTGGGCATTTTTCGGAAACCATCACGCGCGTGAATTGTTTTATGTTCCCATTTGGCGAGCTTCATGGTGGCAAGGCTTTATTGATGAACTGAAATGGTATCTGTTCCTGAAAAGCGAACCAGCAAAACATGAAGGTCATAACCCAATGGCACAGCTTGCGATGTTCTTTATGTTCGTCCTCGGCTCGATCCTGATGATCTTTACCGGTTTCGCACTTTACGGTGAAGGCACAGGACCAGGGAGTTGGGCAAACAGCCTGTTTGGATGGGTCATCCCAGTCTTTGGACAAAGCCAGGATGTACATTCATGGCACAGGCTCGGACTATGGATCATTACCGTCTTTGTTATTGCGCATGTCTATGTCGCAATCCGCGAAGACATCATGTCCCGCCAGTCGATGGTGAGCACAATGATCAGTGGTTGGCGCTATTTTAAAGACAAAAGATAAAAGCGCTTCCATCATAAGCAAATAAGCATCTCAAAAACAACTTCCTCGTTTTATCTGGTCTACCTCCTCGGCGACCCCTTGAACATTCATAGCTTAACCACCCGATTAAGCTTTGGATGTTCTTTTTTATGTAAAACGTTCAGAAAAGAGACAAAGGAACTCCAACTCAAATGAAAAAAGAACTTTCCTGGTTCAATCTTCCCAGCCTATCCATTCCCGTTAAGGCGCTGTTCACCGGCTATATTTTGGTTGTCGGGCTTGGACTCCTCATGGCAGGGCTGCAAATCATGCTCACCCACGGCATGGCCGATGGAAAATGGGGCATCTCGGTGGACGATATCGTCTATAGCTATTACGGCAACCCGAACGGCTCAAAAATTGAAAGCAAATTAAACGGTTCAATGAAAGACAAAGCTCCACCGGAAGAACGACTTGTCATCATTAAATGGGCACGTGAAGGCGCAAATAAAACCGAATGGCAAGCCAATGTAAAACCTATTGTCGAAAAACGCTGTGCCATGTGCCACGCCCATATGCCGACCCTACCCAATATAAGCCAATTTGAAACCATTTCCGAACTGGCGCAAGCTGACAAAGGTGCTTCAGTAGAAAACCTTACCCGAGTCTCTCACATACATCTTTTCGGGATTTCATTCATTTTCTTTTTTGTCGGCTTTATATTTTCCTTAGCGGTCGGATTTAATAAATGGCTCAAGGCTGGACTAATTATCTTCCCATTCTTATTTCTGATTATGGACATCAGCGCATGGTGGCTGACCAAAATCAACCCTAACTTCGCCTGGTTTGTAATCATCGGCGGATTTGGTTACAGCGTTGCGTCCTCAGTCATGCTATTTACTTCTTTGTACCAAATGTGGATTTATCCGATGAAGAAAAAGTCAGCTGTCCAGAACACATGGTACGACGAAAACTGAACGAGAAACTCCGTCTAGACTCTGAACAAAATGTTCGAAAAGCTTGAGCATTTGGCATTCAAAACCTGGAGCCCTCTCCTGTCGGTTGCGATTTGCAATCGTATTTCCCTTTCGGCCCGACTCTCCCTTTGAGTGCTCTTCATTTCACACGGGCCTTTTTTCCCAAAACGCTGGGGGCAGTCTTTTAAAATAATTAAAATTTCACCCAATCACCCAATAAAAAATCGGCTGAAGAAGCAAACTTCTTCAGCCGATAAGCAAATACTTTAAACTAAAATTTAATCTTACTATGCTGGTGCTTTGGTACTTCGAAATTGTCGCCCCACAAACAGTGTAAGAGTCATTCCCAACAAGGCCGAAAACATCCACAACCAGCCATGAAGACTACCGGAAATAATCCCACTGAAAAAACCACCGACATTACAACCAAATGCAATGACAGCACCATAGCCCATTAAAGCACCAGTAATAGCCGTTAACGCCAATGACTTAATTTGCTCACAACCACCGCAAAATGATTTTGACTCACTAATTTCTGACTTCTCTTTTCCATATAGAAAAACCTGCCCCCAAAATGCAAGAGAAACACCAATAACCATTCCTAAACTGGTCAACATAATCGAATCATCCAAAACACCCTTAGATAGAGCAACTTCATTTTGCCCTACAAACTCCCAGAACTCCCAATCAATCGGCAGAGATAACGCCTGAATTCCCAGAATACCCAGCTTGGGAAAAATCCAGCTGATTGCCCAAGGGTATTGACTGACTAGTAGAATAAGGTAATTCAAAATTGCCAGAAGAAGCGCCGCCAGCACTAAAGGAGACAAAAATAAGCGGTTTTCTTTATTACACAAAGGCTCAACCGAATCGAATTCAGACCGCTCCCATTGTAACAATAGATAATACAATCCCAGAATAACCGCTAAATGCATAAGCAACCCAAAATACCAAGGAATATCGATCGCTGCTGAAAAAGTCCCTAGAGTCGGAAGTTCAAGCCAGAAATCCATCTGTGCAGCGGCTACAGTTCCTCCGATAATCATCCACAAAAAGACATAATAAAATCGCCAGTTCAACGCCCCCATCTGCCGTAATGTTCCAGAAGAACAACTACCGACTAATGTCATTCCTACGCCGAAAACAAAAGCTCCAATTAAGACATTCAGCCCTAAAGGCCGGATCGCTCCCGACACCTCGAATCCCAAATTTGGCAAAAGAGCCAGAGAAGGAAAAAATAGAACAGCACCTATCGCGAGCAAGAGCAGATGCGAACGCATTCCTATCGTTTTTCTTTCCAGAATAGCCTGCCGCCAAAAACCGGCAAAACCAAAACTAAAATAGTGAAACACGACACCAAGTGCGATACCCAAGATCAACAAGCCTATATTTCCAACCGATTTTGCCAACCAAATCAAGCCGAACAAAACAAACAAAGCCGCAACAAATTCTTTGCCCCTACGGCTTCGAACTCCACTGTGATAAATGGTAAAAAACATACAAACCTCCAATGATTATGAAGGCCATTTTATCGATTGCAATATATTTAATTAAATGATATTAATAGAACAAAACATCTGATTTAGAGATATGTAAAAATGAATCTTACACAAATAAAACTGTTAATTGAATTAAATAAAACTAATTTGAATCTGTCGCTAGCCTCGCAAAACCTCCATATCGTCCAATCAGCTGGTAGCCGACAGTTAAAACTATTGGAAGATGAACTGGGTTTTCCGCTGTTCGTGCGTCACTCCAAAAAACTGATTTCTTTTACACTAGCAGGAGAACAAGTGCTAGAACAGGCTAAAGTCATCTGCCTGGCCCAGAAAAACATCCGAACCATCAGCGATGCCATTAAAGAACCGGATAAAGGCTGTATTCGACTTGGCACTACCCATACTCAAGCGCGCTATATCCTGCCACATGTATTGTCGATCTTTAAGCGCAATCACCCGAAAACGAAATTCCATATTGAGGAGAGCTTCCCAGAAAACCTGTTCACCATGCTCCGAAAAGATATTATTGACATCGCAATCTGCTCCGAAGTCCTAGCCAGTAAAGAAGAACTCGAAGCCATTAGCGGTTATCAATGGTCTCACCTGCTGGTAGCTCCCCCCACCCATCCCGTCTGGAACACTGACCTTAGCTTAAAAAGCCTTCTAGACTTTCCCATACTTTCATACAGGAAAGGCTTTAGTCATAGTGACAAAGTCTCACATGCATTAAAACAAATTGACCCTGAATTTGAGTTCGAAATCGTTGCCTCTGATGCCGATGTTATAAAAACCTATGTCCGCCAAGGCTTTGGAATAGGAATTATTGCTCAGATGGCTTTGGAGGAAAGCGACAAACCATACTTAAAATCACACCACCTAACGGAAGAACTTGGCCATTCAACAACCTATTGCGCTTACCTAAAAAAAAGGATTCTTGCCCCCTACCAACAGACTTTTGTAGACTCGTTTTTAAGCGTCAAAATATAACCCGTACATGCCGTTACTCCACATTATTCCATTACTAGCAATATCGAAAATAAAGAGAAATTAAGATTTGTAATAACAAAAAAGATACAGTCTCTTTTTTGATTTTTATGTCACCAAATTGACGCAAGACTGTCACCAGGGTAAATAATTAAGACTGAGGGCTAGGCGCAAAAAGCAGATGGCGCGCCCGAGAAGATTTGAACTCCCGGCCTTCCCCTCCGGAGGGGGACGCTCTATCCAGCTGAGCTACGGGCGCGACTTGAAAAGGACGCCCGTATTATAAGGGTTTGAGCCTCGTCGTAAAATTTTTTTTAGTTTTTAGTCAAAATAGGTGATAAATTTGTGCCAACTTTTTTGTCACCAATATTTAAAAATGCGACTGTTAACCCAAATTTGTCACCGTGACTGTTGCCCTAAAATCCGACTTTAGCTTTTGGGGTGAATTTAACATTGGCGTAGTACTCCGGAGGGGAAGGCCGGGAGTTCAAATCTTCTCGGGCGCGCCATCTATATCCCCATATCAATTTTGACCTCCGCTTGCAAAGCTTCCGTTAATTGCAACGGCAGCGTGCCAATCACTTTATATTCTTTATTTGACCTTTACCTTGTCGATTTGCCGAATCACTTTCTGTTCCACCTGGCGAGGGAAGCCTTGCAGAGAATTGAAAGGTTTATCATCGTGTTGGATACCCACCGGGCTTTGCAAATAGAACATCAGCAGTTTGGCTACCGCCTCCAAAGAATCAATATGCGTACGTTCGTAACCGTGCGAAGAGTCGAGTGCGAAACAGATCAACGAGGTGCGAATATCGTGACCGGCAGCCGTGGCGGATGCCAGATCCGAACGGTAGAAACGGAACACATCACGTTGATGCAAAATGTCGTTTTCCTTACAGATGCGGATCAATTTGTGAGTTAAGTGATAATCGAACGGACCGGTCGAATCTTTCATAGCGATGGTAACTCCGCGTTCCGAGGAGTTCTGCCCCGGTGCTATCGTGGAGTTGTCCACCGCTACCATGGCGGCGACCTGTTCGGGAATAATCGCCGAGGCGCCGTTACCGACTTCTTCCAGAACGGTAAACAGCGGATAGCAATCCACCGGCAGAGTGATTCCTGCGTCTTTTATGGCTTTAAGCGCCGCCAATAAACTGGCGACGCCGGCTTTATTATCCAAATGACGGGAGTTAATGTAACCGGAATCGGTGATTTCAGGATAAGGATCGATGGCGATAAAATCGCCGACTCTTATTCCTTTCTGCAACACATCTTCCTTCGAGTCGACGATTTCGTCGATTCTAAGTTCCAAATTATCCCAACTGACCACCTGAGTATCGATCTCTTCATTGTAGGTATGACCGGACGCCTTTAAGGGCAAAATCGTGCCGCGATAGGTAGTGGTGTCAGTAAAGATCGTTACGCGGGTTCCCTCGGCAAATCGTGCCGACCAGTGTCCAATCATGGTAACCCCAAGACGGGTATTTTCCTTAATTGAAGTCACCATTGCCCCAAGAGTATCCAGATGCGCGGCGATTGCTCGTCCGGGTGAGGTTTTCTTTCCTTTGATAAAGGCGCGAATCGCTCCCTTGCGGGTGATTTCAAACGGAATATCCAAACGTTCAAGCTCTTCCCCCACGTAGTGGACAATCTGATCCGTATAGCCGCTTGGACTCGGAATGTTCAACAGATCGATAAGAATAGTTTGTAAATAATTCAGGTCGATTTTTAAATCTTTCATAAGGCTAATTCAGTCTTTTTAAGTTAATCTTCTTTTTGAGTCGTTTTGGTATTCGGGAACAACATATCGACGAAACGTTGTGCCGTCGGCTGCGGTTCGTGATTCGCCAGGCCGGGGCGCTCATTGGCTTCGATAAAATAATAGTGTTTTTTAGCCGGCGACTTCACCATGAAATCGACACCTACCACCGGAATATTGATGGCTTTGGCGATGCGAATGGCGGCTTCGGCTAAAGCCGGATGCAGCTTTTCGGTGACATCATGAATGGTGCCACCGGTATGAAGATTGGCGGTTTTTCGAACCTGCAGCTTTTTCTGCGACTCCAAAATATCATCAAAGGTATAGCCTGAATTGAAAAGCGTCCGTTTGGTTTCGTCATCCATAGGAATACTGCTTTCGCCATGAGTCGCCAATTCGCGGCGTCGGCTCTGTTTCTTGATCAGATCGCGTATGGTATGAATCCCGTCTCCCAGAATCTCCGCCGGTTGGCGGATGGCGGCGGCAACGACCTCGAAGTTAATTACCAGAATTCGCAAATCATCCCCTTCGACAAATTCCTCCAGAACCACCTTCGCAGAAAACTGTTTCGCTTTGCGAATTGCCAACTCCAGTTCGGAATTGGAACGAACCAGAAGACTGATGCCCAGTCCCTGTTCGCCGTCCGCAGGTTTAACGGCAATCTGTTTATACTTTTGCAGAAATTTGTAATCATCATCGCTGCCGTCGACAATCCGTTGTGCAGGCAGGGAAATATCCAGCGGTTGCAATAGATTGTGGGTAACCGACTTATCGGCACAGCGGCTCATGGCGACGGCGGAGGTCAACTCGCTGAGCGACTCACGACAGATAATGCTGCGTCCGCCGTGGGTGAGTTTGAAGTAATTATTCACGCCGTCGAGAACTTCAACCCCGATGCCTCGCAACTTGGCTTCGTTGATAATAATCATCGAGTACGGGTTTAATTTATCGTACTGACTGATTTGCGGTGTATAGAGTTTTTCGTTAATGGCGTTTTTACGTTTGATAGTAAAAGCCGGAACACGACTGAACCCCATGCCTTCATAGAGCCCGACCGCTTCCGAATTACTCATCACCGACAGATCTAAAAATTTGCGGCCTTTGTCCCGAAAATAATCGATCACATGCTGTATCAGCAGTTTACCGATCCCCGGATAACGGGCTTTCGCATCGACTGACAAAGCCCACAGACTCGAACCTTGCTCGGTATCGTTAAAGGATTTCACATGGTCTGCTCCCATCACCACGCCGACCACTTCATGGGTTTCTTTATCCTTGCCGACAAAGTAGGTAATTTGCCCGGTTTTATCCAGGTTTTCGAGATCCAGCGGCACCATATTGTTGACCTGATAAATGCCGTTGATCTGCTCCAGATCCTTATCGAAATCGGCTAATTCAATGTAGAAGTTAATCGGTGAACGTTGATTTTCGTCTTTTTCACGGGTCAGGTCGTATCGGTAAGTAAAAGAGGGGTCGATGAAAAATTCGTGCGGCGCCAGCGAAACCAATAACTGCGGATCATGGGCATAAAACGCCAGATCTCTTTTGCGGTTGCGCTCATTGAACATTAATTCGGCAATTTTTTTATAGTCTTTGAAGGTGTGTGCAAAAATCAGGCGACCCCAACCGCATTCGATAAACGCATCATGCTTAACGGTTTCAAAATGATTTTCTACCGGAGTGTCCCCCCAGTGTTTTAAAGAGGGAGAATGTTTTGGATCAATTGAACTCATAGCCGTCGTCTCTTAAAGTTGATGTTCCTGTAACCAGATTTCAAGCACCGCCAATTGCCACAAATAGTTGGTGCGCAGATTGGTCAGAGCGGAATCGGGATCTCTTAACATTCGATCGATCGCTTTACGGTTAAACAGGCCACGCTCGCGAGCCACCTGTGCATCCAGCGTATCGCGGATATATTCCAAAAATTCTCCCTTGATGTATTTCAACGCCGGCATCGGGAAATAGCCTTTCTTACGATCAATGACTTCGGCCGGAAGATACTTGCGGGCCAAATCCTTAATCACCCCTTTACCGTTATGGCGGATTTTATAGTCGCCGTCGACCGAAAAGGCCAACTCAACCAGTTCATGATCCAAAAACGGCACCCGTGCTTCCAGCGACCAGGCCATGGTCATGTTATCCACTCGCTTGAGCGGATCATCGACCAGGAAAACATTGGTATCGATATGCAGGGAACCTTGCAGGTTGTCAGCAAACTGATACTGACTGAAATAGTCTTTAATGAAGTCGCCGCTGAAATCATTGCTTAAAAACGGCTCGGCGACATATTGCGAGAGGTCTTTGTGATGTTGATCGAAAAAGGTTTGACGGTAAGCCTCTTCCAACGACCAGTTCTGATCATTCCCTGCGATCTTCTGATGCCAATGATAGCCGGCAAAGACTTCATCCGCGCCCTGTCCGCTCTGCACCACCTTAACCTGACGGGAAACCTCCTGGGACAGAAGATAGAAGGCCACGGCATCATGACTGATCATCGGCTCGCTCATCATGCCGATCGCTTTCGGCAGCGCCCTTAACACGCGGCTCTTGTCGATATGAATCTGATGATGTTCGGTATCGAGAAAGTCGGCAACCATATCGGAGTAGTAGAACTCGTCACCGGCCTCTTCGTCCGTGCTTTCAAAACCGATACTAAAGGTTTTGATATCCGGTTTGTACTGTTTGCCCAAAGCGGCAATCAATGAGGAATCAATCCCTCCGGAAAGGAGTACGCCGACCTCGGTGTCGGCAACCAGACGGCGTTTCACCGATTCGTGTAACTTGGCATCGATCGCTTCGCAAGCCTCTTCATAACTCATGCTCTGCACGGTGGTACCCAATGTCCAGTAACGCCGGATGTCCAAGGTTTTTGTAGCTATGTCGTAGTAGGCATAGTGCGCGGCAGGAAATTTTTTAATGCCGTTCAGAATGGTATTCGGTGCAGGCACGACGGAATGGAAAGTCAAATAATGGTGCAACGCCTGCAGATTCAGAGAAGTGTCCACACCGAAATCCAACAGCGCCTGCAGTGTTGAAGCAAAGGCAAATCCCTGATCTTCGGTGTAATACAGCGGCTTTATCCCGAGACGATCCCGTGCCATAAACAGACGGCGGCGCTGCTTGTCGAAAATAACGATACTGAACATACCGTTAAACTTCTCAAGACAGGCTTCCTGCCAGCAATCGAACGCTTTCAGGATAACTTCCGAATCTCCCACATCGGAATAAAACTCGTACCCTTTCTGAATCAGTTCCTGCTTTATTTCGGAATAGTTATAAACCGCACCGTTAAAGACCATCACATAATTTTTGTACTGCATCGGCTGGGCTGAATCCGGACTCTGATCCATAATGCTCAACCGCGCGTGCGCTAACATCACCTCATCTAACGCATAAAACCCTTCACTATTGATGCCTCGATGACGCACCTTTGCCAAAATATCTCTACCCGGACGATTCTGAAAACCTACTGACCCTACATATCCACACATACTACAACCCTAATTCACGACGACTACTTACAACTATGACAACTAACTAATACTAACGACTACTTACACATTCACGACTTACTACACACGACCTAAATTCAAAAACCGATTGCCGAGTCCTTTTTTGTTGTAACGAACATTGAGTTTGATTTCAAGTTACGAAACCGCTTAATTCATGACACTTTTGTTTTCTTATGGTGCATAAACCGCCGATAATCGGGCGAAAAACCAATTAAAAGCACGTCAAAAAATCCCTATCTATATGATTTAATAGCAATAACCTTCCAAGGGTTACCGATTGCTTTTATATATGGATGCAATCATCTCTATTATTTTGAAGACGGCCTGCAGTCAGGGCAGCCGATTTCTCCAACGTACATTCTCAAATAAAGCCATGGCAAATTATCAGCACACCCTAGGACAATCGGTTTATCGTTTTAACGATTTAAAAGATTTGATGGCCAAAGCCACCCCCTTGCGATCCGGCGACGTTCTCGCGCAGGTAGCGGCCAAAACCGAAGAGGAGCGTATGGCGGCACGCTTTGCTCTGGCTGAGTTGCCTCTGAAGACTTTTTTAAACGAAGCCGTCGTTCCATACGAATCGGACGAGGTGACGCGACTGATTTTCGATGATTGGGACGAAGTCGCTTTTCAACCGATTTCCCATCTGACCGTCGGCGAATTCCGTGACTGGCTGCTCGATTACCGCACCGACTCGGCGATGCTGGATCGAGTGGAATCGGGCTTAACGCCGGAAATGGTCGCGGCAGTTTCCAAGCTGATGCGCAATCAGGATTTAATTCTCGCTGCGAGCAAAAAAGAGGTCATCACCCGCTTTCGCAATACCATCGGCTTGAAAGGCGGTTTGTCGACCCGCCTGCAGCCGAATCATCCGACCGATAACACCCAGGGTATTATCGCTTCGACGCTGGACGGACTGCTCAACGGTTCCGGCGATGCCGTGATCGGCATTAATCCGGCCACCGACAATGTCCAGGCCGCGACCGCCTTAATTCGGCTGCTGGACGACATTCGTCTGAAATACGAGATTCCGATGCAGTCCTGCGTACTGACTCACGTCACCAACAGCATGATCATGATGGAACGCGGTGAACCGGTCGATTTGGTCTTCCAGTCCATCGCCGGTACAGAAGGCGCCAACAAATCCTTCGGCGTCGATCTCAATATCTTGGCTGAAGCGCACGAAGCAGCACTTTCATTGCAACGCGGCACCGTCGGCGACAATGTGATGTATTTTGAAACCGGACAAGGCAGTGCCTTATCATCCGGTTATTTCCATAATGTCGACCAGCAAACCCTGGAAACACGCGCCTACGCGGTTGCCCGAAAATTCCGTCCGCTGCTGGTCAATACCGTGGTCGGTTTTATCGGTCCGGAATACTTGTTTGACGGTAAACAGATTATGCGTGCCGGCCTGGAAGACCACTTCTGCGGCAAACTGCTTGGCGTGCCGATGGGCTGCGACATCTGTTACACCAACCACGCCGAAGCCGATCAGAACGATATGGATAACCTTTTGACCTTGTTAGGTGTGGCCGGCGTCAACTTCATTATGGGCATTCCCGGTGCCGACGACATTATGCTCAACTACCAGACCACTTCGTTTCATGATGCCAACTTTCTACGCCAGGTGCTCGGCAAAAAACCAGCCCCTGAATTCGCCGCCTGGCTACAGAAAATCGGCATTCAAGACAGTCAGGGACATCTGCTGGACGCAAACCAGCCGGCGCCCTTATTGGCCGACATGCGTTTTTAAACGGAGAGCGATATGCCACAGTCCGCCAAACATCCGAAAATTCTCCAGGATCTTGCCAATTTAAAACACATCACCGAGGCACGTATCGGTCTGCAACGTGCCGGTTCCAGTCTGGCTTCGAAGGAAATACTTAAATTCGATCTCGACCATGCGCGCGCTCGCGACGCCGTCCACTTACCGTTTCAGATCGAACAACTAGCGGAAAAAATTCATGCTCTTGGGGAAAGCACTGTGGAAATTTGCTCGGCGGCCGACGATCGTTTGACCTATTTGCAACGCCCAGATCTCGGACGTAAACTCAGTTTGCAGTCGCGCGAATTACTGCAGCAACAGACCGAAGAGGCGGATATTTGCATTGTCGTCGGTGATGGTTTGTCATCCACCGCCATTCAACAGAATGCCCTGCCGTTTTTACAGCTGTTACTGCCGATGTGCCGAGACAGAGGCTGGACACTGGCTCCGATTCACCTCGCCAATCAGGCCCGCGTCGCTCTGGCTGACGAAGTCGGCGAACACTATCACGCTAAAATTGCGATCATTCTGATCGGAGAAAGGCCGGGATTGAGTGCCGCCAACAGCATGGGAATCTATATGACTTATGAACCGAGAGTCGGACGTTCGGATGCCGAACGCAACTGTATTTCCAATATCCGCCCCGGCGGGCAAAGCTATCAGGATGCGGCAGAATTATTGGCTCGACTTATGGAAGGGTCGCTGAAAATGCGTCTGTCCGGCGTGCAGCTCAAAGACGATAATCAGGAAAGCCCGGCTATCGACATTAAGTGAAGAACTCCGCGCGACTCATAAAATAAAAAACCTCCATCCGGAGGTTTTTTGTTATCCATTTGTTATCGAATCAAATCGATTTAGTTTTCGATAATATCGAGAATTCGCCGAGTCTTATCCATCATTCGAATAATTGTATTATCTACTTTTATGGAAATGGAACCGTCTTTTCCAAGTGGAACCACCACTTGCCCGCGATGATAAATATCATCACCCAACGTATCGCCTTTACGCAGCTTTTTCTGCCAGCCCGGAGGTAAAGGTTTGCCTCGTTCGGCATTTTTCTGCAATCCCGGAGGAAGCGATTTTCCGGATGAACCTACTGCCGGCGACGAATGGTGCTCGTCGCGATACTCTTTCTGTTTGGTGTACTTTTGTTGCTTGCTATATTCATATTCTTTTTTAGACGATTTAGGATGATCATCAGCATGCTCCGACTTCGCCCAAACCAATGATGAAGCACTTGCCATAGCAACCGCCATCAAGGTGCCAACAACTCTTCTTTTCATAATCGAACCCTGCATTAGAAAATAACTGCCTGGATAACTCCAAGCCTTGGATACAGAGTAATTCCGCCTGAATGGAAAATCAATTCACTCCAGCATAAATCCATAGTTTCTTATAGGTTTTAACTTATTTAACAATAGAGACAATTGTTTTCTCTTATCAGGCTTTTCCTCTACAATAGCCTGTCGGACTTAATCGATTGGAGAAGCATTTTGGAATATCGCGGAATTTCCGGCTATCAACATGGCTCTGACAGCGCCACCGGCGTTTTGATCACCAACCTGGGAACACCTGACGCTCCTACCAAAGAAGCACTCAAGCCCTACCTGAGAGAATTTTTGATGGACCCGCGCGTGGTGGAACCGCCGCCATCCCGCTGGGTTTGGCGTTTGATTCTGGAAGGAATCATTTTGAACACTCGTCCGGCCAAATCCGCAGAAGCCTATGCCACTGTCTGGGACAGCGAAGGGCCCGGTTCACCACTGCTGAATATATCCAATCGCCAGCTTGGCGCCATTGCCGAACGTCTGACTCCTCATTTCGCAGGACGAGTTGAATTCGCTCTGGGCATGCGCTACGGTAATCCATCGATTGCCAGCGCTTTGCAAACGCTGCAGGATAAAGGCTGCCAGCGCATTATCGTCCTGCCGCTTTATCCTCAGTATGCGGCTGCCACCAGTGCTTCAACTATGGATGCCGTCAGTGCCGAATTGCAAACCTGGCGCTGGGTGCCCGACCTGCGATTCGTCAGTCACTATCACCGCCATCCTGGCTATATCAAAGCCTTGGCCAACAGTGTCCTCGATCACCAGGAAATTCACGGCAAACCACAAAAACTGGTGATGTCTTATCACGGTGTGCCGCAACGTTACCACGACAACGGCGACCCTTACTATTGCGAATGCCACACTACTTCTCGCCTGCTGGCCCGCGAACTGGGTCTGAACGACGACGAATACATGGTCACTTTCCAATCGCTGTTCGGTAAAGAGGAGTGGATCAAGCCCTATACCGACGCCACCATGAAATCCTTGCCGTCGGATGGCATCAAAAACGTACAGGTTATCTGCCCCGGCTTCTCGGCAGATTGTCTGGAAACCATTGAAGAGATCGGCGAAGAAAACCGCGAGTATTTCGAAGACGCCGGCGGAGAGAAATTCAGCTTTATTCGCTGCCTGAACGATCGGGCCGACCACGCGGATGCGCTTACAGATGTACTGCTGCAAAACCTTCAAGGTTGGCTAGATGCCGGAGAGGACGAAGCGGAACGCTTATTGGTTAAAACGCAGGCAAAAACCAAAGGCTGCCCGTTTTAATCTGCAAGCGCATCAAATGCAAAACGGGGTTGAACCCCGTTTTTTGTTTTCTGCCCGCAACTTACGATTTATAGGCCTGCAGATGCGACCTCAACGCCAGTTCCGGCGGATAGGGATCGAGAATGACCTGCCCCTGAAGATACTCGCTACCGTAGCGATGGATAAACTGCTGTAGCAGTTTCATCACGCTGATCAAGGGAACAATGCCCTCTTTGAATTCCTGCAAGGTGCTGCGAAACAGTTCTTTTTCCGCTTCACCAACCTGTTTCTTAAAGTAACCGTACATGTGCTCAAGGGTATTCAGCATTTTGCCCTTATTGCTTTTGGTCGCCAGCAATCGATGCAGCAGTCCTTCATAGGCTTGCAGGCTATCCTGCAACGTGTCTTTACGGGCTTCGGCCACAATCGGCCCCATCTGCCGATACAGCGACTCGTTTTTAGACAGCAACAAATACTTATGATCGCGATGAAACGCCTGTAAATCGGCCACGCCCGTTTGCTTCTGCAGAAAATTCCGCCAACGCGCCAAAGTAAAAACGTGTAGCATAAAGTTTTCTCTTAGCCATGGATCTTGCAGCCGTCCCTCTTCTTCAATTGCAATCCACGGCAATGCCTCTTGCAACCGTTTGGTAAACACCCCCTGATCCATCGGGTCTTGCGAACCGAACCACTCTCCGCTCGGACGATACACTTTAATTCTCTCAAGACCGCAACTTGGAGAACGCGACTTGACCACCGCACCGTCCAAAGATTGCTTCTGCAGAAAAGCCAGTTTTTTCTCGGTATAGTCCAATAAACCGTCGGTTACGTCCCGGCCGCTTTTGGTTCCGACGACGCGAATCGAATCATTGCCTTGCACCAGACGGATCGGTTCGCGCGGCGTGCCCAATACCGGCGCCTCAGGACAAAATTTGAAAAAATCGGCATAAGCTGCCAATTGATGGATAACAAATTCATCCTGAGCATGGCCACCGTTATAACGGCATTCGCACCCGCTGAGACAATCAGATAAGGCTACATTCAATCGAGGAAACTCACTCACGATACACTCCTTGTCAATTTACTCGTTTAAAGATGTCTTCCGCCATCTACCGGTAAGCTTAAACCGGTACTGTAGGGACTGTTCATTAAATAATGCACCGCCTGCCAGACCACATCCGGTCCAGGTTCGATGCCGATGGCCGACTGCCTGAGGCGTTCCCGGCGATAATCTTCCGGATCACCTTCATGAAACATGATCAACCCCGGAGCGATATCATTGACCTTGATCTCCGGTGCCAACCGCTTGGCGAACTGCTTACTCATATTTTGCATTGCCGCCTTGCTGGCAAGATAAGCGATGGTCTGCTCATTGGTTCCCTGAACGCTGCTGTCGGAAATGGAAATGATATCCCTCATCCCCTCGCATTGGTGAAATAGAGGCTCGCAGGCCTGGTTCAGCCGATAGGGAACTTCGACATGAACGCGAAACGTCTCTTCATAGAGACTAGGATCAGGCTGCATCTCTGCATCTTTGCACCACAGCGAAGCATTATGAATCAATCCGCGTAAACTGCCGACGGTCGCCTTGAGAGTCTCGACAAAAGCGTCTATTGCAGCGCTATCGCTGAAATCCGCATGGATTGCTCTGGCTCCGGCCTGACGCAAAGCAGCAACCTCGTCACTTTCTCGCCGATAGGTAAATACCACCGGATACTCTCCCTGCAGTAAAAACTGTCTGACCAGATGAGCTCCAATTCTCTGACCGCCTCCGGTGATCACAACCGCACGTTGTAACTTTTCCAAACCAAACCCTCTTCAATCCAGATATAAAATATATCGATCATTACCAATAAACGTAATTGATAACATATTGTTTCTCTCTTAGCCGGACATCCTATCATGTTAGACACCCCCTATAGCTATCTACTGATCGGCGCGATGCTCGGCGCAGTACTAAACTATTTTCACTTCGGCTTCAGCAGCGGCTTTCGCCTATTGATCGTCGAACGACGCACTCTTGCCGCACGCGCTTTACTCTGGATGCTCGGCATCTCGATACTCGGCTTTGCCTTTATCTTAAACGCAGACTTTGGCAATGAATACTCCTTTCACGGTTTTATTCGTCCGCTCTCGCTGGCGATTCCGCTTGGGGCATTTTTATTCGGTTTGGGAATGCAGGTCGGCCCGGGAGGCTGTACTTCCGGCACTCTTAACCGTGTCGGGCAGATACAATCTTTCTCTTTTGTTACCCTGCTGTTTATGATTATCGGCGGTACCCTGGCTGCGGCTTTAGCGCCCTACTGGCAGAGTCTGCCTGAGACGGAACCGATCGCCTTTCAACATCTGTTCGGGGTCTGGGAAGGTTTAATTGTGCAATTCCTGATACTGTTTACTTTGTATCGATATTTGCTAAAGGTAGAGCAGCAGCGTCATGTCGGCACAGAAGCTCTGATCCAGACAAATAAACAGCCTCACTCCTGGTGGAAGGCCGCCGTTCTACTAGCATTGCTTAACAGTCTGCTGCTGTTGCTAACCGGCTCGCCATGGTCGATAGCGACCGTCTTTCCGTTTTGGGGGATTCAACTGATCGAACTTTTCCAATGGCCGGTGGACTGGGCTTTCTGGGACTATGTAATGGAACATCAGAGCCTGACGCTCGGCTGGTGGCAGTATCCGGTTGCGCAAACCGCCATGGGCTTGATCGTCGGATCGCTGATAGTAACTATCGTGCACCCGCGCCCGAAACAGAGCTTTCACTGGAATCAGTATTTTTCATCCGTAATTGGCGGGCTGCTAATGGGCAGCGGTGCAGTAATGGCTTCCGGTTGCAATATCGGCGCCCTTTTCAGTGGCATCGCTTCCGGTAGCTTGCACGGTTGGCTATGGCTGGCGTTCGGACTACTCGGAAGCTGGGTCGGTTTGCGCCTGAAGCAGAGTCGCTAGAACGCTACGCCTTCGCAGCAGGAGAAATACGCCCAGCCAGAAGACCGGCCAGCAGAATAAACCCGGCAGAGAATAAAAGACAGGCTTCCATTCCGGCGACCTGATAGACATAACCGGACAAAACGGTACCGGCCAGACGCCCGCCGGCATTCGCCATATAGTAGAAACCGACGTCTTTTGAAGTACCGTCGGCATCGGCAAAACTGACGATCAGGTAAGAATGCACCGCCGAATTCAAAGCAAAAGCCACCGCAAACAGAGCCAAACCAATCAATATCACCGCCTGCGGCTGTAAAGAAAGTGCCAGCGCCATGAATAACGGCACACCACTCAGAGCCAGAGCGAGAATCTTGGCGGTATTCGGCGTCGGATTACCATGTCGCTTGGTCCATTTCGGCGCCGAAGCCTGGATAATCCCGTAGCCAACGACCCAGGCCGCCAAAAAGCCACCAACCTCTAAATGATCCCAATCGAGTACCGAAACCAGATAGACCGGCAAAGCCACCACAAACCAGACATCACGCGCACCGAACAGGAAGAAACGTGCCGCCGACAAACGGTTGATCGCCGGGCTCTTGGAAAACATTTCGGCGAACTTGGATTTATTACTCGCCTTGCCGATATCTCGATCCAGAAGAAGAACCGAAAACAACCAGGCAATCCCAAGCATCGCTGCCATTAATTGCAAGGCGGCTTCAAAACCGACCCACTGCAAAAGACCGGCTCCGAGGAAGAAACCAACCCCTTTCAGCGCATTTTTGGAACCGGTAAGGATCGCCACCCAGCGGTACAGGGCGCCATCCGATTCGGACGCCAGAGACTTGATGCTGCTTTTGGCGCTCATTTTATTGAGATCCTTAGCAATCCCCGACAAGGCCTGAGCGAACATCACATAGGCGACCGTCAGCCAGCTGGGATCGACCGTTAACATCAACAAGGCTACGATCTGCAAAAACAAACCGAGGTTCATCGTGACTTTTAAACCGAGGTTGGCGCCGAGCCAGCCACCGAAGAGATTGGTCACTATTCCGAAAAATTCATAGAACAGAAACAGCATGGCGATCTCCAGCGGCGAATAGCCGAGATCGTGAAAGAACAACAAGACCAGCATGCGCAGGGCGCCGTCGGTCAAAGTAAAGGCCCAATAGTTGGCAGTTACGATTCCATACTGCTGTACGGCTCTATCCATTTTTGAGATCCCCGTCCTGGCTGACAATTAAAGAGCGCGGTTGGCACGACCGGCTTTTTCCGCCAGCTCCATCATGCGCGCAACATAACCGATTTCATTGTCGTACCAAGCAAGTACTTTCAACTGAGTACCATCGACGACCATTGTCGACAGTGCATCGATCACGCTGGAACAACGCTCGCCTTCATAGTCGACCGATACCAAAGGGCGCTCTTCATAGCCCAAAATGTCTTTTAAATCGCTTTCGGCGGCCTCTTTAAATAATCCGTTAACCTCATCAACGCTGGTTTCCCGATTCATTTCCAGAGTCAAATCGGTTAGAGAAGCGTTCATCAGGGGCACACGTACCGCCAAACCGTTTAGACGCCCGTTCAATTCTGGGAAAATGCTACCGATCGCTTTCGCCGAACCGGTACTGGTTGGAATCAACGATTCAAAACCGGCACGTGCTCGACGCAAATCCTTATGCCCGTGATCAACGACTTTCTGGGTATTGGTTCGATCGTGCATGGTCAAAATCGTGCCGTGTTTAACACCGATTTTCTCGTGCAATACTTTAATCACTGGCGCAATACAGTTGGTTGTACAGGAAGCAGCGGTAATAATACGATCTTCACCCGCCACAAAAATATCGTCATTAACGCCCATAACGATATTCTTGATGTCTTCTTTCATCGGTGCGGCAACGATCACCTGCTTAATCCCTTGATCAAGATACGCTTGCAGGGATTCGCGGGTACGAAAACGTCCGGTCGATTCAATGACCACATCCACACCCAGAGCAGCCCAATCGGTGTCTTCAATCTTGGCGTTCTGTGAATAGCTGATCGCATGCCCGTTAATGACAATCTGGTCGTGATCTTCCTCGGCCAAGTGGTGCCAGCGTCCGTGCGCGGAATCGAAGTTCAACAAGTGTGCGGAACCGTAGGCATCGGTGGCAATCTCGTTGATGTGCACGAATTCGATCTCCGGTGAGTCGAACGCGACTCTTAGCGCCAAACGCCCCATGCGACCGAAACCGTTAATTGCGACCTTAATTTTCATTTTTTTCATACCTTTTAATTTCCTATTTACGCGCGTATTAAAGCAATCCAATATGACAAACAGGTGACGTTTAATTAAGTTTTTTTACTTAATGCTTTATACATCAATTTATGCTCGTTTAAAGCTGCTTAAACCACTCTTCGATCATCGCTTCGGTTGGAACACTGCCGCTATGCACCACTTTTTCGTTAATGACTACACCCGGCGTGCTCATTACCCCGTAAGACGCAATTTCCGGCATCTCTTCAACCTTGCACAAACAGATTTTCAGCTGTAATTTCTCGGCAACTTTTTCAATCAACCTGGCAGTCTGATCGCAGTTTTTGCAGCCGCTGCCCAGTACTTTGATATTGACTGCATCACTGTCACAGCAGGTTGAACCGCAACAAGAGGCTTTTTTATCCGATGACGAACTGTCACTGCAGCAGTCTGAGGAAGAATCACAACAGGAAGACCCCTTTGCACTGCTGTCGCTACAGCAATCCGAAGACGAATCGCAGCAAGAGGAAGATTTCTTATCTACCGATGAAGTGTCGCTGCAGCAGTCCGACGAACCGCAACAATCCGATTTAGCGGCGGCTTTTGTCTGCTCTTCCGGGGCACAACAAGTGACACCGCAAGCGACACATTCACCACGGGCATTCTTAAACATCGGACAAAATCCGGTAAAAGAGGCCTGAATGGCATTTGCCGCCATCGCCAGGGCAATCCAGAAAATCCAGTTTTCCGTCAGATCGATCTGACCGAGAAAATGCGCAACCAAAATCAAAATCACCATAAAAGAGGCGAAAATTCTTAGCGGGCGATTGCCCTTTACCACTGATGCATTCGATTCCATAACCTTCTCCTTAATGCATATCCGCTACAAAAATTATTAATACAGATAGTTAAATAACCAGCCGACCAAAATAAATGCCAGACTCAATACCGATGCAAATACCGCCAGAGCCGGCCACTGCACCACCTTTCTTAAAATCAGAATTTCCGGCAGAGAAAGTGCGGCAATACTCATCATAAATGCCAGACTGGTTCCAACCGGTACCCCCTTGTTCAGCATCGCCTCGATCACCGGAATGACTCCGGTAGCATTCGAGTACAACGGCACCCCCAGCAAAACCGCTGCCGGAACACTCCACCAGCTGCCGTCTGCGAGGTAAGATTCGACCCAGGTGCTCGGAACAAAACCGTGAAACGCCGCCCCGATCGCCACACCGGCCAATACCCACCAGCCGATGCGACGCACAATCACTTCCACCTCACTGCGGGCAAAATCATGGCGGGCGCGCAGACTCAAAGACTGTTGCGCCTGCTGCTCTGCCTGTTGACGCGCCTTAATATCCCACACATAAGATTCAACCCAGCGTTCCGGTTTAAACCATTCAATCAGAATCGAACCGAAATAGGCCACGGCCCAACCGACCAGTAAATACCACAGGGCAAACTCCCAGCCGAGAATACTCATCAACAGCACCAAAGCAACTTCGTTAATCATCGGACTGGCAATTAAGAATGCAAAAGTAATTCCCAACGGAATACGCGCTTCGACAAATCCGATGAACAGCGGCACCGAAGAACAGGAACAGAAAGGGGTCGCCGAGCCGAGTAAAATCGCCAAAGAACGTCCGACCCATTTCGGCTTGCCCTGGACGATTTCGCGAATCCGCTCACTGGAGACATAGGCTCTCAACCAGGCCATCAGGTAGATAACAATGATCAGCAGTGCAAATATCTTGCTCACGTCCATGACGAAAAACTGCACTGCACTGCCAAGCTGGCTCTGTTCGGTCAGGCCAAACAGACTAAACGCTACCCAATTTCCCAAAGCTTCAAACACCGGACTACCCCGTTTTTATCGTTAAAGTGGCCGACGACCTTTTCTTTATCTCAACGAACCACTAAAATAAAACTTAACCAAACATGGATAAAAGTATATCCGTATAAGCAGATATGTAAAGAAAATATTTCTGCTATTTGGTTATTTTTTATCATTTACATCCGTAAAACAGGCTGAAAAAGCCGATAAAACAGCCCAATAACCAGCAACAAGAGATAGAATCGAACCAATGCCTGAGAATATTCCATCACTCGATGACTACAGTCAGATTTTTAAAGCGCTGAGCGAACCGATGCGCTTAAGAATTTTGAATCTGTTGATGCAACGTGAATCACTGTGCGTCTGCCAGCTGGTCGAACACCTGCAGGCAGGCCAGAGTCTGATTTCACGCCATCTTTCCTATTTGAAAAATACCGGCTGGGTCGACTCCTACCGTCAAGGCGCATGGATGCATTATCAGATCAACGAGGAACGGCTGGATACCATCAACTCGACTCTTTTTAAATCTCTGCTGAGCCAGTTCGATGAGAGTCGCGAAGATCTGCAAAGACTGCAAAGCGAAAATCAGGCAATACCAACTTGCCAAATCAGTCGCTGACCGAAAGGCCCGAAGAGTCGAAACCATTTACCGGAGCCGACTCCCGAGATTGCTTCGCGTTGGCGTGTCTTTTATAATGATTTGTTTTTCTTCATCTTTAAGGTAATTCTCCCGATGCAAAATCGTGAATTTGATGTGGTCATTGTCGGCGGAGGCGTATCCGGATGTGCGCTGGCCTATATGCTATCGCGCTACTCCAAGGTTCAATCCATCGCCATTCTGGAAAAATACGGCTCCTTAGCGCCGCTGAATTCCAACGCCCGTGCCAACAGTCAAACCCTGCATTGCGGAGATATCGAAACCAACTACACCCTGGAAAAAGCCAAGGTCGTTAAACAACAGGCCAATATGATCGTTCACTATGCCGATCAGGTCGAAAAAAACGATTTCCTGTTCAAATTTCCGAAAATGATCCTCGCCGTCGGTGACGACGAGTGCGAACGTTTGGAAAAACGTCATGAACAGTTTGCCGAAGCCTTCCCTTATATGGAGTTGTGGGATGCACAACGTATTGCCGAAGTCGAGCCGGGCGTTGCCCTGAAAGACGGCAAACCGCGCCCGGAAAAAATTATGGCTTCCGGCTGTACCGACGAATATTCCGCCGTTAATTTCGGTAATCTGTCCAAGTCTTTGATTCAAAGCGCCCGCCAGGGTAATGCTGATATCCATGTTGCGCTCGGCGCCAAAGCGGAAAAAATCCGCAAGTTTGACGATCACTACGAAATCAACACGCCGCAAGGCAGCTTCTTTGCCAAATTTGTCGTCGTTTCAGCGGGCGCACATAGCCTGCTGCTAGCCAATCAGCTGGGACACGGTTTGGATATGTCGATTTTGCCTATGGCGGGCAGCTTCTACTATGTCCCGAAAACCCTGAACGGCAAGGTGTACACCATGCAGAACGACAAACTGCCGTTTGCCGCGCTGCACGGTGACCCGGACCTGGTGGAAATGGGCAAAACCCGTCTAGGGCCGACGGCATTGGTTCTGCCGAAGCTGGAACGTTATACCGGCGGAACCTATTGGGATTTCTGGAAAAGCTTGAAACTGGATTTAAAAGTAATCCGAGTCTTCTGGGACCTGATGAAAGACAGTACCATCCGCAACTATATCTTTCGCAATTTCGCCTTTGAAATTCCGTGGTTGCGCCAGCGACTGTTTGCCAAGGATGTTCAGAAAATCCTTCCTGACGTAAAGGCCAAGGATCTGGAGTACGCATCCGGCATCGGCGGTTTGAGACCGCAGGTAATCGACAAAACAGCCATGCAGCTGAAATTGGGTGAGGCGAGCATCGTTCCGGAACACGACAATCTGATCTTCAATATGACACCGTCCCCGGGAGCGACCACCTGCCTGGGGAATGCCTACCGCGATACCAAAATCGTCTGCGAACGCTTGGGCATTGAACTGGATCGCCAGCGCCTGATCGACGAACTGCTTGGCGGCAGTGACCTGCCGAACTAATTTCGCAAGATGAACTCCGAGCAAACCACAACACTACCGGTACATCTAGTCACCGGTTTGCTCGGCAGCGGCAAAACCACCGCCCTGCTCAATTTCCTTAAACAGAAGCCGGCCGGTGAAAACTGGGGCTTGCTGATCAATGAATTCGGCGCACTGGACATTGATGCGCTAAGCCTGCAAAGTCACACCGACGATCAAGTCATTTCAATTGCCGGCGGCTGCATCTGTTGCAGCGCCCAA
Source organism: Thiomicrorhabdus heinhorstiae (assembly GCF_013391765.2). GTDB lineage: Bacteria > Pseudomonadota > Gammaproteobacteria > Thiomicrospirales > Thiomicrospiraceae > Thiomicrorhabdus > Thiomicrorhabdus heinhorstiae. The sequence goes on along the minus strand of NZ_JACBGI020000005.1, from coordinate 76,927 downwards.
GCCAACCTGCATCAAGGCATCAACCGACTGCTTGACCCGCAAAACCAAGCTATTGACCGCTTATGGATCGAACCAACCGGTCTCGGGCATCCGGCAAAAATTATCGATCTGGTCAAACAGGCAAGCTTCCGCAGACCGCTTGATCTGCAAAGCGTCATCTGCATCGCCACACCAAAGCAGCTGACCACAGAGCGCTGGAAAAAATCCGCCGTAATGCGTGATCTTGTTACTCTGGCTGACCAGGTCATTCTCAACAAGATCGATCAGGCGTCTGCAAAAGAAGTCAAACAGAGCCAGACGCTTCTGGCTTCGCTCTATCCTCCCAAACAAGCGGTTGTGACGACCGAGTACTCGCACATTTCGCTATCGGACGTCATGCAACCGAGGCCGCCACGGCCGCTAAGCCTGCTGCAATCTAACCAGCACGAACTACCGCAACTGGTAAATGAGGAACAAAAGAGCGACAACGACGCGCTCCTCAGTCGTCATTTGCAGTACAGTGATCGGGATCGTCTGTATGCGATCGGCTGGCAATTCCCGGCCAAGCGTATTTTTTCGCGCAGTGATCTGAAGAAATGGTTTGCCGAGAACGGCAGATTTTTCCAACGCGGCAAAGGCGTTCTTCGCTGCGGTCTGGAATGGCAAAGAGTGAACTGGAGCGATCAGCATGTGGATTTTAATGACATCGCATGGCGCGGGGATAGCCGCCTTGAGCTGATTATCGCGGATTCGCAAACATTTTCAGCCGACGATGAACGAATTCATTCTCTGGAACAACAACTGATAGAAACCAGTCGCTTTCGCGAATAATTTTTATTTAACCCCCTCTGTGGAGAATTATTTGATAGAATCATTCCCCACTTTTCACAAAATTTTAACAAACTGAGGGTGCAACACCCTTTTAGGGCATAGGTTTAGAGACCTTGAAAAAACCTCTAAAAGGCAAGTACTTATCAATAAAGTCGAAGGAAATTGCATGACCAAGCACATGCCCGATATCGCCTGTCAGCCGCACCAAGGCCCGAAAGGAACATTGAACTGGGTCGGAATGAGCGGCATTGAACTGCCTATTCTTGTCCAACAGGGTGAAGATGCGAACCAGACCGTTCGTCTGTCTTCATTGACTCAGGCCTACGTCAATCTGGAAGATCCGCAAAGTAAAGGGATTCACATGTCTCGCCTTTACCTGTTGCTGGATCAGATGGCAACTCAGGAAGCACTGACGCCGAAACGCGTTCAAGATATCCTGAAAGCGTTTATCGAGTCACACAGCACGCTAAGTAAAAACGCGTTCGTTGAATTCAAATTCGATTATTACGAGCGCCGTTCCTCGCTATTGAGTGACAACAGCGGTTGGAAACACTATCCGGCAACCGTTCGCGGCGAAATTCGTGACGGCAACTTCGAGTGCGAAATCTCTATCGAAGTCCCTTATTCGTCGACCTGTCCTTGCTCTGCTGCTCTGTCTCGTCAGCTGATTCAAGAAGCTTTCGAAAACCAGTTCAAGGGGCAAAACCCGGATTACGAAACCGTTATGGCATGGCTAGGTACGCCTGAAGGTATCTGTGCGACGCCACACAGCCAGCGCTCTTACGCCCAGGTTAAAGTTAAAGTCGAAGCTCTGGACAGTCTGAATCTTTCTCAGTTGATTAACGAGATCGAAGACGCGCTGAAAACGCCGGTTCAAGCTGCGGTAAAACGTGAGGACGAGCAGGAGTTCGCACGCCTGAATGCCTCCAACCTGATGTTCTGCGAAGACGCCAGCCGTCGTTTGCAAGACGCTTTCCTGAATTCTCCGCACTATCTGGATTTCTGGGTTCGCGTCAACCACTTGGAAAGTTTGCATCCGCACGATGCAGTTGCCATCGTGACCAAAGGTATCGAAGGCGGTTATACCGACGAGCCGAACTATATGGATCGTATGAAGTAACTTTTTAAATTATGCGATCTCATTAAAAGCCCGCTTGAATTTCAACGCGGGCTTTTTTGTTATTTCACGTCCAAGTTCGGTATGATGTCCGAAATTACAACCAATAAAAAAACCGCAAAACCAATCGATCGACTCTCGTTCCCTACTCTTTATTCTCAAGCTTAAAGGTATTTTGCATGAATATTCTTGATCCGATCATGATCGCCGCCCACTCTTTGGGCGCCGTTGTTTGGGTAGGCGGCATGTTTCTCGCCTATCGCGTACTGCGCCCTGCCGCAATGGAAATTGATCCACCGCACCGTCTGGTTCTGTGGCACGGTGTGTTCAGCCGCTTTTTTAAATGGGTCTGGCTCGCGATTGCGTTAATTATTGTTTCCGGCTACTGGGACTGGTCGGCACGTTTTAGCGGTGATGTGCCAACACTGTATATCCAAATCATGCAATGGATCGGCTGGCTGATGGTCGCTTTTTTTACCTTTCTGTACTTCAAACCCTTCCAGACGTTTAAGAAAGCCGTCGAAGCCAAAAATTTCCCCGAAGCCGGCGGTATTATGCAAAAACAGATACGCCCGATTATTGCTATCAACCTAACCCTCGGCACTCTGGAAATTATTATTGGCGCCACCGGACTTTACTGGTAACACCAACCCTCAAAAACGCAAAAGCCCGCACATTTTTATGCGGGCTTTTTTATTATCAGTTCAAGAAAGAGAGACATAAAGTTTAATCTCCTTCCTAATTTGCGTAATTATTTGAGCTGAATTCGCGGAGGTGAACAGCGAAGTTTAGTAGAGCTAAATGAGTTTTCGGCCAACACAAAACTCCGATTCGGATTTTCATTTTCTGGGGTTTCAATGCCGTCCAAGGCGGAGAGGAATGAAGTCTAATCTCCTTCCTAATTTGCGTAATTATTTGAGATGAATTCGCGGAGGTGAACAGCGAAGTTTAGTAGAGCTAAATGAGCTGTTCACCAACAAAGAAGTCGCTCAAATAAGACCCAAATCAGAAATCGCCCCCGGTTAATTCGCGATACACATGTCTCGCATTCGGCTTCGCAGCCTGCTCGAAAACCGGACGATCCTTATACATGGATTGATCGATTTGCTCGACCTCTTCGGCATTCCCGCCGTCATCGACCACCTTTTGTACTTGCTGATGCAGATACACCAGATAATCGTAGGTCTGATGTTTAATGGTCTGCATATCCGAAGGCGTTCCATGCCCTGGAACCACTTTGGTATCTGCCGGAATCTGTTTCAGCATATTGGCATACGAATCCTGCCAAGCATAAGAATCTGTATATTGAAAGAACACCGGCATACGTTCATTAAATCCTAAATCCCCCGTAAACAGCAGTTTACGCGAAGGAACATAAGCGCTGGTCGATGCCGGAGTATGTCCCGGGCCGAAATCTTTCAGCAAAACATATTCACCGCCGCCGACATCGATTTTCATCTCACCGTTGAAAGTCTTGAATTTGTCGGAGACATCACGCACCGATCGGGTAATTGCCCGACCAACACGCATCGACCACTCTTCTTTGATATAAGGGAAAGCTTCGTGGAATTGATCGTTGGCCATTTCGCTGGAATAGAGGTTACGCACGCCAACGTCATACCAGTAGCTCGCTCCCAGATAAGCGTGCCCCTGGTTGTTTTCTACTGCAACCCACTTGACCGGTTTATCGGTAATTTTCTTGATCTGTTGATGCAGAGAATAGGCCAGTGCAGCATTGGCTCCGGCATTAAAAACGAATACACCGTCTTTAAAGACAACGAAAGAGAGATTGTTGTTCAAGCCGAAGTTGGCTGGATTATGCCAGATCATACTGCCGACAACCGTATAAACGCCATCCGTCACCTTGACTGCCTGCGGTATCGGCAACACATCCCCGATATAACCGGCCTGTTTTTCGACCTTGGCGACATCCCCGGCATAGCTATGCAACGCCTCGGTCAGAACATCGCTGTAACTTCTGACTTCATTCGCATAGGCTTCAAAGCCCTCTATATATGGGTCTCCGCCCTTTTCTGCAGCCGATACCGAACCCAATTGGCAGGCTAAGATACCGGCCAATACCGCTCTTTTCGTGATTTTCATTGCTAGAACTCCGCGCTTCTTCTGATTTTGATATTTTGAATGGGTTCTTATGAACCTCTAGATTCCCACCTCATCCAGAATCATATCACCAAAAAATGCGCCTTCTAATCACTAACTTCTATCCAGCAAATCAGAATTTTTATGTTCGTAAACATCGAGAACGGTAATCGCCATCGCCGCTATGACCGGCCCAAAAAACAGTCCTATAACACCGAAATGCATTAGACCGGCAAAGGTCGACAACACCGTCAACAGAGTATGATTGGCAACAGCCAGCCCTTCTCCGGCCGCTCCCAGGGTTCGCGTTAAACGGTTGATCAAGATCGGCCGGACAATATTATCGATCACAAACCCGGTCACCACGATGCCCCAAAGCGCCGTCGCGCCGGCAACCCAATAATCGCCTTGCAACGCCGTATAAATCACTACCGGCACCCACACCAGCGCAGCACCGACAATCGGGATAAACGAAGTTACGGCTACCGCCATTCCGATGAATAAACCTGGTAATCCTACCAGCCAAGCGAATAGAGCGAAACTGATCCCTTGAATTGCCGCAATCCCGATAACACTCAGCGTCAGCACCGTGGAAAGATTGGAAAAACGATCCATAATCATCTGGTCGTAGCGATTTTCCAGAGGAGAGAGTATTTTCAAATGATTTGAGATAGCGTGCCCGTCGCGATAGAAGAAGAACAGCGCGAACACAGACAGACCGATAAAAGTCACAAACGAACTGGTCGTACCAACCAGTCCTTCCAGCAGAAATACCGCCGCTTTTTGCGCAAAACTCAGAAAACTCGCCGAGTGGTTCTTTAGTTGCGCCAGCAAACCGGCCTGCGCTTCTTCGCTCAATGGAAGATAGTCCAAAATATCCTTATTCAATTGCTGAAGGCTGGCGGCATCCTGCTGATTAAGCCAGTTTTGCGCCTGAGCATAAATCTCGCCGAACTGCAGACTGACCTCCACCAGCAGATAGGTTACCGGGGCGATAACCCCGGCAAACACCGCAAAACTCATAATGGAAGCGGCTTTGGTCGGCGAGTAACGGCACTTGGGCAACAGCCTCAAATAATAGCGGTAGCTGGCGGTCGACAAAATCATTGCAAAGAACAGAGCTTCCAGAAAAGGCTGGAACAGCCACAGCAGGCCAAACACGGCCAAAAGCAATAAAATGATTAAAAATCCTTCCTCATAGGGACGCTTGTCGCGCATAATAACTCCTAAACGAGTGCAAAAATATTAGGAAACTCGCTAAAAACCGCTGTTTGCGGCGCAAGCGCTCAGCGTCTTGAAAGACTTTTCCAAGACATATCAATTGGATAGAAGACAAATAATTAAAGGCGCATCAGGCGATTGAATCGCATATCGGGTTTTACGAAATTCTCATAGATGAATCATAAACCCAGTCGCGGCGAAAGCCAACGCTGAATCCAAGCCGAGTAAGATCAAGCATGCAACATATAGAAACTGAAGAAGTCGTTATCCGCCCGCAAGGTTCACTACAAATCCTCTCTTACCAAGAAGCCCGTCAACTCTGTGACGTTTCCGAACGAGGCCTGAACGACCTGTTACGCCAATGTACCCTAGCGGTACTTAATACCGGAGCCAACGAAGACAACGGGCTGGATCTATTGAACAAATACGCCCGCTTTGAAATCAAGGTCAATGTCAAAGGCCGCGGTGTGCAAGTCACCATTGTGAATGCACCTCATCACGCTTTTGTCGATGGGGAGTTGATTGTCGGCCTGAGAGAGCACGTCTTTGCAGTTATCCGCGACCTGCTATACGCCCGCAACGACGTACTGCACAGCGGCCAGTTCGATGTGGAATCTTCTCACGGAATTACCAATGCGATTTTCCATATCGCGCGTAACGCTCAGCTAATGATTCCAAATACCATTCCTGATATCGTCGTCTGTTGGGGCGGCCACTCGATTCCAAACGAAGAATACAAATACAGTAAACAGATCGGTTATGAATTAGGCTTGCGTGACCTGAACATCTGCACCGGCTGTGGACCTGGAGTTATGAAAGGCCCAATGAAAGGTGCAGTTCTGGCGCAAGGCAAACAACGCAACCACAGCGGCCGCTTTATCGGCTTGTCCGAACCGGGCATTATCGCTGCCGAAGCACCTAACGCTTTCGTTACCGAACTGTGTATTATGCCGGACATCGAAAAACGTCTGGAAGCTTTTGTTCGTCTCGGCCACGGGATTGTCATCTTCCCAGGCGGTCCGGGCACCATGGAAGAACTACTGTATCTTCTCAGCATCCTGCTCCACCCAAATAACAAAGACGTTGCCCTTCCATTGATTCTGACCGGTAATCACAACAGCCAGGCCTACTTCGACCAGATCATACATTTCATCGAACTGACACTGGGTGAAGACGCGACTCAACTGCTGGAAGTCATTATCGATCACCCACGTCTGGTTGCCCAAAAAATGCATACCGCCATGTCGGAAGTCCGCAGAGATCGTCGCGACAGCAGCGACGCCTACTACTTCAACTGGCGACTGCATATCGAGCTGGATCTGCAAAAACCGTTCGTGCCGACCCATGACAATATGGCGAAATTGAACCTGTATAAAAACCAGCCGGCGCATGAGCTAGCCAGCCAGCTGCGTAAGGCTTTCTCGGGTATCGTTGCCGGTAACGTTAAAGCTGACGGTATTCGTCAGATCAACGCCAAAGGGCCGTTTGAGCTGCACGGCGATCCAGCCATTATGCGTGCGATGGACGATCTACTGCAAACCTTTGTCGATCAGAAGCGTATGAAGCTGGATGCCAGCACCTACAACCCGTGTTACAAAATTAACTGCGGCGACCACTAAGCCGCCTTTAAGCGTTTAATAACAACTATGACCTTTGAAGAATTTGATTTAGACCCGGCTTTGCTGGAAGCGATCCACAAGCAGGGATTTAACAAACCGACACCGATCCAGCAGGAAGCCATTCCAGTTCTACTGGAACGTCAGGATATTCTCGCCGGGGCTGCCACCGGGACCGGGAAGACGGCTGCTTTTGTGCTGCCGGTTTTACAATATTTATTGGAAGAACCGCAACCTGCGAGCCATCCGCGGGTTTTACTGCTGGCACCAACACGTGAACTCGCCTTCCAGATTCACAAGGTAGTCAAGCAGCTCAGCGAGCTCTGTTCCTTTAAAACCCTGATCGTTACCGGTGGTTTCAAACAAAGCCAGCAGCTGGAACGCCTCGACGAACCGTGCGACATTCTGGTCGCCACCCCGGGGCGTCTGGCGAAAATCATGGAAGAAGACGGCGTTGATCTGTCTTTTATCGAGTGGGTTATTCTTGATGAAGCCGACCGCATGCTGGATATGGGGCAAGGACCGACCGTTCGTGCGCTGCTGGAAGCCATTCCGGGCGATTTTCACGCCGGACTTTTCTCGGCGACCCTGAGTGGTGCCGGTGTGCGCAAATTCGCCGAAGAGATTCTCGACGAGCCGGAAATGGTGCAGATCGATGCGCCGAATCAGCAGTCGCAACAAGTGCAACAGCTGGTTTATCTCGCCAACGACAAAGAACACAAACAGGCACTGCTCAGCAATGTACTGCAAGACGCCAGCTGCCTGAGCGCGATTGTTTTCTGCAATAAGAAAGAACGTGCAATCGAAGTCAGCGAATATCTGCAATCGCAGAATATTTCCGCTCAAGTACTGCATGGCGACTTTATTCAAGCCGTGCGTCTGGAAAAAATGCAGAAATTCACCAGCGGCAAGATCAAGGTTCTGGTTGCAACCGATGTGGCCGCACGCGGTCTGGATATGCGCCATATTACCCACGTGATCAACTACGATATTCCATTCCGCGGCGACATCTATATTCACCGCATCGGACGTACAGGTCGCGCGCAACAGGCCGGGATTGCCATCAACCTGGTTGAACGCCACGACATCGTGAATCTGCAACGCATCGAGTACCATCTGGGACAACGCCTGCCTGCCAGCAAAATCGCTGGATTGGAAGCCAACTTCACCATTCAGGAAGTGCTGAAAAAAGCCTCCAAAACCAAGAAAGCGAGTAAAAGCAAAAAAAGCAAAACCGCTGCTAAAAAGAAAACAGCCAAGAAAAAGTAAGGCCTTCTCCCCTGCTTTTACTCCTAAACAAGGATAAGCGACCAACTTAATCGCTTATCCTCTTTCCTATCTCAAAAATCGCCAAACCGACTGGCCGCAATCCAAAACGCAACGGGAACCCTCAGATGACCGACTTTGATCAGACCTATTTAGGCAAACTTCTCAAACACATGGGCAACGAAGACTTTATATTGCCTGCTGCCAGAGCCGTCATTCTCAATCAACAGCAAGAAGTCCTGCTAATCCAACGCAGCGACAACCAAAGATGGGGCTTACCGGCCGGTAGTATCGAGATCGGCGAATCCATTCTGGATTGTGTAATCCGCGAGGTACAAGAAGAAACCGGACTTACAGTCCTCTCTGCCACTCCTTACGCTCTGTATACCGAATCCAGATTTTCATTCATTAACGCTTTCGGCAGAAAGCACCACACCTTTTCCTTGTCATTCTTAATCACCGACTGGTCCGGCGAACTTGTCAAACAAACCGACGAAACTCTGGATGCAAAGTTCTTTAAAACCACCGAACTACCCGAATTAGTCTTTCACTACGACGAAGTCATTCAAGACGCCCTATCATTCGACGGGCAGTTTATTCTGAAATAGCGTCGATTTCCTTTCCGAACAAGTTCACGAAAGAATCAATGAATTAACTAAAAAACTACCTAAAAAATCTTAAAAATCAAAAACCACCTCTAAATCAAAAAATCTCTAAGAAAAACATCAGATTCCGGCTTTTTTACTCTAATATAGATATCGAGATTTTTTGTTTTCTTGACTTCAACAGAGTGTATTATCGATGAATAACGCTTTGATTTTAGAAGATAACCCGGAAGCTATGCTCTGGATGAGACAGCGCTTTCAGCAGGTATTTCCGAACATGTCGGTTGAAGAGGTCATTTCCGTCGCGCAGGCAAAACACGCATTATCGCAATCGACATTTGAATTAGCCTTAATTGATCTGCATCTTCCGGATGGCAGCGGTATTGAGATCTTAAGAGAAATCAGTCGATTTCATTCCAACACCCTCAGTATTGTCGTAAGCATTTACGATGACGATGCACATCTATTTCCAGCGTTGCAGTCGGGAGCGAAAGGCTATTTATTAAAAGATATGCCGAGCGAGCAGTTTGAAGAACGCCTGAAAATGATTACTTATGGGGAACCTGCACTTTCACCGGCGATCGCAAGAAAAATTCTCAAATATTTCGGTCAGACGCCCCTTGTTCCCAGCCATGATTTGACGCAAAGAGAACTGGAAGTGCTTACCTTGATTGCAAAAGGGCTGACCGCTCAGGAAGCCGCAGACATGCTGAAGATCAGCTCGCACACGGCCAAAGATTACATCAAAACTATCTATCGGAAACTGGATATATCTACCCGCTCCGAAGCCTCATTAGAAGCGGTTCGGTTAGGACTGGTGCAACCTTAAGGAGTCTGTCAGTGAAAGCAACCCCTCAACAACTGCTATTCACAGTCTCACTGATCGCCTTTCTGGCGGTTTTTAATTCGGTCTATTTTGCCCTGCAGGCTCCCGTTCTTGGCATCTCGTTCGAGCCGCATGAAAAGGGTCTTAAAGTGCTGGATATCGAAGCGGACTCCCCCAATCAAAACCGCTTGCACGCCGGACAAATATTAACCGAAATGAACGGCATTCCGATCACTCCGGATTTATGGATTGAAGAACCTGATCAATTAAACCAGTGGACGAATTACAATGCCTTCTTTCACAAAATGACGCAGTTAAAAAGCGCGGCCGATTCTCACTCTCTTCAAGTCCTCACTGAACAAGGACAAACGATCCCGCTTGAAGTGCGGGCAAGACATCTTTCCGATCTGCCGCCGCTGTTCTGGTTTCAGGCATTTGTCGGAGTGTGCGGTTTTTTGATAGCGGCCAGCGTGTTTGCCTTCAGACAACACGATGACGGCGCCCGGTATTTCGCGCTGGCCGGTTTAGGCATGCTGATCTTCTCTCTGGCAGCATCGGTATACAGTACCCGTGAACTCATTATCGATGGGCAAACCGCTCGCCTATTTTCATACACCAACCAGATGGGAGCGATTTTCTTCACTGCGGCCCTGGTAGCATTACTGGCGGTTTACCCAAAACGCCTGCGTTACTCCATGGCAATTATCCTCAGCGCCTTTGTTTCCTGGCTGGCGATCTGGGGCGGATTCGTGTCGGAAAGCTTCCCTGATATTTCGATGGTCTATCTGCTCACTTTAATCCTGTTTGCCGCCAGTTTTGTATTGGCGTTTATTCAGTGGCGCCAAACAAAACATTTACCGGTTGAACGCGCCGCTTTGAAATGGTATCTGTTATCAATCTACCTCGGCACGGGCCTGTTTGCCGCACTGATACTGATTCCGGTTACCTTGGAAATAGAACCACCGGCCAGCCAAGGACTGATGTTCATGGTATTTCTGTTTATGTTTATCGGTATCGCTATGGGTATTACGCGCTATCGCCTGTTTGATTTGGACCGCTGGTGGGTTGCCGCCTGGAGCTGGTTCCTGGGCGGGCTATTGGTCATCGCCGCAGATTTAGTTTTGCTGTCGTACGTCGGCTTGGGCGAGGCCACTTCTCTGGCACTGTCTTTGGCATTGATCGGATGGCTGTACTTCCCTTCGCGCCAATGGCTACTGGAGAGGATACAAAAGAAAAAACGCAGTCGTTACGGGCAGACGAGCCGACTTATCGAAAGCTTGTTTTCGGCAGAGGAACCCGAACAGCTTGCTCTCTCTTGGCGCCAGTATGTACAGGATGAATGGCAACCGCTGTCAATCGAATTGAAAACGGGCCAAATCCAGTCTCCGCTTATCGAACAACATGCTCAGTGCATGAGAATCCCCTATCTAGACGATCAACACCATCTGGAATTAAACTATCCAGACAGCGGAAGCCGATTGTTTAACCGCGAAGATCATGAATCCGTCATCTTCCTGTATGAACTGGCACAACAGGCGTTAAAAGGCTTAAAAATGCGTTTGCAGGCACTCGAAGAGAAACACCGCATTCTCGGCGATCTGCACGACGATGTCGGATCGAAACTCTTATCGCTATTGCACCGCTCCGAAGACCCAGTCAACAATGAACTGGCGCGCAATGCTCTGCGCGATTTAAGAGAAGTCGTATCACAACCGGATCAGGACAATTGGCTGCTATCAGATAAGCTGTCGGACTGGCGTATCGAAGCGGCCGAACGTTTGAAAGATGCCGGCATGACTTTGAACTGGCAACAGGACGAATGCGGTTTGCAGGAAATTTCTTACTTTACCGCCAGCCATCTGGGTAGAGTGCTGCGTGAATCTTTGAATAATATTCTCAAACACTCACTCGCTTCAAAAGTCGATGTAACGATTCGGATCAATGACGGGCAATTAATTCTTCAGGTACAGGATGACGGCCAAGGAGAGTCGCCGGAAAACTGGCAAACCGGACGAGGCGTCAGCAATATTCGCCACCGGGTCAAAAAGCTGCATGGTGAAGTTGATTGGTTGCAGAGCGAAGACACCGGTATTCTCTTAAAAGTCGTCGTTCCTATAGAAACTGCTTGAAGATCCCTGTAAAACAATTAGAGGAAAAATTAAAAATTACTCTGACAATTACCATCATGCATTGGCTTATTAAAGGCATTGGGGGGCTATTTGAAAATAAAAAAACGACTAACCGTTTTTCTCTTATTCGGTAGCTGGAGTTCTGAACTATGACCTACACCAATTCACACTGCCCGCCATATTCAGTTTCGACCGACACGAAACATTTTGCCTCGGAATTTAATATTCCAACGAGTGTAACGAAGTGGCTGCTCGCCACTTTTTTATTTGCATGGTCAGGGCTGGCCTGTGCAGCTTAAATGAACTTAGAGCTCTTTCAGATCAAAAGAAATACATTCCAATGGAGATTGCTAAAACCGAAACCAAAAAAATGTCATTTTCCACCTGCAAAACGACGGCAGACAAACTTATGTCTAAACACGGTAAAGGCTATCCGTTAAGCGTGCTGCATAATTCAGATGAATGGTACAGGTTGCGATTATTGCTAAAAAATGGGGCGATTGAAACATCTTGTATTGATGGCAAGCTCATACTTAGACAATGGTCGTACAAGTAACGTTCTTCGCTTTTTAAATAGAGAATCCTCCATGATTTTAGTAACCGGCTTTTGGCCCTACAAGGAAGTATTCAACGCTTCAGGCGAGCTGATTGAGTCGCTAAAAAGCGATCTGCCGCAAGAGCTTGAAAGCATCAAAGATGAACTGGTTTTCGAGGTGCTGAGTTGTGATATTACTTCACGAGAAACCGAGCACCAAACTCTGGAAGCAAAACTGCTTGAACTTCTGGAACTTTATCAACCTGAGATGTGTATTTTTACCGGACAGGCACCGGCCTATAACAGAGTAACGATTGAAAAAATCGGCATTAACTCTTTCATGAGCGAGAAAATCGATCCACAGCGACCAGCCGCTTTCTGGTCGAATTTACATGGATTAGACGAATTGCAAACTGAACTGGAAAAACAGGAGATTCCCGCGGACTACTCCTATAACGCCGGACAATCTCTGTGCAATCATATTCTCTATTCCAGCCTGTATTTTGCCGAAGCCATGAATCTATCGCATAACTCGGTGTTTATTCATATTCCTGTTCTGCCCAAACAGATTATCAGCACCCATCCGAAAAGCGCCTGCATGCCTCTGGATATGACGCGTAAAGCCTTAACAATTATTATCACGCATGCTATGAAGCAGCGCGTGAAACTTGAATAAAGCGGTCCGCGCTGCACGAGAGAAGAAAGTTATTCTGCCGGTTGCGGCATGGTAGATAGATAGTCGAAATAGTAATGGGCAAGTGCAATAACGGCAAAGACCGGAACGAAAAGTCCAACCAGCGGTAAAGCACTCAACATGAACAATCCGCCGATCGCCAAGGTCGGCGTCCAATTGCCTAACGGCTTAACTTCATCAAACAGCTTCTCGGGAAGAATGACCTGGCCAACATCCTGCACGACAGAGAAGCGGAAGAACAGAAAACCGAGCAACCAGAACCAGACTGCGTTGACCAGAGGAATAAACAGCATCGGGATGGTCACGATAAACAGCAATAACATCAGGAAGCCGAACCATAACAGCTTGCCGATCATGCCCCACATGCTGCCGTGGCCGCTGTAACTGACATTCGGATAGTGCTTGTCGTGTACGGCTTTGACCAGACTGTCGGTCATAAAACCGGTAATAATCATCGCAAACAGCAGAATCAGATAACTTCCGAGCAGCACGCCGAGCACTCCGGCGATCACCGCCATGACAATCCCAAGAAACCACAAGATGATCGTGCCGATAAACGGAATCGCACCGATCGTCTGTTCAGCTTGTTCGCTCCAGGTATTGAACTCCTCAACCATCGGGTTTTGAGTTACGAAATCACTGACCATAAACACGCCGAAGATTCCGTACCCCATCAGTGAAACCAGAATAATCGCCGCCACAAAAGGAATAAAAAGACGCCATAGAATTGCCGGCTCTTTTAAATCCGACAGAGTTTTTAACCATAGATCGACCATACGAACGTCCCTACTTGATCCAAATAGATTTTACGTTGGTAAACTCACGGATACCTTGCACCGACAACTCACGTCCGTAACCGGAGTTTTTCACCCCGCCAAACGGCATACGCGGATCGGAAAAGCTGATGCTGTTGACGAAAGTGGCTCCGGATTCCATTCCGCGCGCCATGGTTTCGGCGGTCGCCATATCCGATGTCCAGATCGAACCGCTCAAACCGAAGTCCACCGAGTTAGCGATGCCCAGCGCATGCGCCGGTTCGGATGCTTTCAATACAATCGCCACCGGCCCGAAGAACTCTTCGTTATAAGCCGGCATATTGCTGGTCACATCGGTCAAAATGGTCGGTGCATAGTAGCATCCTTCTCGATCCAGCTGATAACCGCCGGTAACGATTTTCGCCCCCAGTTCCACCGAACGCATTACCTGATCGTGCAACTCGTCCAGCAAATCCTGACGCGCCATCGGTGCCAGTGTAGTTCGCGGGTCCATCGGATCGCCGGCAACGAATTTAGCTTCGACCGCTTCTTTGAATTTTTCGATAAATTCATTGGCCTGGAACTGATCGACGATAAAACGTTTCGAAGCAATACAACTCTGACCCATATTCATAAAACGCCCGGCCACCGCGCCTTCGACCGCCAGCGTCATATTGGCATCATCCAGTACGATAAATGGATCGGAACCGCCAAGCTCCAGAACCGCTTTTTTCAGTTCTTCTCCGGCAATTGACGCAACCTTACGCCCCGCCGCTTCACTACCGGTCAGGCTGACCGCTTTGACCGCCGGGTGACGGATCACGCTTTCAACCTGAGACGAACCGATCATCAGTGTAGAAAAGGTTCCTTCCGGAAGACCGGCTTTGCGGAAAACTTCTTCAATCGCCAAGGCACACTGCGGTACGTTCGATGCATGTTTTAACAAAGCGACATTACCGGCAATCAACGCCGGAGCGGCAAAACGGAAAACCTGCCAGAACGGGAAGTTCCACGGCATAACCGCCAAAACGACTCCCAACGGTAAATAGGCAACATAGCTTTTTGACGCGCCGGTTTCAATCACTTCATCGGCCAGAAATGCCGGACCGTGTTCAGCGTAGAACTCACACACCCAAGCACACTTTTCTACTTCCGCACGTGCTTCGTTAATGCTCTTTCCCATCTCTAAGGTAATTAATTCCGCCAACAGATCCAGATCGTCGCGCAGCACATCCGCCACGCGTCCGATCAAAGTACAACGATCTTCAATCGGCGTCAGCTTGGCCCAATCTTCGTACATATAACCGGCCTGAGTGATGACATAATCCAGTGTTTCCTGATCCCAGGTTTCAAATTCCGCCAGCAGTTCTCCACTGGCCGGGTTAATCGATTGCATTACCATCTTGTTATTCCTTATTCAGTAATCGGAAGGCTGTTACCTTGCAATATAACCACCATTTTGCAGCCGACGATTAACGGTCAAACATTAAACGACAGCCCGGCGTGAATTCAGCAAATTCACCTTGATAATATTTCAGTTCACCGGAAACAAACGTTCCGATAACAGACGATTTGAATTCGTGCCCTTCCCAAGGCGACCAGCCGCACTTGTATAGGTTATGTGCTTTGTCGTCGACATGCGGACGGTTCATATCGACCAACACCAGGTCGGCCCAAAAACCTTCGCGGATGAAACCGCGCTTATCGATCTCGAACAATCGCGCCACATTATGCGAAGTACGATCGACAATCGTCTCAATATCGAAAACCCCGTCATGCACCATATCCAACAAAGCGGAAAGCGACTGTTGAACCTGAGGCAAACCGGCCGGCGCCGAAAAATAAGTATTGCTTTTCTCTTCTTCCAAGTGCGGAGCATGGTCGGTGGCGATAACATCGATACGCCCTTCTTTTACCGCCTGACGAATCGCATCGCGATCGGAGGCTTTTTTCACCGCCGGGTTACATTTAATCTTGTGACCGTATTCGGCGTAATCTTCCTCACTGAACCACAAATGGTGAACACAGGCTTCGGCAGTAATTTTCTTACCTTCGACCGGGCCTGGTTCGAACAGTTCCAACTCGTCGGCGGTGGTGATATGCAGAATATGCAAACGTGCACCGGTTTCTTTTGCCAGTTCGACACCCATCGAAGAGGATTTATAACAGGCTTCACGGCAACGGATATTCGGGTGTTCTGCAGCCGGAATATCCTCACCGAAGCGCTCTTTATATTCCACTTCGTTCGCTTTGATCATCGGAGTGTCTTCACAGTGGGTGGCAATCAGCATCGGGCTATTGGTAAAGATGGCTCTTAGCGCCGCTTGCTGATCAACCAGCATGTTTCCTGTCGAGGAACCCATAAAAACTTTTACACCACAGACACTCTTCGGGTCCAACTTCGGAAGCAATTCGGCATTGTCATTGGTACCGCCGAAATAGAACGAGTAGTTCGCCCATGATTTCTGCGCACCAAGTTCATATTTCGCTTCCAGCGCTTCCAGAGTTGTAGTGGTTGGGTTGACATTCGGCATATCCATATAGGACGTGGTTCCTCCGGCAACGGCGGCTTTGGACTCGGTCGCGATTTCCGCTTTGCTGGTCAAACCCGGCTCGCGAAAGTGAACCTGATCGTCGATCATTCCCGGCAACAAATATAAACCTTGCGCATCAATCACCCGATCCACTCCATCAACATCGATTTTATCGGCAATCTTCTCGATCATACCGTCGGCAATCAGAAGATCAGCGACCTGCTGCTTGCCTTCATTCACGATAGTGGCTTGGGAAATTAAAATGCGTTGTCGGCTCATGAGTGTCCCTTTTGAATTTCAATTATTTACTTAATCTGATTATTCTATCCTGAAAGTTAAAGCATTTGAGGTGATTTCCTCTATCAAACCGGTCGGATAATGGTTATTTAATCAATACAGCGCTAGAATAAATTCTTTGAGTCCAATTTCCGGAGTTAAGGTGAAATCCTGGAATCCATTTGCCTGGTTACTGATCGCGCTAGTCCGATTTTATCAGCTGTTTATCAGCCCTATAATCGGTCCACGCTGCCGTTTTTATCCGACCTGTTCGCACTACACAATCGAGGCGATCAAACGCCATGGCGTGATCTGCGGAAGCTGGCTGGCGATCAAACGAATCAGCCGCTGCCATCCCGGCAATCCAGGGGGAATTGACGAGGTTCCAAGCTGCGGTTGCGGTAAGGAATGCAAAACGCCGAAACCACCGGAATCTGACACATAAATTTCATATAAAAAAACATAGAACCGCTAGAATAAGGAACATTTTCGAATGGACCGCTCCGGTTACACTCACATTTACTTCTGACCCCGAGGAAAAGCATGACTGCTGCATCAACTGACGTTTCACAAGCCCTTGAAAATGACGAAGCGCAACTACCGCTATACATTAACCGTGAACAAAGCCTGCTTGAGTTTAATCGACGGGTTCTGGCACAGGCGAAACGCACCGACATTCCGCTTCTGGAGCGTGTGAAATATCTATGCATTTCCTGCAGCAATATGGACGAATTTTTCGAAGTTCGTCTGGCTGGTCTTTATGAATTGACCCATGTCCCTGGTGCCCTGACCCAACCGGACGATATGGAGCCGGCCAAAGCGATCGAAACGCTTTCCGAATTGGCTCACGAAATTGTTGATGACCAGTACCATACACTGAACCATGTGCTGGTTCCGGAGCTGGAAAAAGAAAACATCCGCTTCCTGCGCCGCAACCACTGGAACGACCAGCATAAAGAATGGATCCGTAACTACTTTATCGAATCTTTGCAGCCGGTACTGAGTGCCGTCGGCCTGGACCCTTCGCACCCTTTCCCGAAAGTTTTGAACAAGAGTTTGAACTTTATCGTTTCTCTTGAAGGGAAAGATGCTTTCGGCCGCTCTAACGGCCTGGCGATTGTTCCGGTTCCGCGCTCGCTACCGCGTATTATCAAGCTACCTCCGGAAGCAACCGACGGTGAAAACGACTTCGTATTCCTGTCTTCGATGCTTCACGCCAATGTTTCATTGCTGTTCCCAGGTATGACGGTCACCGGTTGTTACCAGTTCCGCGTTACGCGTAACACCAACCTGTTCATCGACGAAGAAGAGGTAGAGGATATTATGAGCGCTTTGCGAGGCGAACTGTCCGGCCGTCAGTATGGCGGTGCGATTCGCCTGGAAGTTGCCGACAACTGTCCGCCTCACATGGTCGAATACCTGCTGGATCGTTTTAATCTCGATGAAAAAGCGCTGTATCAGGTTCACGGCCCGGTGAATTTACACCGTTTGAATGCCGTGCCGGATATGGCCAACCGTCCAGACCTGCAATTTCCTCCACATCAACCGAAACCGATGAGCACGAAATCGGCACCGAAAAAAGCGTTTCGTCTATTTACTCGACACAAACAGCCGGAAACCATGTTCGAGCGTATCGCCAACAAAGATATTTTGCTGCACCACCCGTATGATGCCTTTACTCCGGTTGTCGACTTCTTGAAACAAGCCTCGACCGACCCGGATGTACTGGCAATTCGCATGACACTGTATCGTACCGGCGATCGTTCGCCGATCATAGACGCTTTGGACAAGGCGGCGCAAAATGGCAAAGAAGTTACGGCTGTGGTCGAGCTGCGCGCCCGTTTCGACGAGGACAACAATATTCTGCAAGCGACTCGCCTGCAAGATGCCGGTGTACACGTTGTTTACGGTGTCGTCGGTTACAAAACGCACGCCAAGATGATTCTGGTCGTACGCCGCGAGCAAGGCAAGATTCGCTACTACACCCATATGGGAACCGGTAACTATCACCAGATCACTACACGTTTCTATTCCGATTTCGGCTTGCTGACCGCCAACCAGGCCATCGGCCGCGATGCTTCCAAAGTCTTCCAGCAACTGACCAGTCTTGGCGAAACCAAAGGCTTGGAAGTGCTGTTGCAATCACCGTTCACCCTGCACAGCGGAATGATCGAGCGCATCCAGCGCGAAGCTGAACATGCCCGTCAAGGCAAACCGGCACGCATCATTGCCAAAATGAATGGCTTGGAAGAGAAAGAAATCATCGACGCGCTTTACGAAGCTTCGCAGGCCGGAGTTCAGATCGACCTGATCGTGCGAGGTATCTGCAGTCTTCGCCCAGGCGTTCCGGGCTTATCGGAAAATATCCGCGTCACATCGATTATCGGTCGCTTCCTGGAACACCACCGCGTCTACTATTTCGAAAATGACGGCAAGCAACCTGAACTGTATTGCGCCAGTGCCGACTGGATGAAACGCAACCTGCTATCGCGTGTTGAAACCTGCTTCCCGGTCCTTGACCCGGCCTGTTTCCAGCAGGTTTATACCGAAGGTTTGGCGATCTATCTTCAGGACAATACCGGTGCATGGCTATTACAGCCGAACGGCTCCTATTTACACAAAGAGACTGGTGATCAAGAACCTTTTAACGCCCAGCAAAGCTTGATCGAAAAATATCAGTCGTAACTGCAAACCGAACGCGAGCAAACAGATAAGGTGCGCATACCTGCCAAAGAAGGTAAACTATGCGCATCTTTTTACAGTTTTCTAATGCGCCGCACTGGCGTATCGCGTTAAAAAATAAGACAAGCTTTTCCAAATTCTATGAACGATTCACAACAAAACCAGCCGGAAAATAACCAGTCCCTGTATGCTGCCATCGATCTGGGTTCCAACAGTTTTCACATGATTATCGCGCGTGAAGTCCACGGCCAGATGCAAGTTATCGACAAGCACAAAGAGATGGTTCGCTTACGTGCCGGACTCGATAAAAACGGTAAATTAAGTGAAAAAGCCTTTAGCGAAGGAATCGCATGTCTGGAGCGTTTCGGCGAACGCATTAAAGACATTCCGAAACTGAATGTCCGTGCCGTCGGCACCAACACTCTGCGCAATGCGCAAAACAGCCGGGAATTTCTTAATCAGGCCCGTGTAGCGCTCGGACACAATATTCAGATTATTGCCGGACGCGAAGAAGCGCGTTTAATCTATCTTGGTGTCGCCCACGGTCTACCGAATAACGACGAGCAACGCCTGGTGATGGATATCGGCGGCGGCAGCACTGAATACATTATCGGCAGCCAGTTTAACTACTCGCACCTGACCAGTACCGAAATGGGCTGTGTCAGCATCACGCAAAACTATTTTTCGAAAGGCAAAATTACCGCCGAACGCATGGACCAGGCGATCTCTCAATGCCGCCTGACTCTTCGTCCCCACCAAAACACCTTAAAGAAACTCGGCTGGGACAACGCCATCGGCGCGTCCGGAACGATTAAATCCATCGGGCAGATTCTCGAACTGAATGAATGGAGCGAAAGCGGAATTACCCTTGAAGGCATGAACAAACTGAAAGACGCTCTGGTTGACGCCGGTTCCGCTGACGAAATCAAACTGGAAGGCTTAAAAGACGAGCGCCGTCCGGTTCTGGTTGGCGGCCTGGCGATCCTGATTGCAACCTTCATCGAACTGAAAATCGAACGTATGGCAGTCTCTAATAACGCTCTGCGTGAAGGATTGGTTTTTGACACTCTCGGACGCTTGCACGAAGAAGATGTACGCGAAACCAGTGTCCAAGCGATGCAGAAATGGATGAAAGTCGATCTGCAACAAGCAGACGCAATTGCCAAAACCGCCTATACCCTTTACAAGCAGGCACACAATGTCTGGGAACTGCATAGCAGCGATTACGACTTTAAGCGTTTGCTGAAATGGGCCTGCATGCTGCATGAATGCGGTATCGCCATCAGCTATAAACGTTACCGTCATCATAGCTCTTACCTGATCCGCCAGGCGGACATGGCCGGTTTCGATCAGCAGGAACAACTGCTGCTCAGCATGATGCTGTTAAACCACCGTGGTAAATTCCAAGCCGAAGTATTTAGCGAACTGGATAAATCGCTGGCGAAAAAGATGATTTTCCTGACCGTTGTACTTCGCCTCGCTGTACGAATTCACCGCGGGCGAGACAGCGGCTTGCCTGACCCGGTTCTGGTCATTAAAGACACTAATCAACTGCAATTGGAATTTGACGATAATTGGCTGGAAGAACATCCGTTAACACGAATGGATCTGGAGGTTGAGGTCAAACGTCTTGAAGCTGAGGGCTTTACCTTAACAATCACCTGATTGCTTTTGGCAATCACAGAATACTCAATAAACGTCTAATTGCAGGCGTTTTTGTTTTTTCATCTCTTTCAAATAGGCTTCGGCGGCCTCGCCGTCCAAGTCCGCTTCCGACTCCAGAATAGCTAATAAGGTTCTGTGTACCGAATCCATCAGGTTATTTTGGCTACCGCAGATATACAGATGTGCACCCTGCTGCAATCCCTGCCACACTTCCGACTTTTGCTCCCACAAGCGCTGCTGGACATAAACCTTGTGCGCCTGATCTCTGGAAAAAGCGAAATAGCATTTCAACAAGCCCGCTTTTTGCCAAGCTTCCAACTGCTCGCAGCAAAGGCAGTGTTCAGCCTGTGTCGTTTCACCAAAAAACAGCAGATTATCTTGCGCTTGTTGCTGTTCGCGCTGCTGCATGAACCCGATAAAAGGCGCGACTCCGGTACCGGCGCCGATCATGATTACCGGTACAGTAGAATCCGGCGGCAGTTTAAAGCCCGGATTGGGGCGCAATTCCGCCGAAACCACATCTCCGACGGCAAAGCGTTTCATCATGCCGGTTGCCGCTCCATGCCGGTGGCGCTCGGCATTCTCGTATGCAACCAGCTTGTATAGAATGGAAACCGAATTATCCTTGTTCATTGAGGCAATCGAATAAAAGCGCGGCGCCAACGGCGATAGCAGGCTTAAGGCTTCCTCACCCATCTCCGCAATCTGCGGAAAAGCATCCAGTAGATCAAGAATATCTTTGCCTTCGGCATAATCGATCATCGCATGGCGATCTTCCCACTCACCCAAACCATAGCTGCGCTGCAACTTGTTAAGAATCGCCGGATTGAGCTGAGTGATTTCGAGATGCTCGCTTAAAGCGCATTCCACCGTCACCTCTCCGGCACGACGCAATGTGACGAGCTGTTGCGGAGAGAGAGAAAGGCGTTCGAGCAGCGCCGAGACCAGTGATTGAGGGTTATAGGCTTTGACGCATAGCCAATCACCGGGTTGGTAGTCGAGTTTTTGGCTATCATCCAGAGGGGTCAGATTCAGCCAGAAGACTTCCTTATGAGTGGAATCCGGCGTTAGACAGTACTGTTCGAGAACGATAAAATTCTGCATATTGAATCCGTATAACCATTTGATTTCTGAAAGCTTATGATGCTGAAGCAACGACCGAAGTCAACCAAGGTGCAGTAACGAAAATCGTCAGAGCGGAAGCTAGGCCGGCGACAACACCGATAGCCAAACTTTGCATGAAATGCTTCGGATTATGCATATCCGCCATCTCTTTATCCATCGAGTTGAACAGGTCGACCTGCTTTTTCAACAAGGCATTCAAGGTCTTAATCTGCTTGAACAGCAATTGCTGCTCGCGTTCCAAGTGGACGCGCGA
This sequence comes from Thiomicrorhabdus heinhorstiae, assembly GCF_013391765.2. Classification (GTDB taxonomy): domain Bacteria; phylum Pseudomonadota; class Gammaproteobacteria; order Thiomicrospirales; family Thiomicrospiraceae; genus Thiomicrorhabdus; species Thiomicrorhabdus heinhorstiae. The sequence continues at coordinate 54,718 of NZ_JACBGI020000005.1, read as the reverse complement.
CTGCTTCGACTCCTCTTCCAACTGCTTTAGACGCAGTAGCAACTGGTTGATTGACTCCTCGATCTCTTTTTCGATTCGACTCATGTTTGCCTGTGAAGCCGGTGGCGGCGTTTTGACATTCTGGGTTGCTGCCGACGGAGCGGAAGCTGCAGGAGTCGCTTCTTTCTGTCTGCGTTTTGCCTGTTCTAGAAGTACACTTTTTGAACCCAGTGGTTCAACTTGCCTTAAGTCTATTGCCATTTAATGATTCCTCTTCTTTCGCGAACAGAGATACCCAGTCGTCAAAAACTTGTCAATCCAAGTTCTATTCCACTGAAACAAAGCCTCTTTCGCCATTGTAATACAGAGCTATGCAAAAAGTATGCCCGAAGCTTTAAATTTGCCGCGCCTCCAAGTAGACTTTTAGCCTTCTTAACAAAATACCAATCACAGGTTCAGATTATGAAATACATCGGTGCCCATGTTTCCGCTGCCGGCGGTGTTGAAAATGCTCCCTTGAGAGCTCACGCAATCGGCGCGACCGCTTTTGCCCTTTTTACCAAAAACCAACGCCAGTGGGTGGCCAAGCCTTTGACTGAACAATCGATCGAGGCTTTTAAACATAACTGTGAAACCTACGGTTACGGACCTGGGCAGATTTTACCGCACGACAGTTATCTGATTAATCTCGGGCATCCTGAAATCGATAAACGCCAAAAATCCTTGGACGCCTTTATCGACGAACTGCAGCGTTGCGAACAGCTCGGCATCGATCGCTTGAACTTCCATCCCGGCAGCCATCTAAACCTGATCAGTGAAGAAACCTGCCTGGACCTGATTGCCGAATCGATTAATTTCGCCTTAGATGTCACCAGTGGAGTTTGTGCGGTGATTGAAAACACTGCCGGGCAGGGTTCCAATCTGGGCTACCGACACGAACACCTGGCCCACATTATCGATAAGGTCGAAGACAAATCCCGCATCGGCGTCTGTATTGATACCTGTCACGCTTATGCCGGTGGCTACGACTTGAAAAACGATTACGCAGGCGTCATGCACGACTTCGAGAAAGTGATCGGTTTCGAATTTCTCAAGGGCATGCATCTGAACGACTCGAAAGCCAAACTTGGCCAACGCCTCGATCGCCATCACAGCTTAGGTCAGGGCGAGCTGGGCTGGGAGCCTTTTAGCAAACTGATGGCCGATCCAAGAATCGATAATATTCCGATGACGCTTGAAACCATTGAACCGGACATTTGGCCTCAGGAAATCGCCGAATTAAAGCGTCTGGCGCATTTAACCTAAGCGCAAAAACCATAATTCTTCAGGGAAAACCTGGGGGATTCTTATCAGCAAATGCTTAAATTAAATTTCTTGCTTAGGCGTTTTTGATTGGAGTAAGATATGACTCTAATTCATACCAAGTTTATTCACTTCAATGAACAAAAAACAATTCATCGAATTCGTCATGCAAACCGGCGTTTTGCGCCTTGGCGAATTTACACTTAAATCTGGACGCATCAGTCCTTATTTCTTTAATGCCGGTCTGTTCAATACCGGAGCTCAATTAGCCAATCTCGCCGAAGGGTATGCATCCGCAATCCACACTTCGGGAGTTGAATTCGATGTACTGTTCGGCCCGGCTTACAAAGGCATTCCTCTTGCCGCAACCACCAGCGTTTCTCTGGCCCGTGATTTCGCCACCGATAAACCTTACGCTTTCAACCGTAAGGAAGCGAAAGATCACGGCGAAGGCGGCAATATTGTCGGCCACCCTCTAGAGGGCAAAGTTTTGATTATTGACGATGTCATCACCGCCGGAACCGCGATTCGCGAAGCAATGGACATTATCCTTGCTGCCGGAGCCGAACCGGCCGGAGTAGTGATTGCACTGGATAGAATGGAACGTGGGCAAAGCGAACTTTCTGCCATCCAAGAAGTGGAACGCGACTACGGCATTCCGGTAGTCAGCATTATCAACCTCAACGATATCATCGATTACCTGGCAGATGCCGACACTGAAGAAAGCCGTCAATATCTTACTGCAATGCGTGAGTATCGCACGCAGTACGGCATCGCCTGAAATGAAAAGTGAGCGGTCTCCCTTTTTCGATTTGTTTACGCTGCAAAGCAATGCGCAGCGCTTTTTAGGAAGCTTTTCGAGATGAAAAAGTTACGTGAATTGCTACTGATTCGCCACGCAAAATCGGATTGGAAGAATGCGGAAGATCTTTTAGATATCGAACGCCCTCTTTCTGAAAAAGGTAAAAAACAGGCCAAAAAGATCGGGGTTTGGCTTAAGCAACAAGAGATTTTTCCCGATTTAATCCTGGTCTCCCCCGCTGTTCGAGCCCAGCAGACCCTGAAACGTATCTGTAACGAATGCCCAACCGAAACCCACACCGTAGACAAACTCTATAACGCCGACCTAGATACCTTAATCGAAACTCTCTCTGAAGCACCAACTGCAGAAAGAATTATGCTCATTGGACACAACCCGGGACTGGAACAGCTGTTCCAGTATTTAAAAAACGAACACAGCACATCGGAAATTCAACTTTTCCCAACCGCATCCATCGCTCATTTTATTCTTCCCGGCGATTGGTCGCATCTGGAAGCGGGTGACGGTAAGCTTCGACAATTCATCCGTCCGAAAGAAATTCAGATTAAAAAGCCTGAATCAGCATCTACAGTATAATCTTTTAAAGATGCCTGTTACATCTATGCAACAGGCATTAATTTTCAACGTTAAGCCCCCAATTTCCCTAGGAATTCCCTATGTAAAGTGGTATATTCACGTTGAATTTTAAATTTACAAACCTTAATTTTTTATCACATAGAAAAAAGGGATACACATGAAAACTAGATTTCTTCCCCTTATTGCTGCTCTAGGTTTCGCCACTATGGCACCTGCTCATGCTGAAGACATCAGCGGCAAAGGAACTGAAGCCTACGTTATAGACAGTAATGGTAACGTCGTTCGTGACTCCTATGATCGTTGCGTTAGATCTATCAAATGGTCCAAAGAAACTGCAATCAACAAGTGTGAAGGTTGGCCTGAACCTGCTCCAAAAGCAGAGCCTAAGCCAGAACCTAAGCCACTTCCTGAAATCGCTCCGGCTCCTGCTAAAGCACCGGTAATCACTCCAGCGCCTGAAAAAGCGATGCCTGCTCCTCCAGAATTCCGAGGATTCTTCGATTTCGATTCAGCCGTTCTTAAGAGCTCAGCTCACCAGGAATTGGATGTATTCGCTGATTACATGAACGCGACTCCTGAGAGTAAAGTTCAAATCTCTGGTCACACCGATAGCACCGGTCCAGCAGCTTACAACCAAAAACTGTCTGAAAGACGTGCTGATGCGGTTAAAGAATACCTAGGATCTAAAGGTATTGCTGATGACCGTATGAACGCAACCGGTATGGGTGAAACAGCTCCAATCGCCAGCAACGCTACGCGTGCAGGTCGTGCTGAAAACCGCCGTGTTGAAGTTGAGATCGTTAAGTAATCGATTGATAAACTTCGGTTCAAACAAAAATACCCTCCTTGCGAGGGTATTTTTTTGTCTACCTAAAAAACATATCTATCCTTTCATCAAGACAGAAGAAAGCGGTCTAACAATTGAGCACTCCCTTCCTTCCATTTCAAGCCGAAAAGGCCTTAATAATCAGGGAAATACCGACCAGAACCGTAACAACCTCAAAACTGCGTTTGACCAAACGATTCCCCTTAACAATCGCATAATGCGCTCCCAAATAGCCACCGATCAAGGAACCCAGAATCAAAGCCGGTAACCAGCTCCACTGAATATCACCAAGAATACCCAAGGTCAAGGCTCCGGAGCCATTCCAGAAAATGCCGACCAGCACCAGAGTGTAGGCCACTGCCGATTTATAATCCAAACCGAACCAGCGAACCAGCCACAACGTCACGAATAAACCGGTACCGGATGTCAAAGAGCCATTCAAAGCACCAATGATAAATAACACCGCAAAACCGATTAAATAACCTTTCCTATCCCGGTTACTTTGCTGCTCAACCTGACCTAATTCCGGTTTAAACCACGAGTAAATACCCAGGCCCAAAGTCAGCAAGCCCAGAAGCCCTTGAGCGAGATGATCGTCTATCATTAAAATTAAGCTGGCGCCGAGCACGACGCCCGGCAAACCGGCCGCCAGAATAAAGGCGGCAAACTTCCAATCCAGACTGGAGCTTTTCATATGACGTGCCGTCGCGCCCAGGCCTAAAAACACGCTGGCGACTTTGTGTGTTGCCAAGGCTAATCCAAACGGTAACCCCAAGAAAAGTAGCGCCGGTAACTGTAATAGGCCCGCTCCTCCACCGGCTAAAGCAGAAAATAAGTTGGCAATTAACGAGACTAAAAACAGTAGACCTTGATCTAATAAATTCATCTTTGTGTCTTATTCCTGTAAAAACAAAAAACGGCCCTCATCGGGCCGTTCAGAAAGAAGCATAAGATTCCAAACCGAAAACTGTCGGAAACTAATTCTTTTCACCTTCGGAGACTGCTGCACTTTCAGTATGCAAATGTACATCCATTTGCGGGTACGGAATCGACACTCCGGCGTCATCGAATGCCTGTTTCACCTTCTCGTTCATTTCCCACTTTACTTTCCAGTAATCGCCACTGTTAACCCAAGGACGAACGATAAAGTCGACACTGCTGGCTCCTAACTCAGACAAAGCAATAACCGGGGCCGGTTCAGGCAGAATGCGCTCGTCTTCGCTCACCAAGCGTTCCAGAATCTGCTTCGCCAGACGGATATCGTCATCGTAGGAAATGCCGAAAACCATATCGACGCGACGCGTGTCACGCGCAGAATAGTTGGTAATCGAACCGCTGTATATCGATGAATTCGGTACGATGATCTCTTTATTGTCTCCGGTACGGAAAGTGGTGGTAAACAGTTGTACCTTTTCCGCCACGCCGCTGACTCCGCCGGCTTCAACAAAGTCTCCCGTCTTGAACGGCTTGAAAACCAGAATCATCACACCAGAAGCAAAATCCTGCATCGAGTCTTTTAATGCCAGGCCGACCGCCAAACCGGCAGCACCGATCAAAGCCACCAAGGAGGTCGTATCGACTCCAAGCTGATCAAGCGCTGCAATGATAACAACCAGTAACAGGACTGCACCGGAAATCGACATAATAAAGTTAATCAACATCTCATCAAGCTTACCTGCTCTGATAAGCCCTTTCTTCACCAGTTTAAGGACGATGGAAATTAAAAATTTCCCGACAATAAATACCAGTAATGCTGCTCCGATCTTAATCGACCAGGGCAACGCATAATCTTGAATCAGGCTGTTAAAATCCATCCGCGCCTCCGCTATGTAGAATATCTGTTAATTAGAAGTAATCAGCGTACCGACACCTTCATCGGTAAAGACTTCCAGCATCACCGCATGTTCGACACGGCCGTCGATAATATGCGAACTGTGTACACCTGCTTGAACGGCATCCAACGCGCATTGAATCTTTGGAAGCATCCCGCCGTAAATCGTGCCGTCCTTAATCAAAGCATCCACGCTTTGGGCATTCAGGCCGGTTAGCAACTCACCTTCTTTATTTAACAAGCCCGGAGTGTTGGTCAACAACATCAGTTTTTCCGCCTGAAGCGCCTCGGCGACTTTCCCTGCTACCAGATCGGCATTGATATTATAAGAATGACCGTCTTTACCGACACCGACCGGAGCAATAACCGGAATAAAATCGTCCTGAATCAGCATATCCAGGACCTTAGTGTTAATTTTATCGACTTCGCCGACATGCCCTAAATCGATAATTTCCGGCGCATTTAATTCCGGCTTATCGATGGTCATCTTCATCTTGTTGGCGGTGATCAGATTGCCGTCTTTCCCGGTCAGACCAACCGCATTCCCGCCATGTTGATGAATCAGATTAACAATCTCTTTATTGACCAGCCCACCCAGAACCATCTCAACAATATCCATGGTTTCGGTATCAGTAACCCGCATACCTTGAATAAATTCAGACTGCTTGCCGATCCGTTCAAGAAGATTACCGATTTGCGGGCCACCGCCGTGAACCACTACAGGATTCATGCCGACCAGTTTCATTAGCACGATATCACGTGCAAACCCGGCCTTCAACTTATCGTCGGTCATCGCGTTCCCACCGTATTTGACGACGATGGTTTTACCGGCAAAACGCTGAATATACGGAAGCGCTTCCGCCAAAACAGAAGCGATATTGTGGGCCTGTTGCTGATTTAAATTCATGGTCTTTTGAACTCTCATTTTTTAATCTCTAAAATTATTGAATTGCAGAGGCATCTCCAAATCCTCCATGCCTCTCAAAAGTTGCATCACTTGTTGCAAATCATCACGTTTTTTTCCCGTGACTCGAACCGAATCGCCTTGATTCGCCGCCTGCACTTTTAATTTACTGTCTTTGATCGCCTTGATGATTTTCTTGGACAGAGCAGCGTCCAAACCTTCGCGCATAATGATGTCCTGCTTAGCACTCTTCAGCTGAACATTCGGATCCTTCACTTCCATACACTTCACATCGATCCCGCGTCGATTCGCCTTCTGTACCAAAATATCGTACATCTGGTTCAATTGAAAATCAGATTCGGTGCTTAAGGTCACGGTCGTTCCGCTCAAAATAAACTCCGATCCCGTTCCCTTGAAATCGTAACGGGTCGTCACCTCTTTATTGGCCTGATCAACGGCATTTTGCAATTCATGTTTATCCAATTCGGAAACAATATCAAATGACGGCATGTTCTCTCCTATCCCGAAAAAAATGAAATGCTGTTTATTTTATCACCGAGCATATCAAAGCTCCTTAAAACTAGATCAAACTTCATCGCTTTCCGGTAACTTTTTTTCGCAAACCCTCTCCATGTATGAAATTTCACTATAATATTGATTTTTCACGCCCCGAATACCTGTTTGCCCCGGCTCTTTTTATCCACTTTACAAATGTTGTTTTAACTATGCCTCAAAACACCAACACCTTCCCTGTTTCGACTTCTGCCAGTGAAATCGAACCCTTCAGAGTGATGAAAATTCTCGGAGAGGCAAAAAAATTGCAGCAGGCCGGGCACGACATTATCCACATGGAAATCGGCGAACCGGATTTTCCATCTCCGCCTTGCGTGCATGAAGCCGCAATGCAGGCTGCAGAGCAGGGTTTGACGCACTATACGGCAAGCATGGGGTTGCCTGAGCTGCGTCAGGCTCTGAGCGACTTTTACCGTGAATTTTACGGCGCGGATGTCGAAGCCCAACGCATTGTCGTCACTCCCGGCTCTTCCTGCGCTCTGCAACTTGCTCTCAGCGCCATACTGGATCAAGACGACCGAGTGTTGATGGCCGACCCGACCTACCCTTGCAACCGCCAATTCGTTAAACTTTTAAACGCCGAGCCGCTACTAGTCAAAGTCGACCATCACAGCCGTTACCAACTCAATCTGCAAATACTGCGAGACAACTGGCAGCAAGGAATTAAAGCGGTGATGGTAGCGAGTCCTGCCAACCCGACCGGCACGCTTATCGAACAGGACGAGCTGCTGAAAATGGCGCAATTTCTAGCGCAGCAAAATGCTTACCTGATTGTCGATGAAATCTATCAGGGCTTGGTATATCAACGCCCGGCGGAGAGCGTTCTTGCGCAAGAAGATTTGCCGAATAACGTCGTTGTCATCAACTCTTTTTCCAAATTTTTCGGCATGACCGGCTGGCGACTCGGCTGGTGCGTAGCACCGCCGCATCTTATCGACATATTGGATAGATTGGCGCAAAACCTGTACCTGTCCGCTCCGACACCTTCACAATACGGAGCCTTGGCGATATTAAAAAAAGCCAATCTGACCGAATTGGAAAGACGGAGAAAAATATTTGAACAGCGCCGGGATCGTCTATACGACGCCATGCAAAACGCCGGATTCAGATTAAAGCTACTGCCGCAAGGGGCATTTTATTTGTACTGGGATATTTCCGAATGGAGCAAGGACAGTGAGGCTTTCTGTCGCGAACTGTTATTAAATACCGGTGTTGCCTTAACTCCCGGAACCGATTTCAGCCCGGGACAAGGCTGCCAGCATGTTCGACTCGCCTATACCACGGATGAAAACAGGCTTGTTGAAGCGGTCGACAGAATCGCCGCTTATCTGCAGACAAAAACGACTACTTAGGTAAAAGGGTTAATGGGTTCCGGTATGACCGAAACCGCCCTCGCCACGTTCGGTGGCATCACCGAATTCTTCGACTTCGGTAAACACCGGTTGTAAAACCGGAACAATCACCATCTGCGCGATACGCTCGCCAACCACAACCTTATACGGCTGGTCACTGCGGTTCCAGCAGGAAACCATCAAAGGCCCCTGATAATCTGAATCGATCAATCCGACCAGATTGCCCAATACGATACCGTGCTTGTGTCCCAATCCCGAACGAGGCAACAACATCGCCGCCAACCCTGGGTCATCCAGATGTATGGCCATCCCGGTAGGAATCAATACTGTTTGACCTGGCTCGATAATCATGTCATTATCAATACAGGCTCGTAAATCCAGACCAGCCGAACCTTTGGTGCCGTAGTGCGGCATATCGATCTCTTTGCCCAATCGCGGATCCAAAATTTTGTATTGCACCTGAATGGTCATAATCTAACTCGTCCATCTAATATTAAAATCGCCCCTATTTTACTTCATTCGCCAAAGGGCGGGCTTCTTTAAAAGCGGTTAACCCAAAACCTAACAATTCCCGAGGCTAATCAATAGCCGGAAACTTGTCATATAAGAGAATTATCCATCGCTGCAAAGCAAAGGAGGCTACATGGCTAAACCCGCCTATTACGACGATAAGGTAATTAATCTAAGATATCGTTTGAAAGGAAAACAACTTCTCGAATGCTTCGACAAAAATCTATTGCGGCTGCAAAGATTCGGTGTTGACGAGAATGAATCGGAAACCAGTACACTGGAACTTCTTTCCGAGTGGCTTGAAGAGGCAATCGAAAACGGCATAGAACCGTACGAACTGCAAGAGCGAGCCAACCGCCTGGCAAGATACGCTTTTGAACACGGTTATCACTACCACGAGGTGGAGGCCTTACTCACAATGCGTCCAAACCCGAACGGCCGTCGTCTTTAACGCCTTATGCCAAAATAAAAAAGGGCCCGAAAGCCCCTTTATAACCTCTCAAAAACGCCGACGCTTACTTCAAAGCATCACTGACGATCGCCTGTGCTTCAGTCAAGATCGCCTGTAAATGCTCTTCGCCTTTAAAGCTCTCGGCATAGATTTTGTAGATGTCCTCAGTACCGGAAGGTCGGGCTGCAAACCAGCCGTTTTCAGTGGTGATTTTCAAACCGCCGATCGCCGCACCATTACCCGGTGCATGCGTCAACTTGGCCAAAATCGGCTCGCCTGCCAAAGTATCGGCTTTGACCATATCCGGAGAAAGATTCTTCAGAATCGCTTTCTGTTCACGATTAGCCGGCGCATCGATTCGGCTGTAAACCGGATTGCCGAATTGCTCGACAAGCTCTTTGTATAATTCTCCCGGATCTTTACCGGTAACAGCGGTCATCTCGGCCGCCAGCAGGTTCATAATGATACCGTCTTTATCGGTACTCCACGGAGAACCGTCAAACTGCAAGAAAGACGCACCGGCTGACTCTTCACCGCCAAAACCGAAATCACCGGTCTGCAGACCATCAACAAACCATTTAAATCCGACCGGCACTTCGTTCAGTTTCAAGTTCAACTGATCGGCGACACGATCGATCATCGAGCTTGAAACCAGCGTTTTACCGATCGCTGCCTGCGCCGGCCAATCCGGACGGTGAGTAAACAGATACTGAATCGCCACCGCCAGATAGTGATTCGGGTTCATTAAACCAACCGAAGGCGCAACGATTCCATGACGGTCGACATCCGGGTCGTTACCGAATGCCAAATCGTAATGATCTTTCAAATCGATCAAACCGGCCATCGCATACGGCGAAGAGCAATCCATGCGGATCTTGCCGTCTTTATCGACATGCATAAACGAGAAGCTGGCATCGACTCGGGCATTGACCACTTCCAGATTCAACCCGTAATGTTCAGCAATCGGTTTCCAATAATCGATTGCCGCACCGCCCATCGGATCGACCGCCAACTTCAAACCGGCATCCTTGATCGCTTGCATATTGACGACCTTATCCAGATTCTCGACATAAGGCGTGATCAAGTCCGTCGGTGTGACGTACTCGGAACCCATCGCCTCATTCAACGGAATACGTTTGACGTCTTTCAAACCGGCCAAAATCAGATTATTGGCTCGCTCCTGAATCCAGGAAGTCGCATCGGTATCAGCCGGCCCGCCATTCGGTGGGTTGTATTTGAAACCTCCGTCCTGCGGCGGATTGTGTGACGGTGTGATAATGACGCCGTCGGCAAAACCGCCCTGACGACCGGCGTTGTAACTTAAAATCGCATTTGAGATCACCGGCGTTGGCGTATAACGCCCCTGACTCTGAACCTTGACTTCTATACCATTGGCTGCAAACACCTCTACCGCCGTAGAGTGGGCCGCTTCCGATAAAGCGTGAGTATCCATGCCGATAAACATCGGACCATTAATGCTCTGCAAGCGGCGGTACTCGACAATCGCCTGGCAGATCGCCGCAATATGATCGTCGTTAAAGGTTGCTTTGCTTGAACATCCTCGATGCCCGGAAGTTCCGAAGGAGACAGCCTGATCAGGATTGGTAACATCCGGTTTCAAACGGTAATAGTCGGCAACTAATTGCGGGATATTGTCCAATAACTCATGCGGTGCCGGCTTTCCGGCCAGAGGGGATAATGCCATAGATGCTTCTCTTCTATTTTTGTAGGTATGGTTTGGATTCTTCATTAAAAAGGATAGTTAGATTGTTTGTCAAACAGATGACAAATGAAAATTCCGCATCTTGCAAAAACATGCGCGCGGTCAACTAATTTGCCATCAACACCCGCGTCAAATCTTCCAAGCGATAAAACGAGTATGCTAGGATTAGTTTTCGGCCTGCTGCCGGGTTCTGATCTTTTTTAATAAAACCGGTCGTCTGAATATGGTTACATTTATCGCAACGATTATTATCGTCATACTGGCTCTAATCGCTTTCTCTTTAGGACTGTTGCTGAGCCTGCCAAAAGAGTTGCGGGTTACGCAAAGCCAGGTTCTCCAGCACCCGCAAAAGCGGATTGCCGAGATGGTTTCAAACCTGAACCTGTGGCATAAATGGAATCCATGGCTGCTACATGACCCGGAATCCAATCGTTCCAATGAATCGGAACATAGCTGGAACAGCCAATTTTTCGGTAAAGGTCGTATCGATGCCAAGAATGGCGTTCAAAACAACAAGCTTCACTTCTCCGCTGAATTCAAAGGCATTCAAAGCAAAGTCGAAATCGACTGGGACGGTAATGATTCCACTACCGAAATAACTTGGCGCATCCATAGCGCACTTCCCTGGTATCGTCGTTGGCAGCAATTCCGTCTGCAACACCTGCTAAAACAGGATTTACAACTCGGATTATTTTTGCTGGACAATCTTCTGGAAGAAAGTCCGGAAATCTTTCGAATCGAATTCGGAAACCGGGTCGAGCGTTCCGAAGCACTCGGTATCAGCCAGCATTTCTTCGGCAGCTTTGATGAATTGAGTGATTATGCATCCGAGGCCTTCGAGAAACTTTTCGGCGAGTTAAAAGAACAACAACAAGCCTCAGCTCCGCTGACTGCGTATCACAAAGTTGACCTAACCAGCATGACCACCGAATGCGAGCTCTTCATCCCGGTAAATGACGTCGCCGAGGGACAAATCTCTTCCCGTCTGCCAGGAGGCACTTATTATCGAATCGATTATTTCGGTGCTTACCGTCACCTGGAACTGGTCTGGAACCAGTCGATTCAACATTTGTTATCGATCGGACTACGCATCGACCGCAGTCGACCTTATCTGGAAGAGTATTTAACCAATCCGCAGGAAGGTGCCGAGGACACGATGCACACGGTTCTCTATTTGCCGATTAAATAAAAGGCTTTTCCGGCACGGAACAGACACACGACCATGAACCCACAATTAAAAAAGTCTCTGCGCAACAGTTTCTGGCTCTCTCTGCTGATTCTCACTTTGGGAATCTACCAGCAGGAATCTCTGCTTACCTCTTTTCTGAGCGCTCTTTTCGGATTTGCCATTATGGTCCCGGCGTTCTGGCTCTCTTTCCGTCTGACTCGATCAGGTAATTAATCGCAGCGACTGAACATCCTTCCAAAAAGGAGTATCATTTAATTAATATACGACTGCTCCTGAAGCCGATTTACGAAATTACGGTCGGCAACAGACAGGAGATCAAGATGAGTAGGGTGGGTGGCCATAACCTGAACACTCTATTCAACGGCCGGGATTGGACACGGTGACGACGCATACCTCTCCCATCGAGACGCACCGTTCTATTTATGGCTGGAATAAAGAATAAACTGCATTCCTGCACGAAGCGCTTGAAGAAGCCCATGATTGGAACGAAATGTTTGACCAGTCAGACGCTCTTTCAAGGCAATAATTTAAAAAGAGGAACACTCGCATGACACTCTCGCTGTTCTCGATTCGCACCAGACTACTCTTAAGCCTAATGTTTTTTAGCTTGCTGGGCGGATGTAGTCTTCCGGTACAAAAGGATTACGACCCGCAAGCCTCTTTCAGCAATATCAAAACCCTTGAGTGGCTTCCGGAAGAGCGACAAGTCACACCAAAGGCTGCCGAATATGCCCGTCAACAGCCGTTGCTGGCAAAACGTTTGCAACTGGCAATCGCCAACAACCTGAATGCCAAAGGTTTGTTACTGACGACAACCAAGCCGGATGCCTATATCACTTACCACATCGGCACCTATAAACGTTTACGTCCCGATCCGGTTTCCGTCTCCTACGGCTTTGGCGGTTTCTGGCGTCACGGAGGGATTTTCTTTGAAACCGCCCCCGATTACATTGAGGAGACCGAAGGTTCCATTACCGTCGATATTCTGAATGCTCAAGGCGATTTGATCTGGCGCTCAAGCTTAGAAGTTTTACTTCGCCAGCAAGAGACGCCGCAGGAAACCGAACGTTGGATTCAATCGCTTGTCGATCGCCTGTTGGCAGATTTTCCGCCTAAATAACAAAAAAGCGTCCATAAAAGAGAATACCGCTACCCGGTTGGAAAAAAGCTGTGTTACTCTTTTATGACGCACAAGGTGAATTCAGTAAACAAAGCCCGTCCTGATATAAAAATTTGACCCCCAGGTACGGCATTCCGAGGATACGAGATGAAACGATTAACTCACTGGTCGGTTGCGGCCTTCGCTTTGTGGTGCCTGGGTAGCGCGCCCGTTTACGCAAGCATCGATAACGGCGAACGTAATAAACAGAATGTTTTCACCTACTTCAAACAACTTGCCGATTTAGGCGACGCTAACGCCCAATATGTGGTCGGAAAAATGTACCATAAAGGCAGCATCGTCAAGCAGAACCACCATCATGCCAAAGCCTGGTTTAAAAAAGCCTGTGCGAACGGTTCTGAAATGGGTTGTAAAAGTCTAAGCTACTACCGCTAAACCTTAATAAGGAGAATCCGCTCCTAAAATGGAACCTTCTTCTTCACCGCGAACCATAGGCTTGATCGGTGCAATCTCCATCGGCATCGGCGGCATGGTGGGCGGAGGGATTTTTGCCGTTTTGGGAGAGGCTATTTCCTTTGCTGGCGGAGCAACCCCGATCGCATTCGGCTTCGCCGGCATTATCGCACTGCTTACCGCCTACTCCTATGCCAAACTGAGTGCACATTTTCAAAACCGCGGCGGAACGGTCTTTTTCGTTGACCAAGCTTTTCAGCACAACCTGCTCTCCGGCGGATTGAACCTGTTTTTATGGCTCTCGTATCTGGTAACCATCGCCCTGTATGCTAAAGCCTTTGCGTCCTACGGCGCCACTTTTTTTACCTCTTCTTCAAACTATCTGCTACATGTATTGATCAGCGTTTCTATTGTCCTGCCGATGCTTATCAACTTAATCAGCAGCAGTTTTGTCAGTAAATCGGAAACCATCATTGTTGCGGTTAAACTTCTGTTACTGCTACTGATTATGATACTGGGAGCAGCAACTGTGGACTCCGAACGCCTCTCTCCGCATAATTGGAAACCCGGATTGGAGATTTTTATTGCCGGCATGATCATTTTTGTCGCTTTCGAAGGTTTCGAATTAATCGCCAATTCCGCCGAAGAAATTAAAAACCCCGAAAAAAACCTCCCGTTGGCTTTCTACTTATCGGTCGTCGGCGTACTGATTCTGTATATAGGAATTGCCGTTATTGTAGTCGGCAGCGTGCCCGAGAAACAGCTGATTGCCGCGCAGGATTATGCTTTGGCCCTCGCCGCCGAACCAGCTCTGGGCAAAGAAGGCTTTCATCTGGTTGCCATTGCGGCCGTTCTGGCAACCTTTTCGGCAATTAACGCCACCCTCTACGGCAATGCCCGCTTAGGCTACCTGATTGCCAAAGAAGGCGAATTGCCCGAAGCGCTCGATCACGAAAAACGCCATATCCCGATGAACGGCATTCTGACAATTGCAATCATCAGCCTGCTTCTGGCCAACAGTATCGATTTGACTGAAATTGCCATTCTGGGCAGTGCCGGTTTTTTATTAATTTTTGCAGTGGTTAATTTCAGCGCTTACCGGCTCCGAGAGCAAATTGGCGCATCGGCTCTTATTCCTCTTATTGCGACCTTGGCCAGCCTTCTGGCTCTGATTACTTTGCTGATTCAAACTGCGCAAAGTAATCCGACTGCATTAGTCATTTTTTGTGGTTTTGTACTGGCCTCTTTCGGGTTTGAATGGCTGTATGGCCGCTCCGTGCGCGGCCATTGGTTCCACCGGAGTTACTGACAAGGTAGGCGCTGAAATAAAAAAGCGGCCGAAACGACCGCTTTAAGGAAGAAAGTTCACAAGAAGAATATCCGTAAACTCTTAGAATCCTCGAGCTTGACGGAATTGTTGAACCTGTTCCAACTGCTGAGGTGTCAGAACTTTATCGATCTCAGCTCGTTGCTGCAAACGCGCCGCTTGCATTTTTTGATGCTGGGCGGTCATAATGCCGCGAATCGCGTCTTGCTGATCCTGGCTCAACTGCAGGTTTTGCGTCATACGTTGCAGACGCACTTCCATACGTTGCTGGAAGCGCTGTTCGCGTGCAGCAGGGTCCATATTTTTCCCGCCTTTAAACATGCCCGCTTTCTGGCAACCTTGAGATGCCGGGCCAGGGCCGGCTTTCACACCAGGGCCGCCGAAGTCACCATAAGCCCATACTGAAACACTCAGTGCAGATAAAGCCAAAATTCCTACTACTTTGCTTGTTTTAGTCATGTCGAATCTCCTATTGAATCTCATTTTCGGAACCCGGTATTTCGAGCTCACAGTCCGCAGATTCGTTTCTGCTTGTAGTTAGTATGCTCTTTAAAGTTGCAAACTTTATGCAAGGAAAAAGAGACTCTGTGCAATTGATTCAACAAGCTTAATTTTTCAGGAAATTGTCTCTTTTTCCGTCTCTGATTCAGTCTCCGGAACCGGCTCAACAAATTTATAGCCGACTCCGTACACCGAATGAATCCATTCGGCTTCACCGAAAGCGGCGGCCAATTTTTGACGCAACTTCTTGATGTGGCTATCAATGGTTCGATCGGAGACGATACGATGGTCATGGTAGATATTATCGATCAGCTGGGCTCGCGATAAGATCCGGCCCGGCGTTTCAGACAGAGCCCGCAGAATCTCGAATTCGACCGCAGACAAATCGGCATCCACACCGGCGTAATGAACCTGATAGCGCTCTTCGTCCAGCTGCCAATAACTCTGCTGTTCCACGGCCGGTTGCGCCCGGCGCAATAGCGCCTTGACGCGAGCAACCACTTCGCGCGGACTAAAGGGTTTGCACATATAATCGTCGGCACCAAGTTCCAGTCCGAGAATACGGTCAATCTCTTCCACACGGGCGGTCAGCATCATAATCGGCACCTGACTGAATTTACGGATCGCCTGACACAATTGCATACCGTCGGCATCGGGCAGCATGACATCCAGCAGCACCAGATCGACCGGATGCTGCTTCAGCCAGCTTTCAACTTCGCTACCATGATCGAAATAGACGGTTTCATAGCCGTGGCTCTGCAAATATTCCACCAAAATATCGGCAATTTTATGCTCGTCCTCGACAATTAAAATAACCTGCTTACTCATTCCGCCTCCTTCGTCGCGATGGGCAGCTCAATATTAACCTCTAAACCACCCAGTTCGGAAGAACTCAATAGTATCTTTCCGCCGTGCGCTTCAACGATTCTGCGCACAATCGCCAGCCCCAATCCCGCACCGCCGGAACGGCGATTACGCGATGGCTCGGTCCGGAAAAAACGTTCGGTCAGTTTAAGCAAATGCTCTTCCGCAACACCGGGGGAACTGTCGGCGATACGCAAAGTCAAAACACCGTCTTGCTTGTGTAAGGCCACTCGAATTTCACCGGCTCTGCCGCTACTCTGCCGAGCATCGGTGTAATTAATCGAATTCTGCAACAAATTATTCAACATCTGCGTTAAACGCGCCTCGTCTCCTTTAACCCAAAGCACGTCATCTACCGTCGCTAAACTAAGCTGCAATCCCTTCGAATCGCAGGCATGACGTTGCGACGAAACAACCTGATCAAGCAGTGAGTTAAAATTGAGGCACTTCATGCGATACTGCAACGCGCCGACGTCACTTAAACTCAACTGATACAGGTCTTCAATCAAACGGTTCAATAAAGCAACTTCATCCGACAGTTTCTGCAGATTTTCACTATTCAGCGGGCGAATGCCGTCACGCATGGCTTCGATCGAACCGCTTAACACCGTCAAGGGCGTCCGCAATTCGTGCGAAATGTCGGCGATCCACTGATTGCGACTGTTTTGTGCCGCTTGCAGCGTTTTAGACAAATAGTTGAAATCGCGTTGCAAAGCCCCGAATTCATCACTGCGATCGGTCGGTAAACGCCGGGCAAAATCGCCCGCAGCCAAGGCTTTTAATGCATCGGTAAGCTGTCGGATCGGCGTCAAAAAATGATTGGCCAAAGGCCATAACAACAGCAGCGCCAGCAAGGTGATCAGCACCGCCCCCTGACTGAGCATTTTCGACTGGGTTTCCGCAAATTCGATATCGGCGCGTTCGGTCAGAGCCTTTAAATGATGATAGCCAAGTTGTGCGACCACATGATCCCCGTCACTCACAAGAATACGCATGGCGGTTGGTTCCAGTGAAGGGCCGTAAACCAGTCGACCTTTACCGTCCAATAAACTGACACGACTTTCAAATTCGTCTGGCGGCGGTGCACGACGATTCGCACGATGTTTCAAAATGAATTCCATCGGAATCGAGTTCTGCGTCAGATCGATACGGTGCGATAAATTCAGGAGTTTTAACCAGACCCTTTCCGGTATCTGATCGGCCTTCTCGGTCGGCACATCCTGCAGGTAAACCTGAAGATTATTCTTTAGTCGCTGCAAGCGCTGCTGATCTCTTTGATCGACATATTGCAGCATGGTGGTGTGCAAGACATACTGATTGCTCCAGATCAGAGCCCCCAGGACCAGAAAACCGAACAGCAGTAGAAACGCAGTCAGTTTTAAACGTATGCCCATAGTCCCTCTCTATATAAATCTCAGTCAATATCTCCTGTTACTTTAATAGATTTAAATGGCTAGAAGTTGCAAAAAGCATGCAATTTGAACACTATTCATTTCTGTGCGCGGCGATAAAATCGGTATAAGAATCACGAATGTCATACTGCTGCAGATGACGGTGCGCATGCTTGCCCCACTTTTTGCATTGAGCCGGATCCTGCAGAGCTTCCGCCAGATTCTGCACCCAAACATCAAGATCGTCGGCCTTGAGCACCAAACCGCTTTCCTGATCGTCTACCAGACTTTGCGGACCGCCGACATCAGAAACAAGGCAGCCCAGACCACTGGCTTGAGCTTCCATGACCACCTGTCCGAGCGTATCCGTCACCGACGGAAAAATAAACAATTCAGAACTGGCGTAGAGCTGCGACAGCGTTTCTCCGACCACCGGGCCTAAAAAATAGATATGCTCGGCTCGCAAACGGTCCGCCCATTTACGGTAACGCCCTTCGCCGATAAGCACCAGATCGGCCTGAATCTGCGGGAATTGCTCTCTTAAAGCCTGCCAGACATCCACCAGAAACGGAATATTTTTTTCGACATTAATCCGTCCGACATACAACACCTTCGGACGTTTACCCGCCAGACCGTACTGATTCCAGACTTCCGGATCGCGATGACGGGGATGAAATTTTTGCAGATCGGTTCCCGGAGCCAATACCGAGGTTTTCGCATAATCCAAACCAATATCGTGCGCCATGATTTCCCGGTAGGCTTCGGAGCGCGAAAATACATGTTCGAAATCTTTATAGAAGCGCGCCATAATCCGGTCGGTATAGCGCTTGATCGTCAGCAAACCGCTCAGGTCGTACAAATAGGCGGGAAAGTCGGTGTGGTAGGTTCCGATCAGACGGAAGCCCATTTTCTGCGCGATATTTTTGGCCCGCCAACCGAAAGGACCGGGAGTGGAGATATGCACCCAATCAGGCCGGATCGCCTGTAACAGTTGCTCAATCTGTTTTTTACCGCAGTAGACCAGATCAAGTTCCTGATAGAACGGCATCGGCATCCGCCAAACATAAGGAAGGTTATGAATATAATCCGCTTGCGGCAAAGTCTTGGCCGTTGACGTCACCAGATGCAACTCAACCTCTTCGCCCTGCATAGCCGCTTCGTTGGCCAAAGCACCCATATCCTGAATAAAGCGGGTCACCCCGTTCAGATCGCCCAAGGTATCGGTAAACAGACAGATTTTCATGCTCAAGCTCCGTGACAGACATTTTTCACAATTCAGCGGAGCTTAACTGTTTTTACCGGGCGACCCTTTTAAGCATTTATGACAAAGCCTTGCCGATGATTTTTAGCAGCTTTGAAGAGAGTTCGCTCTTACTGGATTGCGGAAGGGCAAGTGTTTCTGAAGCACTGATCACGGTTAAGCGGTTATCGTCACGCTCAAAGCCCAGTCCCTGACCAACCTGATTGGCGCAGATCATATCGAGTTTTTTTCGGCTTAACTTATCTCTCGCATAGCTCTCCACATTTTCCGTTTCGGCGGCAAAACCGACGACAAACGGCTTATCCTGCTGCGCCGTAACCCAAGCGACAATATCCGGATTCTTAACCAGATTCAGGCTCATGGAATCGACATCGTTCTGCTTCTTAAGCTTCTGCTCTGCCATCTGTTCGACTCTGAAATCGGCAACGGCCGCCGCACTGATAAAACAATCCGCAGCGGCATAGTACTTCTGCACTTCGGCAAACATCTGTTCGGCACTGCGCACATCGATGCGCTCCACACCAAACGGTGTCGGCAAGCTGACCGGTCCAGAGATCAAAGTCACTTCGGCTCCGGCGCACGCTGCCGCTTCGGCAATAGCATAGCCCATTTTTCCGGAACTGCGATTACCGATAAAACGTACCGGATCGATATCTTCATAAGTCGGACCGGCGGTGATTAACAAACGGCGCTGCTTCCATAACTGTGCATTGGCGAGCAGCTCGGCCTGTCGATCTTGCAAAGAGGCCTGAAAAGCTTCAACTGCAACTAAAATGTCTTCCGGTTCAGGCATGCGTCCTTCGCCGATTTCTCCGCAGGCCTGCTCTCCGCTGCCGGGTTGCAAAACCTCAAATCCCCTTGCTTTCAAAACGGCGATATTTTCTTGTGTGGCCTGATTAGCCCACATCAGACGATTCATTGCCGGTGCCAGCATAATTGGGCGATCGGTAGCGAGACACAAGGTTGTCAGCAGGTCGTCGGCACGTCCCATTCTCAATTTTGCCAAGGTTTCTGCTGTAGCCGGCGCTATGACGATCTGATCGGCCCAGCGTGCCAGCTCGATATGCCCCATCCCCGCTTCCTGGTTGGCGTCGAACAGACTATCGCGCACCGGATTGCCGGATAACGCCTGAAAGGATAACGGCTGAATAAACTCCTTGGCTCCTTCGGTCATTACCACCTGTACTTGATAACCTGCTTTGACGAACAAGCGGGTCAATAACAGTGATTTATACGCGGCAATCCCGCCGCTGACGCCCAATAGAATTTTCATTTTGCATTCAGGTTCGATTGTTAAAGTGCCTATTATGATACTGCGAAACACCTGATAAACCGTGATTTCTTTTAGAAACCATGCATGAACTTCGCTCGCTTAACTTGACGGAAAACCTTATGAACGCGATACGTTTTAGTCTGACCATTTTTATTTTGCTGTTCTTAATCGCCGCGGTCGATATCGTCTACGATTGGGAAGAACGCGGAACCATGACCACGCATATCTGGGTCGAAATCGGCATGGGGTTATTAAGCCTGAGTGCCTTTGCGGTGTTGATGGCCTATTCTTGGAAACAGAAAAACCAACTGCAGACAACACAGCAGGATTTGACCGAGACGCAAATCGAACTCGATTCCCTGGCGCAGCAGAGTGAACGTTTACAGTCTAAATTTTCCAGCCTGATTCAGAACCAATTCAATACCTGGCGTCTGACGGAAAGCGAGAAAGAAGTTGCTTTGCTACTTCTAAAAGGACTCAGTTTGGAAGAAATCGCCCAGATCCGCGAAACTAAACAGAAAACCGTACGGCAGCAGGCTTCCAACCTGTATAAAAAAGCCGGCCTGAGCGGTCGTCATGAATTAACAGCCTTCTTTTTTGAAGATCTGCTAACCCCGTAATAACCGCCGGCCGTAAGGGAAGACGCGTAATGAAACTCAGAGAGTTAAAATTACGCAAAGGTGTCGGAGAAGAGATTTCCACTCCAATTAAACATATCCTGATAATTTCGCGTGCTTGGTGCAGACGATTTTGGATAGTTTGCGCCGGAAACCAGCAGCATCTGCCCCTTGTCGCTGCGATATTCGTAGACAGCCGTCAACCATGAAGCCTCGGTTCTGGAAACCGGGCTATAGCAAGCCGAATTGGTTTTCGGCGCCGGATCCGGAGCGATACCGTTAAGCGAACGCAAAATGGCATCGGCGCAGACTTTCGCTTCCGAGTTTCCGATATGCCCAGCCTTAGGCATGGCCGTACCCTGGGCATCACCGATGATATGAATATTGCTCGCTACCGTCGACTCGTAGCTCAACGGATTAACAGGCGCCCAATTTCCCTGATTGACTCCGGCCAGGAACACCAGCTCGCCGGCTCTCTGGTTCGGAATCACATTCAGAACATCCGCCTGTAGATTCTGTGTGGTGGCGCCGTCAATCTGATAGGAAACAATTTTCTGGTCGGAATCGACAGCAACCACTTCGGCATTCGGAATATAGCTAATGCCGTATTCGCTAAATTTCTGTCCGAAGGTATCGGCTTCAACCGTGATTGCAGAGTTCTGATCCAGAACCGTCACTTGAACATTCAATCCTTTGGCGTTCAGCAGATAGTCCGCTACCACGCACGCACGCTCATAAGGTCCCGGAGGACAGCGATACGGCGCCTTGGGAATGGTCATCACAAAGTGTCCGCCATCACCGATAGCCTCAATCTGAGACTTCAATAGATCAGTCTGGGCTCCTGCTTTCCAAGCGTGTGGAACCTTATCGTAATCCAAACCGGCAATCTCGATAAAATCGATTCCCGGAGCCAGCACCAGACGGTCGTAAACCAGGCTCTGCCCTCCGGCAAGGCTAACCGTTTGCGTGGTTTTATCCACCGCCGTAACTCGGTCGTGCACAATGTTGATATTATATTTCTGGCCTAAGGTCTGATAGCTGAAGCTCAGATCAGACACACTCTTCTGACCGTTCAACACCAGATTACTTAAAATCGGAGATACATAGGTTGAGTTGATTTCGACCAGCGTCACATCAACGCTGCTTCCGCCCCATTTTTTGAGATACTTGCTCAAGGTCGCACCGGAAAAGCCTCCGCCGACCACTACGACGTGCGGACGTTCCGCAGCAAAAGCCGTGGTATGTTTCAATGCGGAGAAACCGACACCTAGCCCAAGCAACTTAAGCAGATGTCTACGTGAAAATTGAGTTTGCTTATTCATTGCGATTCTCCCTTAGTTCCCGCTTAGCCATTCAGCCAAAGCCTGACGCTCTTCGTCGGTATAACCGATGGCTTGAGCACCCATAATATGCGCCGTCGAGTACTCGTTCATTTCTTCGATGATCTCGGACGAATCACCGCTCTCTTCACGAATACTGTCCCAGCTGGTGGTCGAATAGCCGTCTGTACCGTGACACTGGGCACATTGCGATGCCAATAAACGACCTTTTTGAACGGTGTATTCGGTCACAGGCGTAGTGGTATCCGGAGTGGTTGTAGTGTCGTCTTCATAGCCGTCATTATCGACATCACGGTCATAATCATCTTCTACGCCGTCTTCATCCTGATCATTGGCGTGATCTTCATCCTGGTCATCCGGATAGCCGTCGTTATCATCGTCGTCGTCTTCACTGTTAAAATAGCCGTCGTTATCGTCATCTTCATAGACATTCGGAATACCGTCACCATCCGAATCCAGCGCATCATAACTAGGATCAGCGACCGCTTCCGCATCGTCCGGCAGTGTGACTTCAAACGGCTCGTCGATTACTCCGTCACCGTTTGAATCGATGATTTTGCTGGGATCCATTTCCAAAGCGACAAAACCGAGAGCCAAATCCCCTTTTAGATTCAAAACATCACCGCTGGTGGTACCTTCGATAAAGCGGATCGGCGAAATAACACGCGTTGCCGTATCATCTTCATTGGTCGTCATTACCACGTGGCAGTCCAAACCGCTAGGTACTTGAATCGAGAAAGGATGTTCCGAGGTGCCGTTGTCGGTTGAATTGGTGCGGTAATAGAGTCCGCCGGTGCAAAACAGCTCGATTACAGTACCGGGAACCGTCCCACTCAGCGTATAAGACGTCGTTGAGGTTGACGAAGTCGTACTGTCACCGCCTCCTCCGCAAGCACTCAACAGCGCCGCCATCACCGGCACAAGAACGCTTCCTTTTAAAGAATGAATTCTGGTTTTCATTTTGCTATTCGCTCCTTAGCCTAAAACAGGCGTTAAATCATATTTATCGGCCGTTTACTAAAAACTTTAGCGCCATTTTCCTGTCGGATTTGCCGCTAAAAAATCGACAGACCACAGTCGGAAAAATCGCACGTTCCGATTCAATGAGATTGATTGCAGACTAACAAAAGAAATTGGGTGCAAACAGGCGACATATGTCTTTTTAGACATATGTCCCATACAGATAAAGTATTGATTTAATTAGAAAGGCATTTCTATAACGAAGAATTAGAAGTATCGCTCAAGCGATCAAGATCGGCGAAAGCAAACGGTCTCCCGCGCTCGTTAACCGCCACCCCGATGGTTTTTGCCTGCAGCATCACTTTATGATCCGCTTGCCGACAAATGGTTTGCAGAAAGGCATATTGAATTTTGGAAACCTTCTCGACGCCGACCTGAATATAGAAATCGTCACCGGGCTTTAACGATGCTTTGTAATCCAACTCGGCTCGAATCACCATTAAATGAATTCCCTGACGGGCCAGATCAACAAAATCGACACCCGATTCCAATAAAAACTGGTGACGACTATGCTCTAAATAGTTCTGGTAAACCGCATTATTCACCACTCCTTGAATGTCACACTCGTAATCGCGGACCTGCATTTTGACACTAAACATTGAAAACCTACGAAAATTTACTTAAAATAAAACATCAGTCGAAACACGGATTATCTTACTATGAGCATTCGTGATTGGCACGAAAATGACCGTCCGCGTGAAAAACTGCTCCGATTCGGTGCCGGCAGTCTCAGCGATGCTGAGTTGCTGGCCATTTTTTTACGTGTCGGCATTAAAGGACAAAGTGCCGTAGCCTTGGCGGAAAATTTGCTCACTCACTTCCAGACCCTTCCGGCCCTTCTTAACGCCTCCGAAGCGGAATTTTGCCAAGCCAAAGGACTCGGTCAGGCCAAATACGTTCAACTTCAAGCAGTTCTGGAAATGTCCAAGCGTCATTTCGAGTCCGGCTTGCAAAGCGGCGAAACTTTGAGTGATCCTCATAGCGTTGCCCGCTATCTCGAATATCATATCGGACACAGCCAGAGAGAGCGTTTCGGTATTCTTCTGCTGAATCAGCAACACCAAATGATCCGTTACGTCACTCTGTTTGAAGGTACCTTAAACCAGGCCACCGTTCATCCACGCGAAATATTGAAACTCGCTCTGGATGAAAATGCCGCTGCCGTCATTCTCGCACACAACCATCCTTCAGGAGACCCGACACCCAGTCAAGCGGACATCAAGCTGACCGAAGCGATTGGCGAAGCCCTTCGACTGGTCGATATTCGTTGTCTGGATCACCTTATTATCGGCGACAAAGGGCGCTGGCACTCTATGGCACAACAGCGACAAATGCCGTCCTAAGCGGACGACCGACGAAAGCTTGAAAGATCCTTTCATGATATTTCTAACATTTTCGGATGATTTCCCTACTGCAAACGTGTTTAATATGGAGAAAGTTTCTTTCGGCCGACTTCTTGGGTGATTTTGAGATCGTTTTACACTATGCACGTATTCCCTCGACGATTTTACTGGTTCTTTATCTGGCTTTTTCTTGCAAGCCATGTAGCTTTGGCTGCAGATAATACGTCACCGAAAGCCTCCGAATCCTGGGTTGAGAGCCAGACTGTCGACACCCTCAGCCAAGAGCTCAAACAAGCGGATCAACTCTCCGACGACCAAAAACAGAGCCTGTCCTCACAACTGGATAACGCAAACAACTGGATTATCGAATCCCGACAATCGCAGCAAACCCTGCTCCAGCTTGAACAGAGCCTCGCTAAAGCAGCCATAACCATCAAAGAACAGCAAGAGGCGCAGAAGACCTTACAAAACCGCTTAAAAAATCCTCCCGAGGAAGCACCCGTCGAACTAAATGCCTTAATTAGTGCACTGCATACCGCTAATGATGAACTCGACGAAGCAGACAGTAATCTGCTTAACTGGGACAGTACGCTCAATCAATATCTTTCTATGGCAACCGATGGTGCCAACCAGCAAAACCAGATGGAAAGCATCATCACCCAGCTGAAGGAAGGGGCCGAAAAAATCCAGACCGAGGGAGCCTCAGATCTAAATCTCGCTATACAGAATCTGGCATTAAAAGCGCGCTTGCAGGCGTTGGAAACCAGCCTGCAATTGATCAACTTTCAGATGGATAACCTTGGCCGCTTAACCGAGTTGGCCCAAGTACAGCGCGATTATTGGGCTACTCGTAAAGCGCTGGCGCAAAAGAACAGCGAACAACTGCAAGTACAGCTACAAACGCTGAAAACCGCCGAGGCCGAGCAGGCCCTCAAGGAAACCATTGCAACCGGAATAGGTGCACAGAATCCGCTCTACCCGGTGCAGCAGAACATCATCAGTCAACAGAAAGAAAAAGCCGATTTAATTCGTCTTGAGCAACAGATCGGTCAGAAAATCAATGCCAGCAACGATGCGATTGCGACCATTAAGCTGCATTTTTCCAGGGATAAACAGATTGTTGCCCTGCAAGGATCGCGTGAAACCATTGCGCAGGTATTGCACAAACGCCTGGAAACCCTGACGGCATTTGAAGTCTCACAGCGCGAGATATCCAGAACCAAAGACCGTATCAATGAAGCCGTTCTGAACCAGCTATTGCTGAGCGAAAAATTACGCGAGCTGCAACAGCGCACCACCGAAGAACTATTGATAGAACAACTTGGACCAAGCGGATACCAGCTAAGTTTGGATTCCGAAGGCAAACCGGGCAAAATTGCGCTGGACTTGATTAATCAATATGTACAGAGTGCAAAAGATCTGCAAAACCTGTATCCGGGTTATATCAGTAAACTGGCGGAACTCAACGCCACCTACAACCAACAGCTTGAGCAGGTCAACAGCTATAGCCGTTTTCTCAACGACCACCTGCTATGGCTGCCGAATATCGGCCTGATCGACCTTCTTAAAGCGCAGAACCTGCAAGACAGCCTGAATTGGCTGCTATCGTTCGACAAAATCGCTGCTCTCAGCAAAGACAGTTACCAGGTCGCCGCGAATTATTTGCCGCAGATCATTCTATGGCTACTCATTCTAGTCGCGCTGTTGCTTGGACGCCGACGCTTTATCGCTGCTCAGAGCCATCTGGCACTCCAGCTGGCCTCGATCCGTACCGACGCATTCCGTTACAGTCTGCAAGCACTTACCTATACCTTGCTTCTGGCGCTTCCTTTACCGTGGTTCATGCTGGTTGCCGGCAAACTTCTCAGCCTGTCGGATCAGGCGCACGATTTCACAACCGGAGTCAGCAACGGCTTATTGGATGCCGGTTTACTGGTACTGGTTCTGAATATCTTGAAAGAAGTCTGCCGAAAAGATGGGTTGGCCGAGCGCCATTTTCACTGGAAAGAGAGCGTTCGCAGCAGCCTGCAACGAGAACTGCGCTGGGCGATTCCCCTCGGAGCCTTATTGATACTTGCCGTTGACGTCACAACCGACTCCAGCGGCCCTGCCGACACCCAGTTGATCGGCCGCATTGCCTTCCTGGGTCTGATGATTGCGTTTACCCTGCTGATTTATCGCCTGTGGAGTGGTAAGAGCCTGATCATGCGCGATTTTAAAAACAGTCAACAGCACGCTGCTTGGCTGCAACTGCACTTTATCTGGTTCCCTCTGAGTTTGATGTTCCCGTTACTGATGATCTGGAGCACGGCTTATGGCTATTATTACTCGTCGCTAGTCGTCGCCGATAAAATCAACTGGACTCTAGCAACCGTTCTGTCCCTGTATTTAATACGCGAGCTTTTCCTGCGCAGTCTGTACCTTTCCGAGCGCAAACAGCTGTATGCCGAACACCTGCAAAAACGTCAAGCACAACTGGCGCAACAGAAAGAAAATGCTCCTGCGAGCGAGCTGCCGATTCCCGAAGAGCCGGAAATGGATTACGAGAAGCTCAGCAAGCAAGTGCGCCAAGCACTGAATCTGAGTTTTATACTGGCGTTTATCGCCGCGGCATGGATGACCTGGGGAGACCTGATTTCGGCTCTTAACTTAATCAATGACACACCACTTTCGATCACCAAATCGCAAATTATCGATGGCGTTGTACAGCAAGTGCCTCTTACATTGGGCGATCTTATAATCGGTATCGCTTTAGGGGCCATGACATTACTGCTTTCCAAGGATCTTCCTGGACTTCTGGAGTATCTATTACTGCAACACCTGCCGATCAGCCGTGCTGCGCGCTATGCAATTACGTCACTGACCCAGTATTTGATCGCGATTATCGGCTTTGTGGTGATCTTCCGTTCTCTCGGTATCGAATGGTCTAATATTCAATGGCTGGTAGCGGCTCTCTCGGTCGGTCTCGGTTTCGGCTTGCAGGAAATTGTCGCTAACTTCGTCAGCGGGATCATTCTATTATTCGAACAGCCGATGCGGGTCGGCGACATCGTAACCGTCGATGACGTTACAGGAAAAGTTTCGAAAATCCGCATTCGTGCCACGACCATCGTTACCTGGGATCGTCAGGAACTGGTTATCCCCAATAAGCAGATTATTACCGGTAAATTCATCAACTGGTCCCTGTCGGACTCGGTGACCCGCATTAAAATCGATGTCGGCATCGCTTACGGCAGCGATGTGAACCTGGCACAGAAACTGATCAAAGAAACCGCTACCAGTCATCATCTGGTCTTAAAAGAACCGGAACCATCAGTCATATTCGACGGTTTCGGCGACAGTGCTCTTCTCTTATCGCTACGCGCCTATATCGATGACTTGGAAAAACTTCTCCAAACCCGCTCCGAATTGAACAATGCAATCAACGATACGCTTAACAGAGCCGGCATAGTGATCGCCTTCCCGCAACAGGATGTACATTTCGACACCACCCAACCGCTTGAGATTCACCTAAACCGAAAACCCGCAGGCAAAACTTCTGACAACAAAGAAAATTAAGGAGCCGATCACCGGCTCTTTTTCTCCCCACATATCCGTGATCGCCTCTTTAGCTTACGCACAAAACATTATTGCCATTCCAATCATTGCAAGCCCTGTATAAACAAGACTTGGTGTTTCATAAAACCGCCAAGTAACTGACATTTTTCTGCAACATTTCATGATTAAGATTCCCTTAAATTTTTATTCAATACTTCTTCATACTTCATTTAGGGGCTATTCCAACATGAAACTTAACAAACTACATTTAGCGTTAGCTGCTGCAGCTGCGGGTGTATCTCTTTCTCTGGTCGGTTGCAATACCACAGATACGACAGAAACAGCTGATTCTTCAGTCAGTGAAATTCAATTCACAGAACTAAGTGCACCAACTGACGAAGTTCAAAAAAACCTGATTCGCTCTTCTGACAGTGCAACAATCAATGATGAAGAGATGCAAATTGGCTACAACACTCTGTTGCGTACCGGTGATGTAGATAATGGTGAAACATTTGGTTTGGCTAAAGATTACCAAGACCAGGCAGTTATCGAAGCGGATGGTTCAAACTACATCTGTAACGGTACCGATGACGGCGTCGGTTCAGGTCTTGACCACGTCAGCATCTTGGATAAAGACGGCAAAATTTACATGGTATCTCAGTTCGAGTGTGCTACCGGTGCCATGTACATGAATGAGTTGGAAAAATCTTCTGACGGATCTCTTAGCCTTGTTCCAGGTTCTCTTAAATTCGTTAGCCAGAAAGAAGGTTTCGGTGGCTGGGTTCACTGTGCGGGTATGACAACTCCATGGCAAACTCACCTTGGTTCTGAAGAGTATGAGCCAAACGCAAAAGACCCTTCAACCAACGGTTACTACAACGACGTAACAACCAGCTTCTGGAACGGCGATCAAACCAAAAACAACCCTTACTACTATGGTTGGACGCCTGAAGTCGACGTTGATGCAAACGGCAATCCTGTTTATACCAAACACTACACTATGGGCCGTATGGCGCACGAACTAGCGTATGTTATGCCAGATGAAAAAACCGTTTATCTAAGTGACGACGGTACCAACGTTGGTTTATTCATGTTTATCGCCGACACGGCTAAAGACCTTTCTGCCGGTACACTTTACGCAGCGAAATGGAACCAAACAGCCGATAACGACATCGGTGGTGAAGCTGAGCTAACCTGGATCAATCTAGGTCACACCGACAATGCGTCAATCAAAAGCCTGCTTGACCCGGATAACGACATCACAACTGCTGACGGTATTACTTTCGCAAATGTATTCTCAGCGGAAACACCTGTTTCAGGTGCTTGCCCAACAGCTGGATTCACTTACATCAACACCGCCAATGGTGAAGAGTGTTTGCAACTTCAAGACATCAACGGTGACAGCACTGTGGATGCAGGCGACATCGCTCTGGCTTCTCGTCTAGAAACTCGCCGTATGGCAGCTATGGAAGGTGCAACGACTGAATTCCGTAAAGAAGAAGGTATCACCTTTAATGCAACTGACAACCAGCTTTACATCGCTATGTCAGAAGTTCGTAAAGGTATGACTGATGGTACAGGCGACATCCAACTAACCGAAAACAAATGTGGTGCGGTTTACGCTCTGGATGTTGAAGGTTCAATCAAAGATACTGACGGTGCCGACATCGCTTCTGAATTTGTTGCGATCAACATGAACGGACTAGTTGGCGGTAACTATTTAGCATCTGCCGATGCTGATGGCAACACTTGTGACATCAACGGCATTGCTCAACCTGATAACGTTGCTTATATCGACGGTACCAACACCCTGATCATCGGTGAAGATACCTCTGCGCATAACAACGACATGGTTTGGGCTTACAACATCAAATCTGGTGAGTTGACTCGTATTGCACACACTCCTTACGGTTCGGAAACAACTTCTCCATACTGGTACAACATTGACGGTAACGGTTATATCACTCTAACCAACCAGCACCCTTACGGTGAAGGCGGACCTCGTGCATATGACAAACCATTCGGAGCTGAAATCCGTTCTGAAATCGGTTATATCGGACCGTTCGATACTTCTAGCATGAAATAATCATTGTCAATCAATGATTAACAAGGCGCACGACTTCGTGCGCCTTTTTTATACCAGTCACATCTACAAGTTTTTCGGTAAGGGTGTGGGAAAAACACTTCCTTTACCAAAAAAATACATGAGGCACTATATGAACCGTTTCTTCCGCCTGGCGACGTTCCCGTTAATCGCAACGATGGCTGCTTGTTCTAACTCAGAACAGACGCAAATTCAAATCCCGCTGCTGGACAACCATGTCCAAAATACGGAAGCCGCCTATATTCCGCTACAGTGTTACACCAAAACCCAAGGAATGAATGACAAAATTCATAATCCCTGCTTTAGCTGTCACACGCCGGGAAAAATTCCGAATTACTTAGATGATTCGGAGTTTCAAATGCTCTACGACTTCAGAGAAACCACCCGTAAAAACCCGTGGATCAATGCCTTTAAAGACCGCACAAATGCCGTTGCCCAAATCTCTGACGAGCAAATGCAATCTTATGTGCAAACCAGCAATTACTTCGATCAGCACGGTAATTTAACTCTAGCCGAAACCTTAACCAAAGCGCTGCCGGACGAATGGGACTTCAACCATGACGGCCAGTGGGAAGGCTATGTTCCGGACATCTATTTCAATTTTGATAACGAAGGTTTCGACCGAAATCCAAACGGTGCCGACACGGGATGGCGCGCTTTCGCTTACTATCCTTTCCTTGGGACTTTCTGGCCGACTAACGGCAGCTCAAATGATGTCATCATCCGTTTAGCGCCGGAATATCAGCAAGACAAGCAAGGACAATACAGTCGGGAGATATACAAGCTGAACCTGGCCATCACCGAAGCCATGATTCGCGAAAAAAACATCCCAATTAAAGAAACCGACGAAACGCTCTACCAGGTTGACCTTAATAAAAACGGCCGTTTGGATAAAGCCACCGAGATCGTCTACAACTGGGCACCGCTTGAACAGCGTTTTATGAGCTATGTCGGAAAAGCCAAAGAACTGTTTGACAGCAAAGAAATCACTATGGCTGCCGGCCTCTATCCGATGGGCACCGAGTTCGTCCATACGGTTCGCTATGTCGACGTCGACCAAAACGGCAAGCTAACGCTGGCCAAGCGCATCAAGGAACTCAGATACGCCAAAAAATATTCATGGAATACTTACTTCCAGTTGCGAAACGCCGTGATGGCAGAAGAAAAAGAAGCCGTCGGTTTCCCTGAGCGCCTCAGAACGATCAAGGGCAATGCCGAAACCGGCGTCAGCAATAACCAAGGCTGGGTCTATCAAGGATTTATCGAAGACCGCAAAGGCAGCCTGAGACCGCAAAGCTACGAGGAGTCATTGACTTGCGTCGGTTGCCATTCTGGTGTCGGTGCAACAACAGACTCAAGCTTTGCATTCCCGAGAAAACTCAATGCGGATAAATTCCAACACGGCTGGTATCACTGGACACAGAAGTACATCCAGAAACTGCCGGAACCGCAGTGGTTGGACGGTACCTATGAATACTCGAAGTACCTGGTCGAAAACCACTCCGGTAACGAATTCCGTAACAATGATGAAGTGCAGAACAAGTTCTTTGATAAAAACGATCAGCTGAAGCAGTCCGAAATCGAACGCTTACATCAGGACATCAGCCTGCTTTTGGCTCCAAGCAGAGAAAGAGCGATGCAACTGAATAAAGCCTATAAAGTGATCGTTGATGAGCAAAGCTTCATTTACGGGCGAGATGCACATGTAAAACCGCTTGAAAATGTATGGGACGTCGTTCCCGAAGAAGAACTGACCGGAGTAAAAGAACCGGTGATCAGACAGCCGCTAAGATAGGAAAGCACGGTCAAAGCCAATACTGGAGCGGGATTCACTTACAAACACAATAAAACGGTTGGAATCACTTGCAATTTCAACTGTTTTCATGGATAATTCCGCGTTCTTATTTATCGGCCTCGTGTATAGCCATTAAATATAGAAATATTCGAATATTTTTATTTCATGGGATTCTTAGCGATGTGAAGTCGTTTAAGAGTTCGAAACTACTAGAAGGGATTGAGAAATGTCTAGAGTATGCCAAGTAACAGGAAAGCGTCCTGTAGTCGGTAACAATGTTTCCCACTCTCACCGTAAAACTCGTCGTCGTTTCTTGCCAAACCTGCACACGCACCGTTTTTGGTTAGAAGCTGAAAGCCGTTTTGTAAAACTTCGCGTATCAACAGCTGGTATGCGTATCATCGACAAGAATGGTATTGACGCTGTGATCGCTGATATGCGTTCACGTGGTGAGAAGGTCTAAGGAGACTAACCATGCGCGATAAGATCAAACTAAAGTCCACTGAGTCTGCTTATTACTACACTACTGATAAGAATAAGAAGAACATGGCAGGAAAATTCGAGATCAAGAAATACGATCCAGTCGTTCGTAAACACGTCTTGTTCAAAGAAGCCAAAATCAAATAAGTCTTACCAAGATGGATTTGAGAGAACCCGGTTCAAAAGACCGGGTTTTTTTATGCCTGAAAACCAGACATCAAATCTTTCTTAAGCTGGCAAAACTCCGTAGAGATGCTGTTTTGCATAACGCATTGCCGGAGGAATCGTGTCGAAAAAACCGCCCTGACTTTTCTCTTCCGACTCTCTCTTACACTGATAAGCCTCTTCCGGACTATCAAACACGGCTATGACCTGTCCGTTTTTTAAAATGGCAAAATCATCACCAAGGCATTCTACCTGATAGATTGAAGTTTCCATTGTGCGCCCCCTTTCCGCCCTGGCGGAAGTAATTTATTGAGGAGCCGTTTGTTTTTTATAGCCCCTGTATTTTATGTAACGGCCGGTAAATCATTTTTCGTAATTCTCACTCCCGACCTGTAAAAAGTGTCTAACAAATTGTATGCCTATTCGGGCATAAATTAGGTGACGCATTTTCAACACCACAGTGACATTTTGTTTACAATGCCAGACTACAAATAGCAAATACCGGAAAACAGCCATGCCTGAATTACCCGAAGTCGAAACCACCCGGCGAGGGATTGAACCCGCTTGCGAAAATGCTCTCATTCAACAAGTCGTGCTTCGCGCACCCAAATTACGCTGGGAAATCGAGCCCGGACTCCCGCAGATTCTTGCCGGGCAAAAAATACTCAAGGCAGGACGCCGCGGTAAATATCTGCTGCTGTACACTCCGGTTGGCATTTTGCTGATCCATCTGGGAATGTCGGGAACCTTGCGTGTTCTCGATCATGCCACACCGGCGAAAAAACATGACCATGTGGATATCTTGTTGGCAAGTGGAAAACTTCTGCGCCTGAATGACCCTCGTCGCTTCGGGGCGGTTTTGTGGCACCCGGTAGAAAAAGGCGATATTGACCAACACCCCTTACTCGGCAAGCTGGCTCCGGAACCTCTAAGCGAGGCCTTTAATGCCGATTACTTCTATCAAAAAATTCATTCGCGCCGGGTTGCGATCAAAAGCCTGGTGATGACCAGTGAAATCGTTGTCGGCGCCGGAAATATCTATGCCAATGAATCCCTGTTCCTGAGCGGCATTCATCCACAAACGCCCGGCAATCAACTAAGTAAAGCGCAATGCGCAACTCTAGTTGAAAATATTAAGAAGGTACTGGAAAAGGCGATTCGTCAGGGTGGAACGACACTGAAGGATTTCATGAGCCCGGACGGCAAGCCCGGCTATTTCGTACAGGAATTAAATGTCTACGGACGCGAGGGAGAGGCTTGTCCGCACTGCGGCACGCCGATTGAAAAAGTGATTATCAACCAACGCGCCAGCTTCTTCTGTCCACAGTGCCAAAACTGACAGAATAATGACCATTGAAGCGACATGATTGCATCGAAAAAATAAATTCCTTAAGATGGTTCAAAAGAATATTCGACATCAGCATACCTATATGAAACCACTCTTATTAACTTCTGTTCTGTGCCTGACAATCGCCGGTTGCAGCTCGCAAAATGACACCAATATCGAGCAGTGGCAGAGCAACAAAAAGTGCAACCTGCATAAAGAAGCCTGCAGCGTGACTCACGGCGATCAGACCGTCACCTTGCGCATTGATCCGCACCCGATTCCTATCGCACGCCCTCTCGGTATCCGCGTCGCCACCGACAACATCTCGCCTCAGGCGATCGAACTGGATATTTCCGGCATCAATATGTATATGGGCTACAATCGCACCAGTCTGCAATCCACCAAACCGAACTTCTGGGTCGGCACGTCCATGCTCGCCTTCTGTACTTCGGAACGCATGGAGTGGCAATTGACGCTGATGTTAAAAGACAAGGACAAACAGATACAAATCCCGTTCTATCTGGAAACCACCAACCGCTAACTTTAACCAACGTGGTAGTCAGTCACTCGGATGTTTATTCGGTCAGGGCAACCGATTTAATCAAAGCGAAAAGTTCCTGCCCGACTTCAAGCCCAAGACGTTCTGCAGAAAATTGCGTGATTTCAGCAAACAATTTCTGACCGTCGTTCAACTGCAGACGCACCAACATGCGGTGTTTCTTCTCCGGGATCAATTCCAGAATCTTCGCGGAAAGATGGTTGATGATGCTCAAATGCTCGGGATCACTCAGCGACAGACTGACGTCTTTGGCCAGTACACGCACCC
Source organism: Thiomicrorhabdus heinhorstiae (assembly GCF_013391765.2). Classification (GTDB taxonomy): domain Bacteria; phylum Pseudomonadota; class Gammaproteobacteria; order Thiomicrospirales; family Thiomicrospiraceae; genus Thiomicrorhabdus; species Thiomicrorhabdus heinhorstiae. The sequence goes on along the minus strand of NZ_JACBGI020000005.1, from coordinate 19,938 downwards.
GAACGGTTTTCTTATCGGCCGTTGAGGCTTCCGACAACCATAAGCGATTCTCTCCGAAAACCACCGGATGCAAGCCCCTTTCCTCGCTTTCGATCCGACCTTGCAAAACCGAAACCGCACCTTCATCATCGAACAATGGCGAATCCGCTCTCGACAGAGCTTCTTGCAAAGATTCGACGCGCTCGATCCGCCCCGCTTTCATAAAGACGATATTCTGCGCCAGGCGCTCCACTTCCGCCGGTGCGTGAGTGATATAAAGCACCGGAATTTGATAAGCCGCAACCAGCTCTTCAATCAGAGTCAGCATCTCCGCTTTTGAACGCCAATCCAGTGCAGACAGCGGCTCGTCCATACAGAGAATCTGCGGACGCAGCAATAGGGCACGGGCAATTGCCACTCGCTGCTTTTCTCCGCCGGAGAGGAAATTGACACCGCGATCAAGCTTGTCGGCAATGCCGACCCGACCGACGATCTCATCGAAGTCCGCCGCCTCAATCCCTTTTGGAAGCCGTTTCACACCGTACAGCAAATTCTGCCGAACCGTCATATGCGGAAACAAGGCGGCATCCTGAAAAACAAAACCGATATGGCGTTTTTGCGTCGCTAAAGATTTCTTTCCACGCTGCCACAGCTCATCGCCAAAAGACAGTTCGCCTCGAGTGTTCTTATCCAAACCGCTGATCGCTCTCAGCAAAGTACTTTTTCCGCTTCCGGAACGGCCGAATAAAACCGTCACCCCCTGCATAGGCAGATTGAACTCTCCCGATTCCAGTTTGAAGTTACCCAGTTCCAACTGTAATCGACCGCGTAAGTAATGTGTTGTCTGTTCCGTCATCATCTACCCCACCTTGACACCGAAACGACGGTTCAGAGCATACACCAGCATCAAAACACACAGCGAGAAGATCAACATCATCGCCGACAACAGATGCGCCTGATCGTATTCGAGGCTTTCGACGTGATCGAAAATATCGATCGATACCATCCGCGTTTCGCCCGGAACATTACCACCAAGCATCAACACCACCCCGAACTCGCCGATCGTATGCGCAAAGGTCAAGGTGGCGGCCACCAGAAATCCACGCTGTGACAGCGGCATAGCAATGGTGAAAAAACGGTCAAAGGCATTGGCACGCATCGTCGCCGCGGCATCCAGCAGTTTTTGCGGTACGGCTTCGAAGGCATGCATCAACGGCTGAACGGCAAAAGGCAGGGAGTAAAAGACCGAACCGACAATCAATCCGGTCTTACTGAAGGTTAACTGACCCTCGAAACCAAATAAGCGCAGGAACTCGGTCACATAGCCATTCGGATTTAAAATAATCAACAGATAGAAACCGAGTACAGTTGGCGGCAATACCAATGGCAACGCGACCAAAGCCTCCAACACAATTTTTGACGAACTCTGCAGCCGCGCCATCCACCAGGCCAGCGGCGTCCCTAACAACAAAAGAATCAGCGTTGTCCACCCGGCGACTTCAAGAGTTAACCAGATCGGATCCATACTGACTGCAATACCGAATATTTCTACCATAAAACAATAAAGCGGCCCTCAATCCTTCGAGTACCGCTTCCTCTGATTATTTCTATTTTTTAACGTTGTAAATTAAGGCGTACTATAACCATAGCTATGGATGATTTCCAGCGCAGCCGGCGTTTTAATAAACTCCATAAACGCTTTCACTGCCGCATTGTTTGCTCCACGTTTCAAAATCAAAGCACCCTGCTTAATCGGCGCGTAATCTTGTTGCGGAACGATCCAGTACTGACCTTTCTCATATACCGGACTTTGCGGATCAACCAGTTGCGACAAGGCGACAAAACCAATCTCTGCATTACCGGTAGCCACGTATTGGAAAGCATGAGCAATACTTTCGCCATTGACGATTTTCGCTTTCACCGCATCATATACGCCCTGACTTTTCATAAACGCCTCGGCACGCTCACCGTAAGGGGCGGTTTTCGGGTTAGCAATCGCCAAGTGATTGAATTTCGCCTCTTTTAAAACCTGTAAAGGGCTCTCTTTAACCGGATACTTATCACTATACAGAGCAATTTGCCCCTGAGCATAAACAAAATAGCTCTCCTTTAACCCCGTGCCGTCATCGATGGTTTTCAACGGACGGCGCTCGTCAGCGCCAAAGAAAGCGTCGTAAGGCGCGCCGTTTTTGATTTGCGCATACAGTTTACCGGTCGGACCGAAGGAAAATTTCAATTCATGTCCGGTTTTTTGACTAAAAGCCTCGCCGATCTTTTCAATGGTTTTGGTGAAATTCGCCGCCACCGCGATTTTTGCCGTATCGGCAATCGCGACACTGCTGACCATCATTCCGCCGGACAGCGCCAGCATCCAAGCCGTGACCCGCATCAATCCTTTCATAAACACCTCTTTATAAATATAAATACATAACGTTAAGTAAAAAATTTTGTTGCCGACCTCAGTCAGCAACCGCAAGTAATACATGACTGGCTTTTACCAAAGCACAGGCCGCATCGCCGAGATTCAACTCCATGCGATCAAGGCTTTCGTTGGTGATGATTGCCGAAATCTTATTACCGTTATCCAACCCCAGAGTGACATCGGCATTGACCGCACCGCGGTCGATAGAGATAACTTCGCCGCAAAACTGATTACGCGCGCTGGTTTTCAAAGCGCCGTTCAAATCTTCACTCAAGATAACCCAGCTGGCTTTAATCAAAGCAAACGCATCACTGCCGACTTCAAGTTCCAGGCGTTCCAAACTTTCCGGGGTAATCTGCGCTACCACTTCACATCCTTTACCGACCGACAGAATCACCTCGCAATTCACTTCGCCTTTCTTAATATCAGTGACGACTCCATTAAACAAATTGCGTGCACTGGTCTTCATCGATACCTTCCTCATGATTTCCAACTGTCCCCACATATCAGGAGACAGCTCTTCCAATTGGCGCACCCAATGCTGCATCTGTTCACTGAACAACTGATAGGCCGCCACCAATTTTTCACCGGCCGGAGTCAGAACCATTCCGCCGCCGCCGCTACCGCCTTTCTGGGCGCGCACCAGATCTTCACCTGCTGCCTGATTCATCGCTTCGATTGCCTGCCAGGCGCCTTTATAGCTCATATGACAAGCTTTTGCCGCGGCGTTGAGCGAACCTAATCGACCGACCTTATAAAGCAACTCCAAACGACGCTGTCCTGAACGGGTCTGTTTTGAACCTAACATAAATGACTGTACCAGTTGTTCCGGATGCGAAAATTCTTGCGTCACTTTATTCCCTTTAATTCATATATAGGTAAATACATAACGAAAGAATTATAAACAAAGCCTATCGAGAATACCAGCGCGAAGAAAAAATTACTCTGCACCGAAACAAATTCGACACTCACGGGTCACTCACGGGTCTATATAAGCAAGAAATTCGAATTTCTCTTAAAGAAACCTTTCACATCTTCAATTCCAACAGCAACCCGTTTTATCAATTTAAGGAGTTTAATCGATGCTGCCAAATACATTCTCACCTAGCCGCCAGCAGCTCCTGCATCGCTTGCCATACACCGCTTAGGGGACAGGACTGGGTCTTCACTCGACCGGCCATCTTGCCAAAACGTATTTCCAGTCTGAGTGAATAATTGATTCGATAAGACAATAAAAAAGCGCGATATGATCGCGCTTTTTTATGAAGCCAAGGCAAGGAAATATCTATTTCTCCAGAACCCCTTTCAACCAATTTTCCAATTCCTGTTCGGATGCCGGATAACTGATCTCTTCAATATGACCGTCTTTTAAACGCAAAGCCGTGACCTTATCCTCTTCGCGAGGCCAGCCATTCAGCTGTTCTTCATCATAGATCAAACCAATCTTAAAAGCATAGTCCTGCATCTTCGGTACCGCGAACATTTTGGTAATGAATCCCGGCATTGCGGAAATATCCGCCAGGTAGACGCCTTTTTGAGCTTTTAAATCCGTTAAACCTAACTTGTTCAGAACATTTTTAACCGTTTCCCCGCTGGCTTTATCCGAGGACAGTAATAACCACTCAAGTTGCCCGTCGACTACCACCGGTTTATCAAACTGATCTTGTACCGTCAGCTGCGGAAGTTGCTGCATCGATGCAGCATTCGCCCCCATCGCCACTGCCCAGAAAGCCAAGATTGCAATCCATTTTTTCATCGTTCCATCTCCATTGCGGATAAAAAAATACCGCAGCCGGAAAGGCTCCGAACTGCGGTACTTGATTAGGCTATCGTAACGAGAGCCAACTCTTGTAAATCAGAGATTAAAGCTCTTTAGTACAGAAGTAGAAGTCTTTACATTCGTACTCACCAGAAGCCATACGCGCTTTTGCTTCTTCCACAGTTGCTGCAGGAGGAACAATAACGCGATCACCTTTACGCCAGTTTTCTGGAGTCGCACACTTATTAGCGTCAGAAGTTTGCATTGCTTCAAGAAGGCGTACGAACTCGTCGATTTGACGACCGTTGCTCATTGGGTAGTAAACCATTGCACGCAGAATACCGTTTGGATCAATAAAGAAAGTTGCACGAACCGCAGAAGTATCTGCCGCACCTGGGTGAATCATGCCGTAAGCGCTAGCGACTTTCATGTTCAAGTCAGCGATGATCGGGAATTCCAAATCTACACCGAATTTCTCTTTAACATTTAGAATCCACGCATTGTGAGAGTGGTGAGAGTCGATAGAAAGACCCAAAAGTTCACAGTTCATGGCATCAAATTCTGCTTTTCGAGATTGAAAGCCGATGAATTCAGTTGTACAAACCGGAGTAAAGTCAGCAGGGTGAGAGAAAAGAATCAACCACTTGCCTTTGTAATCTTCAAGAGTCTTGCGACCGTGAGTCGTTTCTGCGTCAAACGCTGGTGCTGGTGCATTCAATTGTGGGAAGCCGATTGTAGTTTCCATTGTATAAACTCCTTGAGTTAGGGTGTTGTTGAGTAAGTTATCTACGTTGTATTTTTGATAAGTAGATTTAATTCATGGACAAGAATATCTAATCTTGTTGATAGCGTCAATTTGAAATTTCTAATATTCATTATTGTTAAAAACTATCAAGCAATCATTACGAGAAAATGAAATAAGACGCTGTAAACTTCACAAGTAAAAAAATACCCCAAGGCCTTTATATAGATCCTTGAGGTATATTTCAACTCAAATCTAAATAAAAATTATTCTTAATCAATTACATGCTGCTCAATCAATTTTTACGCCTGTTTTTGAAGCAAATCGAGATCGAGAAAACCATGCCGTTAAATAGATTTTTAATTTAACAACCAGTCTTTACGGCCTATCCCGTTCAAATCGTCTTCAAAAGAAGACTTACTGAATTTTCGACAAAAGATCCGGATTAATCACCAGATTTCTAACACCATGCGCATGATCTTCTTTAAAGGCATTGCCTTTACACCACTCGCCAACCGTTTCGATATTAACTTTAGCGACTCTTGGTCGAACTGCCCAAGACACCTGAAATGGAGAACCTTTTTCGTTATAGCTAGGACCTGTCGTAGAGCCTTCGTAATTAATTGGCGTATCGGTAAAATAAGGAATATTCAAAGCCTGGTGCAAACCATTTTTCATTCCATACTTAGTCATCTCTTTGAAGTCCAAAGCATTCTTGTCATTAACCAATACGAAAACCTGCGATTCAACTCTTAGCTGCGGGTTTTTAATATTGTCGCTTAAACAAGAGCCTAACGTTGGTCCTGGAGCGACATCAGCGGTAGAGAATACATAATGCACCTCAATCGTATCCCCGACAGATAGCGCACCATGCTTACTCGGACAAACTTCATGCTCGACAGGCTTTAATTCAGCATCGGTCAAATAGCCGCTGTACTTATAGCCACTCGAATATCCATGCCCATCTCCGTTCCCTGCGAAAGAAGCGAATTCTCCCCCCTTATGCTCAGCATTTTTATGGAAGTGGATATTGCATAAATTCATCTCAGAATAAGCCGGCGCACGGCTAAAAGTAATCGGATTATTACCCTTTACAGAGTCAATGTCTCTCGGAGACTGCGGTCCAAATCCTTTACCTTGAGTATTTTTAGCCAAGGCAGCGCGTTGATCGGCAATTACTTGGTCAGAGACGGGACCATGCGCATGTTCTTCGACATGCCCTTCATTATGTGGATTTGACTGACATGCAGTGACTAATAAAGCGGCTGCCATAGCAGCATAAAGTTTCGTATTCAAAAGATAACCCTTCCCAGTATGAATTTTTATATTTATTCGTTACTCGGTTTTTACAGCAAAAAACTGCAAACACAAACGGCCGCTTGAGCAGGCCATGCTTGCAAATCATAACGGACATTTATTCTAAAAAAAGTAAGGGCTTTGAAGGTGGTTTCTCTATCAATAGTTTTTATTAGAGATAGAGAAAAATCATAACAGGATTAAATGATATAAACAGGACTTGTTAGACACTGTTCAGCTTATCTGCTAGAGCTTTTGCAACCTGAGGATGGACAAACTCACTGACGTCTCCACCGAGAACGGAAATCTCGCGAACCAGAGAAGAAGAGATGAAGGCATACTGCTCAGCCGGCGTCATAAACATGGTTTCGACATCCGGCGCAAGTTTGCGATTCATGGAAGCCAGCTGGAATTCATATTCAAAATCCGAAACCGCTCTCAAGCCTCGCAATAGAACATTACCGCCGATTTTCTGAACAAAATCGACCAACAACCCCCTAAAACCGACAACCTCAACATTCGGCAGATGGGCAGTGACGGCTTTAGCCAGCTCCACCCTCTCTTCAAGAGAGAACAGAGACTGTTTATTGCGATTGTCGGCAACGGCGATCACTAGACGGTCATAAAAACGCGCCGCGCGTTCGATTAAATCAGAATGCCCGCAAGTAATCGGATCAAAAGTTCCAGGATAAACGGCAACAATCGACATAGTTTCTCTTCTTATTTAAGATAATTTTTAAATTCTGCTCTCAGCCTGTCGGGCTTGGTAATGGAACAGGGCATACTTAACTTGAGAGGTTTTCTTCTCCCGATACAGGGAGCAGCTCTCCGGAATCTCAGGCCAGTCAAGACCGTTTTCCTGCTCCAGATAGATCCAGGCTTCTTCCGCCAGCCAGCCGTTTTGCAATAATCCCTGCCATACAGGTTCGAGCAATCCTTTGTGAAACGGCGGATCGATAAACACTATATCAAACGCTTGCGAGGATTGCTGCTGTATCCATTGCACGCTATCCGTCTGATGAATTTCAGCTTGATCAGCTTGCAAACTCTGACGATTGGCCTGTAACTGGCGGGTATTTTCTGCCGACAATTCGAGAAAGCAGCACGATTTTGCACCGCGCGACAGAGCTTCGAAACCCAAAGCACCGGAACCGGCAAACAGATCCAGACAACGGGCACCGGGAACTTCAAACTGCAACCAGTTAAACAGGGTTTCACGTACCCGGTCCGACGTTGGCCTCAAGCCTTCGGCTTGCAAAACCGGTAATTTGCGCCCACCCCAATCGCCGCCGATAATCCGTACTTCACCGACATCGCCGCTCTTTACTGCAGCACCTCGCCTTACCGGTGTTTTCCGTTTCTGTTTCATTCTTTTACCCTGTGGATTTCATCGCAATCAATTGGACCACTGCTCCCATCCCAGTATGCAATTCCCCTTCATGCACCTCTCGTTCGATTTCATCGGCCGAAACAAACTCCAGCGACTGACACTCGCACTGCAAGCGGGACAGGTCCATCATCATGCTCGGGTCTTTCGGGCCTCCGCTGGCAAATGCAATCTGCTCCGGTCGATAAGCTTCAAGGATGAAGTGTCCACCGGGTTTCAATGCTCGACATACCTTGGCATGCACTTCGACTCTCAAGGCTTCCGGGAGGTGACAAAAGATAGAAACAATATAATCCCAACGTTGCTCGCCCAAGTCATAATCTGCCAGATCGATCACCTCAGTGCCGATTTCCACTCCTCTTGCCTCTGCCAAGGACCGGGCCTTTTGCAAACCGGTTTTCGATGCGTCAACAGCATGAACATCCAATCCCAGCTCGGCAAGGTAAACGGCATTACGCCCTTCTCCTTCCGCCAGACATAAGACTCTCTGCCCGGCTTGTGGATTCAGACGCTGTATCGCCAGTTTCAAAAAATCGTTCGCTTCGGTACCGTAAACATAATCGTCGACGGCATATCGCTGATCCCACATTACTAAAAACTCCGGTGCAAGATTTTATTAGGAAACCCGCATTATAAAACAGCTTTCCCGCCTCCCCAAAACCCGTTACTGCATTTTGTCATCTCAACGTCATCAAAACGTCACGCACCAGTCACAGTCCAGGCGCAGAATTACGCTGATTTATTCCAACTCGAAAAAAGCGACCTATGATTCATATTGAGAACGCAATCAAAGAAAAATGGCCGACCTTAGAACAAAAACCGGTCTACAAAATGGTTTTAAAACTGTTAAAGAAGTTGTTACACGAAGATGAAATTAACGACTTCATTGAAGCCAACCGACACCTGAAAGGTTTCGCATTTCTTGATCATGTCCTCGATCATTTTGATTTCAGTTACCAGGTAAACCACCGAGACCTCTACCATATTCCGTCGGAAGGCCGTGTCATTATCGTCGCCAACCATCCGATCGGTTCTTTGGACGGCCTGGCACTGTTAAAGCTGGTACGCAGCGTTCGTCCCGACGTGCGCATCGTAGCCAGTGAACTGCTTTCACATGTCGATCCGTTGAAATCACTGTTTCTTGCCGTGGATAATTTTTCCCAGCGCGCCAGTCATAAAAGCTTGTTCAAAAACATGGTCACGGCCCTGGAGGACGAGCAGGCTCTGATTATCTTCCCTTCCGGCGAAGTATCGCGCATCCGCCCAAACGGTGTTCGCGACGGAATCTGGAAAACCGGCTTTATTAAGCTGGCGCAAAAAACCAACGCCCCGGTATTACCGATCTACGTCGATGCAAAGAACTCCGCACTTTTCTACAGTCTATCAACTCTGTATAAGCCACTCGGAACTCTGATGCTGGTACAAGAGATGTTCAATAAACGCGAACAGCGTATCGAATTTCATATCGGCAAAGCGATCCCGGCCAAGGCGATAGCGGAATCCGAAGTTCAGGGTAAAAAACTCGCCAACCGCTTCCGCAAACATCTGTATCGCCTCGGCAAACCGAAAAAGCTAAAAAAGAAACCTTTTTTGGAAACCTTAGAAACCGTCGCTCATCCGGTTGACCGCAAGGCGTTGAAAAAGGAACTGGCGGCTTCTGAATTACTCGGTGAAACCTCCGACGGTAAGAAAATCTATCTGTTTGACTATGATGCCGATTCTGCAGTAATGCACGAAATCGGCCGTTTGCGCGAACTAACCTTCCGTACCGTCGAAGAAGGAACCGGCAAGCAACGCGACCTTGATGCTTACGATGCACTTTACCGCCATCTGGTGCTGTGGGATGAAAACGATTTGGAAATCGTCGGCGCTTATCGCATTGGCGAATGCGCAACCATCCTTGAAAAGAAAGGCATTGAAGGACTCTACACCTCAACTCTGTTCAACTTGAAAGAAGATATTCAACCGCTGTTAAAAGACTCTCTGGAGTTGGGGCGTAGTTTCGTGCAACCGAAGTACTGGGGAAAACGCAGTCTGGATTACCTGTGGTTCGGTATCGGCGCCTACCTAGTCAAGAATCCGCAAGTCCGTTATATGTTCGGCCCGGTCAGCTTGTCGAACGCTTATCCACAGCAGGCCAAAGAGCTGATCAGCGGATTCTATCTGCAGCAGTTCGGCGATCATCAGACACTAGCCGAAGGGAAACGCCCCTTCCAGCTCAACAAAGCCAGTCAGGCGATTGCAGAAACCGAATTCAGCGGCGACTATCAGGGAGCTTACAAAAAGCTTAATGCGCTGTTAGCGCTGGAAGGGGTTAAGGTTCCGACTCTGTTTAAACAGTATGCCGAACTGTGTGACGACAAAGGCTGTCGTTTTATCGACTTCAGTGTCGACCCGGATTTTAACGACTGCATCGACGCCTTTATCTTTGTCGAAATCGATAAGATCAAAAGCAAAAAACGCGAACGCTATATGGGTCAGGCTTAAGCAATCTGCTGACCGGAGGACGACACACTGTTGCCGATCCTCCTTGATTCGTCAGCCATTTTTCAACTTGCTATTTCGGCTCTCCTACCATAACCCGTAGCATCGGCGATTTACCGATGTGTTTCTTCCAGGCATCGATCACCTGCTGCAGACTTAGCTTTTCTACCTGCTGCGGGAACCACTGCAAATAATCCAGCGGCAAGCCGTAAAAACCGATCATGGAAATATAAGCGACGAGCTTAGCATTGCTATCCATTCTGAGCGGGAAACCGCCGATCAGATTATCTTTGATCTCCTGCAAGCGTTCCTCGTTTAACGTTGCGACGAAAGTATGCAAACTGTGATCGACCACCTCCTGCGCCTGCTTTGCCGAAGCGTTCTTAGTCGACAAACCGATGGTAAACGGGCCGGCCAGTTTCATCGGTGCGAAATAGCTGTAAACGCTATAGGCTAAACCGCGCTTCTCGCGAACTTCATCCATCAAATAAGAGCCGAAACCACCGCCACCGAAAGCCTCATTGGCAACGAACAGAGCGACATAGTCCGGATCTCCGCGTTTAATACCCTTTTGCGCATTTAAAATATAAGTCTGTGTCGATGGAAATTCGCGCATCAGCGTTTGCGGGTTTTTCATTTCTTCCACCGGCGGCAATGCTTTCGGCTTCGTACCTTGCGGCAGGGCTTGCGCCAATTGCTCGGCAATCCGTTCCGCCTGCTTTCGGTCCAGATCACCGACCAGAGAAATCACTGCATTACTCGCCGTGTAATAGCGCTGATAAAATGCCTGCAGATCAGCTTGCTTGATCGTTTCTACCGTCTGCATCGTTCCATCCGACGAATGGGCATAAGGATGATCTCCATACAGCGTCTTCCATAGAAGATCGGAAGCAAGAACTTGCGGTTGCGAGTTCTTCTGCTTCAACATAGCCAGCCAACGACTACGCTCCCTTTGCAGAATCTTATCGTCAAAACGCGCTTTACCGAGTACTTCTGAGAATTGCGCCAGAGCCTGTTTCCTTATGTCCTCGCGACTTAGACAGCGCAACGAGAAATCGGCTGAATCACGTCCGGCCTGTTGCGAAAACTCCGATCCCAAACGATTAAAACCGTCGGAAATCTGGTTCTCATTACGTGTTGCGGTCGCACTGCCGATCAAAGCGGCCGTCATCGATGCCAGCCCCCATTTCTCGCCGTCACGGGCAGAACCGGCGTCAAAAGCAACTCGCATATCCATCATCGGCAACTCCGGAGCGGCCACAAACATGACCTTGGCGCCCTGCGAGGTTTGCCAGCTTTGGATCTTAACCGCCGCCAAACTCTGAAAGCTAAGCAGGCACCCCAGAAATAGCAAGGTTAGTTGCAACTGAACTCTCTGCATCATCAGTGCACTCCTTTAGTCTGCAAACTCATCTGTTGTGCGCTTGTCGGTTTTTCACCATTCGGCAACAAAATCGCCACCGTGGCTTTTTCTGGATCGAAATATTTCTTGGCAACCGCTTGAATCTGTTGCGGCGTCACTTTCCGGAGATTCAACAACCAGTGATCGATGGTGTCCAACGGCAATCCAACACTGACCAGACTGCCCAACAACATTGCCTGACCTCGCATGGAATCCTGCCGATAGACGTAATTCGCTTCGGTCTGTGCCATCACTCGCTGTAAAGCAGCTTCTGAAACCGGCTTGTCCTGCAGCTGTTTGATCATTTCCCAGAAGCGCTTCTCGACTTCTTCGCTGGAAAACCCTGAAGACGGCGTGGCTTCAAAAGTAAATAGACTGGATAACTTCTCGGTCGGGTCGTAATAACTGCTGGCACTGACTACCGATTTTTGCTTGCGAACCAACTCTTTGGTCAGAATCGAGGAATCGTCGCCATCAATCAGGTCGTTCAGCAAGCTTAATGCATACACTTCCTGGCGTTGCTGCGCATTCTCGGCACTCTTCAAGGTAGGAACATGAACCCCGATCAGCAAGTTCGGCAGTTGCGTTGCGCCCTTCATTTTCAGGCGACGCTCCCCAAGCTGCGCCTGTTCGACTTGCGGCTTCAGCTCTTCGATGCTTTCCGCTTTGGCCGGGCCATAGTAGCGTTTTGCCAGATTTAAAACATGGTCCGTATCGACATCACCAACTACCACCAAGGTCGCATTATTCGGCGCATACCAGCGCTGATACCAGCTTTTTAAATCATCCAAAGACCAGGAATCGATATCCGATTTCCAGCCGATTACCGGATGATGCTCCGGGCTGTTAACAAATGCCATCGCTTTAAATGCCTGATACAACTTGCTTTCAGGGCGATCCTGCACACGCCAGCGCCACTCTTCGGTCACTACTTGCCGCTCGGTCGCAAATTCTTTGGCATCCAGTTGCAAATTACGCATTCGATCCGCCTCCAGACGCATAACGTCTTCCAGATGCTGTTTCCCGACCACCTGATAGTAAACGGTGTAATCATTGGTGGTAAAGGCATTTTCCTCGCCACCCATGCGGGCAACCAGTTTGGAAAACTCACCCGGCTTGAGCTTTGCGGTTCCCTTGAACATCATATGTTCAAGCATATGCGAAATACCGGTTATGCCGTTCGGTTCATAATTGGAACCGACCCGATACCAGACTTGATGAACCACTACCGGAGCACGATGATCCTCTTTGACAACAATTTTCAAACCATTTTGCAGGGTAAATTCGGACAGCTTCGCCTGGGCTGATAAACTGAAAAACCCGCATGCCAGCATGGCAAAAATTGATAACGCAAATTTGCGGGATGATGCTTTGAACATAACTGTGTAACTCTTCTTTATTGGATATTCTAAACAAGGCTATTGAATGTTCTTTTACAGAGCACAAGGGCGCCAAGCCACCAAACATCCTGTACTGGATTTGTTTTATAATAGCGAAATCATTGAAATTGAAGTATTAAATAAATCTTGAACAGGACACAGTGAATGTTAAGTTTTTTGCGCCGCAAAAAAAACACGCCAGAAGATCAGCCTCAGGAAACGGCTGTAGAAGAAACACTGGCTGAAACCGTCGAAGAGGTAGAATCCCAACCATCTCCTGCACAGGAAACACCAGCTGAAAACTTTGAACAACCGTATGAACAGCCGGTTGAGCAATCCGTTGAATTACCCGCCGAGACAGTGGATGCCGAACCGGAAAAGAAAGGATTTTTTGCCCGTTTAAAACAGGGGTTGAGTAAAACCCGCCGCAGCTTTACCGACAGTCTGGCAACCCTGGTTCTGGGCCGCAAAGAGATTGACGACGACCTGCTTGAAGAGCTGGAAATGATCCTGTTAAGCGCCGACGTCGGCGTAGAGGCGACCGATAAGATCATCCGCAATCTGACCGACCAGGTCTCGCGTAAGGAATTAAAAGATCCTGACGCACTGATCGTCTCGCTCAAACAACAACTACAGGCATTGATCGACCCGATGGCTCGCCCTTTGCAAATCGATGAATTCCTGCAAAGCAACGGCGGACCTTATGTCATCCTAATGGTCGGCATCAACGGCGTCGGCAAAACCACGACCATCGGCAAGCTGGCTAAGAAATTCCAGCTGGAAGGTAAATCGGTCATGCTGGCTGCCGGCGATACCTTCCGCGCCGCAGCGGTTGAGCAGTTGCAAACTTGGGGCGAACGTAACAATGTTCCGGTAATCGCTCAAAAAACCGGTGCTGATTCCGCAGCGGTTATTTTCGATGCGGTACAGTCTGCCAAAGCCAGAAACATCGATGTTCTAATCGCCGATACCGCAGGACGCCTGCATACTCAGTCCAACTTAATGGAAGAACTGAAAAAGGTGAAGCGCGTGATCGGCAAGGTTGACGATACGGCCCCGCATGAAGTGATGCTGGTCATCGATGCCGGCACTGGACAGAATGCTCTGAACCAAACCAAACAGTTCCATGAAGCGGTCGCTGTTTCCGGTATCACCCTGACTAAACTGGATGGAACCGCAAAAGGCGGGATCATTTTTGCGCTGGCGGAACAGTGCCAGATTCCGATCCGCTACATCGGTGTCGGAGAATCGATTGACGACCTGAAACCGTTTGACAGCAAACAGTTTACTGAGGCATTATTCGAAAACGATTCCGAATAGCGGCAGCCATGATGAGATTACCGGACACACAAAACGCCAATTATCTTTACGCCTTTAAAAAAGGGTACCGCGCCGCCACCGAAGGCAAAAAGCTGACCAGCATGCCGGGCACTGTCCGCCGAGACGACGTCATGCGCGGCTATTTTATGCAAGGTTGGGAACAGGCCCAAGATGAGATGTCCACGCCGGTTCAATCGGAGCAAGGTAACAACCCATGGAAATACCGGGCAATTTGGACCTCTATCACTCTACTTGCAGGGGTTCTAACCGCAGCGCTGATTATCAAAGACGTAAACAAAGACAAGGTGCCAGAAAATGCATCATCCGCAGCCGAACTCAAAACTCAGGCCCTGACGGAACTCCCTCCGCCCTCCATTAATCAGCCAGCGCAATCAGCACAAGAGTCCTCATCTATAACACCTGCACCGCTGGAAGAGAGCTTGCCGGTGCAAACAGAGCCGGCAACGCCTCCGGAAAGCAGTGAAACCGTTGAACCTGCACCAAGCCCGGTGAGCGAGTCCGAAGAGGAAAAAACCGCAAGCAGCCTGAGTTTACTCAGTTCCGAAGCCAGAAAAGATGCGGAGCTTAACCGTCAGGAATTTGCCGAAACTCAGGCCGGCAAGACCGATTTACCGCCAATCGTTGCCAGTCCGATCAAAGTCAAAGCAGCCGTCTTAACCACTGACATTCGTGGCCACGAGCCGACCGAGCATTTTGACAATCAGGTCCCTAAATATGTACGTTCTCTTAAGTTTTTCACCAACCTCAAGGTAGATCGACCGCAAACCATCTATCACCGTTGGCGTTATCAAGACAGAATCATGGCGACAATCGCACTTAACATCCAACCCGGCGGATTCAGAACCTGGTCAAGTAAAAACTTCACCAGTGCCTGGCAAGGACAGTGGTATGTGGAAGTGTTGAACGAGAAACGCCAGGTCGTTTACCGAAAAGCGTTTACTTACGGAGCCCAATAATAAAATGAAACCGTCATTTCGACTCTGGTTGAGTTTGCACTTGATTACCGCTCTCTCGATGCTTCTTGCCGGCTGTAGCAGCGGACCACCGCCGAAAAGCACTCACGACAATCTCTGTTCGATCTACTACTTCGACGATGATTGGTACGATGCTGCCGAAGATTCATATGATCGCTGGGGAATTCCACCGTATGTTTTGATGGCCTTCGTGCATCAAGAATCCCGTTTTCAGCCGGATGCCCAGCCTGATCGCCCCTATTTTCTGGGTTTTATTCCGCTGCCACGGCCTTCCAGTGCTTATGGTTATGCCCAAGCCCAGGATGAAGCCTGGTACGATTACCAAAAAGCTACCGGCCGCTGGGGAGCAGATCGCGACGATATCGACGACGCTCTGGATTTCATCGGTTGGTATAACAACCGCTCTCATCAACTGCTGGGAATCGCTAAAACCGACGCATACAACTTATATCTCGCCTACCATGAAGGGCACGGCGGTTATAAGCGTAAAACTTACAACGGCAAAGCCTGGTTGAAAAAGGTCGCCAGCAAGGTTTCGACCCGCGCCAACCTGTACAAAAAACAATCGGCTAATTGTCGCTAAGAGCCCCGACATTTTCCAAGATTCCTAAAACAAAAAACCGAGCTTATGCTCGGTTTTTTTATTCTCATTCGAGTATATAGACGGAGACCTCCTGTCTATAAACAAGTATCAGCCATTATAACGCTCGAAAACCAGTGAAGCATTGGTTCCACCGAAACCGAAGCTGTTACTCATGATGCGATTCAAACCGGCGTTCTCAACCAATTGGGTAACGATCGGCATGCCTTCACATTCAGGATCCAGAGTTTCGATGTTGATCGACGGAGCGATAAAGTCATTCTCCAGCATGCACAGGCTATAGATAAACTCGTGAACACCAGCCGCACCCAAAGAGTGGCCGGACATCGATTTGGTTGAACTGATTTTCGGTACATTACCACCAAACACTTCTCGGATAGCTGCCGCTTCCTTGGTATCACCAACCGGTGTGGAAGTGCCATGCGGATTAATGTAATCGATTGCTCCATCAACACCGTTTAACGCCATCTGCATGCAACGGACAGCACCTTCACCGGAAGGAGCTACCATATCGTAGCCGTCTGAGTTGGCACCGTAACCGGTAATTTCCGCATAGATTTTTGCGCCGCGAGCCAAAGCGTGTTCGAGCTCTTCAACAACGACCATTCCACCGCCGCCGGCAATAACGAAACCGTCACGATCCGCATCGTAAGCGCGCGAAGCCTTGTCAGGAGTTTCATTGTATTTGGTAGACAGAGCGCCCATCGCATCGAACAGGACCGACATGGTCCAGTGCAACTCTTCACCGCCACCGGCAAAAACAACATCCTGCTTGCCAAGCTGAATCTGCTCAACGGCCGTACCGATACAGTGCGCAGAAGTCGAACAGGCAGAACTGATTGAGTAGTTGATCCCTTTAATCTTGAAAGGAGTCGCCAAACAGGCTGATACGGTCGACCCCATAGTCCGGGTTACCATATAAGGACCGACTCGACGCACACCTTTTTCACGGGCGATCGCAACAGCTTCTGTAGAGTTGGAGTTCGACCCACCGCCGGAACCGGCAATCAAACCGGTTCTCGGATTAGAGACTTGTTCCGGAGCCAGGCCTGAATCTTCAACCGCTTGTTGCATGGCAATATAGCTGTAAGCAGCCGCATCACCCATAAAACGTAACTGCTTGCGATCGATATGATCGGCAAAATCCAAATTTTTGATCGCTCCATGCACCTGAGAACGCATGCCGTTTTCAGCATATTCCGGAGCAAATACGATACCTGAACGTCCGTTACGTAAAGAATCAGTAACTTCTTCTTTATTATTCCCAAGACTGGAAACAATCCCAATACCCGTAATAACGACTCTTTTCATAACTTAAAAACTATCCGTATTTGTAAATAATCCGACTTTCAGATCCGCCGCGCTGTAAATTTCGCGTCCGTCGACAAATAATCTGGCATCTGCAAGTCCCATATAAAGCTTACGCTTAATCACGCGCTTGATATCGATCACGTATTCGACTGTTTTGGCAGTCGGCAATACCTGACCGTAAAATTTAACCTCTCCTGAACCCAAAGCGCGTCCACGCCCTGGACCACCGGTCCAACCAAGATAGAAACCGATCAGCTGCCACATCGCATCCAAACCTAAGCAACCCGGCATAACCGGATCTTGGTTAAAGTGACATTCAAAAAACCACAAGTCTTCAGTTATATCCAATTCAGCTCTGATTTCGCCCTTTCCGTAAGCACCACCTACCTCGGAAATATTCGTGATGCGATCAAACATCAACATAGGAGGAAGTGGAAGTTGAGCGTTGCCTGGCCCAAACAGCTCGCCACGTCCGCAAGCTAAAAGTTCTTCTTTTGTATAACTAGACTGTTGTTCCATTCACGTTTCCAGTTTTGAATAAAAAATATTAGGCATTATAACAGTTTGCGCAAAGACAGTACAATTCGTCGCCCGGTTTCCGGAATACAAAAAAGCCCGTAAAACCGAGATTTTACGGGCTTTAGAATAATGGTGCCGACAGAGGGACTTGAACCCCCAACCTACTGATTACAAATCAGTTGCACTACCAATTGTGCTATGTCGGCGAGATGGGCGTATTATAAGCAAACAGCTTGCTCTGTCAACAAATTTTCATCAATTTTTTATGCATTCTTCAATATTGACCATTCCCTGTAGGACAAGGTCAGGCACCCAGTTTACATCGCAATCAATCAACGATTTCAAACGACTTGAATCGCCGCCGGTAAGCACAACTTTAAAACTTGTTCCGACCTGCTCATTCAAATCGTGAATCACCTGATTTATAAAGGAGGCAGTCATGTACAAAGTTCCGCCAAGAATGGCCGAATTTGTGTCTTTGGCCAACAAGGTTTCATTTTCATCACCTTCTTCTGAATATTCAAAAGAGTCGATCATTTGCAAATCGGCCGTGTCAGTTGCCAAAGCGGAACGCAGGCTTTTCAAACCAGGAACGATAAAGCCACCCAGATGGCGACCATCCAGAATCGCATCGATAGTCAAGGCAGTACCGGCATCAATAACAATACAGGGATCAGAATAATAACCAAGAGCGCCCTGCATTGCCATCCAGCGGTCATCACCTAAAGCCGACGGTTTTGTATAACCGGAAACCAGACCGCAGCAATCTTTTTGCGCACTCATTTGGATTGGAATCAATCGCCAATTTTTTTGAACGAAAGTCTTTAAGTTATCAATAACTTCTTCACCGGCAACAGAAGTGAAATAAACCTCATCTGGTTCACCGATTTCTTCAAGAATTCGCTCATTGCCATCACCGAAGAAGTTTTCTATCGATTCCGCACCACCGTACTCATATTCATCGTCGTAAACCGACGCCCATTTAATTCTTGAGTTGCCTAAATCTAAAAATAATTTATTCATAATTCTTTTTCTATAGCCCGGATTGATGTCATACCGCTCTGATAATTCATTATCTCGCCGTCAATCTCTACCAACACTTCTCCATTGTCAGCTAATCCTTTATACAGGCCTATTTTCGACTGTCCGCTATCATACACAATAACCTTCTGATCAACGGAGAAATAATCCAATTTTTTAAAACGCCTAATCCAGGAAGAGTTTTCGTCTGCATAACCACCTACGCATGCAGAAAGGTGTTGCAGAAGACCTGCTAGCACAACTTCGTCTTCAAGATCATTTTTCAAAATCAAAAAACCGACAGGATAAGACAAGGCAGAACTGTCACCTGCATCCACAGTGGTTTTAAGAGATAAATTTTGCTCTGAAAAATTTAATCCGATACCAATAACCAGCCAACAATTCCCCTCCGAGTAAGAAACGACTTCGGTCAAAATACCACCGACTTTTCCTTCCGAACAAAACAGATCATTAGGCCACTTTAAAAACAACTTACCACTTATCTCAGTCTCTAAAAACAAAGCTGTCTCAAGCGCTATATACTGCGCAATACCGGCTAATTTATGAACAGGCCTGCCAACCTTAACCAACAGGCTAAAAGTCCATGAATCCCCGTTTGACAACCAATTTCGACCACGCTGACCATACCCCGCTGCCTGAAAATTTGCGACGCATACAGATTCAACTAAATTTTGTTTCGCGACGGTTTTTAAGAATGCATTTGTTGAATCGATCTCCTCAAACAAATAGGAGGAGACACTGGGAAGACGTGCGTTTAAGAGAATTTCTAATCGTTCTAAATTAAGCATAAATTAAAAGATTAAAGAATAGCCCGAATATAAGCAGAAAGCAAAATAAACTAAACTAAGTCTGCAAATATCTTTTTTATTCAAAGAAAAATCCAGACAAAAACTACCGCCCCTTAGTCAGGGTAAGAAGTTTTTAGGATATACACCTGATCGGATGGTAGCGCTCTTATAGGTGTAAAAGCTTGCCGATGACCCAGCACAGAGGCCTGGTCGCTCGCTTGCTAAAATTCATCCGTTAGGATGAATTTCTTAACGCGTCTCGCCCTACTTGAAGAACAGGAGTGCAAATGGCGAGGGCACATGGATGTGCAGGAACGGCCTCACGTAAATCATTTTTCGAATGCAAAAAAAAACCGCTATTCCAATTAAGGGATAGCGGTTTTTTAGGATATAAGCTTGGCGATGACCTACTCTCACATGGGACCTCCCACACTACCATCGGCGCTAAGACGTTTCACTTCTGAGTTCGGGAAGGGATCAGGTGGTTCCATCTTGCTATGTTCACCAAGCAAT
>NZ_JACBGI020000004.1 GCF_013391765.2 Thiomicrorhabdus heinhorstiae | reverse complement strand
TTTTAGTACAGATGATTTCTTTTAAGCAAAAAAATCGAGTATTTTTTTACCGCAATCGGATGCTGTAACTTAGCGGGATTTTAAAGGCTGTTGCAATGTTTGGGTTTTATTAGCAGAGCGAAGTTTCCACTTCTTGTCTATGTAGGAAATTTACTGAAAAACCCTGCAAAAAATAGGATTTCCTAAGTTAAACTTAATTGTGGGGAATTAAAATTTCTTATAGCTTGTCCTTTAGTACAGTATCGTTATTTATAAAAGCAAATCATAATAAAAGAAATTCAGGGGAGGGAGACATCCGATTACGGGTGCGCTGAGTTATGAAAGCGGGTTTAACAGAAAAATTAATCTGGTTGAAAGGGAAGAAGGTAGCGGTTTTCGACCCTGACGAAAGCAGAGTGGCGGTTTTAAAACGTTGCTTTGACCATTATGGCGTGGATATGTTGTGGATCGACAACTATCAGGCAGTTTCCGCATTGCTGGAAGCCAGACGTTACAGCACCCATCGAATCTTTTTAACGGTTTTCCTTTATGCCGGTTGGGTTGAAGCTTTCAACGAGACCTGGAGTGTCATGACCCAAAAAAATCCTCATCTGTTGCAGACTCCTCTACTACTGGTCGGTACAGACGAAGAAAAACACGCTTTGTCCGAAAGCATCGACTTGAGCATGTTTAAAGAAATCCTTCCCGAGCCTGTTACGCCAAGAGCTCTCATGCGCACCCTGATGCGTTCTTCTCCATGGGAAGTCGCGGCAGGTGATATTCCCATGGCAACTCTGCAGAGAGGCAGCTCTCATCGCTTGAAGTCTTAATCTTTCAGTCTTGACGTAATCTCGAATCTTTCCGGAAACCGCTTTTCTGTTTTCAAATGTCTTCAATCTTGATTGCACGTAATCTTAGCAGGACGGTTTCGTGGGACAATTTCTTTGAATAAAGAACGATTCACATAAACTTGCCTGTTTGATTCGTGAAAGCGGTTCATTTAACGTTAAACTCTTAATTAACGTCTTAAAGAGAGTTTTGTCATGAAATCCCAACCCGAGTGCTTTTCCTGTCTTTACGGCCAGGCATTGAAAACCAGTCGATTATTGAATTTGCCGGATGAGCAGTGCAAAGCGGTGCTGGATCGGGCGGCGCAGATTTTGCAGGCGCATACACTGGATTCGACCGCGCCGCAGATCGCTAAGGAAATCTATCAGGCGATCAGTGATGTCACCGGAATTGACGATCCGGTGGAAGAAGCCAAGCAGATTGCGATCAGGCAAGTACAAATGATCGACACTTCGCAAATTACCTCATTGGACGATGCGCTCAAATTAAGTGTGATTGGCAATGTCATCGACTTTGGTGCGCCGAACCAATTCAATCTTCAAGCGACGGTCGAGTCGCATTTTAAAGAACCCTTTGCCCGCAATGATATCGAAAAGCTGGAAGCTGATTTGCAGTCCGCTTCTTCACTGGTATTGATTGGGGATAATGTCGGCGAACACATTTTCGACCTGCATCTGTTAAAAGTGATCAAGCAGCAATACCCGCATTTGAAGCTGTCATTTTTTGTGCGCGGCAAACCGGTGATTAACGATGTAACGCTCAAAGAAGCCGAAATTTTTACCGGCACGGCGGAAGTAATCGACAGCGGCGTCGCCACGCCCGGCTATGACCTCAGTGAAGTCAATCAACGCTCTTTTGAAATCTTTAAAGAAGCCGATATTGTGCTTGCCAAAGGTATGGGCAATTTTGAAAGCCTCTTCCAGCAAACCCCGCGCGACGTTTATTACCTGTTTATCGTCAAATGCCAAGTCATCGCCAACGCCATTAATCAATCGGTCAAAGATATGATTCTGTGGAAGGAAGAAATTGATTAGGCGAAGTGTTGTGCTGTCTGTCAGTATTGAGTCGATGAAAGTATTTACTTAGATGCAATCACCGTTTGAGCAAGCCGTTAACAAAGCTAAAAACAACAGGGTAACCGTCAATATAGGTATGTAAAGTATTACATAAATTGCTTTTGCCCTGACACTGCGAAACTCAAAATTCGCAAGGCTGAAAGTGCCAAGGGCAATTCCAGCTAATAGAGCAAAGAAAGGGAGAGGGTCAAGCGAATTAAACCAGTAGGTACTCTGAGCGCTCAAAATAACAAGTATGGCTGGTAATGGAAAAACGCCAATCAATAAGAATATTTTTAAGTGATTTTTCATGGCTCAAAATAATTTTAGAGAGCGTTCAAAATTCTGTGTCAGTCTAGGGTGCTAAATATCCAGCACCCCATCTAATCTGCCTTCAAAGTGTATCGCCAGTTGCGACAGGGCGAGGTTCCAATTCTGGACAGGCATCGTCCATTTCTTGGACGCATTGAGTATGCCAGCATACAACAGCTTCAACAAGCTATTTTCATTTGGGAATCCGCCTTTGGTTTTGGTTAGTTTACGGAACTGGCGATGCACCGCTTCAATCGCATTGGTCGTGTAAATGACCTTACGGATGTAGTCTGGATAGTTAAAGTAGACGCTTAAATTTTCCCATTTACGCTGCCAAGCGTTAATCACAAGCGGATATTGCTTGCCCCATTTAGCATCCAATGCCTCTAGAGCTGTCTCAGCGGCTTGCTTAGTCTGAGCCTGGTAAACAGGTTTTAAATCGTTCATGAATTCTTTCTGATTTTTGGACGCCACATACTTCATTGAATTGCGAATTTGATGCACCACACACAGCTGCACTTCCGTATCAGGGTAAATACTGGCGATGGCTTCAGGAAAACCTGTCAGGCCATCGACACTGGCTATCAGAATGTCTTTGACACCACGGTTATGTAAGTCGGTGAGTACAGAAAGCCAGTAGTTTGCGCCTTCACTTTCTGACAGGTACAGGCCGAGCAGTTCTTTTTTGCCTTCAATATTCAATCCAAGAATCGTATAAACCGCTTTGCTGACATAGCGGCCATTATCTTTGATTTTGTAGTGAATGGCATCGAGCCAAATAAACGGATAGACCGCATCTAATGAACGAGATTGCCATTCTTTCAGATCAGGAATAAGCTGGTCGGTGACAGCGGTAATCGTGGCTTCAGAGACCTCAATGCCGTAGAGTTCTTCAATGTGAAAACGAATGTCTCGATAACTGGTTCCGAGTGCAAAGAGACCAAGGATCTTCTGGTCAATCTCAGGGGTGAGCTTGGTCTGATGCTTTTTGACCAGTTGAGGTTCAAAACTGCCATCACGGTCACGGGGCGTATCAAGCTCGAACTGACCGACACTGCTTTTGACGGTCTTTTTGGAAGAACCGTTCTTGCGGTTGGGCGAATTATCGTTTTCGAGATGCTGTTCCAGTTCTGCTTTGAGAGCGGCTTCAGTGAGTTGTTTAATGAGCGGTGTCAAAACACCATCTTTGCCTGTGAGCCCTTGACCCGCTTGTAATTGCTCAAGGGCTTTATTGAAATCAAAATCGTTTTTGCTCATGTGTCATTCCTTTACGGTAATCATAAATTAATGACACAGAATTCTGAACACTACCAATTCGTTCGGGATTTGTTGACCACTTCAATTTAATGAAAATCCGTGAGGTTTAATGATATGATCAATCCCACTTAAAAGACTCTTGTTCAAATTTCATCTTACATTCAATCGCTAAATTTAAAGCGTGTTCATTGTAACTACCAATTTTCATTCGCTTTAAAGTTCTCAGTTCATTTGTGGAGAAACTATCGTAGCTATTAATATATTGATTCGGCTCCATGTTAAATGCCTTAACAGGCTTATCAATACAAGCATCAAGCATATTTAGAATAGTGAAACCGCCAACATCAATATCACCCCAATGCTGAACGGTATTTGGCCGGCATGCTTCAATAATCATTTTGTATAAACGCTTGAAGGCTGGACTAGGAATTCCCGATGTGAACAGCACCACCTCATCGGTATCTTTTGATGGAACATATTTTTCAAAAGTAGCTTGGTTTTCAATAGTAGTAACAGTTCCAATCTCTAATAAGCTTTCTACTTTTTCCACATAGGATGCCCAGACACCAATACCACCGTCAAAACCCGCATTCAATTCCTTATCGTTCGACTTTAGAGAGATCTCTCCTGACAAATAGACCGGATGATTTAGTTGAACAACCCCATAACTTGTCAATAGTTCTTCAGCAGAGAGGTTTTCACAATTCTCGACGCTCAATTGTTTGATTGCATCGGAAACCTTGCCCTTGATGTCATATAAACGTTTGGAGTGACTTAGATAGATGGCTGAAAAATGGCGGTAATCTATATTGTTGTCATCTTCCCTGTTTAAGATGACAATAGCAGCTCTTACGATCTCTATCAGTTTTTCTGTGTCACCTACATAACACCCTAGAAAACTATTCTTCTTTTTCCATTTATCCTGAGCAAACTCTTTCAATCTTAAAATATAAGGCTGAAAGTTTTCAGCGAATGAAGTTTCAAATACTTCTAATGAATCCTGTATTTGGACGGCTAAAGGGGTGTGATTCAGTAGCTTTATAGCTTTATCGTAGTCATTTAATGATATAGATTTTATACCAGCAGAACCTTTGTATCTGACGACATTAATCAAGCCTGACTTTTCATATTCAGAAACAATTCTTTCAAAACCTAATTCCAAAGATGGACTATTACAACTTCCATATTCTGACAGTATCTTTTCGCTGGTTGATAAGCTCCCTCTGACACCTTTTTCCTGCTTATCAACCAAGGCTTGCAGTGCGATTTGAAATAGTTCATTAGGCTGTTTCATTTAATTTCTCAAGCTCGAAGTTGACCAGACTATCCATCAGTTCTCTGTTGGCTAGTGGGTTTTGTTTAACAAGATTTTTTGCCTTCTCTTTTCCTGTATCAACATCAACATCTATAACGTCATCATCCTTTGTAAGGTAGATGATTGTATTGATGCCAGCATCTCTAAAGCTGCCTTCTTTTTCATCTGGAGCTGCATAAATGGTCTGCAATCCAACATCTCCCATAAATCCTATAGCAGATTGCAAATTATTGAAATCCAGGTCCTTAAACGCTTCATCAAATAAAGCCAATGCCGCTCCATCTGAATGACTATCACAGCGCCATGCAGAGGAAAGTGCCGCAGATAAAGCAATGTACAAAGGAGATTGTTTTTCTCCGCCAGAACCAGAACTAAGTTTATCGCTCAAGTTATCTTGCTCGCCGGAAGAAAGATTTGTCAGAACAAACTCATAAGTGAAATAAGTGCGGTAATCACTACCATCACCGGTTTCAATAATAGCTTCAATCGTTTCCATGACATCATCTGGGATATGATCAAACAGATCATCAGTAGCTTCTAAATCTTCTTTGGAGGACTTTCTAATATAGCTAACTAGATTTTTATATGCTGAATCGGCCCTGTACTTTAATTCATAGCGATGGTTATGCAGTATCTTGTTCTTTAACATACTGTTTATCATCGATATCTGCTCTCGCATCTCTTGGAATTTTCCTTGGAGATTAGCCACGATATCTCTTCTGAATATCAGTTTTATTTCATTATTTACGTTGCTAGCAGATTTTTGGTAACCGGCTAAATTATCAGTCTCGAAAGACTCTTTTTGTTGAACAATTAATGCCCTCAAATCCACTAATTGGTGCTTATCATTGAGCTCAAACCCCCACAAAATTGGATAATAATCTCCATCCTGTTCAGCTTGAGCTAAAAGAGAGTTAAAATCACCTTGGAATCTGACAAATTCTTCAGCTGATTTAGTGTGTAGCTTTTGGGCTTTATTAGCCACGTCTTGGTAGGTACTATCTTCAAGCTCTCCTTGAATGTCATCATTCAATGCAGCATCAAAGAAAAAATCTTCAGCTATTTCGCTTTGTTTTTCGGAAAGCTTTTCAAGATCTGATTGAAGTTCTTCAAGTTCTTTACTCTTGGTTTCAATCAAACCCTCAAGACGACCTATCTTCGCTGGCAACTGTTCTATTTGTTCATCAAAAGGTATTTTCTGCTGCTTTAGTAAATCTCTTTTTGACTTAAGTCCATTAACATAATTTAGATCTATGCCATCTATAAGAATAGTGTTAGCATCAATTTCAGCTTGAATCGACTGAGTTTTTGACTGCAACTCTGAAAAAGAGAGCGGCATCTCACTATCTGCTGCATTCTCTAATAGGGTTATCGTCGTCTCAATATTTGCAGCACTTTCTAGTATTTTCCCATGGTGTTTGAATTGTTCATCAGCTAATTTAGCCAACCTTTTCCACTCAACCATATTGGCTTCAGAGTCTTGTGTAAACTTCCGCTCTGTTCGTAACTCTAATCCCGTTACAAACAAATCGTTTGACAGCATTCCGTCTTGAGTAATAGCAAATCGTTCAGTTCTTAACTGAGTTTCGCTTTCTACTCTTTTATAACGCTGTAACTTGTACTGCAAGAATTTGAGTGCCAAGACATTATCCGATTCTACAAACTCTGCAGCAGTACCATTCAGTTCACCTAGCTTTAAAGAAGCTGTTCTGGATGACTTGACGATTTTTACGCCACTGCTGGCCAAGTTTTCTCTGAGTGCTTGGCGATACACCTTGAAAGCATTTTCTTCATCTTCTAAGGAAACAATGAGTGCTTCACTATCCCCGCCAATCAATGCTTCAATAGCCGGTTGCCATTCAGGGTTTGTTATTTGTGCCAAATGACAGACTGGTGTAGCCTTAACCCCCTCTTTTTCTAGTAGATGGATCAGTGTTCTAGTTTTTGGTTTGATTGGGCTTAAAGGAGATGCAGTCGTAATTAATTCTTGGTAATCGTCGAACGATTTTTTATGCTTGCTTCTTTTTGGATAAGAATCACTTTTTATCTCTTCCAGTCGAACTTTAATTCTACTGACATAATTGAGAAGTCCTGCTATATGAGAGTCTGCATTAACCCGCTTATCTAAATCAGATAAAGCGGCCTGTATGCCTGCGGCAGATGATTTTGTCTTGGCTAAATCTAAAATATCGTAATCAAAAGTCTTTACCGTCCTTAAAATCTTGACCAAATCCTTTTCAGCCTGCTCGAATGTTTGCTTTTCTCTCTCATGGAGTTCGTTCTTCGCCTCTAAGTCTTTGACTTTCTGTTCCGCATCATCTTTACCAATATCGATATTCAATTGCTGAATATTAGCACCAAGCCTTCTTGATTCGAATTTTGCGTGTTCCAGTTCATCTGACTTACTTTTACTTTCTGCTGTTTTTTCGCTGATTTCACTTTCAAGTGAGCTTTCTTGTTCTGTCAATTCATCATTAAGCTTTTCAAAAGAAATCCAATGATAAGAAACCGATTTTGAGCAAAGTCTTATCACTTTATTTGCGTCTGTTGCTTGGCGCTCTAGTTTGACTATTTGCTGAGTAATACTTTCAATCTCAGCCTCAAGCTGCGCATAGTGTTTCTTCTGCGATTGTATTTGCGTGGTATCCAAATCACTTGGGTTTAAAATGAAGTTACGAACAAAACTGGATACATTACCAAGAGATTTGAGCTCAACCGATTTCTTCAAGACAGTTTCTAAACGGTTATGATCAATTTTATTACCTAGACTGGATGGGCTTAAAGCCCTTGCAACCATCTCCACAAATTCACCAGACCGCCTAGCGGACTCAAGGCTAACGATCCCTTCGGCATTATTTTTGTATATTTCAAGACGGGCAAACACGTCCTTTGGCGCGTATGTTCTATAGCTATCACCGTCTGTGTACTCCATAAAATCGTTCTTTGAAACCGATTTGGATGCTTTCATAATGCACAATAGTTGAAATGAAACGTTTTTCTCAGCGGCTCTCGCCTCAATACCGACGATAATGTTTGTAAAACCTCGTTCAGGATGTTCAAAACTTAAGGCAATATAACTGTAGGTATCATCTCTTTTTCGATACTTTCTATAATCCTCTGCATCATTTGGAACAGGACGGTGAACCCCTTGGCAATAAGCTTTAATTGAGCGATCCTCGCCTTTATTTTTTACAGAAGTTTGGGAGTTAAGATTTATCTTCTTCTGATTTCCGCCAAACAGTACGATTTGAATTGCATCAAGTAAACTACTTTTCCCGGCACCATTTTCTCCAACAAATGCAACGCTACCCACAACAGGAATATCAATTGGTTCATAGAGAGACCAGTTCACCAAGGTTATATTTTTAAGCTTCATCTGAGTCTCCCGCTTCTTTTTTTAGATTAGCAATTTGTTCCAATACACCTTGAGCAAACTCTTCATTGGCAATATCTTGAATTGAAGGCATGATAAAGATGTTGGGAAGGTTTGTTTCAACCTCTCTTTCCTTATCCAACTTAATAATCCTTTTATCCGCCAAAGGCTTCAGCATTGATTCAAAAGTCGAATAATTTGTGTCAAGTTCATCTCCTCCGGTTTGGTCCTTATAAACCTCTATAAGCTGACTACCTGTTATTAATACGATTCCATCATCTGAGTTTCCGGAAACTCTTTCTCGATGATAGATAATCCGTAAAACCAATAAGATATTGGTTTGTTCGCGGGGTATCTGAAAATACCTTCTTTTATCGGGCAGGTAACCAACATAACTGTATTCATTATTCACGACCAATTGAAAACCAAATAATGAAAATATATTTTCAAACATTGCTGAGTGAGCAGCGATCAAGTCGAAAACTTTTCTGTCTGTAGCATTTCCTGAACGAAATGCAAATTGATACTTCAAGAGGTGTGAGTTGGCATCAGCGATATCGTTAAAATCAATACCCTGGTTTTCTATAATCGTGTTGACTTCTCTGAACATTTTATTGAACCCTTGTTATCTTAAATGGACGACAATGACAAACATCATGTTCAGTCAGTTCATCAGATAAAATTTCGAATTGATATCGGCTTAAAGTGTTTTTGTAGAGCGACCTTCTTTTAGTAGAAGGGTGGCAAAGCCTTCTTAAAGATGAAAAACAAATATAATGATAATAGTCATCAATAATGACATCTTCAGAATAGAATAGTCTTCCTTCCTGGTCTTCAAACAAGCCTTCTAAGTATTCCTGAACTTTGTCATCATTCATTCGATACAGCTTTCGAAACTCTCGCTTTAACTGGGACCGAATCTTTTCACGTTTTGACAGAGGTTTTCTTGTGCCATCCTTTAACTGGATAGGTGGCTTCTTCCTTTTTGGAAGGTTAAAGTTATCTTCAAAAAAAGCAGTCTCAAGAGAATGAATTCCTGCTTTGAAGTCAAGGTCTCTATCGATGTTTTTTAATTCTTTAAGAGCCGTTTCAAATGCGCTAATTCCCTTGCCATATCGCCTTTGATAGCGGATTGAGTCATTCACTCGCTTAACAAGTTTTCCATGATTTCGGTCTACTCGATTCTTCAAGCTCTCTACACTGCTGAAAATCCTTCTGATTGTTTGTAAATCAGAAAAATATTGGGCTATTTGTTTGTCTGAAGCGCCACTTTCACGGTATTTCTCTAAAATTTCGTCTCGATGATTTGAATATTCCAGTTCATCTATCATCTTTAAAATTTCAGTCTTGTAACGGTATGGATGGTTGTTGCCATTGATTGAATTGAGTGCTTGAAAAGATGGCGTTTCAACAAACTCATTAAAGAAAAGGCTGGCTTTCAGGCTTAGCTCAGCCACTTGACCTATTTTTTCATACAGCTCTAACATTTCAGCACTTAAGGTATTCATTAACCTGCTAACACTGCGAGCTTGAATTACAGCTCCTTTTAGATTGCTTTGAACATCTTCTGCACTATTTCGTTTTTTTTCGGTCAAGTTAATAAGAATAGAGCGTAGAACAGAGACATGGCTACCCAGCTGATCCGACATCTCAAATCTAGATTGAGACAACATCTCTACAAGATTTCCAATTCTTGGTGACATGTAAACGCCAACTTTCAATCCATTCTTATCTGTTTTAAGCCAGCCACAATCCTTCAAGTATTTAAAAATTCGTGATGCTTCAATCTTGGCGGTATCTACAGTAATAAGGTTAACGTTTGAATCTTCCTCTGTGATTTCTACCCCGTTATCCAACACTCTGTCTTCTATGGCTTGACGGATTTCAGCTGAATCTACCATTGAATCTACAGAATCAGCTTCATCTGAATAAAACCCTTCATGTAAATCAGATATAAGATGCCAGTAGAACTCCCTGTTCTTACTAGCTAGGGGTTTGAAGATGTCGTCTGGATAAAACTCAAAAAGATTAAATTTCATAACCACAATTATACTTGCAATAAATTACATGGTTGCATTCTATTACAAGGTTGTAATATTTTGCAACCATAATAAAGTTCACATAGAATACCCCCAATAGATATAGAGCATAATATTATGAAAAAATACGTAAAGTACATTCTTTTAAAATCCTACTGGGAATACGAAGTTTCAAGAAAAGACCTGACTACTCTTTTCGGAGTTAATGAGAAACAAGCCTCAAACTACCTTGCTGAAGTAAGAAAGACATATCCAGATGCAATTGTGTATGACGCTTCGCTGAAAAGATATATTCCAGGTGTCAACATTGAAAAGGCATTACCGAGTAAGGATTTTCAAGAATACCTGAACGTCACCGAGAACAAGGGCTTTGAAACTTATAACATTCTTCCGAGTAAACCTGTTATCCCGGTGTTGTTATATCGTTTGATCTATAAGGCAATAAACAATAAGTTTTCAATTAGTTTTAAGTACCACTCTTTAAACAGTTCTTCAACCAAAGAAAGAAAGGTTTATCCTCACTCATTAATCAATTCAGGATACCGTTGGCACATCCGCGGCTGGGAAGAGGAATCGCAGAAATTTAAGGATTACACGCTCTCTAGAATGGAGCTTGAAGGAATTACGCTAGTTGAGAAAAAGGATGATCGCTCAAATATAGAAAATGACACTGCATGGAATAATGAAATCGGAATATTCTTAATTCCCAACCCTTCTTTAAGCCCTGAAAAAAGAAAAATCATAGCCTTAGATTTCAATATGAGAGATGGAATATTAAGCGTATTCTGTAAAGAAGCATTAATGCTTTATACGCTTAATTCTTATTTAGTCACCGATTTTAGTGAGAAACCAACAACAAACCAGTTATTAGCCATAGGAAATCTAAGCTTTATTTCCAAGTTTTTGCCTTCAAATCAATCAAAGTGAAATATTTAGATAAGTTCATTTGTAACTTCAATTCAAACAAAAGCTTATTATGAATTTAAATTGACTAATCCTAACTTGCCCGTTTCAACTAATGTAACTTTTAATAAAAAGTAACCATTGAAAATCACATCTAACTAATTGATTATTATCATTTGTTAAAAAAAATAGTTGACACAAACGGATGCTGGTAATGTTTATCTGCAACCACTGTCCGTATGTCAAAGCCATCCACAAACGTCTGGTTGAAGATACTCGTATGCTTCGAGACGAATTCGGCATCAATTCCATTGCGATTATGTCCAATGACCCGAACGAATACGCAGAAGACTCTTTCGAAAATATGCAAAAGATTGCCGAGCAGTGGGACTTTCCTTTCCCTTATGTCATCGACGAGACGCAGGAAATTGCCAAAGCTTACGGCGCCGTTTGTACGCCGGACTTCTTCGGCTATAACAAAGACTTGAAATTACAGTATCGCGGACGACTCGACGAATCGCGTAAAGAAACCGCTCAGGAAGGCGTGCGCCGCGACTTGCTGGAGGCGATGAAACAGGTCGCCCTGACCGGCCGGGGGCCTTTAGAACAGGTCCCGTCCATGGGCTGCTCTATCAAATGGAAAGAAGCTTAACCCTCTCATAAACAAAAAACCACGCTGTAATTCAATTACAGCGTGGTTTCCCTGAGCACCCATTTTGCCTGAATGACTACCAGACAAAATTAACTGTTGTCGTAGTATCTTTGATAACAGTTACATTATTAATCACGGTAAATTGCATATCTTCACCGGCCGCCGTCACATCATCAACATCGCTGCGACAAGTAAATGCCAAGGTGTAATCACCGGCCGGCAAGTAGCCGAAGTCATACTCAAAGTCGCCGGTACTATCACTGCGTTTAACCAAAGCGGTTTCCACCGGGTCAGTTGCGGCACCGCTGATATCGCTTGCTGTCGCGGCCGCACCGCTAAATAAATAAGCACTGTTGTAGGTGGTCGAATTGCCGTCCGAGCAGGTCGTTGCGCGAACATATTCATTATCAACTACCCCAACAATTCTACCGACGCTGTCCATCGAAAAAATATTCAAATCCGGCTTAAGCACATAAGTATCCGTACCGGCTTCTTGAACAGATTTACGCAGATCGAAATCGATCATAAAAGTACTGGTCGTATTTTTCTTGACGACAAAATTACCTTTCAGCGTCAAGCCGCCTTCCGATCCACTTGGAATGGTCAAAGGATAATCGGTACCGTCTTTAAAAACAATCGAAGTCTTGGTTCCGGCACCGGTATCGACAAGCAAACGAATTTCCTTATAGGTACCGACTGGCAGGGTGTAGTTACTTAAGAGTGAGACGAAGTTAATCCCCTGCAAGGTCAAAATATCCAATTCCGCCGGTGAGGTGAAAGTAACCTTTTCCCAAGTACCGTCCGACAACTTCAACTGGACTCCGGAAACCTGCACCCAGATATTAGCCGCATCATCAACCGGAGCATCCGACACCAAGAGAGTCATTTGCCCTGTATCGCCTCCGGTACTATCAATCGTACTTAAATCACACCCTTGCAATGCGAACGTCCCAAACAGCGTCGCAAACAATGCCTTTTTAGCCTGAAGTTTCATAATCCTCTCTCTATTTTTATAGTAAACCTCTGCGAACATCTTAATCTATTTACCGTGAAATAGAAACATCCCATATTTTTGGCAAATAGTTGTTTAAACCACTGTTTTAGCACGATTTCACCACTTCCGTTTTTAAGCGATTTCAGCTAAATTGATCACATCCACCCCCTTCGACTTTTTGATCGGCTATTCCCTTCAAAAGTCCAGCCACATCCCGAGGATTCAACATGGCAAACCTTAATCTAATATCCATTTCCCTGCCTGAAGACTTCACCTATCAACAACTGGCCGAACGGATCAAAACCCCGCTAAAGAAAGGAATAGAAGCAACCTATTACGCGGAATATGACGATCACGGAGAGCAACGCTGGCTGTTCTTTACCCAATTTGATGTACTGACCTTTATCAATTGGCCTCGGGAACAAATACTGGCAACCTTGCAAATCCTGGGTCTAAAAGCCAGTGAACCCTTCGAACAGCATTACCTGCATCAGGACTGGGCTTTGGCATGCGATCCCGAATTGCAGGAAGGTTTTACCGTCGATAATCAACAAATCACCCTGTCCGATCTCAGCCTTTGGCCTTTAATGATCGTTGCACTGGTTATCTCGCAAAGTGTCGGACTGGAAAAATTCGAAACCGAAGTTGATCGCTTTTACGCTAAAGGGCGTTACATGCTGGAGCATTCGGGGCGTTTAAGCTGGATGAAACGACATGAATTCTCAAGCTACGCTAAAGAACTCAGCCTGTTACACCACGACATGGTATTGGACCTGATGCTATTGGATAAACCAAACGCGCTTTGGGATAACGAATCCTACGAAAAGCTCTATAACACCCTGGCAAAATCACTGGAACTTCAAGAACGCTTCGAAATTGTCAGCTATAAACTCAATTCCCTGAAAGATGACATGACCATGATGCTTGACCTCTATCAGCATAAACACAGCTCTTTCCTCGAATGGATTATTATCCTGCTGATCTTTATCGAAATTCTGATGGGATTGGCTGACAGCTTCTCTTCCCACTAGAAGCATGGAAAAGAGAACAAAATTACTTTTTCAATAAAGCGACAATCGAAAACAACGTCTGTTTCAACAGCATCGGCGCGAAGCGAAACGCTTCAAACTCTTCCATCGGCCGGGACAAAATACTGAATACGGCTTTAAACTCCGGCAGTTCCGAAGGATGTGTTCCCAAACTGCCGCACACCGCAACGGTCGGAATGGAATATTTTGCACCCAGCTGCGCCATCTGCATCGGCAACTTGCCGAAACGAGTCTGCTCATCCAGACGCCCTTCGCCGGTAATCAACCAATCTATCGGTTGAGCAGCAAAGGTTTTCTCCAGTCCCAAAGCGCTGTTTAACACTTCAAACCCCGGCTCGATATGCGCACCCAAAAGACCGATAAACCCGGCAGCCATTCCGCCAGCAGCACCGGCACCCGGCAAGTCTTTCACCTGACGACCGGTTTTTTCCTCTATTCTCTGCGCCCAATTTTCCAAGCCGCTTTCCAGCGCATTGAAATTCAAATCACTGACGCCCTTTTGTGGTCCGAAAACGCTGGTCGCGCCGGTTTTTCCCAGCAATGGGTTGGTCACATCACTGGCGATCAGCCATTCCACATCCAGCAAACGTTGCGGAATTTCGCCAATGGAAACGATCTTCTTCAACGCCTGCCCACCAAGACCGATCTCTTTACCGCTATCGTCAAAAAACGAAACCCCCAAAGCTTGCAAAGCTCCCATCCCACCGTCATTGGTTGCCGAGCCGCCCAAACCGAGGATAATTTTTTTCGCCCCCAAGTTTAAAGCGGCATCGACCAACTGTCCGGTTCCGTAAGTGTGCGCCTGCAACGGATTCCGTTCGTCAGGCTGCAACTTCGGCAAACCGGAAGCCTGCGCCATCTCAATAATCGCCGTTTCGGTCTGCGCCTGCCAGGCAAAGGTTGCTTTGGTTTTTCGTCCGATCGGATCGGAAACCCATAAACTTTCCTTCTCCGCCAAACCGGCAAACAGAAACGATTCCACAAACCCTTCTCCGCCATCGGACAAGGGCAAGGTAATTACCGTGGAGCCGGGATCGCATTGCGCAATAACCGACTTGGCGATTTCACAAAACTGCACCGCAGACAAGGAACCTTTAAAGCTGTCCGGTGCAACCACATAGGTAGTCATATATCTCTCCCTTGCATTAATCGGTAGATAGCGCCCACAAGGCACTCTCGCCCCCGATCTGTTCCGGCATCAACCAGATCGATTGATACGGCTGCATCACGTAACGCTGTTCGCCGGAAAACACCCCTTGATTATCTAGCAGGTTTATCCAGTAATTGTGGCGATCAAACCCTTCGATCACACTCAAATCGAGAATTTTAATTTCCGGAGTTAAGTTGTGAATTGCCAATAGAGGAAATCTCAAACCTTCACCGTCGCGCCACAATGCAAAATAATCGCTCCCCAGATCCAGCACCTGCTGAGGCGTTTCCGGATGGAAAGCTTTATGTTTTTTACGGCGCTGCAGCAGGTTGGTCAAACGCTTGACGACTTCGGCATTCGAAGTACGCCCGCTCTCGATCAACGCCTGCAAATATTCAAACTCCCATTTACGGCGGTTAATCGAGCGGGTTCGCCCGGTTTTCTCAACTCCGTCATGGTCATTCGGCGTAGCCACCATGCTGTGGATATAAAAAGCCGGAATTCCCTGCAGCGTCATCATAATGTTCTGCGCGCAGATAAAGCGCTCCACCTGCCATTGATCAGGACCGTTACTGTTGTGCGTCTCGCGGAAAGCGCTGAACAAGGCGATATTGATTTCGTACGGACTTTCGGTCCCATCACCGTTGGCTTTCATAGACACGAATCCACCCAGACGGTGCATATTGGTTACCAGATCCTCCACCTCGCGTGGCGGCAAAATCCCTTCAACCGGACGCAAACCGATCCCGTCATGGGATGCCGTAAAATTCAAGAAAGTACACCCCGGAGGAGGTGCTTCAAGATTCAAAGCCCAGTCGGTCAAATAACTGCCGTCTCCGCGATGCAAAGCATGTAATACCAATGGCGCCAAACTGAACTGGTACACCATGTGCGCTTCGTCCTGACTGCCGAAGTAAGAAAGGTTTTCAGCATGCGGAACATTGGTTTCCGTCAGCAGAATGGCGTCGGGACGGACAATCGACATCACATCTCGCATCAACTTGACGACTTCATGGGTTTCCGGCAAGTGAATACAATTGGTACCGATACGTTTCCACAAGAAGGCGATTGCATCCAGACGGATAATGCGCGCACCATTTTTCAAATACAGCAACAGCACTTCGATCATTTTCACCAACACTTTCGGATTGGCGAAATTCAGATCGATCTGATCGGCACTGAACGTTGCCCAGACCTTCTTGCGTCCGCGATGGGTGTACGCCGGTACCAGCAAAGGTGTATTTCGGGGACGGGTAACCAGTGACAATTCCGGACGCTCGTTTTCTTCGATAAAGAATTCGTTGTAGGGAGCGATATCCGCCTTATAGTCGGTAAACCACAAACTTTCACGTGAAACGTGGTTTACCACCAGATCGAACATCAAGTCATATTTTTCCCTTAGGGCTTCAATATTCTCCCAGTCCCCAAGTTCCGGATCGACCATCGTATAGTCAATGACCGAAAAACCGTCGTCAGAACTATAAGGAAAAAACGGCAAGACATGCACGCAGTTGACCGCATCTTTAACATAGGTCGAAAGAAACTTCTTCAGGGTGGAAAGCGGCACTTCCTCTTCATTTAAGAAAGTATCGCCGTAAGTGATGAGCAGGACATCTTTCTGATCCCATTTCACCTCGCCGGAAGGCGGCGTAATCCCCGCTGCTTCTATTGCGGCCAGAACGCCCTGATAGGCTTCCTGTGCAGCCTCCTCGGCATAGACTCTATGTAGTCGCGCTTGAATCTGTTGCAGTACGGCTTGCGGCATCCGCTCCTCCTTGTTTAAGAAATTAGCGGCAGCAGATGCACGGCAACAGTTACTCGTTATCGCGCTCTACCGCCTCGTAAAGATCATCCATAATAGAAGGAACCGCACTGACCACACGGTTCCAATTCGGT
The DNA here is from genome assembly GCF_013391765.2 of Thiomicrorhabdus heinhorstiae. Taxonomy (GTDB): domain Bacteria; phylum Pseudomonadota; class Gammaproteobacteria; order Thiomicrospirales; family Thiomicrospiraceae; genus Thiomicrorhabdus; species Thiomicrorhabdus heinhorstiae. The sequence goes on along the minus strand of NZ_JACBGI020000004.1, from coordinate 141,081 downwards.
AAAAACGGTCTTTCATCCGGGTTGTCGAGAAACGCTTCCCCGGCACTCATAATATTCTTGGCAAACAGCTCAACCGCCTGTTCTTCTCGGTGCACGTCCACTGTCAAACCATTCATTTCGGCATCAAACACATAGCTTTCCAACTGATCCAGCGCGGTACGGTGATAGACCGCTTTCACAGTGCGGATTGTTCCACGTGAAAACACATGACCGTGTGTCGACAACTTTCGGAATAACGACTTGGCAATGTCCTGACTCATGCGAGACAAGCCTTTGTTATGGTCCTCTCTCGACAAATCCTGATGCTTGTGATCGTAAACGTCGGCAATATCCACTTGACAGATGCGGCGATTCGAGTAATTTCGTTTCATTTCGGCCAGAATACCGACTTCAAGCCCCCAGTCGGCCGGAATGCGCATATCTTTCAGGGCGCTGGTCTTCATGGAGAACTCGCCGGCCAAGGCGTAACGGAAGCTATCCAAATAAGCTAAAAGCTCTTCCGGACCGAGAACATTTTCCAAAGCACGCAACAGCGGCGTTACCAGCAAGCGAACCACACGTCCGTTTAAACGGCCATCGGAGTAGCGCGAATAATACCCTTTGGCAAACACGAAGTTGAAAGTCGGATGCGCAACAGGAAAGAGCAGTCGCGCCAGCAAATCACGTTTATAAGTGATAATGTCGCAATCGTGCAGTGCAACCACATCGGCTTGCTTGGAGGCCAGTACATAGCCGTAACATCCCCAAACATTCGTTCCTTTTCCCGGTTCGGTCGGGGCAAGCCCTTTCTCCTTCAACTGATTCATCAGAGTTTGCATACGCGGACCATCGTTCCACAACACACGATGCTTTTGCGGTAATTCCGAGAAATACTCTCTGGCGAATTCAAATTGCGCTTGGTCGGCTCGATCCAGACCGATCACGATCTGTGACAGATAGGGGACGCTTTTTAATTCATTAACAATGTTCTTTAAGGCGGGCGCTTCCAGTTCGCTGAACAGGGAGGGAAGAATCAAGCCCATCGGGTTCTGTTGTGAGAAACGTAGCAAATCCGATTCCAAGTCTTCAATCGGACGATCCGTCAGGTTATGAAAAGTGGTTACGGTACCGTTTTGAAAAAAATCGCTCATGGTATCTCCTAGTTATTTTCGAGTGCTAATTGCTGTAAATAATGGCCTTCCACCGCTTCTACCCAGCCCCAGGGAGCAGCCTTCTGCGCATAATACGCATCCTTACGCCCTAATTCGAGGCAGCCGTTCGCAGCAGGAAGAACCATTGCAAAATCGGCGGCTTCAAGCATTGCACGGTCATTTTCACCGTCACCCAAAGCCCCGGTAAGAACCTTCACAGGCTCATTGGCGGATTCGATCGCCCGCTCTTTAATCCATCTTAGTGCATTTGCCTTGTCATGGTGCGCCATTACATGATAAAAACGTCCTCCCTTCAAGACACGCAAATTAAAGCGGCTTAACGCCGCTTTAAAATCCTCAAATTGCTCATCACTTCCGAACCACAATATCGGCTCGGAAACCGCCCGTTCCTTGGCTCTCCGCGCATCCTCGGCACGCAATCCGGTAAAATGAGACACATCCTGCAGTGACCAATCACCGAAACCGGCAAAGTCCCATGCATTCTCCTCTCTCAATCGAAGCAGAACAGAACGAATCTCCGAATAGGGGCGACCCAGCAATTCAGGTCGCCACACCGGCACTCCAGACTCGCTTTGCGGCCAATAGATCGCCCCGCCGTTTTCGGCAACATAAGGTGTCTGTAAATCCAGACGCTTAAGCCAGTCCGCCAGCTCTGCCGAGGTTTTGCTGGAGTTTAAAATAACGGTCACGCCTAACGCTTTCAAACGCGACAAAACGGGCAGCACCGGACGATATTCATAATCGTGATGATTTAACAAAGTCCCGTCTAAATCGGTAAAAAGATAATTCAACAGCATAACCTCTCCATTTGACATGCCCACCCCAACAAGCAGATTTCCGGCCAACTTTTTTCGTTAATGCCCATCACCAACCGTTCGAAAAATCGTCATCTAGCTGTTACACAAGGTTCATAAATCATTAAAAAATCGTCATTAAGATGAGCTGAATAACAAACATGCGCGAACGCTTTCGACTGCAAACACTATCCATCTAAACAAAGGTACTCCCCCAGATGCAAGTCGCTTCCGAAGTCAAAACCAAGAATCTTTTGGATAAGGCCGTTAACAACACCGGTATTTTCAGCCGAAAGGGCCTGCTTGACCGTTTATTTACCGCCTGGTTCGACCGTCTTGTCTATCCGCAGATCTGGGAAGATCCTCTGGTCGATATCGATGCCCTGCAATTGAACGAACAGTCGCGTATTTTTACCATCTCTTCCGGTGGCTGTAATGTCTTGAACTATTTAAGCGTGCAACCAGCCTCAATTACGGTGGTCGACTTAAACGAGGCGCATATTGCATTGATTAAGCTCAAGCTGGCGGCTTTAGAACACTTTCCTGATTTTGAAACTTTCTTTGATTTCTTCGGCAGAGCCGATCTACCGAAAAACCTCGATCGCTATCAGGCATATTTGCGCTCGCATCTTGACGAAAAAACCCGTCAATACTGGGAAAGTAAAGAGCATCCTTTTTCCAAAAAGCGTATCGAATTCTTCACCGACGGCTTTTATCGTCACGGGCTTTTAGGGCAGTTTATCGGCCTAATCCACTGGGTGAGCAAGCGTCTCGGCTATGATATTTCCAAAGTCATGCAGGCTCGTACCAAACAGGAACAAGAGAGTCTGTTCGAACAGCATGTCGCGCCGGTATTTGACACCCGCCTTCTTAAATTCCTATGCAACCGTTCAGTGGTTATGTACAGCCTGGGAATTCCGCCGGCGCAATTCGAAGAGATGAGTAAGGATTCCAAAGACAAGTCCCAGGGCATGCATGAACTTTTAAAAGAACGTGCCCGCCGTCTGGCTTGCGACTATCCGCTTACCGAGAACTACTTTGCCTGGCAGGCATACGGACGCGAATACGACACCCATCACCGCAAAGCGCTTCCTCCTTACCTTCAGGAACAGTACTTTGAAATTCTGAAACAGGATCATAACCGCGTACACGTTTCGCACCAATCAATGACCGAACGTTTGAAGCAGATGCCTGCCAACAGCCTGAATGCTTACCTTTTCCTGGACGCTCAAGACTGGATGAACGAAGACCAATTGGCCGAGCTGTGGAGTGAAGTCAACCGTACCGCCATGCCGAATGCTCGCGTCGTTTTCCGCACTGCAGGCTGCACGTCTCCCCTGGAAGAGAAATTACCGGCTGAGCTTCTTGCTTCATGGAACACCGATCAAGACAACAACCGTCGCTGGACTCTGCAGGATCGCTCGGCGATTTACGGCGGCGTGTTTATGTATCAGAAGCGAGCTTGATGGATGTTCCACGACTACCGTTACGACTCTTTCGGCGTTAATCCCGAACTGTTTACCACTTCGAGTACACAGCGGTTCGTTTTCGCCCTGCAATCGATGCAGGAGCTGAATCAGGGAATTCAAAACGTCACAACCGAGTTGGAAACAGTCGAGTTCGCCAATCACAGTTTGCCGGCCACCCGTAACGAAGACGAATACCACAACAGCTATGTCTGTTCTCTATACAACGCCTATATCGACTACGCGCGTGACGAACTGGGTTTATTAGAAAACCCGCTGCTGCAAAGAATCCTCAAGGGTATCATCTGGCAAGCCTCGGTTTTATTAAAGTGGGGCAAAATCAATCGCACACTTTCCATCAACAACTGGCTGTTTTCCACCAATGTGGTTCCGGATCTGTCGGCCTGCGACGTTCGCGCCGAAACCCGACGACTGGCTCTGGCCAATCCGCACCACAGTCTGACCATCCGCTCGCTGAACACCCACACCGACGCCGAAACGATCGCCGCTCTCAAAAATAACGGCTGGCTGTTAATGCCGGCCCGCCAAGTCTATCTTTTCCCAAACGGCGAACGTGAGTGGTGGAAACGCAACAATGTCAAAAACGACCAGCGTCTGCTGCGCAAAACAGAACTTCAACTGGTTACGCCAAAAGAACACAAACACGAAGACTTCGCCGACATTGCCAAGTGTTTTGAGAAACTGTTCATTGAAAAACATTCCAAATACAACCCGCAGTTCAGCGAAGAGTATCTATCCTGCCTGCATCGCCACAAGCTGGTCGAATTCTTCAGTTTCCGCGATGCCGAAGGACGGATTGTTGCCACCGTGGGAATTTTCACCCAGCACGATATCGTCACAGCTCCGATTGTCGGCTATGACACCGACCTTCCAAAATCACTCGGCCTGTATCGCCTGGTTATGGCCCAACTCCTGAAAGTCTGCTACGAGCGCAATCAATGCCTCAATCTAAGCTCCGGCGCCAGCCACTTCAAACGCCAGCGCGGTGGCGTCGCCGAGGTGGAATATACCGCTCTGTATGTGCGCCATTTGCCGTTAAAACAACGTCTGATTTTAGGCAACTTTGCCCGACTGTTAAATCGCTTCGGGCCCGGCTTTCTACAAAAATACGAACTTTAAGCGAATCAACTCCACCGGGGAAGACATCACCTATGAACAAACTCATCGAGCAAGCGCCGTTTTTCAATCAACTTGAGGACGAAATCGCCGGCGGCAACTTCGCAATGGAAGCGGATCATCATAAAGTCACCCGCTACAGAACCATCTGGTTTTCCGACAGCCATCTCGGTTCCAAAGGCTGTAAAGCGGAATTTTTAAGCGACTTCCTCAAGCACAACGATTGCGAGACTCTGATCATGGTCGGCGATATTCTCGACGGCTGGAAAATGCGCAAAAAAGTGTTCTGGCCGCAAGAACATACCAACGTTATCCGCCGTATCCTGACCCGTGCCAAACGCGGCACCAAAGTCATCTATATCACCGGTAACCACGACGACATGCTGCGCCGCTACTCGGGAATCGATTTCGGTAATATCCATCTGGTTGACGAATATCTGCACATTACCGCCGACGGACGCAAACTCTGGTGCATCCACGGCGATCAGTTCGACGGCGTGATTCAATGTCACCGCTGGCTGGCATATTGTGGTGACGTCATGTACGAATCGATGTTGCACCTTAACCGCTGGTACAACCAGGCGCGGCGCAAATTCGGTTTCGGTTACTGGTCGCTTTCCGCCTATCTGAAACACAAAGTCAAACGCGCGGTAAATTTCATTTCCGATTTCGAAGAAGCCGTTGCTAAAAGCGCCGTGCAGAAAGGCATGGATGGCGTTGTCTGCGGACACATTCACCACCCGGAAATCCGCGACATCCATGAAAACATCATCTACTACAACTGTGGCGACTGGGTTGAATCCTGTACGGCACTGGCCGAAGATTTCGAAGGCAAAATTCATTTGATCCGCTGGGTCGATATCGGTCACCAACAGGCCGACCAAGAGAATACCTCTTCCGAAGAAGAGACCGTACAATCACCGGCTTGAAGCTGGCAAACAATAAATATTTAACCACCCTCAATCCAAATTCCCGTCAAAATTGCTATGGCCGATTTTCCTTTCGGCCGATGCGACTTCCATCCGCAAGCGAATTCCTGCTCGCAATCGAAATTGCAACTGTTAAAATAGCTGTCACTTTGCCGGGAAAACAGGCACCTTTGTTTCAAAAAATAGAATTTATAACCATGAGCAATGCACAACTAATCCTCATCGATAAACGCAATCAACCCCTTAAAGAGTATTTGGTCGCAGTCGCCGCTTCCGACGGCCTGCAGATCAAGGGTGTAGAAGTTATGGCCTCTCCGGCCAAGGGCGAAACCTCATTGCTCAATGCACAGGTCATAATTCCGCCTTTGGAAGATTATGACTTCAAAGTACCTAAACTGGTCGACGCCCTGCTGGAACAGCTGATCGTTGAAGAAGAAACGCTGAAATTGGCGGAATTTATCGAGCGTTGCTCGGAAGACGACTTAGTCCGTCAATCCTTGAAACAATCCGAAAAACGCTTGCGTAAAAAGCTTGAAGAGCTACTGAAAGAGTTCTGCCAGTCTGAGGTCATCGACCTGATCCGTGAAAGACGCAACGATGCTCTCTACAAACTCAAAAAGCATTCCGACGAATTAAAAGGCAAAAAAGTCGTCTGTATCGATATTGAAGCGACCAATATCTCTACCGATCCCGAAGCAGATATTATTCAGCTTTCCGCCTGCGACGGTCACGGAAAGCCGTTGTTCAATCAGCTAATCAACCCGGGATATGACATTCCGGAAAACGAAAAACACAATATCACCACCGAAATGGTTCAGAACGAACCGAGTCTGGCGCAAGCCTGGGATGAAATCCACGACTGCCTGCGCGATGCAGACTATGTACTGGCTTACAGCACGGAAAGTGATTTCATGTACCTGGAAAAAAGTGCCGAAAAGAAAATGCTGCGTTTCGAGCTGGATTACAACAAGTGGCTGGATGTCGCCGAGTTAAGCAAAGATCTGATCGGCGCTCTGCGCTGGCACAGTGAACGCATGTACTGGTTCTACAAAACACCAAAGTTAACCGATGCCTATGCCCGCATTCTGAAAAAACCATTCCCGGGCGACGCTCACGACGCTTTGGCCGATGCACAAGCGACCGTCGATCTGTTTAACGAAATGCTGCAACTCGGCAAACAATCGCAGATTCAGGAAAAGAAAAAGTCGGCTGCCAAGAAAGAGCAGATCACCAACAACCTGTTTGCTGCCGCATTTGCCAATGCCAAGCGCAAATAAGGAGCCGGCATGAGTGAAATCACCTTTAAACAGTTGGAAAAAAGCGCTTCCGGCGATCGTTACGACTGGCAGGATCTGAAATCGCAGATCAAATTCGATGCCGACGGCCTGATTCCGGCCATCGCCCAGCAATACGACAGTAAAGAAGTCTTGATGATGGCGTGGATGAACGAGAAATCTCTCCAGGAAACACTGGAAACCGGCCGCGTCTGTTACTGGTCGCGCTCACGACAAAACTACTGGCGCAAAGGCGAAGAGTCTGGACAGATTCAAACCCTGAAAGAGCTGCGTTTCGACTGCGACGGCGACGCAATCCTTATGCTTGTCGACCAGACCGGCCCAGCCTGTCACACCGGACGTCGCAGCTGTTTCTATACTCTGGTCGATAAAGACCATGCCGAAATTACCAGCGACCCGCTGATCGATCCGGCAACCCTGTATAAAAAGTAACCTGCTTCACTTCAAAGAATACTAAATCCTAAGCCGTTCTCTGAACGGCTTTCAGATTCACCATCTCCCGTACCAGCATGGTCGCGAAACTGCCGGCCGGCAAGATGAAACTGACTTCCAGCACAGATTGCTGCCCCTCTTCAAAACTCAAACCTTCAAGCGCTTCGCCATCCAGCCAACGATATTGCAAATCGTCCGGCCATAAACGCAATGCACGTCGATCGGATTTCAGACGCCATTTTTTTAAACCTTCAATCCAATCGCTAAAGATCTCGGCAACCTGCATTTCCAGTTCTTCTGCCGGAGTATCTCCTGAAATGAGTTCGTCACCATACAAAGGCCCGGTCGGATGCAGATCCAGATCAATGACCCGCTGCTCAAGGTCCTCGGAACCGTCATCGGCAAACCAGCGTTGCGAGCCTTGCAACTGCAATTTATCTCCGACAAGCAAGCGATTCCAATTCCCCGCCGAGACCCTTTGACTCAAATAAACATTGAACATCCAGGAACGCAGTGAAGAGAGATAGAGGCTTTTCTGATTCGGCGAAAGCCGCATCCGTTTACCGGCCAGCATCTTCTCGGCTTGAAGCAGATTTTTTCCGGCATGCCCGAAGCGCTGCTCACCGAAATAATTCGGCACGCCCTGTCGGCGAATCGTTTGCAAGAGCGCTTCGACCTCGTCCTTCTCACCGTCAAAAGCCCGCAACCGTAAACTGAAACGATTGCCTTTTAAAGCACCTTTTTGCAATTTACGCTGGTGACGCTGCATCTGTAGAATTTTCACCCCTTCAACATCGAAAAGGGAACGCTCTGGGTTGTCACGGCCGGCCAGATTCAGACTGAACCACTGACGGGTCACCGCATGCCGATCTTTCTGTCCAGCCATGCCAACATTTCGTTTGGAAATTCCTGCCCACTCGGCCAATTTTGCCGCTACCCAATCGCTGTTTTGACCGATTTTTTCCACCCAGCACCATAGATGCTCTCCTTCGCCACTCAGCTCAAAGGCAATCTGTTCTTCAACGACAAAATCTTGCGGCAACCACTTTAAATAGGCACTGGCGGCAGGTCGCCCCCAAGCAAACGCCAGACGGCCAAAATCGACGCGATGCCAATCTGCATCATGCATAGAAATTCCTGTTACTGAGAATGAAGGATCAAAAGAAAAGATGCCTGCGACCCGACAGGCCGCAAGCGCTTAAATTTACAGATCGTTAAACACCCGCTCGCTGATCGGCAACTCTTTACCTTCCGGTTCCTGGTTATACACCTGAACCAGCAGCTGTTTAACGTTACCCGGCACAATAAAGTCCTTGATGAGCTGACGAGCATCAACCGGTGACGACTTATTGATATACAGATAGATATTACGCAGGTGGCACAGACTGTCCGGCGCCGAAGCTAAAGGCCGCAGAACACCTTCACCACTGAATTTAAAGTTATCATTCGTTACTATCACAATCTTGTGATAGTAGTCCGATTTCAGCGGTTTATCGAAGCAAATTTTCAAAACCCGGTCAAAATTGCCGGAACCTTTATCCAAGTCGGTAACGATCGAGGCACTGGTCAATTTAATCGGCTCTTTACTGCATCCGGAAACAAACATGACCAACAGAGCCAAAACTCCGAAAACAATATTTCTCAACACATAAGAATTCGTCATAAATGCCCCTCTTCGCTCGCGTTATCCAATGTCAGCTGACAGGTAACCTAATCAATGACCCGGTTGAATCCCTGCCAACTGCCAGTTTCCTTCGCCCTCAACCAAGCGACGAATATGCCAAACATCGTTAAAGGCATGTGCTTCGCCACCGTCTTCGGCAATAAAGCCGTTAAAACGGACACTGACAATAAAATAGTCGCCATCCTGAGCGGTTTCGATAATTTCCGCATGCAACGTATCGATCTTAGTTGCAAATTCATTAACGCCTGATCGCGTCAATTCCGCCTGTAGCTCGGCATAGAGTTCATCGGTACAATAGTCGCGCAATAAGGATAAATCCCCTTCATCCCACGCATGCTGCAGAACCGCAAAATGCTGCTTTGAACCCTGTAAAAAAGCGTGTTCGTCAAACCAACCCGGAATACGTTCGATGCTGACCGCATCCTGGCTCGGCATCTCTCCCAGCCCGGATCCGATGATCGACCCTTCTGCATGCGGATTATAAGCCGGAGTCGAATCACGGAAATATTCGTTTACCGGTTGCGATGAAACCGGTTGCTGTGGTCGACGGTAAGCCTCGGTCACCAGCGATTCACTTTGTGATTTTCTCGAGGCAAACAGCTTAAACAGCATGAAAGCAATCAGAGCAAACAACAAAATATCCAAAAATTGCAGACCCTCAAAACCGTCTCCGAACAACATAGCTGCTAGTAAACCACCAGCCGCCAATCCCGCAAGCGGCCCTAACCATCTAGACGCTCCGCTGGTTTTAGTCGTAGTAGCGGTTGAAGCGGTCGTTTTGGAAGAATCGACAGTCTGCTTTTGCGTTGGAGCAGGCTGGGTTTTCTGTGTAACCGGCTTGGTATACCCGAAACTGCCGCCTCCAAGACGTTTAGCCTGTGCAGTTTGCGATAAACTGAACAGCACAAAAAATACACTCAAAAGTAATGTAAAGCCCGGCGCTAAAATCTTTTTCACAGTGGTCTCTCCTTTAAGACTCTTTAACACATCTGGAAATAGTGTAATCCTTACCCTGTTTCACTTTTTCATAATTCCCGAACACTTCGGTAAAATTACGTTTCATATACTGGCGCAAACCGTTAATGGTTACCACCACCAACTGTCCACCCGGAACCAATTGCCGGTGAATATCGTGTAGCAGAATGCTCAACATCTCTTTACCGACTTTAGCGGGAATATTCGATACCACAGTGGTAAACTGAATCTCTTTCGGGACGGCACTCAAACCGTTAGACAGATAGGCTTTGGCATTTGTTAAACCATTCAATTGCGCGTTTTTATTGGCGTAATCGACAGCCACAAAGTCCTTGTCGACCATATGCACTTGCCCGGCCGGTGCATTAGCGGCAATCGCCAGACCGATCGGACCGTAACCGCAGCCGACATCCAGAGCGATTTCGTCTTCTTTAATATCCAGATGCCTTAAAAACAGGTCAGTCCCCGAATCGATTTCGCGAGGGCTGAAAATTCCCCACGTCGTTGCAAATTGCAGGTTTTTACCCATTAGATGGGCGTCGATATGCAGGTCTTTTTTTAAGGTCTCGATGTCGGCCACTTTTTTCGGATTCCAATTATCGTTTTTAGAAAAGATTCTTCCTGTTTGCGTCAATGTCTTTATCCACAGAACGCTTAAGATGAATTATCATATTGTACCCTTTTAACCGAGCGAATGTTTAAAGCGAATCCTGCCCGATGCATAGTCTGAACGAACGACAATACGAAGCTGTCACCCATATCGATACCCCGGCGCTGGTTCTGGCCGGTGCAGGTTCGGGCAAAACCCGTGTTATTACCGAAAAAATCGCCTATCTGATCCGCCGTTGCGACGTCAAACCGCATAACATCTATGCCGTGACCTTCACCAATAAATCCGCCAAGGAGATGAAGGAACGTGTCACCAAGCTGTTGAAGGACGAAAACACCAAAGGGTTGAACGTTTCGACCTTTCACAACCTTGGTTTGAATATTTTGCGCCGCGAATACAAAGCACTCGGTTACAAAGCCAACTTCACGATTATGGATGCCGCCGACAGCGGACAGATTCTGAAAGAGTTAATGCAGAAACAGACGCTCGATCCGGAAGTGCTTGACGGCGTTCAGTGGGACATTTCCAACTGGAAAAACGGCCATATCTCTCCCGAACAGGCGATTCAGGAAGCCGAAGATCAGCAGCAACAGGCACGGGCAATTCTCTATCAGGCGTATCAGAAACAGCTGCACGCCTATAACGCCGTCGATTTCGACGACCTGATCGGCCTGCCGGTTCGCCTGTTTCAGGAAAACCCACAGATTCTCGAGTCTTGGCAAAACCGCGTCCGCTATCTGCTGGTCGACGAGTATCAGGATACCAACGCCTCACAGTATGCGCTGGTGAAATTACTGGTCGGCGTTCAGGCGCGCTTTACCGTGGTCGGCGACGACGATCAGTCGATTTATGCCTGGCGCGGCGCCCAGCCGGAAAACCTGGCTCTGTTAAAAGAGGACTTCCCGGCCCTGAAACTGATCAAACTGGAACAGAACTACCGCTCCAGCAATCGCATTCTGCAATCGGCCAACCAGCTGATCGCCAACAACCCGCACGTTTTCGAAAAGACTCTGTGGAGTGAAATGGGACTCGGCGACCCGCTGCGCGTTATTGCCTGCGCCAACGAAAATCAGGAAGCCGAGCGCGTGGTGTCGGAAATCATCGTCCACAAATTCAAACACCACACCAAAAACCGCGACTATGCGATTCTGTATCGCGGTAACCATCAGGCTCGCCTGATCGAGCGCGCCCTGCGCGAGCAGAACCTGCCATATGTCATTTCCGGCGGAAAGTCGTTTTTCGACCATGCCGAAATCAAAGACGTTATGAGTTATCTGCGTCTTATCGTCAATCCGGACGACGATGCCGCCTTCCTGCGCGTCGTCAATACGCCGCGTCGAGAAATCGGCGCTTCGACTTTGGAAAAGCTCGCCACCTACGCAACCGGTCGAGGCATCAGTCTGTTCGACGCTACCCAGGAATTCGGTTTGACCAGCATCCTTAGCGACAAAGCCCTAAAGCGCGTACAGTTCTTCGGCCAGCAACTCCTCGGCTGGATTCAAGATGCCGACGCTGCCGAGGGTGAAGAGGTCGTCTCTTTAATCCGCCGCATTATCGAAGAGATCGAATACGACAACTGGCTGCATGAAACCGCCAGCAACCCAAAAACCGCCGAACGCCGCATTAACAATGTACGCGAACTTATCTTGTGGATCGAACGCATTGTCGCCAAAGCACTTGAAGAAGACAACGAGGAAAAACGTCTGGAAACCATCGTCACTCACATGATGCTGATGGATATGATGGAGCGTAACGAGGCCGACAAAGAGCACGACATGATCAGCCTGATGACGTTGCACGCTTCCAAAGGACTGGAGTTTCCGCACGTCTTCCTGATCGGCATGGAAGAAGAACTGCTGCCGCACAAGCAGAATCTTGAATCACCCGGCTTGGAAGAAGAACGACGGCTGGCATATGTCGGCATTACCCGTGCTCAGCGTTCCTTGACTATGACCTATGCCAATAAGCGTAAAAAATACGGCGAAGAGACCGCCTGCGAACCGAGCCGATTTCTGGACGAACTGCCGGAAGAAGCCTTAAAGTGGGAAGGCAAACCCGGTGTCGAGTTAAGCAAAGAAGAGAAGCTCGAGCACGGCAATGCCCACCTAGCCAACCTGAAATCCTTTTTAAAGAAAAACTGACCGACAGCCTATTCGCGACGGAGATTTTTGCATGAACACTTACCCGATCAATCCATTCCAGTTTGCCCCCATGCCTCATCTACATTTCGGCTGGGGAATTCGTTATCAGTTAAGTGAACACCTTCAACAAAGCTTCTCCGGCATTCTAATCTTGATCGCCAGTCCAAGCCTGATGAAAACAGGCCGTTTTGGCGAACAACTGCAACAAACCTTAACCGGGAGTTTCGATCTGAAAGTATTCACCGTCAGCGGCGAACCCTCTCCCGATCTGATCGACGACATCGTGTCTCAATGTCCGAAGGACGCGCAAGCCGTTCTCGGTTTAGGCGGTGGCAGCGTCCTGGACGCCGCCAAAGCAATCGCCGGCCTGCTTCCGAGCCAAACCTCGGTCATGGACTATCTGGAGGGAGTCGGAGCAGGTAAACAGTTGCAAGGACCGACCTGTCCGTTTATTGCCATACCGACCACCGCCGGAACCGGCAGTGAAACCACCAAAAATTCGGTACTGTCACGCATCGGTTTCTTTAAAAAATCCTTTCGCAGCAATCTGCTGTTAGCTCAATCCGCATGGCTGGACCCGCAACTTTTAGAAACCTGCCCACAGGAAGTTCTGTACGCCACCGGCATGGATGCTTTTACTCAGTTGCTGGAATCCTATACCACCTTAAAACCCAATCCGCTAACCGATGCTCTAGCATGGCAGGGCATGCAGATGTTCATCGGTAGCTTTGAAGCGATTAAAAGCCAAGATTCGCAGATTCGCCAACAAGGTTACTGTAATCTCATGTTGGCGGCCACCTTGTCCGGCACGACACTGGCAAACGCAGGATTGGGCGCGGTTCACGGTTTAGCCGGACCGATCGGCGCTTTCTTCGAAGCGCCGCACGGCATTGTCTGCGCCCGACTGTTGGCTCCGATCACTCAAGCTAATATCGACAGCTTGCAACAGTCCGGCTCGATTCAGGCTGAACAGACTTTGAACAAATACCGGATGGTGAGTCGTTTACTTAATCCCGAAGCACGGGAAGAGGACTTGTTAGAGTCGTTAATCGAGCGTTTAAAACATTACGCCCGCGACTATACCCCGCAAGGCCTGTCCGCTTACGGATTAACCTCAGACAACCTGCAACCGGTACTCGATAACTGCCGCAGCGGCAGTATGCTCGGCAACCCCTTGGTTCTCGAAGATGAACAACTTTTGGACGCCATACAGCAAGCTTTATAATATCCGCTTCAACATACATAGTTAACATAGATCAAAACGCCTTAAAAACTAAGGCGTTTTTTCTTTGCGCATTGCAAATCAAACTCTGTATAATCTAGGAAAATAACATCCAAACCGCGCCTGACCGGCACCTAACAAATCCTTATTGAAAACATCAGTGAAGAGAGTTCTTATGAAGCATTACAAAACCCCCTTAACTTTAGGTATTCTGACCTTTAACGCTTTATTTGCCAGTCAGGTTTTGGCCGAAAAACCACACGCAATTGAAGCCATCGAAAGTGGCAAGCTTGAAGCTCTAAGCTACTACGAAGATCTGGATCAGGATGGCGTAAAAGATACTGTCGACCAATGCCCTAACTCGGCACCGGGTGCAACCGTTAACCAGTATGGCTGCCAAAGCCGTAAAGACGACCTTGATATCAAACCTACAGAAGCGACTGCACCAGCTGTTGCACCTCAGCCGGTTGAACCAGTCACTTATACTTTAAGCAATGCGATCTTTGACACCAACAAACACACTATCCGCACCGACCAAGTTCATGTTCTAAAAGAAAATGCCGACTACCTTCGCAACCTGCCGGCCAACGAATATGTACTGATTACCGGTCACGCCGATGCTTCTGGACCGGATGCCTTTAACATGCGTCTTTCCTGGCGCCGTGCCAACAGCGTTAAGCAGTTTCTTGCAAAAGAGCTGGGCATTTCTTCGGATCGTTTCTACATTGTAGGTCGCGGTGAAACTCAGCCGATCGCCGATAACGCTACCGTTGCCGGACGTCAATTGAACCGCCGTATTACTCTGCAGCCAATGACAAAAGACATGATCCCTGCGGACGCTACTACCGTCATGCCTGCGGCGATGAACCGTTACAAATAAGACTGATTTTTTCAGTTTAATCGATGAAAAGCCCAAGTCGAGTTTTCTATCTTCAACTTGGGCTTTTTGCATTATTGCTGTTCCTCTCTTTTTCCCAATATCACTGGCTGTCGGCCAAAGAGCCTCCCCGAGTTGTTTCTGCCCAAGATATTCAAAAGGCGAAAACCAAGTATAACTTTCTCGCCGGACTTCGATTACAAGCCTGGCAAGACCTAGTCGACGAAAGCATCGATCTTCCCGAAAAGATCAAGCTGCAAAAGGTCAACAATTTCTTCAACGAAGTCCGCTTTGTTTCCGATCAGCAAAACTGGGGCAAAAAAGATTACTGGGCCACTCCGATAGAGCTGTTATCCGTCGACGCCGGGGATTGTGAAGACTATTCCGTCGCAAAATATTTCACCTTGAAAGCACTCGGCGTACCGGAAAGCAAACTCTATTTAACCTACGTCAAAGCCATACGCCTTAATCAGGCACATATGGTTTTAACCTATTATGAAACGCCTAAATCGGTTCCTCTGGTACTCGACAACCTGAATAAAAGAATCCTCCCCGCCACACAGCGTCAGGACCTGCTACCGGTCTACAGCTTCAATGGTGAAGGCTTGTGGAAAGCACGGCAACGCGGCAAAGGAAAAGAGATCGCCGGCGGTTCTCGGCAGTTAAAAGCCTGGGACAACCTTTTAAAACGTCTGGGACAGAATTAAACTATCAACGATCAGCGGGTCGTAAGGACTGAAAGCATGAGCCTTTACAAACAAATATCTCTACTTATCAGCAGCATTCTTTTGGTGCTCCTGGCCGGTATATTCATCTTGAATCTTGCCTCAACCAAACAGTTCCTGCAAGAACAGCTTGGCGCCCATGCTCAAGATACCGCGACTTCCCTCGGCTTGTCTCTCAGCACGATTCCCGATCCGAATGATCTAGCGGTGATGGAAACCATGATTAACGCCGTCTTCGATCGCGGCTATTACAAACAAATCACCCTGACAGACATGGATGGGAAAGTCTTATACCATCGTCAGAACGCCAAACAGATCGAAGGCATTCCCAGCTGGTTTATCAATCAAATCCCATTGAAAACGCCTGAAGCACAGGCAATGGTCCAAGCGGGCTGGACGCCTCTCGGAACGCTGAGCGTCACCAGTCATCCGGGTTACGCCTACGTTGAACTCTGGCAGAACTTTTTAAACCTAATGTCGAGTTTCGGTATCGCTGCGGTGCTATCAATCCTGCTGCTGGTATTGAGTCTCAAGCTCCTTCTCTCACCACTGAAACGCGTTCAGGAACAAGCCAAAGCCGTAGTCGACAAAGAGTATATCCTGCAGGAAAAATTACCTAAAACCATGGAGTTACGCCAGGTCGTCATAGCGATGAATACCATGATCGAAAAGCTTAAAGCGATTTTCGATCGCGATGCCGCAGCAACACAACGTCTGCAAAAACTGGCTTATCAGGATCAAGTCACCGAATTCAGCAACCGCAAACACTTCGAAATGGTCTTCGACAGCTTCCTGGACATCAAGCAGGAAATGGTCGACGGCAGTATTGCCCTGCTGCATATTCATAAACTTAAAGAATTAAACAACCACTTCGGCTACGCCAATACCGATAATTTCATTCGTCATCTGGCCGGCCTGTTGAAAGAGAATTTTTCACAGCACAATATTTCTTTCGGACGGCTGAACGGCAGTGAAATTGCGGTATTGGTTCCTGGAAAATCACCGCGGCAAATTCGTTCCGTACTTGAGGAGATCCTTTCCGATACGCCGAATACATTGCAGGGATGTTCCATTGATCCGCAAGCAACCTATTTATCGTCTTCGGTCTGCCGCTACTCGCCTGGAAAAAGCCGTGCCAGCGTCATGAGCCAGCTTGACTTCGGCATTCAACAGCTGCGAGATAAGCATGAAAACCTGATTTACATCGAGGATGCACAAAGCGAAAGCAATGAAGACCTGGCTCAGGAAAAACACTTGCTTGACCAATACCTGCAACAATCCTTTTTACTCTTCGAGCAACCCGTTGTCGACCGCCAAGGGGATCAAACCCAAATGGAACTGCTGCTTCGCATGCAGGAGAGCGACGGCACCCTGCGAAGTGCGGCATTCTTTATACCCCTGTTTGAAAAATTTGAACGCATGGCCGAGCTGGACTCGAAAACCATCGAGCTGTGTCATCGTTATCTTGAAAAACATGACGGATGCATTAACCCGGCAGTCAATATTTCACTGCAATCGCTCCAGGATGAGAGTTCACGTAGTCGCTTGCTGGAGCAGCTGGCTCGTTTACCTTCACCAAATGCTTCTATCGAATTGCCTGAACAGCTGATACTCAACAATAAAACCCTGGTTACCGGATTTATTCAACAAGCAACAGATCTTGGCATCCGTATCGGGATCGATCATTTCGGCAGCCACTTCGCCAATATTCTCTACCTGCAGAAACTGAAACCGGATTACATCAAACTGGATGCCTCTTTCGCCCGTTCGATCGAGAGCAATGAAATGACGCGCAACTATGTCGAAAAACTTCGCGATATGACAAGCCACTTTGACATTAAGATCATTGCTATGGCTGTCGAAACCGAAGCACAAAGACAGGCCTTTGACGAACTGGGCATCGATGGCTTCCAAGGCTATCTGTTCGGAGCGCCGCAAAAACTCAGCTAGGCTTTTCACCGGATCGGCAAGTATCTGCCGATCCCTTCACGATTCCCTGTTCACTGCAAAAATGAAGACAAGCTTAAGTTCACTCCCCTCTCGAGAGAAAAAACTTAATATCTTCTTGCACCTGCCGAAACAACTCTTACAGCGGGGGGCAGTTATGCTAATATTCGGTAACCCGCACAAATGTTAAGAATATATAAAAGAAATAACGAGGAAAGGGATGTCTGAAAGTACACAGAATGGCGTGCATTCTCCCGATGCTAAAGCGGCTGACTCGACGGTAAGCTCCTCTGGCAAATCAATACACAAAGAAATCCAGAACGAATTACTGGACTGTCTGGTTCTCTATACCAAGCTGAATCGCAAATCCCATTCAAAAGACGCTTTAATAGCCGGTTTGCCGATTCATAACGAGCAGATTACACCGGAACTTTTCATACGAGCTGCCGAAAGAGCCAATTTGATCGCTGCTTTCAAAGAACGTCCGCTTGAGAACATTCCCAACCTGGTTTTGCCCTGTATTCTGGTTCTAAACAACGATCGCGCCTGCATTCTGGAATCGATCGATGTCGATAGCGGCAGTGCCAGCATCATTACGCCGGAAGCCGATGAAGGCGAAATCATTATTCCGATCGAGAAACTGCAACAGGATTACAGTGGCTACGCAGTCTATTTAACCAATAAGATTCACCACGATAAGAAAAGAGAGAACCTGATCGGTCTGGAAGAGGGACACTGGTTCTGGAGCACATTATGGGAATCAAAGTCGATCTACCGCGACGTTTTACTTGCCTCATTTATTATCAACGTCTTTATCGTTGCCACACCATTGTTCGTCATGAACGTCTATGACCGGATCGTTCCGAACGATGCGACCGAATCACTCTGGGTATTGGCGATCGGCGTCAGCGTAATATATATTTTCGACTTCGTACTCAAGTATCTGCGTTCCTACTTCCTGGAAATCGCCGGTAAAAAAAGCGACATACTGATGTCTTCCCGTCTGTTTGAACAGACGCTTGGTTTAACCATGTCCAATCGTTATGGATCGATCGGGGCTTTCGCCAATATTCTGCGCGAATTCGATACTATCCGGAATTTCTTCACCTCGGGGACCATCGCCGCAGTGGTCGATTTGCCGTTCGTTATTATCTTCCTACTGGTTATCTTCTATATCGCCGGCAGCATCGTCTGGGTACCGATTGCGATTATCTCGATCATTCTGCTCTACAGCCTGTTCCTCACCGGGCCGATCCAGCGCAGTATCGAAGCGACCTACGAAGCCAACAACCAGAAAAATGCCGTTCTGATTGAAACCTTAACCGCCATGGATACCATCAAATCCCTCGGCGTCGAAGCCCGTGCACAATGGCAATGGGAACAGGCTGTCGGTGAAATCGCCCAAGCCAGTGTCAAATCCAAAATGCTGCAGAATTCCATTGCACGAGTAACCGAATTCTTCCAGCAGCTCAGCACCGTAGTCATTATTATCGTTGGTGTTTACCTGATTACCGACGGTGATCTGACAATGGGTGGACTGATCGCAGCGGTCATGCTGAGCCAGAGAGCCGTTGGCCCTATGGGACAATTTGCCAGCTTGGCAACCAGCTATCTGCAAACCAGAACCGCCCTGAACTCTTTGAACGAATTGATGGAAAAAGAAGTCGAGCGTCCATTAAATAAACGCTTCATTCAACACCCCAAATTCGAAGGAAAAATCGAGTTCAATAATGTCAGTTTTACTTATCCGGGCGAGCGCAAACCGGCACTGAACAACGTCAGCTTCGTTCTGGAACCGGGTGAAAAAGTCGGGATTATCGGCCGTATCGGCTCTGGCAAATCGACTATTCAAAAATTGATTCTGGGCTTTTATAAACCGAATGAAGGCAGCATCCTGATCGACGGTATCGACATCACCCAATTGGACCCGGCCGAGCTGCGTCGCAATATCAACTATGTACAACAGGATGTCACTCTGTTCAAAGGCGATGTCCGCGACAATATCGCTTACCGCGCTCCTTACATCGACGATGAAGCAATTATTAAGGCCGCCAAGCTTGCAGGCGTGGACGATTTCATTCGTAAGCATCCGTCCGGCTATAGCTTAAATATTACCGAAGGCGGTAAATCGCTATCCGGCGGTCAGCGTCAAAGTATCGGGGTCGCACGAGCCCTGCTGTTTGATGCTGCGATCTATATGTTTGACGAACCGACGAATGCCATGGACGCCCGTTCCGAGCAGACCATGATCGAACGTTTGAAGAAAGGCATCCTCAACAGCACGACTCTTGTCGTAACACATAAAATGAGCATTCTGCAATTGACCGAACGCTTAATGGTTATCGACAACGGCAAACTGATTGCCGACGGCCGTAAAGAGAACGTCTTGGAAGCTCTGAAAACCGGTAAATTGAATAAAAACGAATAAGTCTCGCAGGACATAGCTAATGCAGTTTAAAAACTTGATAAAAAAATCGAAAACGCAGCTACAAGAAAATGACCTCGAGTTCATGTCAAGCTTGAGTCAAGCGACCTTGGAGAAGCCGACTTCCCGCTCTCAAATTGTGGTTTGGGTCGTATTATTAGTTCTGATCTGGTCGGTGGCTTGGGCCAATTTTGCTGAACTGGATAAAATCGTTCGCGGAACAGGGAAAGTCGTTCCTTCCACTCAGATCCAAATTATTCAAAACCTGGAAGGTGGGATTGTTGAAGAGCTCTATATCCATCCCGGTGATAAGGTAAAGAAAGGCCAAACTCTTCTTAAACTGGACAACACACAATTTGCCAGTTCTTACGGTGAAAGTGAAATCAAGGAAGCGCAGTTAATTGCCAGGGCACAGCGTTTGGCCGCCGAGGCTTTCGACAAACCGCTTCAAAGAGTCACCATCACCGATAACGAACCTGTTCAAGCACTCTATAATCGTGAATACGAGCTGTATCTTGCCCGCCAGAAACAACGCGAGAGCGACGACGCAATTATTATTGAGCAGATTGAACAAAAGAAAATCGAACTGCGCGGAACACTAGGAGAACAGCAGCAGCTGAAACGCTCCCTTTCTCTTATTTCAAAAGAAGTAAATTTAATGCAACCTCTGGTACGCCAAGGCGTTGCATCAGAAGTGGATCTATTGAAATTGCAGCGTCAGGAAAACGATGTTTTGACAAAGCTCAAAGGCGTGCAAAATAAAATTCCTCGACTGCAATCGCAAATTACCGAGAACCGTGCCAAGCGAATCGAAGCAAAAGAGCAATTCATGAACGATGCACACGAGGAATTGAACAAGGTCTTGGCCGAGAAATCCCAACTGGAAAAGTCCAAAGTCGCTCTGAAAGACCGCGTTAACCGTACCGACATCAAGTCACCGGTACACGGTACAATTAAACAGATGTTCGTCAACACGATCGGTGGGGTTGTCCAGCCAGGTAGCGACATCGTCGAAATCGTTCCTGACGACGACTCTTTAATTCTGGAAACGCGCATTAAACCGGCAGACATTGGTTTCTTGTATCCGGGCTTAAAAGCAAAAGTAAAATTTACCGCCTATGATTTCTCGATTTACGGCGGTCTAGACGGTTCAGTGATAGGCATTTCCGCCGATACCATTACTGACGATGAGGGCAACAGTTACTATTTGGCTAAAATCAAGACCGATAAAAACCATTTAGGAAAAGAGAATGACCCTCTATATCTACTTCCTGGTATGACAGCTGATGTAGATATTATCGTTGGAAAACATACTGTGCTGGATTACATTCTGAAACCGATCATCAAAACCAAAGATTTGGCATTGAGAGAGTCGTAATACAATATAAAGGAAGCTGAATTACACATCAGTCTTTAAAATATCCATCCGGCCATTATCCGTTAAAATAGCCAGCTAGTTTCACGATGGCTGAGATTAAGGTCATGAATAATGAAGCGAACACTACTCTATGCTTACGAAGAAAAAGCTCTGCCTAATTGGTTACAAGCATGTGACAATGATGCAGAGGTGTTGAAATCATTAGCAGAATTGGGACATAATGCAGCAAACGGGCAATTGTTAATGATCCAGATTGGCAGGGAAGTGCAAATAGAGCAAATTAATAAACTATGTCAATTAAATTTTGATATATTAGCTCTAAGTAACACACCCACAGACTCTGAGGGATTAAAGCTCTTCCAACTAGGGATCAAAGGATACCTGAATACTTATTCGACAATCGACCGTATCAAACAGGCCATTGATACGATCAAATCGGGTAATGTTTGGTTAGGGCAATCCCTGATGCAAAGCATGTTTGCCGCCATGCAGCCGGCAAAGCAAGCGAATGATAATTGGAAAAACTTATTAACAGTGCGAGAATTGGCGACCGCTGAGCTCGTGCTTGAAAGTCTTAGTAATAAACAGATTGCTAAGCAACTGAACATAACAGAACGAACCGTAAAAGCCCACTTGCATAATATTTTTCAAAAGCTTGAGGTATCGGATCGTTTGGCCTTAGCCCTAAAAATAAAAAACTGGTAATATTATTTCTACAGAGAAACCGTAATTGGAGAAAATTAATTATGCGCAGACGTTTCCCAAAATTATTTGCGGCCTTAAGCAGCGCTTTCATCCTGAGTAATCTCAGTGTTGGTACTGCTCATGCTATTGAACTTGTCCCAACGGTTGAAGATGCTATTTTGCATAATCCCGAATTTAGAGAACAGGTAAAAGCCCATCAAGGTGTGCAAGCTGATCTGCGCGGCGCTGAAGGTGGTTGGCTACCAAAAATCGATTTGGGCGCAGGGATTGGTCAAGAAAAAATCACCACTAAAACGGCTGATACCGATCTTACCCGAAAAGAAGCCGCAGTAACGGTCTCACAAAACTTATTCGAAGGTTTTGCAACGCAATCCGAAATTACACGTCAACAAGCCCGTTTGGATTCTGCAGGTTACTCTGCACAAGCAAAGGCGAATGAAATTGCTCTAAGCATGGTAGAAGCCTATGTAAACCTGCTAAAGGAACAAGAGCTTCTACGTCTGGCACAACAAAGCCATGAAACCCATCAGCGCATCCTTGATCAAATTATCCAACGTAACCAAGCCGGTGTCGGTAACTCTGTCGAAGTCGACCAGGCTAAAGCACGTCTTTCTCTAGCAAGCTCAAACTTGATTGCCGAACGTAATAATTATCGCGATACCCTGGCCCGTTTCGAACGTGTTCTAGGTCGTATGCCTGATTCCGATCTTGTCAAACCAACCTTCAGCTACAAATTCCCGGAAAAACTGGAAGATGCCGTTAACACTGCTTTGATCGAGCACCCTGCAATGCGTTCAGCAAATGCCGACATTGCAACTGTTCGCTATCAGTATGACGTTGCCGAAAGTGCTTTCTACCCACGTGTCGATGTAGACGTGAAACAAACTTGGGATGAAAACATTAACGGAATTGAAGGCAAAAGCGAGAACTTCCAAGCAATGTTGCGCGTCAGTTACAACCTTTTCAACGGCGGCAAAGATGACGCTAACCTGGACAAAGTAGCTGCTTCTGTTCACCAAGCGGCTGAAGTTCGAAACACAACACGTCGTCAAATCATTGAAAACATGCATTATGCTTGGAACGCTGAAAAATATATCCGCGACCAGCTTGAATTCATGCAAAAACACAAAGACCTGACCTTGGCGACTTTGCAGGGTTACCGCAAACAATTCAGCTTAGGACGTCGTTCACTGTTGGATCTATTGAACACCGAAGACGAGTACATCAGCGCACAGCGTGCTTTGGTATCAAGCCAGCATGATCACTTGATCGCTGAATACCGTATTCTTAACGGTATGGGCTTATTGCTAAACGCTTTGAACATCAAAGTAGATTACGCACTTGCTGAAAACGATTACAAAGAAGAATAATTGAATCCTCTACATTCAAGCATTCAATAAAAAAGGCGCTAAAAGCGCCTTTTTTATTGCCCTAAATTCAAATTTAAGAATTAATTAACCCTCAAGGCTAAAGCCGAATACAATTCCCATAAACCAAACAAGGCCACAGTCAGACCTGCGATCCTCCGCACCCAGACTGCTCGGGCCAATCGAGTAAAGTAAAAAGCGAACACCCCCATCAGAAGCAGATTCGGCAAGGTTCCCAGACCAAAAAACAGCATAATTAAAGCGCCGTCCAGTAATCCACCTGAACTCATTGCCATGATCAGCATGCTATAGACCAATCCGCACGGCAGCCATCCCCATAGAAAACCGTAAATCCATGCTTGGGTATAGTTTTCCACCATCGAGTATTTTTGTACTTTCGGTTTGAGTTTCTCCCATAAAGATTGTCCGAAACGCTCAATTACAACAATTCCGTTCCACCAGCCACCAAGATAAAGCCCAAGAGCAACCATTAGCAAACCAGCCAACATCTGGAGACTCACTTGTATCGGCAACAAACCATCCAAAGTCATTAAACCGCTTCCAAGGAAGCCGAAAAAAGCACCGATCAACGCATAACTCAAGATTCGTCCCAAGTTATAAGCCAGCTGAAACTTCAGCATGCGGAAACGACTTCTTTGGATGTCTGCTTTTAAACCGAATGTCAAAGCGCCAACGACACCGCCGCACATACCTAAACAGTGAACACCGCCCAGCAAACCAACAATTAATGCCGTAACCAAAACCGACTCACTCATACAATCATTTTTTCCTTGCAAAAATTGTGACCGTTATTCTAACGGCATTCATTGTCATAAGAAGAAAAGCCATAAACAAAGTAATGATAAAAACTTCTTTTCATTCGCTAAATAATTTCATTCATAAAAAACTTATTCAAGCAGCCATAAAGAGCTATGATAAGGTGTAAATACACTAAATATTACGTACTATCTTTAAATAATACGTTAGCGGATGGCGCTGGGATAAATGACTAAACATACACTTTATTTCAAAATTGCGCTATTAATTAGCGTCTTAATAATGAGCACCCCGTCAAAGGCCGGCGACGTTCAGCTTCTGTGCAACTTGAATTCGCCTACCGAGATTACACTTTCACATCTTCAGCTTAAGCGTATCTATACGATGAAAACCAAAGTCTGGCCGGACGGTACGCCAATCACAGTCTACACATTGGAAACCGGTAATCCACTCCACAAAGCATTCGCACAAGAACTACTAAAAACCGATATCTACCAATTGGACCGAATATGGAACCGACTGACCTTTAGCGGCCAGAGCAAACCCCCGATCATTTTGGAAAACGAAACCGAAATGCTGGAAAATTTAAAAAACACTCCAGGTTCCATTGGTTACCTATCAAGTAAAGTCAATATTGACCATGCCTTGCAAACCATTCAAATAAGCGGGCCCCAACAATGAAATTACGTAACATACTATTCACTTCCCTCTTACTTTGTATCAGCTCGTCTCCGCAAGCGCATGAAGATTTGGAAGAGCTATCGGTAAAGGGTTTTGTTTCTCAAGCTTACTTTAAGAGCACAGATAACCCCTATGCAACCAATGCAACTCTTAACGAGGGCGGCAGCTTCAATTTCAGAGAATTGGGACTGAACCTTAACTGGGAAGTAAACCATGAACTGAGGTTTGCGACTCAAGTACTTTCCAGACAATAC
The DNA here is from genome assembly GCF_013391765.2 of Thiomicrorhabdus heinhorstiae. Classification (GTDB taxonomy): domain Bacteria; phylum Pseudomonadota; class Gammaproteobacteria; order Thiomicrospirales; family Thiomicrospiraceae; genus Thiomicrorhabdus; species Thiomicrorhabdus heinhorstiae. The sequence continues at coordinate 116,109 of NZ_JACBGI020000004.1, read as the reverse complement.
GGAAATGTCAGCAACGGTTCGCCGATTTTCGATTTGGCCTTAATCGATTATTCTCCGGTCCATACCCTCAATGAAATTGCCGGCATCCGTATAGGCAGAGTCAAAACACCTTACGGCATCTATAACGACTCCAGAGATTTACCTTCCACTCGCCCTGGCGTATTACTCCCGTCAATTTATTTTGAAAACCTTCGTGACCTGATGCTATCAACCGACGGAGGCAGTCTCTATTTTGAGCAGGACAACGATCATGGTCATTTAGCAGTAAATGTTTACGCTGGACAAAGGGACCTTGAAGATAAGAGTCTTGAGTACAAGCAATTCTATGCCGACATTCCTGGCGGCGACTTCAAGAAACTAAATAAGCAAGGTTTGAAGGTAGAATGGAGCCCATTTTCACTACCCGGCTTGAGTTTCGCCTATAGCATGTTGAATTGGGACACGGATTTAGTTTTTTCCACCCCTTTTCCATTAAGCAGCCAATATTATACCGGGACGGTCAACTCAACCAAATTGAAGACACTACATCACCTGTTATCCGCTCAGTATCAACTACGTTCCCTCACCTTCACAGCAGAATGGATGAAGGCGGACGGAAGTTTAAATGTTAAGGGTTCCAGCGGTACAGGAAAGGTTAATATCGAATCCGAAGGATATTTCCTGCAAGCGGAATGGACACCGGTTCCGAGACTTACCGGCTTGCTGCGGTACGAAGCCTACAAGCCATACAAAAACCACTCATCCATTGATAGTAACGCCATCACCCTTGCAGGGCGTTGGTACTTTAATCCTCAGTGGCTATTAACCAGCCAATATTCATGGCATGAAGGAATTGCCGACATTCCGACATACGAAGGAATTGATTTTAGTAATTTGCAGGAGAGCTGGGCGCTCTTTGCACTGCAACTCACCTATCAATTTTAATCGTTAAGAGCCTTGAAATGACCAGACCCAGCTCCATCCGACAACTCAACTACGCTGTAGCTTTCCTTTTAGTCGGGCTAAGCGTGATTTTTATCTGGGTGCTGACCGACGGCTACCGCCAGTTCGATGCCGATCAAAAACGCCTGCAGAATATCAAACAGGCGGAAATCGAGCTGCACGTCATCAAACTCCTCGAGACCGAAGCCTACTTCGCCTACAAAATCTCCTACGACCATAGCAAAGAACTTTACCGAAAATGGACCGAATCGCAAAAACAAGTCGATCAAATTATTTACAAACACTTTTTCAATAAAGATCAATCTCCGATTTTCTGGCTTGACGAAGCTTGGCAAAATCAGCTGGAACTTCGTCAGGGATTAATCGCCTGCTCAGCGACTTCAAGCTGCGATAAAATTTTCAACGGCGCATGGGAATATCCGCCAAACGAACTGCAAAGCGTGTTTATAAACAGCAATATTAAACATCTGTATCAGTTCACTGAACAAAATCTGGCCAGTCTGTCGCAATTTTACGTCCGATTTCTGCAGTGGAGTCTCCCGCTGGATCGCCTTTTTGAGATGAGCGAACACTATAAGCTGCATCCCCACGCCAATCTCAAAGATGAAATTGCCAATCTGCACCTCATCATTCAGCACAACGGATACTACCTTGATGTTGATTCGGACTTAATGAAAGAATTTCCGCAACTGGGGCAAAAGCTGGCAAATATTCGTCAGCTTTATTTAAAGAGCATGGATGCAAGCATATTTCCGATACTGTTCCCCGAAAAATTGTCGCAAAACCCGCAGCCAGCCACGACAGAACAACAACTCCTCGACGAAAACTGGCAATTACTGGCGTTTCTTCAATCCCTCATTGCGGCTAAAGCAGAGAAACTGACCAGTGACAGGTTCACCTATATCAGTATTCAAAAAACCATCTTGGCGGCCATATTCATCGGATCCATTTTTCTGATTATCTTGTTCCGAAAACGCGCTTTATTCCCGCTCAGGCAAAACGAGGCGATCCTGCAAGGAGCCGCGATAGGAATTATGCAGACGGACAGCAAAGGAGTAATTAAACGAGTTAACCAAGCGATGGAGACCATCTTCGGCTATCCATCGCAAGAACTTATGAATCAGCCGCTGCAAATGCTGATGCCGACTCACTCTCCTGACAAACATTCTTCCGATCTGTTGCAAGACTGCTTAAACCATAATAAAGAATTAAACGGCCAAAAAAGTGACGGCCATGTTTTTCCGATTGAGTTAACGGTCAGCGCCATTCAGAGAAGCAGTGAGAAAGAGTTCATCGTTCTGGTTAACGATTTAACGGAACGTAATGAAGCCAAAAGGCAAACCGAACTACGAAACAAACTGCTCAACGCGCTCAAAGATGCGATTGAAACCTTTATGGCTCACCCGGAAAATCAACAGGAGGTATGGAAACACCTTTTAAATGCACTTTTAGACATCAGTGAAAGCCGGTATGGCTTTATTGGCGAAGTTATCTACTCTGACGACAATCAGCGATGTCTTAAAATCTGTGCCGCCTATTGCCAGGATGCTCAATCTGAGCCTCAGAGTTTCCGAACCGGATCTGCGCGAAACTCAGATATTCTTTGCCAGTCCGACAGTTTCATCGACGAACTTTTTCAAAATCAAAAGGGAATCATCATCAATGACGTACAAACGCCTATTGAGCAAAATAGCCCGTACAAAACAACTGAAATCAAACGCTATATGGGCGTACCGATCTACCAGGGGAAAAACCTTGTCGGTGCCTATCTGATAGCTAACCGTCAAAGTGATTATCTCCCCAAAATGATCGATTTCCTAGAACCTTTTCAAGCGACTTGCAGCGTCTTGATGGCAAGCATTCATCAGAATGAGTCACAGAAAACGCTGATGCATGAACTTGAAATTGCCCGCGACGATGCCCTGCACTCCAAACAACTTGCCGAAGATGCCGCACAGGCCAAATCGATCTTTCTCGCCAACATGAGTCATGAAATCCGCACGCCTATGAACGCCATTATCGGCATGGCTTACCTTGCGCTGCGTACGGATCTAAATCAACAGCAGCACGACTACATCGATAAAATCCACCGTTCCGGACAATCTCTACTGCATGTCATAAACGACATACTCGACTTCTCCAAAATCGAGGCAGGGAAACTGCAAATCGAAAACATCCCCATGCAGCTTGAACATGTCATCGCCGACAGTGTGCAGCTTTTGGCCGAAACCGCAAATAAAAAAGGGTTGGAACTGGTGGTCACCTATCAGCCTACCGAAAGTCTGGGAGACGGTGGTCAAGTCCTTGGCGACCCTTACCGATTGCAACAGATTCTCAACAATCTACTGTCAAACGCGATCAAGTTCACGGAAGAGGGATTTATCCGAGTGGATGTCAACGCTCTTCCCAAGCGCAACCATCTGGATATTCAAATCCTCGTCGAGGATACCGGTATCGGCATGAGCCAGCAACAGTTGCGAAATCTGTTTCAGGAATTTACTCAAGCGGATAGCTCTACCACCAGAAGGTACGGGGGAACCGGCCTGGGTCTGTCCATTTGTAAACGGATTATCGATTTGATGGGCGGAGTAATTACAGTCGAAAGCACACCGCAGCAGGGCAGCCGTTTTACCGTCAGCTTACAGCTTCCTCTTGCTCCGCAATTAAGCCACCCTGATTTCTCCGGTCTTCGAGATAAAACCGCTTTAATTGTCGATGACTTGCAAATTCTTAGAAGCAGCCTAAAAAGCCAGCTGCAACTATTTGGCATTCACACTTCCAATGCCGGTAGTGTGCGTGAAGCAATCGCAATCCTCGAAACCGGTAATTTCGATTTCATACTGCTGGACTGCGTCATGCCGGAGGAGAGCGGAGACATCTTACTCGAGCACCTAACAAAACACCGACCCGAATTACTCGGGAAAACTCTATTAATCAGCGCTTACGGCACTGAAATCCTCCGCGAGATCTGCCAGAAATACGCCCTGAACTCGCGACTTGAAAAGCCAATCTTGCCAAGCTCTTTATACGAAGCTCTTCTGCACATTCAGCAAGGCAAACTTCCGGAACACTCCGCGAGTGAAGACAAACAACTCAGGATGAATTTGAACGGGGTCCGAGTACTGCTTGCCGAAGACAACCAGATTAATCAACAAATCGCGCTCGAATTGATGCAATCGCAAGGAGTAGAAGTCACTGTCGCGAATAACGGCCAGGAAGCACTCGATAAGTTATATGAAAAAGGTCCACGCTACTTTGACCTTCTATTCCTCGATTTACAGATGCCGGTCAAGGATGGTTACCAAACTGCGAAGGAAATACGCACCAAGCCAGAATATGACGATTTCCCCATTTTCGCCATGACAGCCCATGTCTTGGATCAGGAAAAACAACAAACCAACGCGCTCGGCCTGAACGGCCACTTGGACAAACCGATCGATCCGGACAAACTCTACCAGACACTCGAGCGCTTTGCTTCTCAGAAAACGATGTCATCCTCCCCGGAAAAACCTCGCGAAAAACATCAGGACAAGTTACCGGAAATAGAAGGGATGAACCTGAAATTCGCTCTAAAAATGACCGCCGGCAATCGAGAACTGCTGGATAGATTGCTTGAAGAATATTGGGAAAACTACCACGATCTGGCAGACGAGCTAGATATGAGCAAGCCTCCAATGACTTCGCAAAGCTTAAAAGAACTTCTGATTTTAGTGCACTCATTCAAAGGTGTGTCAGCAAGCCTTGGTGCGGATCAATTAGCGGAGAAAGCCCAGGCTGTCGAACAATTACTGAAGGATGATAAACATCAATCAAACACCCCGCTTCTGAACGAAACGATCGAAAATTTACTGTCGACGCATCGGGATGTTTTTAAAGCCCTCAAACAGTATGTAACCGGCCTACAGTCAGCCGAAGAAGTCCAAGAACCGTCGAAAGAGCCGCCGCCTTTTTCCGAGCTCGACCCATTCCTAATCAGCTATGACAGTCAGGCGTTAAAAATCTGGCATACTCATAAGCAAGACTTCAAAAAACACCTTGGCTTCTCGGATTACAAAAAAGTCGATCGCGATATTGAAAATTTTGAGTTTGATTCAGCACGAAAAATTCTCAAGCAATATTTTGCAAAGAACGAGTAATTACTTTCTTAATATTACGTTAATATACTATGTATAGTGTAACAAACATCAGGGTTTAGATCATGGACTCGCAAATACACCCCAAACTGCTATGCGTTGACGATACTGCCGCTAATTTAAAATTGTTGATAGAGCTGCTTAGCCCGTTATATGAAATCAAGATTGCAACCAACGGTCTCAAAGCTTTGGAAATTCTGCAAACCTACCCGGCGGATTTAATTCTTCTGGATATCATGATGCCGGAAATGGATGGTTATGAAGTCTGCAGACGCATCCGCAGTAATCCTGAAACGAAAGATACGCCGATATTATTCCTCACAGCCAAGAATCAGCCCGAAGACGAAGAAAAAGGTTTGAAATTAGGCGCCAACGACTTTGTTTCCAAGCCTCTTAACCCCCGAGTATTACTCGCCCGCATCGAAACCCAAATCAAACTGCACTTTGCACAGCAGAAGCTCCAACAGCATAATCAAAACCTGGAAGAACAGGTGGAGAAGCGCTTGAATGAAATTCAGCGATTGCAGGACAGTACGATCTTTGTTATGACTTCGCTGGCAGAATTTCGCGACGAATGTACCGGCAACCATATCCAGAGAACTCAGGATTATGTACAGCTTCTCGCCAAAGCGGCTGCTCAAACACCGCAATTCCGCAGCCAGCTCTCACCATCCAAAATTGAAATTATCACCCAATCCGCACCACTGCACGACATCGGTAAAATCAATATTCCCGATAACATACTGTTAAAGCCCGGAAAACTCACCAGTGAAGAGTTCGAAATCATGAAAACGCATTCTCAAAAGGGCTATGAAATACTGCATCAAGCTTCCCTGAACATGGGAGAAAGCGGAGACTTTCTTGAAATCGCACAGCAGATCGCTTTAAGCCACCACGAAAAATGGGATGGAAGCGGCTACCCTCAAGGCCTGAAAGGCGAGCAAATCCCTCTTCCAGCCCGTTTAATGGCTTTAGCGGATGTCTATGACGCCTTGACCAGCGAACGACCATACAAAAAGGCATTCAGCTCCGACAAGGCGCTGGAAATCATCCAGGAAGGCAGAGGCAGCCACTTCCAGGAAATCCTTGTCGATCTGTTTATCTCACTTAAAGACGATTTGGAAAAAATCGCTGCCAAAAATCCCGATCGATAGCTAAGTCTTTTTTAAATCCAGCGTTCGATAACCGATGGCTTCGGCAAGGTGGTCGACAGTCACATTCTCACTACCGGCCATATCAGCCAAGGTTCTCGCTACCCGCAACAGCCGATGATAAGATCTCGCTGAAAAACCCAGACGATCAATCGCCGACTCTAGCAGGCGTTTTCCTGAAGCATCCAGCACCACAGATTTCTGTAACAAACGACTGTCCAATTCCGAATTAAGGCAACTCTGCCTTTGATACTGTAGCTGCCGACATTTTTCTACTCTCTGTCGAACGTTGGCACTCGTCTCGTTTTGATCTATCTCCGGTCTAGACAACAACGATTTGGCATCCACCGGCGGCAATTCCAGATGCAAATCGATTCGATCCAGAATCGGACCGGAAATTTTCTTCTGATAATGCGCAATTTGATCAGGGGTATCACGACAGCGACCAAGCGGATCATCCGGAAAAAATCCGCTCGGCGACGGGTTCATAGCCGCCACAACTAAACTTTTGGCTGGATAGACAACTTGCGCATTGGCACGGCTTATCATGACTTTTCCTGATTCAATCGGTTCTCTTAACGCCTCCAGTGCAGATCGCTGAAACTCAGGAAGTTCATCTAAAAACAGTACGCCTCGATGAGCTAGAGTCACCGCCCCGGGTTTTGGAATTCGCCCTCCACCGACCAGTGCAACTGCCGATGCCGTGTGATGCGGGTGCACAAACGGTCTTTGTCTGAATTTATCCGGTGGTACCATCCTGCCTGCAACCGATTGAATGACCGCCTGCTCGATCGCTTCCTGAGCCGTCAAAACAGGCAGCAGCGTAACCAATCGCTCGGCCAACATACTCTTTCCTGCACCAGGCGGACCAACCATCAACAGAGAATGTCCTCCGCTGGCACAAATCTCCAGCACTCGTTTGGCTTGCAGCTGGCCATTTACATCGGACAAATCGATTGCATTGCTGTCGTCAGCTCTTTCATCAAACGCATCCGTCGGAGAAATCGCCGCAACGTCATTTTGATTTCTGCCATTTCTCAGAATGGCCTGTTGCAAACGAATGACATCCAGTAGATTGTCGACGGCATAAATGGCAAGATCGTCTTCAGTTTGTGCAAGAATTAATCCTGCCTCATCGGCATTTTCTGTCGGCAAAATACAAACAGCCCCCTGCTTTCGGGCAGCAATAATCGCCGGTAAAATCGCCTGTATATAACGGATTTCTCCACTTAACGCCAATTCGCCATACAGCTCGAAATCTTCAGGGAAATCACCTTCGATTTGCGCGCTGGCAATCAGAATTCCCATGGCAATCGCTAAATCGTAGCGTCCGCCGCTTTTAGGAAGATCGGCCGGTCCGAGGTGAACGGTAATTCGTTTAGGAGGGAGAGTGAAACCACTACTGATCAGAGCACTGCGAACACGTTCTTTGCTCTCTTTAACAGATGCTTCCGGCAAGCCGACAATATTAAACGCCGGCAAACCGTTGCTGATATGAACTTCGACACTGACCGGAGGGGCTTGCAAACCGTCTATTGCACGGCTGTACAAGCGGGCCAATGTCGTCATCGCCGGATCCGCTTAAATTTCGCGGTTTTCCAATTCGTCCAAGCGCTTCTCCAGCGCTTCAAGTTTAAGGCGGGTTTTCTGCAAAACGGCAGTTTGGCGGTCGAATTCTTCACGGCTCACCAAATCCATCTTTTCAAAGCTCTTAGCAAGCAATGCTTTAATCTGATCTTTCAGATCATCCGGAAATCCGCCAAATCCTTGCGGAATCAAATCGGCAATCTTTTTTGCCGCTTCTTCTAAGTGATTTGGTTGAATCATTGCCAAGCTCCTTGTTTTGCCCCACAACCAATATACATAATTTTACGTACAATAAAAACCTAAAAATAACCGTTTTTAATTATTTGTCCGCCACGGGTGCTTTGACTTTAAGCGTATCCACACCCAATCTGCGTAACTCGTTTCTACGCTTGTTCAAAATCAGCCGGTCCGTGAAAGGACCGATTCTCAAGCGGTAATAGGTACGAGTCGCCGTTTTATACTCCGTCAAATCAACGATCTGACCATACTTGGCCAAACGGGCCTGTTCCTTTCTGGCCACTTCCATCGAACCGAAAGTACCGGCGATAACATAGTAAGGGGCATCGAGCTGCACCGACAGAGGTTCGGCATCGACATGCATTTTTTGCTCAACCAGATCATCGTAAAAACGGTACGGAGACTTTAATTCTTCTTGCGGCGGCAGCTTCTCTTCCATACTTGGAACTTTCAGAGCCTCTACTTCGAGAGGCTGAGACTGCGTCCCAGGATTTAGCAAACTTGCACTCTTTTCATTCGTCGACTGATCGAAAATGCTCACTTTCTGACTATCGTTACCGGATTTCAGACCCAGCGTCACAAAGTGATCGGCAATAAAATAACCGGACAGCAGACCGAAAGAAACCATGAAACCGCCGAACCAGATCCACTTCGACGAACTGCTTTGCGTCTGCACGGCTTTTTGCTGTGAACGACGCTGATAGGCCTGCCTAGGTGCGGCGTGTCGATGTCGATAATCACGGGCCATAGACAAGACTATACCTCTCAATTACATGGATTGCGGTGCGGAAACATCCAAAATAGTCAAACCATTCTGCAGTACTTGGCGAACGGCAACAATCAGCGTCAAACGAGCCTGACGGAGGTTATCATCCTCAACGATAAATTGGCTGGCGTTGTAGTATGAATGCAATGCGTGTGCCAAATCTTTCAGATAATACGCAATCTGATGCGGTTCATATGCCAGAGCACCGCGGGAAATAATTTCCGGAAATTTCGCCAGTTCAACAGCCAGCTGGGTTTCGTGTTCTTCAACCAGCAAAGACAGATTCTCCAAACCGGCCTGCAGATCCAATGTATAACCTTTCTCTTCGGCCTGCTCCAGAACCCGGCAAATACGTGCATGCGCATACTGAATATAATACACCGGGTTTTCGTTGGACTGCGATTTGGCCAGATCCAGGTCAAAATCCATATGCTGTTCGGATTTGCGTTGTACGTAGAAGAAACGCGCGGCATCCGCACCGACCTCTTCACGCAGTTCACGCAGAGTCACAAACTGACCGCTACGCGTCGACATGGCTAACTTCTCTCCTCCGCGATACAGAACGGCAAACTGCACCAGAAGAACTTTCAAAGCTTCCGGATCTGTCTGCATCGCTTCCATCGCCGCTCTAACACGCGGAATATAACCGTGGTGATCCGAGCCCCAGATATCGATCAAAATATCAAAGCCGCGTTCCAGCTTGTTGAAGTGATAAGCAATATCGGAGGCAAAATAAGTTTTTAAACCGTTATCACGGACGACCACTCGGTCTTTTTCATCACCGTAATCGGTGGAACGGAACCATAAAGCACCACCTTTTTCGTAAATTTTATCCGCCTTTTGCAACTTCTCAATTGCGGCATCAATCACACCAGAATCCATTAAAGAGCGCTCAGAGAACCAGTTATCAAAACTGACTTTAAAACCGCTAAGGTCGTCTTTAATATCGGAAAGGATTGCGTCAACGGCAATCTGGAACACTTCCAAATAGTGGTTGCCCAGTAGATTTTTCGCCTTGGCGATCAAGTCGTCGATATGTTTCTCTTTATCACCGTTTTCCTGACCTTCATCCGGCGTAACACCGGCGAAAACTTCCAATGAGGTGCGTTTCAAGGTATCGGCATATTGCTCATGTACCTGATCGGCAACTTCCAAAATATAATCACCCTGATAAGCGTTGGAAGGGAAAACCAGCTCTTCACCGCATTTAGACAGATAACGCAGCCAGACCGAGGTCGCCAGAATATCCATTTGTCGACCGGCATCGTTGACATAATACTCTCTGGAAACACGGAAACCGGCCGCATCTAACAGGTTAGCAACACTCGCCCCATAGGCTGCTCCGCGACCATGGCCGACATGAAGAGGTCCGGTCGGGTTGGCGGATACGAACTCAACCAAAACCGAACGCCCCTGTCCTACATTACCGCGACCGAACTGATCCTGCTTCTCCAACACCTCGGCAACCACCTGAAACTTGGCGGAATCGTCAACGAAAAAGTTGATAAACCCTGGCCCGGCAATTTCAACTTTCTTAATTACCGAACGCTCGCCGATCAAAGAGACAATCTGTTGCGCCAGATCGCGTGGCGGCATGCCGGCAGCCTTAGTCAACATCATCGCCAAATTGGTCGCAAAGTCCCCGTGGCTCTTGTCTCGAGCATTCTCGATATTAATATTTGGGCTTAAGTCTTGCGGAATAATTTGCTGTTGTTTTAGTTCTTGAACGACTTCGCTCAAAATCTGCGCAATTTGCTGCTTCATGCACTGTCTCTATTAGGTCAGGAAAAGGAAAACTCAAACGTTACATTTTACTAAAAATCCGAATGTAATTGCGAAGGAATTCCCTTAGGAATGAAATGAAAATGAAACCCAAGCGCTTAGCGGCATTGTTACAAGATTAAGAGAATTAAAAAATCGGGTAATCAGAGAACAGCCGTTTGAAAATCAAGACTGCTCTCTGCACTTTGACTAGGAACTTTTAGTTTTGGCAGTTGTTTTTTTAGCCGGGGTTTTCTTTGCAGCAGCTTTCTTTGCCGGCGCCTTTTTCGCAGGAGCTTTTTTGGCAGCGGCCCGACCGCGTTTCTTCGGTTCCGGCGCTTCATCCAAACGCTTCTGACACTCTTCCAGACTTAACTGCAGCGCATCTTCATCCTTAGCGATTTTCGCGTTTTTCTTGGTAACCAGATCGGTAATATAAGGTCCCCAACGTCCCTTAAGAATTTTGACGTCGGTACCCGGAAACGTTTTTACGATCTTATCGGCTTCCGCCTGAATTTTCGCTTCCACCAACGCTGCCGCCTCTTCCAAGGTAATATTCAGCGGATCAAACCCCTTAATCGGCGCATAGCATTTAGGCCCGTATTCCAAATAAGGTCCGAAAGGCCCCTGCTTGGCGATCAGCTTCTGACCTTTTTCCACCGCGAAGAGCGTGCCGTCAACCGCCTGCGCCGAATAAGATTCCGGCATTAAACCGACTTCACGCGGCAATTTGAACAATTCCAAAGCATCATCCAGCGTAATCAGATCCATTTTCTGGCCCGGCATCAGACTGGCGAAAGTCGGTTTCTCATCGTTTTCGCCATCACCGATCTGCACATAAGGCCCGAAACGACCGATCTTGACGTACATCGGTAAAGCGCTTTCGGGATGATTCCCCAACAGTCGGGCCTGACCGGCTTCCTCACGTGAAACGTCTTCCGCCGCTTCAACCTTCGGATGAAATTGTTTATAGAAATCGTCCAGCATCGTCTGCCACGGCATATTACCTTGAGCTATGACGTCGAACTTGTCTTCCACCTTGGCGGTAAACTGATAATCGAGGACTTCACCGAAATGCTTGGTCAGGAAATTGGTGACAATTCCGGCAATATCCGTCGGGAAAAGTTTGTTCTTTTCACTTCCGGCCATTTCCGATAGCGTCTCAGCCTGAATACCACCGACATCCAAAGTAATTTGACGGTAATCACGCGGCTTCCCTTCACGGTCTTCCTTTACCACGTAACCGCGCTGCTGAATGGTGTCGATCGTCGGAGCATAGGTTGACGGACGGCCGATTCCCATCTCTTCCAGAGTGCGCACAAGGCTCGCTTCGTTGTAGCGTGCCGGGGGGCGGGCAAAACTCTGTCTGGCAACCAGAGAACCGAGCTGCAATGCCTGACCAATCTTCATCGGCGGCAAACGGCCTTCCTCGGATTTATCGCCGAAATCGTATACTTTCAAGAAGCCATCAAAGGTAATGACCTCTCCTTTTGCCGTCAGTTTATCACTCGGCAGAGAATCAATTGCAATATCAACGGAAGTACGCATCAATTGGGCGTCCGCCATCTGCGAAGCAATCGCTCGTCGCCAAATTAACTGATACAAACGCTGCTCGTTACGTTCACCGGTCACTTCCTGGACATTGAAATCGGTCGGGCGGATTGCTTCGTGTGCTTCCTGCGCATCAGCCTGTTTGGTTTTATAACGACGAACATGGACATATTCCGCCCCGTAAGCACTCTCGATCGACTGCTGTGCCTGAGCAATGGCCACTTCCGATAAATTCACCGAGTCGGTACGCATATAGGTGATTTTCCCGGACTCGTACAGACGCTGGGCAATCATCATGGTTTGCTTGACCGAAAAACCGAGTTTCGAAGCCGCCTCCTGCTGCAAAGTCGAAGTGGTAAACGGCGCTTTAGGACTACGCTTGGCCGGTTTTTCTTCCAGAGATAAAACACTCAGATTCGCCGCTGAAACCGCTTGCAAAAAGGCGGTCGCATCTTCTTCGTTGTCGAAAGTGGCACTGCGTTTTACTTCCACTTCACCAGTCTCGAGGCCCTGATCGTCCAATAAGACCAGCTTGCCTTGAACACGGAATGAGAAACCGGCTTCAAAAGCTTCGATTTCTTTTTCCCTTTCAACAATCAGGCGTACCGCAACAGATTGCACTCGCCCGGCAGAAAGGCCGGTACGAATTTTCTTCCATAGAATCGGTGAAAGCTCAAAACCGACAATACGATCCAGAATGCGTCGCGCCTGCTGTGCGTTGACCAGATCCATATCGACTGTACGCGGAGCCGCAACCGCAGCTTCAATCGCCGGCTTGGTAATCTCATGAAAAACGATTCGACGGGTATTAGAAACATCCAGATTGAGAGCTTCGGCCAAATGCCAGGCGATCGCCTCTCCCTCGCGGTCCTCATCCGTTGCCAACCAGACACTTTCCGCCTCTTTGGCGAGTTTTTTCAGTTCGGCGACATTCTTTTTCTTGTCGGCGGAAATTTCATAATTCGGACTGAAGCCATTTGCAATATCAATCCCCATCCCTTTTTTCTGTATATCGCGAATATGACCGTAACTGGATCTTACGGTAAAACCTTTGCCGAGGTATTTCTCTATGGTTTTCGCTTTCGCTGGGGACTCGACTATCACCAAATTTGTCATCTATATTTAGCCCTAAAAGTGAGGTTTCAAATGATTTCGATTACTTTAACTCGATATATCTCGTATGCAGGAAAGCGGTGTATTGAAAGGTAAAATAGATTACTCATGACGACCTTGCCGATTTCCGACCTTTCTGTAAGGTTGCAAAATTTTTTTGCGTTTTGCAATCATTAGCATACAAATTTATTTATCGACAAAAATGAAAGACCTATTAATACGTGTTATTCCCAGGTAAATATGTTGAAAAGCATCTGTTGTATTTTCAACCATGCCTGACAGACTATTTAATCCGCCTCCAACGCCCGCCGGAAAGCGCTTCTATTCGCCCCGACAACTCCAATATCAATAACTGAGATTGCAGCTCCGAGACCGGTTTCTTGGTCACGACCACCAGTTCATCCAGACCGACCGGTTCGAAGTCGATAAACGCCAATAATTTATTTTCTGCACCCTCTCCATAAGAATGATCACTCTGCCGAGGCGCTTTATATTCTATAGAGGCCTGCATTCCCATTTGCAAGGACGACGATAACTCCTCCAGGATATCATCGGCGCTTTCAACCAGTTTCGCGCCCTGCTTGATCAGCTGATGACATCCCTTGGCCTGAGGGTTATAAATCGAACCGGGTATGGCAAACACTTCTTTACCTTGCTCCAGCGCCAGGCGCGCAGTAATCAACGAACCGCTTTTTAAAGCGGCTTCGACAACCAGCGTTCCCAAACTCAATCCACTGATAATCCGATTACGTTGCGGAAAGTATTGCGCCAGCGGCTTGGTTCCGAGCGGTTGTTCCGAGATCATCACCCCCTGCTCGGCAATCTTTCTCGCCAGAGGTTGATTACTGGCCGGATAGACCCGATCCAACCCGGTCGCGACTACCGCAACGGTTTTGCCGACGCCTCGTAAGCCTCCACGATGCGCATGGGTATCAATTCCTGCAGCCAAACCGCTGGTAATCGTAATCCCCTGTGAAGATAAAAAAGCGGAAAAATCTTCGGCAATCATCGCCCCCTGCTTCGAAGCATGTCGACTGCCGACCACCGCCAATTGCGGATCTTTAAGCATGTCGATATGGCCGCGTGCACCGAGCAAGATCGGCGGATCATCAATCTCGCTCAATACCGGAGGATAAGCATCACTCTCCCAAGGAATCCAGCACTGATTTTCCTCTTCACCCCAGCACAAAGCTTCTTCGACTTTTGTTTCCACTCCATCCTGAAACAGATGTTGCAGCTGTTTTTCGCTCAGTATGGAGGCATGCAGCCAAGCGCTTTGCGGAGCCTCAAGTGCAGACTCAACCGAGCCGAAATACGCCTTAATCGCAAGCAACTGCTTAAGCGAAGTTCGACATAATTGTAGACGGATAAACCCGGTCAATTCGGAAAAAGGATCCATAGAAGAATGCATAGTTCGGCTATAATTAGGCAATTATTGATTCAGAAGTATAAACGACGCTATGCAAAAACTCGATATTGTTCTCTATCCCGAACAAGGACTACGAGAAGTCTGCTCACCGATCGCGGAAATGAACGACGACCTGGACAAATTGATTGACGACATGTTCTATACCATGTACGACGCTCCCGGCATCGGCCTTGCTGCACCGCAAATCGCCGTTCAGCAGCGCCTGATTGTAGTCGACGTTTCCGAAACCAAAGATCAGCCGATCGCTTTGATCAACCCGAAAATCGTTGCTTCGTCCGGAGAAATCATCTGGGAAGAAGGCTGCCTGTCTCTGCCGGGTGTTTATGCCAAGGTCAAACGGCCAAGCCATATTCTGGTTCAAGGCATGGATCGCGACGGCAAAAAGATCGAAATGCAGGCCGACGATCTGCTGGCAGTCTGTATTCAGCATGAAATAGATCACCTGAACGGCAAGCTGTTTATCGATCACCTCTCGGGACTGAAACGCACCCGCGCCCTGCAAAAATTCCGCAAGATGCAGGAACAAGAGGATTAAAGATTGTCACAGTCATTGAAGATTATTTTTGCCGGCACACCGGACTTTTCGGTCGCACCTTTAAAAGCTCTACTTGCATCCGAACACCAGGTCATCGCAGTCTATACCCAGCCGGACCGTCCGGCAGGCCGCGGAAGAAAACTCACTCCAAGCCCGGTAAAACAGGTCGCTCTGGAGCACGATATTCCGGTCTATCAACCGGAATCATTACGCAACGAAACAGCGCAACAGGAGTTGGCGACCCTGAATGCCGACCTGATGGTGGTGGTTGCCTATGGCTTGATCCTTCCTAAAGCGGTATTGGATATGCCGAAATACGGTTGCCTCAATATCCATGCATCACTATTGCCTCGCTGGCGTGGCGCTGCTCCGATTCAGCGTGCGATCGAGTCCGGTGACGCCGCCAGCGGCGTAACCATTATGCAGATGGACGTGGGCCTCGACACAGGTGATATGCTGTACAAGGTTGAAACACCGATCGGTGTCGAAGACAGTGCGCAAACTCTGCATGATCGCTTGAGTGTGCTTGGCTCAGAAGCGCTGATGGCAACCCTGAAAAATCTGCCTGGATATCAAGCCGAGGCACAGAAACAGGATGAATCATTGGTCACCTATGCGGAAAAGCTGAATAAAGCCGAAGCGGAAATCGACTGGAATCAACCCGCGGCGACGGTAGTGCGACGTATTCAGGCTTTTAATCCCTGGCCGGTTGCCTTTACCGACTTCCAGGGTCAGCCGTTGCGCGTCTGGCAGGCCCGCCTGTTGAATTCACAAGAAGCTCAAGCACTGAATACATCGGCGGCCGGCGGAACCGTCCTCGCAGTTGAAAAATCCGGCATGATCGTCGCTTGTCGCGATCAGCCGATCCTGGTGCAAAACGTGCAACCAGCAGGAAAGAAAGCGATGGCGGCGTATGATTTCGCCCAGGCAAGACAACTCACTGGACACCGTTTTTAAATGAACGCAAAAAGCGAAATCAACAGCCGCTATGTCGCTTTAAAAATGTGTTTAAGCGTCATTGAAAACGGTCGTTCTTTAAGCCAGGTTCTGCCGGAAGGTTTGGCACAATTTCATGACGGGCGTGATCGCAGTTTTACGCAAAATATCGTGCTTGGCGTCTTGCGCTGGCAGTTGCGTCTGCAGGCAATCTGTGATCAGTTATTGAAGAAAAAACTAAAAGCGAAAGACGAAGACGTCAATCAGCTGATTCTACTCGGCCTGTACCAGATCCTGTATATGGACACTCCCGATCATGCGGCGGTTTCCGAAACCGTTGCTCTGGTCGGCAAGCTAAAAAAACCTTGGGCAAAAGGTTTGGTAAACGGCGTTTTGCGGAATTTCCTGCGTGATCGCGAAACCCTCTGCGCCGAAGTGGACTTGAAACCATCGCAAGCCTATTCGCACCCGCAGTGGTTTTTCAAAGCGATGCGCAAAGCTTATCCGCAGCAATGGCAGGAGATTTTGACCGCCAATAACGAGATTGCTCCGATCACGCTACGCAACAACCGTTTGCAGCAGAGTCGAGAAACTTTACTCGACTTGCTCAACGCAGAAGAAAAGATTTCCGAAGCACATCCGCAATGTCCGAACGGGATTGGCCTATCACGTAGTATGGACATTACCGCACTGCCCGGCTTTGAAGATGGCGCTTTCAGCGTTCAGGACGGCGCGGCTCAGCAAGCGGCGGAACTATTACAGCCGCAACCCGGCGAGCATGTTCTGGATGCCTGTGCCGCTCCCGGCGGTAAAACGGCCCATCTTCTCGAATACAGCGGCGGCCAGCTTGATTTGCTGGCGATCGAAAAAGAACCGGAGCGTCTTGAACGCTTAGCGGAAAATTTACACCGTCTTGGGTTAGAATGCGATTATCAGGTCGGCGATGCTTCCGAACCTGAAGACTGGTGGGATCAACGCCCATTCGATAAAATTCTTCTGGACGCACCCTGTTCGGCAACCGGTATTATTCGTCGCCACCCGGATATCAAATGGCACAGAACAGAAGAAGATATCGACGCGCTTTGCGATTTACAAGCGCAGATTCTTAAAGCGCTCTGGCCGTTAGTCAAACCAGGCGGGCGCTTGCTCTACGCAACCTGTTCGGTTTTACCGCAGGAGAACGGTCTGCAAATACGGCGTTTCCTGCTGGAAACAGCTGATGCACAGGAAATACCAATCGAAGTAGAATGGGGTTTATCGCAGGAATTGCCCGGTCGGCAAATACTACCCGGAGATAACGGCATGGATGGCTTTTATTACTGTTTACTGGAAAAAATGACGGGATAGAGGAAATGGAACAATCGGCTCGATCATTTTGCTTTTGGAGTACATTCGGCAAAAATCTACGGGCCGGGCTGGGTATTTTCCTGCTACTGTGCCTGTCGTGCGCCGGCTGGGCCAGCGATGAAATATTGATCGTTCGCGTCTCGGACTATCAGAACCAGCGTGAACTGCTGATCGACTCCGAAAGCAAATTCCATCTACCGGAAAAAGTCACCGCCGCCATCCACCACGAAATTCCGCTGCTCTTCACCACCACCATCGTCTTGACCGAAAGCGCCAGTTTTCTGGGAATCAAATACCAGCGCACCCGACGTACGATCGAATACCAGACTCAGCTTTACGCCTATGGCGTCAATCACCACTATGTGCTGTACAACACCCGTAACCAGAACGTCCAAAGCTTTCCAACCCTGGATGCGGCATTGGAAACGCTAGGCACCTTGCAATCCTTCCCGATCGCCACCCTTTCCGAACTCCATCCGCAGCAACGCTACACCATTAAAATGCGCATCAAACTCGATTACTGGAAACTACCCGCTCCTCTGATTATCGATGCCATGATGGATTCCGACTGGCGTATCAACAGCGGTTGGTTCGAGACTTTCTTGAAGACGCCTCAGAGCTGGCAATGAGTAGTTTAATCGGCTTATACCTGAAGCAATACGGCTGGATTACCTTGCTCTCCGGCGTCCTGCTGATCTCTCTGGTGATTATGAGCCAGATTCTGCAAAACGCTTCCAGCTTTGCCGAAAGCTATTCGGCCTTGCTGTTTTTCACCTTCGGCGGGGTATTTATTCTGCTGATTGTTTTGGTTCGTACCCTGTGGAATCTGTACAAACAGTACAAAAAACGCATTCCCGGAATCAAAATCACCATCCGTCTGACCTTCCTTGCCACTTTGTTGATGGGCTTGCCGACCGCAACGATTTTCTACTTCTCGCAAAGTTTTATTCAACAGGGCATCAACCAGTGGTTTGACGTCAAAACCGAAACGGCCCTGGAAAACGCCTCGACTCTGGTGCGCATCACCCTCGACAACAAAACGCGCGAAAGCCTCAACCGTACCCTCTCCACGGTCAAAGAAGAACATGACCTGCTGGCAGACTCGCCGATTATCGGGGTGAACAGGTTACGAAATCAACTCGGCGCTCAGGAAGTATCCTTCTACAATACCAACCAGCAGTTGATCGCTTTCAGCAGCCCTGATGGCAGCGATATCCTTCCGACTCCACCCGGAGATAACCTGTTCCAGCAGGTGCGGCAAAAAATCACCTATGCAGCGATTGAAACCCGTCCGGGGGCAACGGTACCTGAGAAGTTTATCCGCGTAGTCGTACCCATTACCGATTCCAACATCAACACCCCCTATGTTCTGCAGGCAACCTTCCCGATTCCGAGCAACATCACCGAACTTGACGAATCGGTCGCAACCGCTTCGGGACAGTATAAGGAACTCTCTTACCTGAAAGCGCCACTGACCACCAGTTTCACTCTGATTCTGACCATCGTACTATTGCTGACACTACTCACCTCGATCCTATTTACCATCCAGGCGGTACAGAACTTCGCCCGCCCGATCCGTACTCTGGCTCGCGGAACCAAGGCAATTTCCAAAGGGGACTACAGCATCCAGATGCCGGTCAAAGAACATGACGAATTCGGCGAGCTGATCGTCTCCTTCAACGACATGACTCAGCGTATCGCTCAGGCGCGAAACGAAATCAAAATGGGACAGCACCAGGCGGAAGTACAGAAGCTCTACTTGCAGGCGATCATTCAAAACCTGACCAGCGGCGTAATCACTCTGGATATGAAACAGCGTATCCGCACTATGAACGATGCCGCCAAACAGATTCTGAATACCGATCTATCGCCGTTTATCGGCTACTCGCTGAGCGAGGCGGTCTCAACCAAGCACAACGAACATTTAAGCGAACTCTTCTCGCAGATCACGCCGCATTTCGACGACCCGGGACAAAATTGGAACCTGCAGAAGGAATTCGCATGCAAAGACGGCCAGAAACGTCTGCTGATTCACGGTTCGACCCTGCCGGGTATCGATACCCAGACCTCGGGTTACGTCATCGTTATGGACGATATCACCGAACTGGTTCAGGCTCAGCTGCATGCTGCCTGGAGCGATGTCGCCCGCCGTCTGGCGCATGAGATCAAAAACCCTCTGACACCGATCCAGCTGTCGGCGGAACGTTTGAACTTCAAACTTCACGATAAACTGCAGGATAAAGACCAATCACTGCTGACCCGTATGACCCAGACCATTATCGAACAGGTCAATACCATGCAGACTCTGGTGCAGGCATTTACCGACTACGCCAACACTCCGGAGGTCAGATTAAGCCGACTTGACCTGAATAGTTTGATTAAAAGCATCGTTGACATGTACTATGACCCTAAAGCACCTTGGCAGGTTAAGGCGCTTCTGGATCCGAAGATGCCATTTGTCGCCGCCGACGGCTCTCGTCTGCGCCAGCTGTTCCATAACCTGATTAAAAACGCCTTGGAAGCGACGGAAAATCAAGAAAGCGGCTTGATTGAAATTCGAACCGAAATCGAAAACGCCAAACAGGTTAAGATAACCGTTTGCGATAACGGTCCTGGAATTCCCGAACAGCACAAAAACTGGATATTCGAACCTTATGCCACCAATAAGCCTAAGGGAACCGGTTTGGGCTTAGCCGTTGTGCGTAAAATCGTTGACGAGCATCACGGACAGATCCAGCTCAAGTCTTCACCGCAGCAAGGCACCTGCTTTATAATCAAACTCCCCCTGACATCGAGAGAGCGTGAATGAAAACCGCCAAACTACTGATCGTAGATGACGAAAAAGATATTCGAAACCTGATGGATGAAATTTTCTCCGAAGAGGGTTATCAGGTTGAAACGGCCGCAAATGGCGTGCAAGCACAACAAGCCTGGCGCAAAAATCTGCCGGATGTTATTTTTCTGGACGTGTGGATGCCGGACATAGACGGTATTTCCCTGTTGAAAGAAATGCAGAAAGAGGGGGTTCTGGAACACACCAAAGTGATTATGATGTCCGGTCACGGCACCATCGAAACCGCCATAGAAGCGACCCGTCTCGGTGCCTACGACTTTTTGGAAAAACCGCTGTCGCTGGCCAAACTGATCGTTACCGCCGAGCGCGCTATCGAACACAATCGCCTGCATCAGGAAAACCGCCAGCTCAAGCAGAAAGCCCCGGATCAATTCCTGCCGATCGGCAAAAGCAAGATGGTGGTACAACTGAGAGAAACCATCGAACGGCTCTCCAAATTCACGATGCCGGTACTGATCACGGGAGAAGCCGGGGTCGGCAAACACCATTTCGCACGCGCCCTGCATAAAACCAGTCACCGTAAAGACGCTGTCATCAAAGAGATCACCTCGATCGATCTGAACCGCCTGTTAGAAGAAGAACGCACTGAAGAGCTTAAAAACCTCTTGCGCGACGCTCATCAAGGTACTTTGGTGATTGCCAATATAGAACAACTGCATTCTGTCAGCCAGGATTTGGTTGCCGATCTGGTACTGCATCAGAAAGTCTTTTTAAAAGGCGAACCGGAAAGTCTATCGCTGGACATTCGTGTTATCGCCCTCACCCGCGGCGAACTGGAAGAAATCGTTCTGCACCGTCAGTTCCGCGACGATCTATTCCAGCGTCTGAAAGTTATGCCGATCCACGTGCCGGCGCTGCGCCAGCATACCGAAGACATTCCTGAATTGATCGACTATTTCGTCAACTATTTCGTTACCCGCGAAGGCTTGGAATACCGGCATTTTAGCGTTCCGTCGCAAAATAGCTTGCGTCAGTACGCCTGGCCGGGCAATATGAAGGAGTTGCAAAACCTGATCCAGCGTCTGCTGATTCTCGGCACAGAAGAAGTCAGCGACGAAGAGGTCAAAAAGGCGATTATGCAATCGGATCTTGCTCAGCAAAATCAACCGCAAATCGATACCAGTTTGAGCTTGAAGGACGCCAAAGATCAATGGGAAGCGGCTTATTTAAGTCAGCTGTTAAGAGAAACCGGCGGCAACGTCAGCGAAACCGCCAAACGGTCTGGAGTGGATCGAACCAACCTGTACCGTAAATTGAAAAGTTTGGGCATAGACCCGAAAAATCCGGTGTAAACTCCGGGCATAACAACGAGCACACGCTGTATGAATATCGTAATTTTGGGTGCCGGACAAGTCGGCTCGTCTTTGGCGGAATTACTTGCAACCGAAAGTCACGACGTAACCGTAGTCGATCTGGATCGCCTGCATTTACAACGCCTGCAAGACCGTCTGGATATCCGCACTATTTGCGGCCATGCTTCGCATCCGGACGTTTTGCTTCAGGCCGGCATCGAAGAAGCCGACATGCTGATCGCCGCGACCCAGAACGACGAAACCAATATTCTCGCCTGTTATCTGTCACACACCATGTACAAAACCGGTACTAAAATCGCCCGCGTCCGCAGCCGTTCTTATCTGGAACACCCGGAACTTTTCGATAAATACCGCAATACCAACGCCATCCCTATCGATGTCCTGATCAGCCCGGAGAACCTGGTTACCAGCTACATTCTGCAGCTGATCGAATATCCCGGTTCCTTGCAGGTAATCGACTTCGCCGATGGTAAAGTCCGTCTGGTCGCGGTTCGCGCTTACGCCGACGGCCTGCTGGTAGGTAAGCAGATCCGTAATCTGAGCCAATACCTGCCGAGCCACGTCAAGACCCGCATTGCCGCCATCTACCGCCGCAACGAAGTCGTCATGCCAACCGGCGATGCCGTCATTAAAGCCGGTGACGAAGTCTTTTTCCTCGCCGAACCGAAGCACATTCTTCCGATTGTAAACGAACTCCGTCAGAAAAAAGAGAAACCGTCGCGCAACATTATGATCGGCGGCGGCGGAAACATCGGATACAGTCTGGCAAAGTCACTGGAAAAAGCCCATCAGGTCAAACTGATCGACCACAATATTTTGCAGGCGCGTGAAGTCGCCGAAACACTAAACAACACCATAATCATTCACGGCGACGTCTCCGATAAAGAACTGCTGCTTGAAGAAAATATCGACGAAATCGACCTGTTTGTCGCGGTTACCAATAACGATGAAGCAAACATTATCTCCGGCATGCTTGCCAAGAAACTCGGCGTGCGCCGAGTCATTGCACTGGTGAACAACCAGTCCTATGTCGAACTGATTCAATTGAACGGGATCGACGTCGCCATCTCGGCCGACAGCATCACCACCAGTAATCTGCTGCACTATATGCGCCAGGGAGATACGGTTAAGGCCGTTACCTTGCGCCGCGGGGCGGCCGAAGCGATGGAGGTTATCGCCCACGGAAGCGAAAACAGCTCAGATATCATCGGAAAAACCATCGGCGAAATCAAATGGCCCAGTGACATTACTGTCGGCTGTATTATCCGCAACGACAAGGTGATTATTTCCCACCGCGATCTGGAAATCGAAGCCGAAGATCACATCATACTGTTCTTGACCGATCCTGGTAGCGCCGCAGAAGTAGCACGATTGATTTCTCCGGATCCGAAACAGAGCAGCTGGTTCGGTTAACTTTAAGAATCGGGAAGCCTGATTAGTATGCATTCAAAAACGATTTTTAAAGTTATGGGGCTACTGCTGATGGTATTCAGCCTCAGCCTGGTTCCCCCGATCCTGATTTCTCTCTACTATCGGGATGGCGGCCTTTCTGCTTTCTCCAGCGTCTTTATCGGCCTGCTTTTTCTAGGATTATTGCTGTGGTATCCGGTTCGCAACTACCGCCCCGACCTGAAAATTCGCGACGGTTTCTTCGTAGTGGTGATGTTCTGGGTCGTGCTCGGTATGGCAGGATCATTACCCTTCTATATCGAAAAAGACGTGCCGCTCAGCCTGACCGATTCAATCTTCGAATCCTTCTCCGGTTTGACGACGACCGGAGCCACGGTCATTACCGGACTAGACAACCTGCCGCATGCCATTCTCTGGTATCGCCAGCAGCTGCAATGGTTGGGCGGGATGGGGATCATCGTTTTAGCAGTTGCGGTTTTGCCGATGCTCGGAATCGGCGGCATGCAGCTGTATCGTGCCGAAATGCCGGGACCGATGAAGGATTCTAAAATCGCCCCGCGCATCTCCGAAACCGCCAAAGCCTTATGGTATATCTATACCGGTTTAACGCTGGCCTGTGCCATTAGTTACTGGTTCGCCGGCATGGACTGGTTCGACGCCTTCGGGCACAGTTTCTCCACCGTCGCAATCGGCGGTTTCTCTACACACGATGCCAGTATCGGTTATTTCAACAATGTGCATGTCGAGCATGTCGCAATATTCTTTATGTTTCTTTCCGGCATCAACTTCGCCCTGCATTTCAGCGCTTTCCGCAACCTCAATACTTCGCCGTACCTGCTGGATCCTGAGTTCAAAGCCTATTTCATCCTGCTCCTCGGCGCAGCAATTGTCGCCATCGCCTATCTCTACCTGCAAAACATCTACCCGACTTTCTGGGAAGCGGTTCGATATGGCCTGTTCCAAACCGTATCCCTAGCGACCACCACCGGTTTTGCCAATGCCGACTTTGCAGCCTGGCCGGGATTCCTGCCAACGCTATTGATTATTATGAGTTTTATCGGCGGTAGCGCAGGTTCAACAGCCGGTGGCATGAAAGTAATCCGTTTCATCCTGCTCTTCAAACAAGGGATGCGCGAAATTCAGAGTCTTCTGCACCCGAATGCTATCATGCCGGTTAAGCTGAATAATAAAACCATTCCGGAAAAAGTCATGATGGCCGTATGGGGCTTTTTGTCGGTATACGTTTTTACCTTCACCATTCTGATGCTGATGGTTATGGCGCTCGGCGTCGATCAGATTACCGCCTTCTCTTCCATCGCCGCCATGATGAATAATCTCGGTCCGGGTCTCGGCGAGGTCGCCGCCAACTACCAGCAAATGAGCGATCCGGTAAAATGGGTTCTGACTTTTGCCATGCTGCTGGGCCGCTTGGAAATTTTTACCCTGCTGGTTCTATTCACCGCGGCCTTCTGGCGTAAATAATCTAAAGGAAAACCATGAGCCTGAGCAGTGCCGAAAAATGGGACCGCAAATATGCCGATGCCGATCTGAACACTCCGGTCGCACCTTGCTATGTTTTAAAACAGCACAGCCGGTTGCTGCCTTTTAAAGGACTGGCTCTGGATCTGGCCAGCGGTCTCGGCGGCAATGCGCGATTTCTGTCCCAGTGCGGCTTGAAAGTCGAAGCTTGGGATATTTCCGATCAGGCCTTAACCATTCTCAACAACTGGGCCAGCCTCAATCATCTGCCGATTGCACCGCTGCTCACCGATCTGGATCAAATGCTGTTTCCCTACCAGCGCTTTGACGTGATCGTCGTCAGCCGTTTTCTCAACCGCCAGCTGTTTCAGCAGATTGAACAAGCGTTGAAACCCGGCGGATTACTGTTTTATCAGACCTTTCTCGGGCCGGTCTATCCGCAAGGCATACAAAATGCGGATTTCTATCTGCAAAGTGGTGAACTGATCAAAGCTTTTCCCTCTCTGCGCGTCCAAGTCTACGGGGAAGGCTGGCTCGCTTCGGAAAATTCTCTCGATCAGGAGAACAAACAGCGTTATAGTTGGTTGGTCGGCAAAAAAACGTAATAGAGCCGATCATAATCTCGATTCAATCTCAGGAGGATAAGATGTTTGAAACGCAGCTAGCCGATAACTCTCTGGTCATCATTCTCTTTATCGCCGTTGTGTTTGTTCTTATGCGCGGCGTCAAGGTTGTCCCTCAAGCGGAAAACTGGGTCGTAGAACGCCTCGGTAAATACAACAGTACTCTGGAAGGCGGCCTGAATTTCATTATTCCGTTCATCGATGACGTCCGCGTCAAATACAACATGCAGGAACAGACCATCGATATTCCATCGCAGCGCGTTATCACCAAAGACAACGTCTCGATCTTTATCGATGGCCTGGTGTTTATCCGCATCACCGACGCCGAAGCCGCCACCTACTCGGCGCTGGACGTCAAGCAAATGATCAGCCAGCTGTGCCAGACCACGCTGCGTTCGGAAATAGGCTCCCTGGAACTGGACGAAACCCTCAGCTCGCGCGACGATCTCAACGCCTCCCTGATGCAGGCCTTGAACAATGCCAGTAACGAATGGGGCGTCAAGGTGACACGTGTCGAAGTCAGCGACATTTCGGTACCGGAAGAGGTGCAGAAAGCGATGGAACTGCAATTACAGGCAACACGGGAAAGACGCGCCATCGAGACCAAAGCGCAAGCAGAAAAGAACGCCGTCATTGCCGACGCCGAAGCTCTGAAACAAAAGGCCTTCCTTGAAGCAGAAGCGCTGGAAAGAACTGCCGACGCCGAACGTTATCAACAGGAGCAAATCGGTATCGGTCAACAGCTGGCGATCGAAGCCGTGAATAAAGCGATGCAGGAAAACCCTCAGGCGGCCGAATATCTTCTGGCCAAAGACCGGGTTAAAGCCTTCTCCGGCTTGGCTGCGTCCGACTCAAGTAACAAGATCGTCATTCCGGTCGAAACCAGTGAACTACTCGGTTCCATGAGCCTATTGCAAGGCCTTTTGAAACAAGACAAATAGGAGGGCGCTATGTTTGAGTTGATGACCGACTCTTCAATCAACCCATCGATTCTGATCATCGTCGGCATCCTGCTGATGCTAGGCGAAGTGTTGATCATCGGAACCTTTGTGCTTTTCTGGGTGGCTCTGGCCTTTATCCTGATCGGATTATTCGGCTTCTACCAGCCGGTCGACTGGCGCTTTCAGCTTCTCGCCATTACCGTTCTGGGCGGCCTCTTCACCTGGCTTTTGAACCCGTATTTGAAGAAAGCCAAACACACTCACGAAGCCGACAGTTTCGCACCGACCAACCCGCAAGAGTTCGGCCGCCTGCATCAGGACAAAAACGGCAACTACTCGGTCTTCTACCGTGGGACCTACTGGCTGATCGACCCGTTAAGTCCGCCGGATAATGCTCAACCCGAAGAAGAGGTTCTGATCGTCGCCGTCAAAGGTAATTTTGTCACCATCAAACCGGTAGAATCCGTCAAAGAAACGGCTTAACGATAGACGTCTTTCCATCCAGGAGGCGGTTTGCGATAGCGCTTGTAGGACCAGAGATACTGTTCCGGTGCGACCGCAATACATGCCTCTACCCCTCGGTTCAATGCTCCGGCAGCGATCAATTCATCCCGATCGGTCAAGGCTTCTTCAGCCGGTAAAAAATGCAAATGAAACCGTCCGTTCGGCAAGCGCTGCATCACGACATACATCACTGCACAATCGGCTTTTTGCAGTAACTTGTTTACCAGCGTCATGGTTCTGGCCGGACGTTTGAAAAACGGCGCGTAAACGCTACCCTTCTCGCCGGGGTCCTGATCAGGAAGAATCACCGAAATCTGTCCCTGATTCAAAGCCTGAATCAGCTTGCGCACTCCGCGAAGATCGGTCGGTGCCAAATCGGCTCCAAACCGGCCGCGCGATTCGACCATGAAATCATCCAATCCGATCAAATTCGGCGGACGATACATAAAAGTCGACGGGAAGCGACTAGAAAGATAAGGGCCGATCAATTCCCAGGCACCGAAGTGTGGCGCAAGAAACAGAATGCCTTTTTCTTGCTGCAAAGCATCGTTCAGCAACGCTTCACCGCTGACTTTCTCGATACGTTCCATCAACTTGTCTTTCGGCCAGATCCAGAAAGGGCCCAGTTCGAAAATCGACTGCGCTGATTGCTGCAGCAAATCTTTTAAAAGTATCTGGCGTTCTGCACCGCTTAAGTCCGGATAGGCCGCCGCCAAATTACATCGCGCTACCTCTTTTTGGCTGTTCGGCAGCCAGTACAGAAGGCGTCCCAATCCGCGTCCCAGCGCCTGCGTAACGGAAAACGGCAAGGCGGCCAGCAGTTTCAGAAAAGCGATGACCATTGCCGCAATCAGACGGTCTTTAAAACTTAGTTTCACAAGTCAATCTCGTCCAGGTCCTCGGCCGTGACACGACTGAGCTCGGCATCGCCGCCATGATTGTCGTCGGCAATCAACGGCTGCATCGCCGTCCAGAGATTGGCGTACAAATGCTTATTCTTTCTCTCTTGTTCCAACAACAGCTGCTTGGTTTCCGCGCGAGCCTGCGGTTTGGCGTAACAGGCCGGACAATTATCGGGAATAATCGGCAAACCGGCCGATTCGGCAAAGTCACGGGTCTGGTTTTCGCGTACGCGCACCAGCGGACGGATAATACGCACATCTTCGTCGTCATTCAGATAGTGCGCTTTCATGGTTCTCAGCTGCCCGGCATTGAACGCCGACATAATGAAACTTTCGGCCAGATCGTCGAGATGCTGTGCCAATGCCAGCACGTTGTAACCTTCACGGCGGCACACCGTATACAGAATACCGCGTTTCTGGCGGGCGCAGAAACTGCAGAAAGAGTCGCCCTTCATACGTTCTTCCGCCAGCCCGACCATATCTTCAGTCTCGTAAAAATATGGGACATCCATCTTCTCGCACCACTCTTTCAACGGCGACGGATCAAACCCCGGAATCATCGGATCGATGGTACAGGCGGCCAGTTCGAACTTGATCGGCGCGTGACGCTGCAGATGTTTGAGAATCACCAGCAAACTGAGCGAGTCCTTACCTCCGGACAAACCCAACAGCACTCTGTCGCCGTCACGCAGCATCTTGTACTGCGCCATGGCTCTGCCGACCGGCTTCATAATCGCTTTCGGCGGTTTAATCCAATCTTTGGTGCGTTCTTTTTTGGTTAATTTAGTCTCAACAGCGTCACTCATGGCTGGCGTCTAATCCTCAGGTAAATTCAGCTGCCTATTTTACATGATTCGACCGGCTTGCTGCGCCGCAATCGAAATCTGCCGCCTGAATCCATCTCCGTAACGCTTCAACTGCGGCCACGAGTGTCCAGCCGGCGTAAAAACTCGCGCATGATTTCCACATACAGTGCTTCGCCAAGATAATCGTCTTCCACCCCCGAATCGATACTCGGATTGTCGTTGACCTCAATCACCACCACACGATCGCCGCTCTGCTTCAGGTCGACGCCATAAAAACCGTCGCCCACCAGACGCGCCGCCTTCACAGCAGCGTCCAGCACCTGCTTTGGCGTTTCGAAAGTCGGCAATGTATCGAAAGCGCCCGATTCAGGCGAATCGCCGCCATCATGCTTGTAGATCTGCCAGTGGTCGTCAACCATATAGTAACGGCAGGCAAACAAAGGCCGGTGATTGAGAATACCGATTCGCCAGTCGTACTGAGTGTACAAAAATTCCTGGGCGAGCAAGATCACCGATTTTTTCAGCAGCTCGGCCGCTTTATGCCGCAACTGCTGCATATCTTCCACCTTGACCACACCAAGCGAAAAAGCGCCGTCCGGCACCTTCAATACCATCGGGAAACCGATCTGCTGCTCCAGTCTTTGATAGTCTTCGTCATGCGGACGCGATAACAATACGGTTTTCGGTGCCGGCACCCGATGGGTATTGAACAGGTCGGCCAGGAAAATCTTGTTGGTACAGCGCACGATCGATTCCGGATCGTCGATCACTACCAAGCCTTCGGCGCGCGCTTTTTTGGCAAAACGGTAAGTGTAATGATCCACCGAAGTCGTCTCGCGAATGAAGAGAGCATCGAACTCTCCCAATCGCATATAATCCTTGCGTCCGATGCGCTCGACACCGATGCCCAACTGATTGGCGGCCTTGGTGAATGATTGCAACGCCTTCTCGTCGCTCGGCGGCAAAGCTTCCTCAGGATTAACCAGCATGGCAAGATCGTAACGGTAAGCCTTTCGCGCTTTCGGTTTTCGCCACATCTTCAGACTGAAGCGTTCGAAAGCGTTGGCAAACCCCTCCTGATCTTCGGGTGTATCCAGTTCACGCAGCGACAACGGCAACACTTTACGCACCTGCCACTGACCGGATTTGATTTGCAAACCGATGCTCAGCAAAGGGCAGGGAAAGCGTTCGAACAACTTAGCCGCCAACTTTTCGAATCGCGGATCGGAAGCCTGACCAAACCAGCATTTCAGCTCCATACGATCCCCTTCCGCACCTTGACCGGCGGCCGACAGCCATTTATCGCCGTCACCGAGTTGCAGAATCGACAGCGACTTCCGACTCAGATCGTTAATTGTGGTCAGAGACGGCATGCAGCGATGACCGCGAGCCTCCGCCAGCAGGGAGCAGTAATAACCGGTTTTCAGATAGCGGTAATCGCGGCACAGATTGATAACCCAGACCCGTTTGTCACCTTCCACAACGCCCTGCATGTACTGATCGAAGGTAATCACATCCTGACTCGGATAGTAGGGTTTCCAGTCCTGCGGACGCTCCACCACGACATAAAAACGGTTCATATAGGCTCCTTTTGCAATGCCCCCGCTGAAGGTCAGATTTTCCTCCCAAAATCGACAAACCACAATAAAAAAATTGATTGCCAGCCCGAGAAATTTAACGCTATGATTGAGTGATTCAACGCAGAGAACGAAACCGATGAATCTCCTACTGAGCCCCTTCCATTTAAGCGATTTCGACAACGACTACCAAACCAGCCGCAACGGCTTCTTTAATGCTCTGGAATCAGTCCCGGCCGCATGGCAGCACCATCGCCAAAGTCATTGCCACCCTCTGCTCGGGCCGAGCGGCGAAAATCTGTATTGCGACAGCGTCCTGATCTCGGCAAACCCGGAACCTAAACACTTGCTGGTACTGCAATCCGCGACTCACGGCGTAGAAGGCTTTCACGGTTCCGCCCTACAGAAAGACCTTTTGCGCCGAAGTGTCGATTTGCTGGAGCTTTTCCCGGATAACGGTTTTTTATTGATCCACGCCCTGAACCCGTGGGGATTCGCCTGGCAAAGACGCGGCGACCATAAAGGCATTGATCTGAACCGCAACTTCGTCGATTTTTCCCAGGCTTTGCCCGCCAACCCGGGTTATGATCGCTTTGCAACGGCCATCGAGGCAGGAAATCCGGTATGGCAGGCAGACGGCTTTCAAACTCACTTGGCAGATTTGACTCAGGGACAATATCGCTATCCGCAGGGCATCTTTTACGGCGGTCGGGATGCGAGCTGGTCACGCCGCACTCTAGAAGAGATCACCTCCGGAAGCTGGCTGCAAAATGCCGAAAAAATTAACATTATCGACGTCCACAGCGGACTCGGCCCCTACGGCTACGGCGAAATCATTAACGACCACCCGCTCGGCAGCCGCGGTTTCGAATGGGCTAAGAGCGCTTATGGCGACAACGCCCTGTCCGCTTATCTCGGCGAATCCAGTTCGGCACCTAAAGTCGGCCTGCTCGATTTTCACTGGCATCAATTGATCGGCGAGCGCGGTTGCTTTACCACCCTGGAATTCGGCACTTACAGCAGCGCCGATCTGATTCGCCTGCTGATCGAGGAACAAATCTACCAAAACGGCTTAAACACAGAGAGCGATCGCGATCTGCTGGCCCCGCCGGTACGCGCTTTAAAGCATTTCTTCTACCCGGAAGAAACTTCCTGGCAGGAGCAGGTCCTGTTCCGCGGCCGCCAGGCAATCGATTTGGCTCTCAGGGCAATGGCGGCATGAGCGACATTCGCCCTGCGACCAATCAGGATTTGAACGCTCTGTTGCAGATAGAACGCGATTGCTTCCAAAGCGACCGCCTGTCAAAGCGCAGTTTTCAGCGTTTTATCAAACCCGGTTCCCATCGGTTGCGCATTCTGGAGATGGATGGTCAAACGATCGGCTATGCATTGACGCTGTTTCGCAGCGGTACCAATCTCGCTCGCCTGTATTCGATTGCCCTGCTGCCGGAATACCGCGGGCGCGGCTTTGCCAAACAACTTTTAAGCGATGCCGAATCCGAAGCGGCGGATAGCCTGTGCGCGTTTATCCGTCTCGAAGTCAGTGAAAGCAATCCGGCGGCAACGCGGCTTTACCAAAGCAGCGGCTATAAAGCGATCGGTAAAATTCCCGCTTATTACGAAGACGGCAGCACGGCTGTACGCATGGAGAAGCGTCTGCACAAACTCGGGCAAGGCTTCTGTTCGAATTCTCCTTACTATCAGCAAACCACCGAGTTCACCTGCGGTCCGGCTTCACTGATGATGGCCCTCAAAGAGCTGCAAACCGACTATCAACTCACTCCCAGTCTTGAGCTGGCTTTGTGGCGCGAAGCAACCACCATTTTCATGACCTCGGGACACGGCGGCTGCTCGCCTCACGGCCTGGCTCTGAGTGCCTGGAAACGCGGTTTTGCCGTGAAACTCTATGTCAGCAGCAGTGATATTCCGTTTATCGATGGCGTGCGCAATATCCACAAAAAGGAAGTGATCGAACTGGTACACGCCGACTTTGTCCGCCAGATTGCCGCAACCGACATCGAGAGCTACGACCAGACTCTAAGCTTCGAAGAATGGAAAGAAATTCTCGCCCGAAAGCAACCGTTACTGGCACTGATCAGCACTTGGAGGCTGAACCGCAACAAAGCACCGCACTGGGTGTATATCGCCGCGTCCGACGACCGTTTCGTCTATATCAACGACCCGGATCCCGACGAAAATCCTTTGGCTTCGCCGGCCGATTTTCAGTGTGTGCCGATCGAGCACCAGCTGTTCTGGCAGATCGCCCGTTTCGGCCAGCAGAAACTGCGCGCTTTGATTCAAATATCCAAACATCAGCAAGCAAGCGAAAAAACTGACTAAATCATTGAAAAAAAGCTTTTGTTTTTTGACGTTTTTGATTACATTTCCAATTGTTCAGTGAGCATTCCTAAAAGTCGTTTTTTGACCCATCGATAAACGCTCAGGCAAACAAATCACCTTTTCTTTTGTCCTCTTCCTGGAGTGATTGCCATGATTTTCCGTAACCGTAAAAAAACTTTGTTCCGCAGCCTGTCTCTAGGTGCAATTGCCCTGTGCGCCCAACTTTGGGGAAGCGCCGTTAGCGCAGCGGAAGAACTTCACGTTTACAACTGGTCGGACTACATTACCGACGAAACCCTAGCCGATTTCGAAAAACAGACCGGTATTAAGGTCGTCTACGACGTATACGATTCCAACGAAGTATTGGAAG
This sequence comes from Thiomicrorhabdus heinhorstiae, assembly GCF_013391765.2. Lineage (GTDB taxonomy): Bacteria > Pseudomonadota > Gammaproteobacteria > Thiomicrospirales > Thiomicrospiraceae > Thiomicrorhabdus > Thiomicrorhabdus heinhorstiae. The sequence goes on along the minus strand of NZ_JACBGI020000004.1, from coordinate 83,502 downwards.
CCAAACTGCTGGCCGGAAAAAGCGGCTACGATCTGATTTTCCCGACCGCCCGTCCGTTTGTCGACCGTCATATCAAAGCCGGCCTGTATCAGCCGCTGGACAAAGCCGCTATTCCGAATTTCAAACACCTTGATCCGGTCATTATGCAATCCTTGTCAGACATCGATCCGGGCAACCGTTATGCCGCACCTTACATGTGGGGAACCACCGGTATCGGCGTGAACACGAAAAAAGTCAAAGAGATTCTTGGCGACGACATGCCACTGGACACCTGGAAACTGCTATTCGATCCGAAGATCGTTGCCAAGCTGTCCAAATGCGGTGTCACCATGATGGATGACGTCACCGAAGTCTTTGCCGCCGCACATGCTTACCAAGGCGAAGACAGCAACGATTACGGCAAAAAATCGCTGCAATCGGCCAGCGAAACCGTTAAGGCGGTTCGTCCTTATATCCGCTACTTCCACTCTTCACAGTACATTAACGATCTTGCCAACGGCGATATCTGTGTGGCACAGGGTTATTCCGGCGACATTCTGCAGGCTCGCGACCGTGCCGACGAAGCCAAGAACGGTCAGGAAATCGCTTATTTTGCGCCTTCCGAAGGTGCGGTAGTCTGGACCGACGTTATGGTAGTTCCTGCCGATGCGCCTAACCCGAAAGCCGCCTTTAAATTCATCAACTACCTGCTTGATCCGCAAGTTATTGCGCCGATTACCAACTATGTCGCTTATGCGAATGCGAACAAGGATGCGACCGCTTTGATCGACGAAGAAATTCGTCAGGATCCGGGTATCTATCCTCCGCAAAGCACCCGCGACCATTTCATCGTGATTAAAACCCCGACCGACCGTCAGGTTCGTGAAATGAACCGCGCTTGGACACGTCTGAAAACAGGGCAATAAATGACTTTGCAAGAGACGCCGATCGTTCAGCTACAACAAGTAACTAAAACCTATGGCGATCTCTATGCCGTAGACGACGTTAGTCTGGACATCTATCCGGGAGAATTCTTCTCTCTGCTTGGTGCCTCCGGCTGCGGCAAAACCACCTTGCTGCGCATGCTGGCCGGTTTCGAAACCCCGACCAGCGGCAAAATCTTTCTCGGCGGCGAGGACGTAACCGATCTTCCGCCGTACGAACGCCCCCTGAACATGATGTTCCAGTCGTACGCGCTGTTTCCGCACCTTAACGTTGCCGACAATATCGCCTTCGGTCTGCGTCAGGAGCGCATGCCGAAAGCCGAGCGCGACCAACGGGTTCAGGAGATGCTACAACTGGTGCAGATCGAAAAACTCGGTAAACGCAAACCGCATCAACTCTCCGGCGGTCAACGCCAGAGGGTGGCTTTAGCACGTGCTTTGGCCAAGCATCCGAAACTGTTACTGCTCGACGAACCACTCGGCGCTTTGGACAAGAAGCTTCGTGAACAAACACAGTTCGAACTGGTCAACCTGCAGGAGCGCCTCGGCATTACCTTCATCGTGGTGACCCACGATCAGGAAGAAGCCATGACCATGTCGTCGCGGATCGCCTTGATGCGCGAAGGCCGTGTCGTTCAAGTCGACGCCCCGCGCCGTCTGTATGAATATCCAAACAGTCGCTACTGTGCCGATTTTATCGGTTCGATCAACCTGTTCGATGCAGAAGTCGTCAAACAGGAAGACAATCTGGTCACGCTGAAAAGTCCGGATTGCGATCAATTACTGCAGGTTTATCACAGCCAGCCTTTGCTGGAAGGGATGACGGCAACCGTCGCGGTTCGCCCGGAAAAAGTCCAGATTACCGAAAACTGTCAGCCGCAACGCAGCAACCAGCTTCGTGGCGTCATCAAGGAGATTGCCTATCTCGGAGACGTTTCGGTATATCACGTCGACCTTCCGAGCGGTAAACGTATCCAATTCACCCAATCGAACGTCCAGGCGCTGGCGCAACAACCGCTTGATTGGGAAGAAGAGGTCTGTTTGCACTGGCAGGCGGACGCCTGTAATCTTCTGCTGGAATAAGCATGCGTAGCCGCGACCGATTCAATCTGGGAAAACGCGCTTTAATCGGCCTGCCCTGGCTGTGGATGGCTGTGTTCTTCCTGTTACCCTTCCTGTTTATCCTCAAGTTGAGCCTGTCGGAAGCGGCCTTGATGCAGCCGCCTTATCTGCCGTTTATCCGCGAAGTCAGCGACGGCATGGTAACGATGGTGGTCAACTTCGGCAATTATCTGTTGCTGCTGGAAGACCCGCTGTATCTCAACGCTCTGCTGAATTCGATTGAAATCGCCGCCTGGTCGACTCTGCTGACGCTGTTGGTCGGCTATCCGATGGCGTATGCCATCGCCAAGGCGCCGCACAATTGGCGTCTGCCGTTGCTGATGCTGATTATTCTGCCGTTCTGGACCTCGTTCCTGATTCGCGTCTACGCCTGGATCGGGATTCTGAAAAACAACGGTCTACTGAATAATCTGCTGATCTATCTGGGCATTATCGACCAGCCATTGGAAATCCTGTATACGCCAACTGCGGTCTATATCGGTATCGTCTACTCCTATCTGCCGTTTGTGATTTTGCCGCTGTACGCCACCCTGATTCGCCTCGACGACACTCTGCTGGAAGCGGCTGCCGACCTCGGTTGTCCGCCGTGGAAGCAGTTCCTCACTGTCACTCTGCCGCTGTCCATTCCGGGCGTGATTGCCGGCACCATGCTGGTGTTTATTCCGGTGATGGGCGAATTCGTTATCCCCGACCTGCTCGGCGGGCCGAATGTGCTGATGATCGGTAAACTGATGTGGACCGAATTCTTCAGTAATAAAGACTGGCCGGTCGCTTCGGCGCTGGCGGCGGTTCTACTGCTGGTACTGATCGTGCCCTTTGTGCTGTGGCAACATTTTGAAAGCCGTAACCGGGAGAGTCTGGGATGAGTCTGGGCGTAAAAAAATCAAGAATTGCGCTTTTCAGCCTGTTGGCCTTCGGCTACGCCTTTCTGTACGGACCGATTGTCAGCCTGATGATTTATTCGTTTAACGAAAGTCGTCTGGTCACGGTTTGGGGCGGCTGGAGTACCAAGTGGTACGGCGAATTAATGCATAATCAGCAGATTCTCGATGCAGCCTGGCTGAGTTTGAAAATTGCCGCCATCAGTGCCAGCTTTGCAGTGGTATTCGCCACCCTTGCCGCCATGGCTCTGGTACGCTACAAACGGTTCCGTGGCCGCGGTTCACTCCTGCTCATGCTGACCGCTCCTCTGGTCATGCCGGAAGTCATTCTCGGTCTGTCTCTGTTATTGCTGTTTGTCGCCATGAGCGAATGGCTCGGCTGGCCGGCAGGTCGCGGACAAACCACCATCATCATCGCTCACATGACCTTTGCCATTGCTTATGTCACGGTAGTGGTTCGTTCGCGTCTGGCACACTTCGATTTCAGTCTGGAAGAAGCGGCAATGGATCTGGGGGCCAAACCGGTCAAAGCGTTTTTCACCATCACCTTACCGCTGATCTCTCCGGCCCTGATTGCCGGGTGGCTATTGGCCTTTACGCTGTCGCTCGACGATCTGGTGGTCGCCAGTTTCGTGTCCGGCCCCGGTTCGACGACTCTGCCGATGGTGGTCTATTCCAGTGTTCGCCTGGGCGTCAGCCCACAGATCAATGCGCTGGCAACCATTATTGTCACGCTGGTCAGTCTGGCCGTGGCGATTGCCGGTTACGTCTTCTACCGCCAGGAAAAACAGCGTCTGAAATCGCTGCAGTAAGCGGCCGAAATCTGTAATAAAGAAAAGTAAAAACCGCCGTTGCTTTCAAACACGCGGCGGTTTTCCTCCCAATATCCGTACATCCGTATTACTGCTGTCTCAATAAACCTTTGAAGTTTATATCAATTCTTAAGAACCTCTTGAAATGTCCTCGACGGTCGAGCCTCTCTATTGCACCCAAAAATCAGTGTTCTAAACTGGAGCCAAGGTTAGCCGCCTTATCCCGATCCCAGTTACTCTCTCGGAGGTTTAATATTATGCGCATCCAATCAAAAATCGCTCTCGGATTACTGACCGCTTTTGCCAGCGTCGGTATCAGCAGCCAGGCTTTTGCCGCAGAAAAGAAAGCAGAAGACTCTTATGTTGCCGGAGTTGAAGCCTATGCCAAGACCAATCCTGCACTGGCTCCTTCCATGCAAGCCTATGTCCAAGACCTGAAAAAAGCCATGAAGGTCAACCCAAAACTCGATGACACTCTCCCCGGCAACCAGAATGAAACCAGCTCTTGAAAATCGCTTTCTGCAAAAAGCAAAACGGCGCTGTTAAGCGCCGTTTTTTATGGGTAAAGGAGTGATCATTAGCCGAGCAAAGCCGGTAAATTCTTATACAGAATAAAGATCCCCATCAAAAGCATAAAGATGGCGAACCCTTTCTTAAGCGCTTCCTGATCAATCCTGGAACTGATCTTGTGCCCCAGCCAGCCGCCGAAGATGCCGATTGCCGAGAAGATGCCGATAATGCTCCAGTCCAAAGTCAGATCCAAAGCTTTCAATACCGACAGATATTCAACAAAACCGGCAAACGATTTCACCGCAATAATCACCAGACTGGTTCCAACCGCCAGACGCATCGACAAACCGCCAAGCAGTACCAGCGCCGGAATAATCAGGAAGCCGCCGCCGACTCCGACCAGACCGGTAACACCGCCGACAATAAAGCCGTCAATGGCGATCTTGTAAAACGCGCGCGGCTCATGTTCGCCGTCCTGCAGTTTCATAGGCTTGTACATGAAGTAAGCGGCAACCAGCAACAGCACGGTAAAAATCAACATCTGAATCGCATCGGAGACGAAATGCGCACTCCAGGCACCGGCTACGGCACCGGCCATTCCCGGAACCCCGAACAGCACCACCGTCTTCCACTGCACCAGTTTCTGTCTCGCATACGGGATCGCCGAAAAGACACTGATAATCCCGACGATCATCAAGGACCCGGCAATCGCTACCTTGGTTTCCTGACCGACCACATAGGTCAAAACCGGTACCGTTAAAATCGACCCACCCGATCCCAACAGACCAAGGGTAAGCCCGATAAATAGTGCGCCAATCCAGGCTAATACCATAGGGGTTCTCCTAAAAATTATCTAAACGCCAACCGTAAAAATTGGCTCATTCTACATAAAGCATCCCGGACAGATTATGACGATAGTATGATCGTCACCTGCCGAAACCCCGCATCAGGCTTTGCGGGTTAAAAAGACACCGCTTTCGATGTGATGCGTGTACGGAAACTGATCGAACAGCGCCGTCTGCTGAATTTCATGGGTCTGCGTCAAAACTTCCAGATCGCGCGCCAGCGTTTCCGGATTGCAGGAAATATAGATAATGCGCTCATAGTCGCAGACCATCTTGCGCGTCAAATCATCCAGTCCGGAACGCGGCGGATCGACAAAGATGGTCGAAAACTCATACGCATTCAGATCGATTCCCTTCAATCGATTAAACTCACGCCCGCCGAAAGCCTCGGTGACCTCTTCCGCAGCCATTTTTATAATCTGCAGATTCTCGACACCGTTGGCAGCGATATTGATCTGCGCCGAAGCCACCGAGGTTTTGGAAATTTCCGTCGCCAAAACCTTACGGTAACAATCCGCCAACGCAATCGAAAAATTGCCGTTACCGCAATACAACTCGATCAAATCACCGTCCGATTTGCCTGAAACCGCGCGCGCCCAGTGCAACATGTGCTGCGCCACATACGGATTCGGCTGGGTAAAACTGTTTTCGATCTGCTGGTAATGCAGCGGCTTGCCGTCCACATCTAAGGTTTCGGTCACGAAATCCTCGTCCAACAGAATCTTCTGCTTACGCGCCCTGCCGATAATATGATCGATCGGCAAAATTTCACGCAAACGGTTGGCTCCTGTCAGCCAGGCTTCGTCGCCCTCGATCGAACGACGATAAATCAAAGTCACCAGCATCTGCCCACTCAACGTCGCCAGAAAATCCACCTGAAACAGCTTGCTGCGCAGCGCGTCGTCTGCCTTGATCGCGTCCATCAACTTCGGCATCAGTTCGGCAATCGGTTTAATCGCCATCGGACATTCGTCGATGCGTACCTTCTGCTTGGTTTCCTGATCAAACATGATATAAAACGTATCGTCTTCCTCATGCCAGATGCGGAATTCGGCACGCGCACGGTAATGTTCGGCAGGCGATTCAAATACCTGCAGATTCGGCGCCTGCGGCAGCAGGGTTTGCAAACGCTCTACCTTTTCGGCGAGCTGTTGCGCATACTGTTCGGGAAACACTTGGCAAAGCATCTTGGCTTACACTGACCTTTTCACAATTCAAAAAACAGCGCAATTATACGCTATTTGCCGTTGCGATTATTTCTAAAAGCAGGCCAGCCACTTGTAAGCCGTTGGAAATACACGGAAAGCACTCGACTACAAAGCGTAACTGACACCAAGATAGAGAGAATGACTCTCCAGACTCAGCTCGGTTTTCGGAATGGCGTAATTCATGCCACTCAGGTCAAGATTAAACTTCTGCAAATGCAAACGGCTGTATTGCACCCCGAAATCCAATCCCAAACGCGGTTCAATATTCAGTAAACCAAGCGAATAACTGCTCTTCATCAACTCGTAGCGAATCCCCAGAGCATAATGAAAATAGTCACCGTCGATGTCGATGCGGTAATCCAGATTTTTATTACGGATCGACAGTTGCTGAGGCGCATAGCTGATTTCACCATACACTGCCGCCCGATCACCGAGCGCTTTCGACAACAACAACTTCGGTCCCAGTTTATAGCCCAGGAATTCGGTGGTACTGGCAACCAGACTGACCTCCTCGGAATCGCCTTCCTCTACATATACCGGCGCTCCCTGATTGGGCATCCAGTCGGCCGACGGAACATCAATCCCGGCATTCTTAATCACCGGCGCGGCAATTCCGAGAGACAGCCCCAAACCGATGTAATCGCGTTCGCCCCAACGAAAAAGGTCGTAACCGAGTGTCGCCTGCGCATCGATCCCGCTCCATTCGAATTCGGCACCGATAATGTTCATCTCTCCGCCCTGCAGGTTCTTAACGCTGATCGATTCGTTAAAACTGCTGGTCGGCGTAAGATAAGCAATCGAATAATCATAAAACAGCCGTCCGGAGCGGATGGAAGTATGCTCGGTCTTGTAGTTCAGCCACTCGCCGTAGGATTCGACTCCACCTTGCAATCCTAGTAAACCGCCTTGCAATTCCATACCGGCACTACCGATCAGAATTTCCGAAGCTTGGGCTTCATCGCTCAAAGCGATCAGCAGCATGAAACCCAGCGCACGCAAATGCATAACTTTTCCTTATCTATACATAAGCAATTAATTATATACTTTCACAGGACAAACAAAAGAGCCAAAAGGCAAATTCTCTCCGCGCATGACGACTGAAGACGTCATCCTCTAAATCAGGTAAAATAGCGCGATTAAATTTTTGATACAGGTATGGCCATGACAGCACGTCAACAACGTTTAACCGCCCTCAAATCACTGCTGAACGAACGCATCGTCATTCTCGACGGTGCGATGGGAACCATGATCCAAGGGCTGAATCTCAGCGAAGAAGACTTTCGAGGAGAGCGTTTTGCCGACTATCACATGGACATCAAGGGCAACAACGACATTCTGGCGATGACCAAACCGGAAGTGATCCGCGATATTCACCTGGCGTTCCTGCGCAAGGGTGTCGATATCATCGAAACCAATTCCTTTAACGCCACCACCATTGCCCAGGCCGACTACGACATGCAGGAACATGTCAGTGAGCTGAACCTGGCCTGTGCCAAGGTGGCGCGCGAAGCCTGCGATATTGCCGAGCAGGAAGACGGCAAACCGCGTTTTGTCGCCGGTGTGCTTGGGCCGACAAACCGTACCGCGTCGATTTCGCCGGACGTCAACGATCCGGGTTTCCGTAACACCTCTTTCGACGAACTGGTGACCGCTTACAAACAAGCAACCCACGCCCTGCTGGAAGGCGGCGTCGACACCATTCTGATTGAAACCATTTTCGATACCCTTAATGCGAAAGCTGCCATCTTCGCAGTCAAAGAAGTTGAACAAGAACTACGCGAAGCGTGGAATAAACGGAAAGATGAATATTTCGCTCAGAACGCGACGGCAGTCGAAGTAGCAGCGGAGTTAACTGAAGTTAATGAGCAGCGCAGTGAGGCTGCCAACAAAGTGCTGAGTGAAATAGGCGCTTTCCCAGAAGTTCCGATTATGTTGAGCGGTACCATTACGGACGCGAGTGGAAGAACTCTGTCAGGTCAAACCACCGAAGCTTTCTATAACGCCGTTGCTCATGCCGAACCACTGTCGGTCGGTCTGAACTGTGCTTTAGGACCGGAAGAACTGCGCCCTTATGTGCAGGAACTAAGCCGCGTATGCGAAACCTATGTGTCAATTCACCCGAATGCCGGCCTGCCGAACGAATTCGGAGAGTACGACGAAACGCCGGAACAGATGGCGGCCGAAATCCAACATTGGGCGGAACACGGCTGGATCAATATTATCGGCGGTTGCTGTGGCACCACACCGGATCACGTCGAAGCGATGGCGCAAGCCGCTCAGGCACATCCGCGTCGCGAACTGCCGGAAATTCACGCCGCCTGTCGTCTATCCGGTCTTGAGCCCCTGAATATCGACGAAGACTCGCTGTTCGTTAACGTTGGTGAACGTAACAACGTTACCGGTTCGGCCAAATTCAAACGCCTAATTATCGAAGAAAACTACGAAGAAGCGATCGAAATCGCCGTTAAGCAGGTAGAAGACGGCGCACAAATTATCGACGTCAATATGGACGAAGGGATGCTGGATGCCAAGGCGTGCATGGTCAAATTTCTCAATCTACTCGCCTCAGAACCCGAAGCGTCGCGCGTGCCGATTATGATCGACTCCTCAAAATGGGAAGTCATTGAAGCCGGTCTAAAATGCATTCAAGGTAAAGGGGTGGTCAACTCCATCTCGCTAAAAGAGGGCGAAGAAGCCTTTATTGAACACGCACGCAAGGTCAAACAGTACGGTGCGGCAGCGATTATTATGGCCTTCGACGAAGACGGTCAGGCGGATACGTTAGAACGCAAAATCGAAATCTGTAAACGCTCTTACGAAGTTTTGACTGAAAAAGTCGGCTTCCTGCCGCAAGACATTATTTTCGACCCGAATATCTTCGCGGTCGCGACGGGTATTGAAGAACACAATAATTACGGTCTAGACTTTATCAATGCGGTGACCTGGATTAAAGCCAACCTGCCGCACGCCAAGATTTCCGGTGGGGTTTCCAACGTCTCCTTCTCGTTCCGTGGTAACAATCCGGTGCGCGAAGCGATTCACTCGGTGTTCCTGTACTACGCCATTAAAGAAGGCATGGACATGGGTATCGTTAACGCCGGACAAATGGCGATTTACGATGACCTGCCGGAAAAACTTCGCCTGGCCGTTGAAGATGTCATATTAAACAAAGACCCAGAAGCGGGCGAGCGTCTGCTGGAAGTCGCCGAAGAGTTCCGTGGCGACGGCACAGCCGCCAGCAAAGTGGCCGACACCAAGTGGCGTGAAGAAAGCGTTGAAAAACGTCTGGAGCACGCGCTGGTTAAAGGCATTACCGACTTTATCGAAGAAGATACCGAAGAAGCCTACCAGAAACTTGGTTCAGGGCTATTGGTTATCGAAGGGCCGTTAATGGACGGCATGAACGTGGTCGGCGACCTGTTCGGTTCAGGGAAAATGTTCCTGCCGCAGGTGGTGAAATCGGCGCGAGTTATGAAACGTGCCGTGGCCTATCTTGACCCTTATCTACTGGCGGCGAAAACCGAAGGCCAAGCCAACGGTAAGATTGTCATGGCAACCGTTAAGGGCGACGTGCACGATATCGGTAAAAACATTGTCGGCGTGGTACTGCAATGTAATAACTTCGAGGTTATCGACCTAGGCGTCATGGTTCCGGCGGAAAAAATTCTCGATACCGCAGTTGCCGAAGGCGCAAACGTCATCGGACTTTCCGGTCTGATTACCCCGTCACTGGAAGAGATGGTGAACGTTGCCAAACTGATGAAAGAGCGCAATATGGACTTGCCATTGCTGATTGGTGGCGCGACCACTTCAAAAGCGCATACCGCAGTGAAAATCGAACCGCAATACGACCATCCGGTGGTTTACGTTAAGGATGCTTCGCGTGCGGTCGGTGTCGCGCAAAGTCTGATTTCCAACGACCTGAAAACCGACTTCGCCGCGAAGATTCGTGCCGAATACGAAACCGTGCGTGAAGAGCGTAAAGCGCGCGCCAAGCAGGTGAAACGTGTGCCGATTAATAAGGCGCGTGAAAACCGCATCGAGATCGACTGGAACGGCTATACGCCGGTGAAACCGAGTTTCCTTGGTTCGCGCGTCATTGAAGACTTCCCGCTGGAAAAACTGCTGGAGCGTTTTGACTGGTCGCCGTTCTTCCAATCTTGGGAACTGCACGGTCTCTTCCCGCGAATTCTCGACGACAAGGTGGTCGGTGAAGAAGCGCGTAAAGTTTATGCCGATGCCAAAGAGATGTTGGAAAAAATTATTGCCGAAAAATGGCTGACCGCCAAAGCGGTGTATGGTTTCTATCCGGCGAATGCGATTGGTGACGACATTGAAGTTTATACCGACGAATCGCGCACCGAAGTATTGACCGTTCTGCACAATCTTCGTCAACAGGCGGAGAAAAAACGTGGCGGTTATAACCAGTGTCTAAGCGATTACATTGCACCGAAGGAAACGGGCATTGCCGACTATGTTGGTCTATTCGCGGTTTCCGGCGGTATCGGCTGTGATGAAAAAGCGGCGGAATTTGAAGCCGAGCACAACGATTATGAAGCGATTATGCTCAAAGCACTTGCCGACCGTTTTGCCGAAGCCTTTGCCGAAACTTTGCATGAAATGGTGCGTAAAACCGAATGGGGCTATGCGCCGGATGAAAATTTGGATAACGAAGCGTTGATTCGCGAGAAATACCAAGGGATTCGTCCTGCACCGGGCTATCCTGCCTGCCCAGAACATACCGAAAAAGGCACCATTTGGGAACTACTCAAGCCGTCGGAAAGCATCGGCTTGGATTTAACCTCAAGCTACGCAATGACACCAACTGCCGCGGTTTCAGGTGTCTATTTCTCGCACCCGGGATCGAAATACTTCGGTATCGGTTCGGTCGGTCGCGACCAGGTCGAAGATTACGCCCACCGCAAAGGCTGGACAGTCGAAGAAACCGAGAAATGGCTGGCTCCGAATCTGGGTTACGATCCGGAAGATTTTGCGCAGTAAACAAATCATTATCTTTTATTATTTAACACACTGAATAATCATGCTCTGGTGCGAATTAGTATTTCAAGATAGAGTACAAGTAAAGAAGATTGAGTAAGATTAGTGACATATACTGGCAACGAGGTTAAAAAAGCAGGTGAAGCTTTAATAGATGACAATATTTTTCACGACAAAGAAAAGTACGATAAAGCCATGGATGTATTATCTTATTGGCGCTCGCAACATGAAATTCCTCTTGAACACGCTTTGTCTCTAGTAAAAAAAGTTACTCGAGAAATCGATAATGAAGCAATCTTTGCTAAACGCCTGAAACGAACACCTTCTATCATAAAGAAACTTAAACGATTTAGCTCTTCAAATATGAAACTAAAGAGTATGCAGGATGTAGGAGGATGCCGCGTCGTAGTTTCTTCTCCTAAAAAGCTTCAAAAGCTATTTAAAAAACTAAAAAAACTGCCGTATTTCAATAATTCTGAAGGTAAGTTGCGAGTAAAGGATTATGTAACACATCCCAAAGATGATGGATATAGATCCATTCATTTAGTTGGACGTTTTCCAGATAGAAATCAAAATACTAAGCAAATTGAGATTCAGTTAAGAACAAGACTTCAACATGACTGGGCAACAACATTAGAGATTGTCGAATTGTTTACCGGAGAAGCATTGAAATCAAATGGAGGCAGTATTCGATGGAGACAATTCTTCGCTTTAGCTAGTGAACAATTCGCTTTAATGGAAAATATTCATATATTTCATTCTCTTAATTACAAGAAACAACAAGAACTCTATTTTTCTCGTCTCGAAAAACACCCGGAGAAATTGAAAAGTTGTTTAGATGTAGCTTCTTTAGATAGAACACTAGGTGTTTTAAAAAAATTACACCACTACACAGAGTCATTAAAAATAACAAGCAAGTTTATTGAAGAAGCTCCCGACACTCACTACATGCTATTACTAGTAGATACTAAAAAAAATCAGCTAACATACGAAAACTTCACAAAAGAACAATTTATTGAAGCAGAAGAAGCCTATACCGATGCTGAAAAAGAATATAGTCATAATCAAGGCATCACCGTAGCATTGGTTTATGCTAGCGCTCTCGGAGGAATAAAAGAAGCTTATCCCAATTATTTTGCAGACTCTAGAGAATTTATAAGTTATTTAACACACATAAAAGCTGCAGAATCCCAATTGAATCCGGGTTTCATTCAGAAGTTCTTTGACGGTTTGCCAAGATTCTGATAACCGAGAATAATAGGAATCATATATGGACACGCCACTGGTTTCAAGTAATAAAATTCCGTAAGTACGTTTTCAGCACTCTGTTTTGTTTAATGACTACCTTTTTGTTCTGCTGTTTGGCTGGGTTAAATGCGAGTTAAGCGGTCGTATATTCGGCTCTTAAATATCAGCCATTCGAAGTATTCTTGAATGCCTGACTAGCCATCATGTTATCCGCACCTTGGCACCTATTCAGAGTAACGAGACCTGCGTCTCAGACCCCAAGTTCAGGTCTTGCCAAAGTGGGATTAACCCGTTTTACCATAAGCATCGCTTTGCAAGGTAAACTGTTTCAGTGATGTTTTAGGACATCACTTGATATTCTTTGTTGTGTGCCATCAGTGACCATATAATTCTGGCCGTTTTATTGGCAAGCGTGACGGCCGCGACTTGAATACATTTCGTCTGCCGTAATTTTCTCGCCCAGCGTATTTGATTGTCATTCCCCTTGCTCCGCACTATCGCCGTTAGAGCACCTTGTACTAATAACCTTCTTAAATAGCCATTGCCACGTTTGCTGATGCCGAGCAGAATGTTTTTACCGCCTGTTGAGTTTTGACGAGGAACTAAGCCTAGCCAGGCAGAAAACTGCCGTCCGTTTTTAAATTCCAGTGGGTCATTGATTGCAGCCGGAAACAAAGGTGTCAGAGTAAAATTAAATCTCTAGTCTTTAGCAGTTTGTGAACGCCGCTCGGCTTTGCTATGACGAATAATTTCACGTTGGGTAAAGAGGTAGAGCTGTTCGATTTTGTCACGCGCCCAAGGCGTTTTACGCAGGAAGGTTAGACTCGATTTAATCGATGGATTACTCTTAAAGCAGTTCATCTTCGTTTTTTCAAACAGCCCTTGCCAGCCATAATATTCATGTAATTCAGTGACTATGGTTTTTAAGGTAATGCCATGCAGCGGATTATTACGCTGTGTGGCACTTTGCTGCAAGCGTGACTTCGGAGAATAGGGGCTTTTAGATGGATGGCTTTCCGGTTTATTTTTCGTGGTGTTCGATTGATCTGTCATATGCCTCTCCTTAAAGAACAACTTTCTCCTGCAAGAATCAACAGGGTCAGACACCATTGATCTTAAATCAGCCAGTGTTAATTTGCTTAATAATAGATAACTTTTGTGAAGGTTTTGTGAGGATTTAAGTCGTTTGAATATTGATAATCTTTGTGAAGCCAACACAAAGAGGTATCCATCAATGTTTAAGCAAATGAGTAAAACCGCCTTAGTTACTTTAGGGCTGGTTTCCGTATTAAGTTCTTCGGTTTTTGCCGAAGAAAACAAAGTACCAGAACCTACTGCGAATGGTATCGCTTTTCCTGTAAATTATCAGGACTGGGATATTGTTTCTGTCTCACATCGTGAGGATCATAAGAGTGTCCGCGCGATTATCGGCAATAAAATTGCTGTTGAAGCGGTTGAGAAAGGTCAGACTAATCCATGGCCGGATGGCGCGGCATTGGGAAAACTGGTTTGGAAAGCACGCCACGACGAACACTGGAAACCGGCTGTGGTACCAGGCGAGTTTATTCATGCCGAATTCATGTTTAAAGATGCCGAAAAATGGAAAGATACTGCCGGTTGGGGTTGGGCTCGCTGGTTGGGAACAGAGCAAAAACCGTTCGGTAAGGATGCCGCTTCTGCCCATTCTTCATGCATAGCTTGCCACACTCCGGTGAAAAACCAGGACTGGGTCTTTACTAAACCTGCCATTTTGCCAAAACGTATCCGTTAAGGAATCGTTATTCGTTTTATCAGCCCTCTTTACTGAGGGCTTTTGGGTTTAAAAAATGAACGTTTTAATCGTTGAAGATGATGTTGATATTGCTCGTTTAGTCGCTATTCAAGTAGAAGAATTGCAAGGGCATGCCTATAGCGCCAATACCTTGGAAGAAGCGAGTCTGATCAGACAACAACATGATTTTGACCTGATTGTTCTGGACCTGTCGCTTCCAGATGGCGACGGCATTGATTTTTGCCGGGAGTTGCGCAAAGAAGATGAGAACACTCCGGTTTTAATGTTGACCGCTCGCGGCAATGAATTAGATCGGGTGGTGGGCTTGGAAATAGGTGCAGACGACTACTTAAGCAAACCATTTGGTTTGGCAGAACTTAAAGCCCGGATGAAAGCACTTTTAAGACGTGTTAAACGGGCACAGAAACCGGCTGAAACGGATGTCATTGAAATTGGCGCTTTAAAAATTGAACCCAATTCACATCAGGCCTGGTTAAAAGGTGAAGCTCTGACACTGACGGCAAAAGAGTTTGCTATTCTGGTTATCTTCGCTCAGCACCCAACGCAGGTTTTCAGCCGTTCGGATTTGTTGAATCAAATTTGGGGTATTCAGCATGAAGGCTACGAACACACCGTTAATAGCCATCTCAATCGGTTACGCAAGAAAATCGAAGACAATCCGAATCAGCCGCAAATTATTGAAACCGTTTGGGGCGTTGGCTACAAATTAAACCCTGACACTTTGTAATCCATACGCAAACGAGCCAGCCTAATATGAAAAAAGCTTTGCAATCAAAATTATTTCGCCAGTATAGCTTGATGCTGGCGAGCGTCTTTTTTATTTCCAGCGTGGTTTACCTGTTCGTCAGTTACGGCATGGCGCATTATTATCTGCAACAGGTGCAAACCCGCATCCATCTAAACATGGCAGATACTTTGATTGAAGACCACCGGCTGGTCGAACACGGCAAACTCGATGAAAGTGCGGTCTCCAAAACTTTTGAGCGCTATATGCTACTCAACCCCAGTTTGCAGATTTATCTGTTAGATCAACAAGGCAATATCCTGCGTTATGCGGCGGATAAGAAGAAAATCCTACGCTCTCAGGTCAGCATGCAACCGATTAAGGCAATGCTGAATCAGCCGGATTCCGGTAAATGGCCTTTAGGCGATGATCCGCGTAGCCTGCAAGAGAAAAAACCTTTTTCGGTGGCGCGTTTACCCAATAAAAATGGTGAGGAAAACTATTATCTCTATGTGATTATTCAGGATAGTATCGAAGAGGATGTTAATCGCCAGCTACAAGAGAGTCTTATGCTCAAGCTTGGTGTTTACGCCCTGGGTTTTAGCCTGTTGATCGGACTGCTTTTAGGGGTATTGCTGTTTTCGCGATTGATACGCAGAATCGCTTTTTTATCTGACAAAATTCAGCGTTTTCGTCAAGACTTGGCCCAAGATGTTCCGCCCGCGAAAAAAAACCGGAATGAGTTGGATCAACTGCAAAACGATATGAGTGCCTTGAGCAGTCAAATTCAAACCCAGGTGCACCAGTTGGAACAGTCTGACGAACAGCGACGATTTCTACTTTCACGGCTGTCGCACGATCTACGAACTCCGTTAACCAACCTACTGGGTTATATGGAACAAGCCGAAAAACAGGGTACTGATCCCTACCTCAGTACCGCTTATCAAAACGGCTTAAAGCTCAAACATTATCTTGATCAGCTTTTTGATTTTGCCAAGATTGACCTCCAAAGCTTTATGCTCACAAAAGAAGAGTTATCCCTAAGTGAATTCTGTTTTGATCTTTTTTCGGATTACTTGGCGCGTAATCCTAATCCTGACTGGAAAATTGACGTCTCAGATAACTACCTTTATGAATTTGATCCGGTGTATATGGAAAGCGCTTTGATTAATCTGTTCGATAACGCCTTGAAATACGGACAAGGCGAAGTGTGTTTCGCTCTGAAACCGGTTGATGAAGGTGTTGTGTTAAGCGTGTGTAGCCAAGGCGAACCGCTTGAAGCCTCTACCGAGAAGCAGTTAACCTCATCTTCATTTCAAATCGACTCCGGTCTTGGGCTATCGATTGTTCGCGTGATTACCGAAAAACATGGCGGGCAGTTTTGCTATGTTCGCAGAGCAGAATACAACTGTTTTGAAATCCGCCTTCCTGCACTAAAAGGATCGTGAACCAGGGATATTAATCTCTCTTGTGTAGAGCATAAATAGTGAATTGACAGCCCTGCTCCGATCGGTAATGACGAAGCTTCTTTCGAAAGATTTATGATTTGCCAGTGCCGCCAGCCGCTACCGGTTGGCGCATCGGGATCATAGGCAAAAACGGCGAATACTCAAGGAATTCCCATTTCAACTCTATTGGAATCACGCTCTCTTGCCAGCTTTCCAGCTTAAACTCCCAGTAGTACGGCTGGCTGAATTCTTTCTCTCCTTTTGCGTATTCATGCCATAAAACTTCAACTTGTCCCGTTAATTGCAGTATGCGATTGTTCTCAAAGTCTGGAAAAACAAGACCGGCATAGGGATAGCTTTCAAAATTTCCGAGAGTATTGAACATACCGTTTCCTGCGTATTCTGGAATACGCAGTCGTTGAGCATTCAGAACTTCAATAAAACCGGGATGACCACCGCGATGTGACGCATCGCAACCCGCTTTGGGGTGCGCGCTGGCGACAAAAAAAGTATCGGCACGCGACAATTGTTTGCATTGTTCTGGTGTCAGTCGTTCTCCGCTTGCCGTATTTGTTTCCCGTGTATTCATAATATTGCCGGTCACAGTCAGATTTCGTGTCTGGATATATTTAGGGCAATTCGGGTAGAAACGATCAACCTCTATCAAATAGCTGTTGCTATCCTGACGAACTCGTCCGTTGATACGTAGACGCCTGCGGCTACTCAGTTCTATGAGCAAAATCCCGATTTCAGGATCCTGCTTAAGGTTTTGCCAGACCGGGTCACCGGTTGCGGTAAAACATAATATATGGTCAAGACGTAACTGTCTCTCAGTTTCAGCATTGAGGAATCCTGGTGAACCAAATAACATTGATGCCCAGACATTACCTTCTGCATCCCGACTGGAAACCACAGCCATAGTCTGCTGACTGATAAAGTACATCGCAGCCTCAGGTATAAACCGCTGGATCACTCTTTCGGTCGAAACAGCCTGTGCTCGAGCTCCGATTCGTGTCTGCATAGACAGTTCACCTTCGTGAAATAGAGAATCATTATTCATCGTGTAGGTACTCGTATGAGAGGCGCAACAGCATGAGCCCCTGTTAGATTATTCACACATCGAAGTAGCAGGAATTTGATGTCGGTCGAATCCTCTTTAGACACCATTTGCTCTCTCTTTGTATCCCTTATTCGATCGAAGTCGTATGCCGTAGCGGTTCACTACGACACACGATCTGTTATCAATAACGGTCAGTACACCAAAATGGTAAAACCTTCGGCCATCAATCTGGCAACACTGGGAAGCCCCTCTGTGCCTGGTATCAGGTTGTCGTTGAGAAAGTTGATATCGGATGCTTTCACTTCATCAGACGCTCCAAACACAACGGCACAGCCCTGCGAAGCGCCGGCGACTTTGTCCTTGACGAGTTCAAACAATCCGTGGACAGGATGCTCCGGCTTGTTCAACTCGCTAATCCAGCGTGTGCCTGTACCAAGAAACATTACCTGCACAGTTTCGTTTTTCTGTTTGAGATCATGCGCGACTGCCAGTCCGTTAAAGACACGCCCAAGCGCTTCTTCACCGGCTTGTGGATCGGAATGAATGAGGATTGCTGTTTTCATTATTTACTCCATTGTTAAGTTTAAATTGACGGTCACCCCGTCAAGAAACTAGTATGTTTTTTTCTTTAGAACGAATAAATATCGAAATTATCATTAAACTATTGCAAAAAACGGAGTAATAAGCGCCATGGACAAACTTCAAGCAATGAATACTTTCGTGCAGATAGCGGACCACGGGAGTCTTACCTCGGCTGCAGAAGCGATGGATAAATCCTTACCATCAGTGGTGCGTGTGCTTGCTTCTCTGGAAGACTCATTACAGGTGCGCTTATTTAATCGAACGACACGCCGTATAGCATTGACGGAAGAAGGCAGGCTTTATCTTAAGCAGTGTCGGAGAATACTGGCGGATGTTGAGGAAGCGGAAAGATCTCTAGGACAACATCAGTCAGAGCCTCAGGGTTTGATTACCATAACTGCGCCCGAGCGCTTCGGTGAGATGCATGTCGCCCCTGCGGTATCTGCATTCTTAAAGCGCTATCCGAACACGCGGGTTAATTTGCTGTTGCATGATCGCTTAGTCGATCTTTTGGATGAGGGAGTGGATATCGCTGTACGCATTGCGCACTTGCCTGATTCGAACTTGATTGCAAAACCGGTCAGTGCTGTTCGACAAGTCGTTTGCGCAAGCCCGGCCTTGCTGGAACAAACCGGCATACCGCAAAGCCCCGCAGAGTTATCGGATTTGCCCTGTATACAGTTCACAGGAATGTCGAGCAGCCCCGAGTGGGAATTTTTTCGAGTTGATCAGCAGCACCGCATCCCCATCAACAACATACTGAACTGCAACCAGGCGGGCGCATCATTAGATGCCTGTATGTCTGGTGTAGGTTTTGGTCGATTTCTCTGTTATCAGACCGCCCCCTATGAGAAAAATGGGCGACTTGTGAAAGTTCTATCCGATTACGAACCGCCGGCATTGCCATTAAGTCTGGTCTATCCTCATGCCCGTTTACTATCCATAAGAGTACGGGCCATGGTTGACTGTCTGGCCTCCTCGCTACGGACTTCTTTAGGAGAATAAGCAAAGTAGCAAATGAATGTATAAGGGCACTGAACCCTATCCCGATACCACTTATCCAATGGCCTAAAGTTCAAACATTATGATCAGCTTTTTGATTTTGCCAAGGTGACCAGGCGCCCCCTTTGAAAGGTCTATCAAAAAACAGTTTGTTTCATCATCATTTCAAATCGACTCCGGTCTTGAGCTGTCAATTATTGACGTGATTACCGAAAAACATGGCGGACAATTCTGATTAGCTATTTTTCATTAACATTTAACCAGTCACAGCTTAATTACAACCCCACCAATCGCTTTTTACTTTTGCCCCCAATCTTTCCACAGGTATAAAACGCCGCCTTCTCAACCAAGATTCCCCCCTTTAAAAACTGATTTTGATTTCTAAAAATGACCGTTTAAGTGCTGCTGAAGAGGAGTACGTTTCTGATGTCGTGCATGTGACTAAACCTATTGGGGAACAGAAAAGTGCCGAAATTGTGAACCTCCTGTGAGGAATTACCAATGGGTGCTTTTGATAATAAGACTCAGCCACACGGCGATGATTCACGTTGTACCTAAAGGAAAGTCTTATGAAAACACGAGCATTATTTTCAGTTTTTTTAATGGGGAGTTGCTTTTTAACTTCCAACATTGCAATTGCATACGATGAAGAGCTTGATGCCATTCCGGTATTTGCACCAGGCGATTTTCATGAAGTGAAAAATAGCGGAGATTCAAGTTATGTTGACTTATTTTCGGAAGATTACAGCTCAATTCTTCCCTCGGAAAGTGAGGAGGCAAACAGTTCCGACAAGATGGTTTCTCAGAGAGTGACGGATCAAACCAACTTTGCTGAGCTAGGTTTTTGTGCGGAAGACTACAGCCCTCTTTTGTAAATGATGACTGAACTGGTTTAGTAAATTTAAAGTATCGAGGAAATAAAATGAACCTTATAAACAAGACGGCTATTTCAGCATCCATTACATTGGCACTGGGCTTGACTGCGAGTGCATTGTCAGGCTGTTATGACAGTAGCAGTAACTACTCCGACACAAATACGGATACAGTTGACATTGATCCCAATGCGCCATTTCAAGATGAAGAAAACATTTCAAGCTATGCTAAGAAAGCTGTGAATAGCCTGAAAGCCCAAGGCTTTCTTCCTGTTGAAGCGCGTTTTAATCCACAAGACCAAGCCGACCTCACCTTTGCTGAAACGCTTTTAAATATTAGTGATTTAGGGTCTGGCTATCTGACATACGGCGATGCAAAAAAACTGATTAACGACTATTTAATTATTGGGCATTCCAATGAAAATGTGTCCATTGAAGGTTTTTTGTCTAAAAAAAACAAGTCATATCAAGACAGTATCTCGCGTGAAGATTTTGCCTATATGGTGTCTCAAGCCAGACAGGCCAATTTCTTAGAAACGGGTTTACCTATTCACAACCCTGCTATTGCGACTCCCGGCCCTCTGCTTGGTCCTACCGTGTTTCAATCAGGAGGAACGAGCGAAAACCCGGAGTACGATGGAAGCACGGTTTCTATTTTTCATAGAGCAAAAAACGGTGTAAATACCACTTTTGCCGACTCCCCGGTATTCACTCTACAAGTTCACCCGGAGGTCTTTAAATCGGTTTCAATTGGCGGTATTGATGTTGATTCACTTCAGGATCTTTCTGCACAACTGGAAGTTGAATTAACCGATGGAAGCATTCACCGTACTCCATTAACATCCATGATTCCATTTAGTATTCATGGTGCAGATGGCAAGAAAGGGGTTATTCGCATTGAAGACGGAATTTTGGTTTTGGTTGAAGATCTTCAAGGGAATATCGATGCTTTTGATTTAAATGGAAGAACCTTCTCTGTTCAAGATGTCATTCATCAAATTCAAACACAGTCTTACTACAATGGCGAAACCACCAATACCGATGTAGCAAAAGTTATCACTGATGAGCTCTCGGAACATGGTTTTTCGTTGCAAGACAGACGCATTATGTTGCACAACCTCATTTTGGCGAAAACCGCCCTGCAGCAATCAAGCCTGACGCCTTTGAGCGCACCATTTAATACCATCGCCGGGCCAAGCAGTCGTTCGCGAGGCTTTTCGGGAAGTAGCTTATTCTCTACTTATCGGCTAGTCGATTCTCTGTTAAGCAAAGTTCAAAACGGTCAGATGGATGAAGTTCGAAGTGATTTAAATAGCGATGACAATCAGCAGAACCTTTTAACGGGAACCAAAATACTCACTGCTGCTACCTTATTGCCACATATTTCTTCACTCGCGAATGCGCCTTTTCTTCCTAACGAAGAATTATCATCCAGAGTGAAAAAGTCGGGTGCGCTGCTTCCAAGTGAACCTATCGTATTTCAATTTGATCGATTAAAACGAGCGGCATTTATACTGTTGGATGACGCTTTATCACAAGGAAATGCCGCTCATTTGGTTACCAAAGGAGAGATTGTCAAAGACAGCAGTGCCGAGAACCCGGCTTTCTCGCTGAGTGCAGATAATTTTGAGGCTGTTCCGATTCAAATTAAAGAGTCTGTTGTTGTTGATGCCTTGTGGGATTTTAAGAAATCCTATGAAATGCTAATTCAATTGATTTCCGGTGTTGATGTTACAGAGTCACTAACCGTGTTAAATGAGCAAGAGATTGCGTTGCTGGAAACAGCCTTTTCCAATCCTGTTATGAATAACCAGATGGCAGACATTAAAATTGGCGACTTAAATTTTAAGATGGATATGCTTGCGACGCCATCTCATATAGGAGACGCTTTTGCTCCGGCAAACGATCTCACTCAATTTAGAGATTCTGAAGCGTTTGGCTTAGCGGATGCGTTACAGCCATTTCCAGAACGCTTGATTCAGTATATTTGTGAAGGAAAGGTGGTTTCTGCGGAAGGAAATATTTTAGGAGATGCCAAAATTGCTCCTGATCAACAGCTTGACCTGATCACCGATGTTTCCTCCGACGCTCCCCTGCAATGTACGCAAGCGTTATCATCAAGTCCTAGATATAAACAGCTGTTGTTTGTGGATAATTTTCAACTTCCGCCTTTTGGCCCGGAAGCCAAGTTCATTTCAACCCAGGGAATTGAGATTATAAACAGAATTCTATTTACACCCGAAAATCCTGAACTTGATATTGCCGATATCCGATTAACTTACCGTTTGAGTAATCAGTAATACACAGAAAATGAAAAAGGCTAGGGAAACCAGCCTTTTTTGTCTATTTAAAAATCGTTTTTATTGGGCATCACAAAAGACTTAACAAAAGCCGAATTGATTAACCTCACCTGATCTCCTGCGTTTGGATTGTTCTCGCCCGATCGTGATCAATAATTCACCAATAAATCAACCAAAGTCAAAATCAAAAAGGTTTTTGGGTCGTATACAACAACATAACCTTGATAATAGCCAATTACATAACCGGCAGGAATATGCGGTATGCGTTTTTTCAGCGAATAGGGCGCTGGAGTAATGTAAGGTCGGTATCTGACCGGAATGACCCGTTCTTGAACAAACTGTGGTCGATGCTGACGGTTTACACTCCCCAGAATTTTCCGGTAATGATGATGCATGACTTCTCTATTCCGAGAGTTCACAGTGTAGGAAGCGCGAGGCTGGTTATTGGATTTAGCCGCCCCGGGGTAACTTTGTTTAGCAACCGGGGCTTTATTGTTTGGCGCCTGTTTATAAGAATTAGGCTGATTTGACGGCCCTTTATATTGCTCCTGCCCTTTTTGATAATTCGACTGTCCTTGCCCTTTATGCCCATTATCTTTTTGGGATCTGGATTGTTCCTGTCCCTGTTGAGGCGGTTGAGCGTATGCCGAACTAATGCTTAAGGCGCTTATTAAAACACTTGCGACCGTTGTTGCCAGTAATGCTTTTTTCATAACAATGGTCCTCCATCTTGAGGTTGAGAGTGTTCATATGAACTGGCGATTGCCTGCAGTTAACATCTAAACCGCCTTTGGCAATAAACTGAATACACTCTAGCACAAGAAAGTGCAAAAAAATTGACCTTGATTAACCATATCAATGGGTTCAAGCCTTGGTTAAGACTTGCAGATCACTCGACTATTTCCTGCCACCTTTTAAAAAGTCATTGCTATAATAAAAGCTGATTTCATATTTCTATTTCGAACGGAGGATTCTGATGATTGTTGTTAAAAGCCTCCGGGTAGATTTCTCGTAGATTTATTCTGCTCTACCCGGTCAAAGTACCGGGGCGCTCTCAGCCCCAGATATTTATCTCTTACAACGCTTAAGCGTTATGGGGCTTATGATGACACCACATTTTTCTCTACACCAATTAGGGTGGAAACCCTTTTTTCAACTGCAACTTTCTCTTGAAGAACTGGAAAACTCGATTCCCGCTCGCGTGTTTGGAGTCGAACGATCATTGATCTATTTACTCTCTTCCGAAGGTTCACTGACGATACCGGTGATCAAATCCATGCCTGACCTGGCGGTCGGAGACTGGGTTGTTGTGGATACCGAACATCGGTTTATCCGCTTACTGGAAAGAATGTCACTGTTTTCTCGTAAAGCGTCGGGGACACAGGTTTATCGACAATTGATTTCCGCGAATGTGGATACGCTTCTAATCGTCAGTTCTCTGAACAACGACTTCAACTTAAACCGCATTGAACGTTATTTGGCATTGGCACATGAAGCAAAGGTAGAACCTATTGTTCTGCTGACAAAAGCCGATTTATGCGAAAACCCCGAACCGTTTGTGGAAGCGGTTCAGGCTCTGGACAAAATGCTGCCAGTGTTTGCAGTAAACGCGCAAGATCAAGCCTCATTGCAAGCACTGGATCTGTGGTTATCGCCCGGGCAGACTCTGGCTTTTCTGGGTTCGTCCGGCGTAGGGAAATCAACGTTGGTAAATACGCTCCTTGGCGGTGCTTTACAAGAAACCAACGCTATTCGTGAAGCGGATAGTCGAGGAAGGCACACCACAACTTCCCGTTCACTGCATTTAACGCCTTCCGGAGTGTTGTTACTGGACACGCCAGGCATGCGGGAGTTGCAGTTAGCAGATTGCGCACAAGGTGTGGATGAAACCTTTGCCGATATTTCTGCTTTGGCAATGCAGTGCAAATTCTCCGATTGCCAGCATGAATCCGAACCCGGTTGTGCGGTTCAAGCGGCAATTCAATCCGGAAAACTGGATCAGCGCAGATTGCTGAACTATCGGAAATTAATGAAGGAGCAGGCCTTTAACGCCGGCACTTTGGCGGAAAAACGTGCTGAAGACAAACGGTTCAGCAAGATGGTTAAATCCGCCAAAAACATCAAGCAACGAAAAACGTAGGATTAATTTAATCACCATTCGATGCTTATCTAATCAACAAAACCACCCATTCTGGTGGTTTTTATTATTGGGTGTTGTCGCTCGCGACATACACTCATTCGTATTCGGAAATAGCCTCAAGAAAACTTGTTGGCAGGGTTGATCGTACAAGACCGTTTTCTTTTTGACTGGTCCAGTATGACTGAAAATCCCGCTCTCAAAAGAAAGGAAAATCCCTTAAATTGAGGCGAATATTCAATATTAAGAGCCCAATGCTTTAAGATCCAAACAAATTACTTCACTTGACCGTAGTTGCCCAAGATCTGATTTATCTGTTTACGTTTAGGGCGTTGAGCTGCAGGGTTATTTAGACCTTCGTCCATTGCTCCCGCGCAAGCCAGACGGAAAACATCCGCTTCCGCTTCGGATTCTGATGTGGGTTGAAGATAAAAATAGACGTAATCAATGACACCTTCAGACTCATAGTCTTCGCTCCCAAAGCGAACTTTTTCAATTTGAAACGGCCCCGGATAGAAGGAGGTATCTCGATCCACTATGTCGGATAATTCGATCGTGCAGTGCGGTATATAGTGATCGAACCAGGCACCCGCAATTTCCCCTTCTTGGAAATGGACTCTTGAGTAACCGTTTTTAACCGCTATGGCCTGCTCAAGGTAAAAAGTGTCGCCAATCTGTACATCCATTTGCTGCTGGGAAGGCGAATTTCCGCAAGCACTGACAAGTACGCTAATAAAAAACAGCGTTGAAGTTTTTAAAATGCGAAGAACAGGCTGTGAAAAAGTTAAATCGGACATGCAACCACCCTCTAAACAGGAAAGATAAATACGGATTACTATTAATTTAGAGTAATCGGCGTCAGAGTAAAGTTAAATTTTATTCCAACGAGATGAAGCGCCGAACATCGTAAAAACGATTTCATTTTCTCATTGAATCGGTATGATGGACCAAATGACTTTCTCGAAGAGAACCCTTGAATGAAGCTGTTAAACGCACTGTTCCGCCTGTTCGGCTACGAGTGGGTCAAAGATGAAACGCCTTACGAAAGACAGCGCGATGATCCGATCACCGACGAAGGCTGGGATGATCTGTATGAACATTCGCCACGATATAAGCTGCGCAAGATCGATCAAAACCCCAGATAACCCTCGAACCTTCCGAATTCGATGCAGCTCACTTATCGTTCAGCAGCTGATTAATTACGGTTTTCACTTCTGCATCGTCCCATTCAATCGCGGCATTAACCGAATAACGCAAATTGCCCTTGGCATCGATCAAGAACGAGCTGGGAAAAGAAAAGATTTCATAGTCGGCGGCGACCTTGCCGTCCAAATCGATCAGAACCGGGAAATCGACCTGCACCTGTTTCAGAAAATCTTTGACGGCCTTCGGCGATTCTTTAAAGTTAACCGAAACGATTTCAAAACGCTTTGCATCAAACGACTCGGCCAAACGGTTCATTGATGGAATCTCTTTGACGCACGGCGGACACCAGCTGGCCCAGAAATTCAACAACACCACTTTGCCCTGTTTCTCTTTAAGGTTGATGGCATGACCGGAAATATCGGTGAGTTCAAATGCAGCAGCCGAACGGGTTGGAATCGGAACCAGACCTTTTTTGCGTTCGGTTACTTTCGCTTCCACCAATTCCTGCGCGGGTTTAAATTCCCGATTTTTCTCCGGGCGACTGACTTGTAACCACATTCCAAGCTGAGCCGACAATGCATTGCTGGCTTTGGTTTCAACCTCGTTGACTTCAGCCTGACGACGTAAAAAATACCAATCGCGCACTTTCGGTACTCCGGCGATCGTGACTTGGCTATGATGAGTTTCTAGCGCTTGTTGCAAGTCGGCGGTTTTCCATTTATAGGTTCCCTCCCCCGGCTGAACCAGAGTCACTGGCAAGCTGCTGGCAGAAACAATCGGGAACAGTTGCGGCGCATCCCCGGCTTTTTCGGCCGCATCGTACAGATTCGGGAAGAAGAGCACAACTTGCTGCAAGCCACCATAGCCTTTCTCCGGCCGATCCGCCAACTGCCATAAACGCGCGCCGCGCAGAAGTATCAGACTCATGCGCCCGGTACTGATCGGCACAAAAGGCTGTCCGTTTTCTTGCGCGTGCTGTAACACCGCCGCAATGCCTTCACCGGAAAGCCGTCTAACATTCGAAGGTGTACGTTCCAGGAAATAGGACTCCAGCAAATCCACTTGCCACAGCGAATAGCCCTCGTCGTTTAATTGAGTGATGAGATGCTTGAAAGAACTTCTATCGGCATAGCCTTCGGTAAACCAGACCAGCAGAGGCTTGTTCGCATCGGGAAAAGTCGCCGGAAAAACATGAACGGTCAGCTCTTCATTCGATTCGGTACTGAGATTGAAGTCTTCGGCAGCTTCGGCAAAAGCGCCGGAAAACCACGACAATAAAATCAGCGAGAAAATCCAGATTCGCACAAGCCCCTCCAATACAAAGTCTGTACTTGATTTTGCATAGAATACTCTAAAGGCCGCGATTCAGAAAACTTAAGCTGCACCGCTGTCTTTCGCCGCTTGAATAATCGCCGGAGGCAGTTTTTCGAGCAAGCGAGGGTCGGTTGGTTTCGGAAGGATATAGTCTTTGCCAAAACTCAACTCTGCCAGCCCGTAGGCTTTCAGAACCGTTTCGGTGACCGGCTCTTTCGCCAAGGCTCTTAAGGCCTCGACACAGGCTAGTTTCATTTCGGTATTAATGACCTTGGCGCGGCAATCCAGCGCGGCTCGGAAGATATATGGAAACCCAAGAACATTGTTGACCTGGTTTGGGTAGTCACTGCGGCCGGTTCCCATCACGATGTCACCACGCAGCGCGTGCGCTTGTTCCGGAAGAATCTCCGGATAAGGATTTGCCATCGCTAGAATGACCGGTTTTTCGGCCATCGAAAGCACCATCTCGTCGGATAGCAGATCGCCTACCGATAAACCGAGAAAGACATCCGCACCTTGCATTGCATCCGCCAGCGTTCGCTTGTCGGTTTCAACCGCAAAAGGTCGCTTGTATTGATTAAGATCTTCACGCTGGCTATGGATGACGCCCTTTGAATCCAGCAGCAGAATATTCTCTTTTTGGGCACCGCTTTCCAGCAACAGATTCAGAATGGCAATCCCGGCAGCACCGGCACCAACACAGACGATTTTAGCGTCGGCAAGCGATTTTTCCTGAATTTCCAAAGCGTTCAATAAACCGGCGACACTGATAATTGCCGTACCATGCTGATCATCGTGAAACACCGGAATATCCAGAGCTTCAATCAATCGACGCTCGATCTCGAAACAGGCCGGCGCGGCGATATCCTCCAAATTAATACCGCCGAAGGTCGGTGAAATCTTGCGGATGATTTCCACAAAACGGTCGACGTCGGTTTCATCCACTTCAATATCGAAACTGTCGATATTGGAAAAGCGCTTGAACAGCAGTGCCTTGCCTTCCATCACCGGTTTGGACGCCAGAGCACCGGTTTTTCCCAACCCCAAAGTCGCAGTACCGTTAGTGACGACCGCCACCAGATTTCCTTTGATGGTGTACTCGTAGGCTCGCTCAGGATCGGCCATAATTTCTTGCACGGGAAAGGCAACCCCCGGACTGTAGGCCAGACTTAAATCTTTCTGGGTATCCGCCGGTTTGCAGATTTCAACCGATAACTTACCGGGCTTTCCGCTCCGGTGATACTCAAGCGCTTCTTCTTTCATATTGATTTCCGTTTGCTTCCGTTACAGTTTCGTATTTTTTACAAACAGTGTATAAGAATTACACCAGCTAATGGAAAAGGTTAAACCTGCCAAGACGGAATAAATTTAAACTTCCTTTAAAGTTTTGAGTATGGCGAAAGCAGGAGCAAAGCAGCGGATTTGTTTTTCTTTTGACTACGGCTAAATGCAGGGATAGACTCTAAACAACAATCCACAGCCTCCAGTCGGCTAATGCGAACTCTGAGATTAAGTTTCCCATGCGTCCATTCTCTCCAAACATGATCGGTTTGTACCGTTTTTTATGGGTCTGGCTGACTCTGCTGCTGGCATTGTGGTTTGGCTGGCACCTGCTCGCACAGTTTGATTTTCTCTATCCCGTTTGGCATGACTATGCCGGCATTAGCCAGAATATCGATAAATACGCCCCCTTGAACCATTATCGACACGATTTCGAACTGACCGACAGGGAAACTCGTTTCGCTCTTTTTCACGGCATCGTAGAAGCGATACACAATCATGGACAAGGTCTAAAAGAACTGGTCTACCAAACCAGAAACGGCACCGTCAGTTTGCTGAGGCATTCTGAAATCGTTCATCTGCAGGACGTCGCCAACTTAATCGATTTTGTTAATCACCTGGCGCTTGTCCTCGGCACGGTGTGGCTGGTCATCACCCTGTTAATCTGGTCAAAATTAAGTGCCATGAAGCGTGAAAAGAGGATAAAGCAATCTTTCACCCGTCGCAAAGACAGCCTGCTTAATCTAACGATTGGGCTGGCGTTATCAATCGGTGGGATTCTTTTGATCGGTGCGCAGAAAGTATTTTACCAACTGCATATATGGGTTTTCCCGGCCAATCATCAGTGGTTTTTCTATTACGAACACTCATTGATGTCGACGATGATGAAAGCGCCAGATCTCTTTGCAATGATCGCGATCACTTTGCTCATTCTCGGACTGGCATTTTTCGTGATTATTCAGCTGGCGATCAATGCACTTCTCTCAACCAGATAAGCCGCACCACGACTAATTCTATCCTTGAGATTCCAGCCATGCTTTCAGTCCGCGTTTTACGGATTCAAAAGCGATCCGTGAAAAATCGAGTTGCTGTTTTTTAACCCACAAAGCCTCAGCCACATCATCACGCGCTAAAACCAGCGGTTTGTTCGCGACTTCTGCCAGGAAAAATGCATCCTGAGTGTGATAAAGCACTTCGGCATACAGATACTGATTGGGAAAAGAGAAGAGATACTGCCAGTCCAGTTGCGCCACACCGAGCTCTTCTTCGCATTCGCGAGCCATCGCCTGCTCCAAAGATTCACCGTAATCGACAAACCCGCCCGGCAGATCGAGCATTCCTTTGCCCGGCTCGAATTTACGTTTAGTCAGCAGAATTTCGTCACCGAAAACAATGATCCCCGCCACCGCCGACGCCATATTGTGAAAATACTGAAACCCGCAATTCTGGCAGCGCCAGTGCTTTTCATTCTTTACCGAAAAAGCTTTATCACCACACGATGGACAGAACTGAATCAGTCCCATAGTGTATTTTCCATTTGATCGAGCAACTCTTCCAGGGAAATAGCATCCTGCAACAAAGCATCGTGCCAAGCCCTTAACGGCTCTTCCACCTCCTGCGGAATTTCCGACTGCTGCCAGAGATCTTCAATAAAGTGAGCAAGAGCACGTTTTTCCATACGAACCAGAGCTGCACACGACTCTTGATCCAAACCATCGAAATGGGAAGCTGCGCCAAAGTCTCCCAACAGGATATGCGCCTGATCGTTAATCAAAACATTGTGCGCATAAAAGTCGCCATGCATCAGACCCTGTTCATGCAGATGCATTAACGCCGAAGTCGCTTGACGCAATATTTTCAATAACTGGTGAGCATCCAAAGAGAACCCGTCTTCAAAGCAATCCCGCGTACAGGATTCAAAACTCGGAGGCAAACCAAGATTCACATAATCCTCAGGGATCAGCTTCATGACCAGCCCGGGAGATTCAACGCCGATTTTCGCCTCGACCACTACCAGATTCGGATGTTCTCCGGCGGTAATGCAAGCCCGCATCTCATCCTGTGGATAACCGTCGCTGGTGACGCCGCCTTTAAACAGTTTGACCGCTTTCGACTGGCCGGAAGACTTTTCCTGCGCCAAATGAATTCTGCCGGAAGCCCCTTGCCCTAACAACTCCTGCAACTCATAAGCTGAAAGATCCGCATGAGCTAATGATTCGGAATGTTCGATTGCTTCGCAAAAAGGATTGCCGGAAAAAGCGCACCAGGCAAGGTTCGGGATGCGAGTAATCACCTGTGGAAACTCGGTCAATTCGTTGGCGGAGATACGAAGCAACTGAAGATTTTTGCAGATTTCCAGAGAATCCGGCAGTTCCTTCAGGCGATTGCCGGCCAACATCAATTTTTGCATACGCGGAAGACGCTCAAAGCAATCGGGAAGTTGCTCGATTTGATTATCGGTCAAGATCAACCAACGCAGTTTCGGAGGTAGCGCTTCGGATGAAATCTGCTTGATACGATTGGCTTTAAAACCGATCATCTCCAAGTTAGCACATTGTCCTAACACGCTTGGCAATTGCTCAAATTCATTATCGGAAAGAAACACGATTCTTAACTTTTGCAGTTTGGCGAAATCTTCCGGCAAGTCGTTGAAACGGTTACCCGATAAATCGAGAATTTCAAGCGTGTCAGCCAACTCATACAGTGTGGTGGGAAACTCGGTTAAATCCTCGGCGATTTTGACTCTTTTAGCCCCTTTCAATTCGCCGGAATTTAGTGTTTGCAAGGTTTGCACTCTTACCTCCTTATGATTTAAAACCATCATAACTTATCCGTTTTATCTCGGTTTGCTAATTTCAGCACCCAGTTTCTTGGCTGTAAAACGCCATTCACAATGGTTTGTTATTTCCAGTAACCGATCAAACAAAAGTAAAAAATTGATAAGGCTTAGCTTTACCGCTTAAAGACCTCGAAACCACTTGCCATAAGCGTCAATAAGTCCCAAAGTAAGCATAAGAATTTTCTTATTTAGAATTCTGGAGGAAAACGATATGGCAAACATCCTCATAACCTACTCGACCGTCGACGGTCATACCCAAAAAATCTGCGAACGTTTACAAGAGATCGCCGAAGGCGAAAAACAGCAAGTTACTCTTGTACCGCTGGCTGACGCCATCAATCTGGACGTAGCATCTTTTGATAAGATCGTGATTGGCTCAAGTATTCGTTATGGTAATTACCGGCCTGAGTTATTTGCGTTTATATCTAAAAATCTGGACTTGCTGAACAGCAAACCGAGCGCTTTTTTCTCGGTCAATATGGTGGCCAGAAAACCACAGAAAAACCGCCCTGAAACCAATCCCTATCTGCAAAAATTTCTAAGAAAGAGTCCTTGGAAACCCAAAGTACTGGAAGTCTTTGCAGGGCAAATCGATTATCCGAGATACGGTTTCTTCGACCGGGTGATGATCCAGTTTATTATGAAAATCACCAACGGCCCGACCGACCGTTATGGCTCATTTGAATTTACCGATTGGGATCGTGTTGAAGCGTTTTCCGCAACTATTTCGCGAATGTAGCCACACTCGAAGAGAACCCGATTTTTGCCGGTTGCAGAGCGGTCTGAACTTCCCTTGTCGGCACGGTTTCGGTGTCGGTGAAAACCTGAAGATTACAGGAACGTCGCAACAGAATGCGCCGAATAATGTTTCGCATCGTCTCTCGGATTAACGCCAAAATAATCGGAATAATCCCGGCTGAACTGCGAAGCGCTCTGGTAACCCACTTTGAACGAAGCCGATGAAACATTCATTTTATTCAACAACATGAATTTCCGGGCGCTTTGCAGGCGTTGTATTTTGATGTATTTCAACGGACTGACCCGAGTCATGTTTTTAAAATGCTTGTGAAACGTCGATGTCCCCATATTGGCGCGCCGGGCAAGTTCTTCAACATTCAAATCTTCAAACAGATGATCGTTGATATAAGCGATGGTTTTGGAAATTCGATAGGCGTTACCTTCGCTGTAAGCATACTGAAGCAAGGCATCATTGCGGTTGGAGGCCAGCAGACGATAAAGAATTTCATTCAAATAGAGGTTTTCCAAAACCGGGATATCATCCGGTTTCTGCCGAAGCCGTGTCAAACGAACCACCGCTTCCAAAAGCTCTTCGGTAATGTGATTTGAATCCATCGCCAGATCGGTACGGCTGTTCTGCCCGATCTGCAAAGCGTATTCCTGCACCGCTTCCAAAATTTTAGACACCGGAAACACAATTTGCAGTGATAAGAACGGTGCCTCAGGCGAGGCTTGGAGAATTTGCCCGGTTACCGGTAGAAAAGAGGTCGATAACAGATATTTTTGCGGACTGTATTCAAAGTCGCGTTGCTCAAGACGAACCGCTTTCACGCCCTGAATAATGACAAACAACGCCGGTTCATATACGCTGTGAAGCGGCCTGGTCACGCTGGAAGATTTAAACACCCTGACGGAAGGCACTGCCGTCTGATTCAGACCTTCGCTTAAGGCATCATCCGAAACCAGCCCCTTCAATTGTGCTAACAAGTCTGCAGTCATAACCAAATCATAAACGCTTTACAGAAACATACCGCCGGACAGTTCGATTCTCTGCCCGTTCAGCCATTTGCATTCATCGGAAACCAGATTCGCCAATGCCGCACCAATATCATCTGCCTTTCCGGCTCTGCCCAATGCGGTTTTCGAGGCAATCAACGCATTTGCATCCCGGTTATCTCTGACCAGACCGCCGCCGAAATCCGTCTCGATTGCACCGGGAGCAATCGTATTTACCGTAATTTGACGACTGCCCAACTCTGCCGCCAGATAACGTGTCATCACTTCCACCGCTCCCTTCATCATGGCATAAGCGCCAAAACCCGGCAAAGAAAAACGAGCCAACCCGGAAGAAATATTAATAATGCTTCCGCCGTCCTTCAGGCTTGCCAGCAACTTCTGAGTCAGAAAAAAAGGCGTTTTAACGTGGATGTTCATCAACTCATCAAACTGAGCCTCCGTCGTGTCCGCCATGGAAACATGGATTCCAATACCTGCATTGTTGACCAATAAATCCAATTGCTCCGTTTGCCAGCATGACCGCAGACTGGAGGAAACTTTTTCTGCGAAGGCATCCAGAGAGGCCGGGTCTGAAGCATCCAGTTGCAAAGCAGTCGCCTGCCGACCAAGCACTTCGATTTCTTTAACCGTCTCGAGAGCCTGGGCTTCGGACTGTTTATAAGTCACAATCAGATGATACCCCTTCTGCGCAAGATGCACAGCCATATTCTTGCCAAGACCTCTACTTCCGCCGGTCACCAGTGCCACTTTCATATCTTAAACTCCTTTGAAAATTTCGAAAGACTTGATGAAACCGCATTCCATCCGCCTGAAGAAAATGCTAAAAGAAGCTGAAAAAGAATCCTATAGCAATCATCCGCAATACTTGCCGGATTCTCTACCAATGAGAGATTCGGTAATAAATCTTGAGTTCAAGACTTCACGATACAACGGATAATCCGGTCTCAAGAGGAAAACGTGACGGCGCTGTGGTAAAGTGCCTGCATCTTAAGCCAGTCCGCAAACAGAGCATGCCATGACCATTCCACCCACCCAACACCCCCTGATCGAGAAAGTCAGAAACCTTCTTCCACTGATCGAACAGACCTCTTCCGAAGCCGAACGTTTGGGTCACTTACCTGACCGGGTGTTGAATGCCTTGTTTGAGTTGCGTTTGTTTCGCCTGTTTATTCCAGAGGAATACAATGGTGAACCGACGGATTTGCCGACTGCTCTGAGAATATTCGAATTAATTGCCTCAGCAGACGGGGCAACCGGTTGGCTGGTGATGATCGGCGCCGGCGGCGGATTGTTTTCCGGGTTTATCGAAGAGTGGGCAGCGCGCGAGATATTTGCGCCGGAAAGAGCGGTGATTGCCGGTTCCGGTTCGCCGTCCGGATTGGCAATAACGAAAGAGAATGGTTTTGAAGCATCCGGGCGTTGGGCCTATGCAAGTGGTGCCTATCACGCGACCTGGTTTACCGCCAACTGCAAAATCGACGGCAACGATGAGCAAATTATTTCGATTGCGGTGCCTGCCGAACAAGTCGAAATTCACGACACCTGGCATGTATTCGGTATGCAGGCCACCGGCAGCCATGATTTCAGTGTCGAACCGGTTCTCGTTCCTGAAAACTTTACCTTCTCTCTTGCCGATAAGCCGCTTTTGAAAGATCCGATTTTCCACTGTCCGCTGGAAACGCTCGCCAGCTTAACCTTTGCCAGTGTCGCCGTCGGCATAGCTCAACATGCGCTTGATGAATTCCAGCGTTTTATTGAAAGTAAACCCCTTGCCGGTGATATTGATATTCAGCAAAGAATCGAGCAGGCAAATGCATTGATCAGCCACGGAAGATGGCAACTGTACCAGTTGGCTGAAGCCGTTTGGAGCGAAGCTGAAAGATCTAAAGCTCCACGTGAAACGCTTCGGAGGCAGGTTGATAATGACTGTAGAGAGATCGTTCACAACAGTGTTACCGCCGCCGATCTTTTGAAAGCCCGTGCAGGCATGCTGGCTGCATTTACCGACTCGGCCTTCGGCAGAGCCTGGCGAGATCTACATACTTTAAGCCAGCATATCATTGTGTCGCCCGCCTCAGCTTAAAACTCCCAGTGCGCTTTATTCCAATCGAGCCGGGTGCCTAGCTTTTGGATGTCGGCTTTTCAATCAGCCCTCGTTCTAAAAATACCTCTTCCGCAGTAAAAGCTCCGTTCAATGCTGCCGGAAACCCGGCATACACGGACATTTGAATAATGACCTCCATGATCTCGGTAACACTGCATCCCACATTCAACGCTGCATTAATATGTACTTTGAGTTGAGGTGCCGCATGTCCCATTGCCGTTAATGCCGCGACCGTGGCGATTTCCCGGAATTTCAAGTCCAACCCCGGACGACTATAAACATCCCCAAACGGGTACTCAATCGTATAGCGCGCCAAACCCGGTGCAAAATGCTTCAGCGATTGAATCACGTTCTCCCCTGCCTGGCCGTCGATTTCTTTCAGTTTCTTGAGCCCTCGCTGAAAGCGCTCGGTATCGTTTGATGTCATGGCTTTACCCTCTTGATATGTTGAAACAATGGATGAAACATGCCCGGAAGAATCAGATACAGAGCAGGACAAACCGCAGCCCAATAGAGGCAACTGAATAAAATTGCGGCGACTGAATATATAAGCTCGAGTGAAATGACTGGCTGGCATCATGAAACTCCTTGCGTAAGATTCGCCTGCAGTCTACAACTTAGAGCAAACTCTAAGTCAAGGAAAAAAACAGCATCATTAAAATTCAACGAAGAAATCGGGGCATTTAATCCACAAGGTTTTGCCTGTATAAATCAATTTTGTCATTGAGTTTTTGCAAATGAGAATGGAGCTGCACAATGCTTTGTTCGAGGGTTTGAGCATGCTCTTCGAGCAAAGTCTGACGCTGCAATAAAGTCTCTTTACCCTGTGATCTCAATTTTGCGTAGAGACGGATTTTATCCAAGGGCATTCCTGTGTGCTTGAGGCGCAGCACAAACTCCATCCAGCTCACATCCTTATCAGTGAACCATCGATGGCCGTTTGCCAACCTCTGTACAGACCCGAGTACACCGTTTTTTTCGTAAAACCTTATGGTATGAGGGCTGATCCCCGTACGCTGGGAAAATTCTTTGATGTTCATGGACTTATGCCCCCAGTAAAAAGTCGGCTATTGCGACCTTTCGGTGTTCTATATTCAGGATCGCTGCTATTTAAATAGCTTAGTCTATTCATTTCACCTGAATCCCCCTTTTTTCACGAATTCATCTATTAAATTCCCAATAATTTCACCAGAAAATAACCACCAACCATCAAAATCAGGAACAAGATTCCAGCAAGAATAAACGCGCTGGAACCGACCTGTTTCATTTTATTGACCTGAGTTTCCATTCCCAAAGCAACCATTGCCATGGTTAAGAGGAAAGTATCAATCTGATGAATCGAGGCAACCATTTCCTGAGGCAAAAGATCGAAAGAATTAAATGCCGCTACCGCCAGAAAACCGACCGCAAACCAAGGAATTGAAGCCGTTAAACTCCCTTTACCGGCTTCGGAAGATGAAACCCGACGCGCCATAAACCAACCGACAACCAGAATGGCCGGCACAATCATCAATACGCGGGTCATTTTCTCAATAACCGCATATTCCTGGGCTTGTGCCGAGAGTGCGCTGGACGCGCCTACAACCTGTGCGACTTCGTGAATAGTGCTACCGAAATACAGCCCTTTGGCTTCGGCGCTCAATTGGAAGAAGTGCATGCCATCCAAAAGCGGATAAAGAAACATCGCCAAGGTTCCAAATACGACCACCGTGGCTACCGCCACCGCCGTTTGATGGCTTTGTGCTTTGGTAACCGGCTCCATCGCCAGAACGGCTGCGGCACCGCAAATACCGCTGCCGGCGGAGGTCAGCAAAGCGGTTTCCGGTTCCATTTTCAACCATTTGGTACCGATATAGAAACCAACCGTTAAAATTGCTGCCACTACCGCTGCTGCCAGAACAATTCCCTGCCAGCCGATCGAAGCAATCTCCTGAACGGTAATCGAAAAACCGTACAGCACGATGGCCACGCGTAAAATTCTGCGTGCCGAAAAGTGAATCCCGGCATGCCATTCAATCGGAATATGCTGATGTAAGGTATTACCGTAAATCGCCCCCATAAGAATCCCGATAATCAACGGGCTCAAGCCTAAACCGGAGATCAATCCGGTTTGTGAAATCGTGTGGGCGGCAATGGCAAACAGTGCCACCAGTAAAATGCCGTTTAGAGTATGTCCTCTTTGAGCTGTTGCAGCAAACATAGTAATTCTCCTTAATTAAAATAGAACGTCTGAGAATCATTTTAGCTTCTGCTATTTATAGTAAAATCTTATTTACTTATCCTAAATATCGGTTTTTCTGATGATTAAAGCCAGCTATCTGCTCACCTTCGCCAAGGTAGCGGAATTGAAAAACATCACCCTTGCCGCCGAAGCTTTGCACCGTTCGCAACCGGCCATTTCTGGCCAGCTGAAAGCTCTACAGGAAGCCTTTTCGCAATCTTTGTATGTGCGCAAAGGCATGGGAATCGAACTGACGGAGCTGGGACAATCATTACTACCCTATGCGCAGCGTCAGGCGAAACTTTTAATCGATGCAGAAACCTTCCGCATGCAGATGGAATATGATCAGGAAGTCTCCCTGAAAATCGGTGCTTCGACGACGATTGCTAATTACGCCTTGCCGACCCTGATCGCCCGTTTTCATCAGAACTACCCGCTGATTAAGGTGGATGTGCAGATTGGAAATACCCAGAAAATTCTAAACAGCCTGACAACGTTGGACGCCGCATTTGTGGAAGGCCGGGTACAGGGTATCCGCAATACCGGCTACTATCCGACAACCTGGCAACAAGACGAGCTGATTGCGATTATGCCGGAACATCATCCGCTTGTAGCACAAGACAAGATTACTCTGCAATCGGTCAGCGAATATCCGCTGATTTTGCGTGAACAGGGTTCAGGAACCAGAGAGATGATTGAACTGGCGTTTAAACGCCTGGATCTGGAAATTGAACCGGTCATTGAACTGTACAGCACCGAGTCGATCAAGGAAGCGGTCCGTGTCGGACTGGGAATCGCTCTGGTTTCAAAGATGGCGGTGGAAACCCTACCTCCGAGCATTCGTTGGAAAAGCTTGATGGAAGAGCAGCAAATCATCCGTCCACTATCGCTACTGTTACCCGAATTAGGCCATAACACACACTGGATTCGGGCTTTTATACGCTAGATTGTGATTAGGCAGTGGTGTTGATGTTATTGCCTAGATTTGGCGGCAGACCCTGGGTTGATGAAGCCTGCGGAATCGACTGAATCAGAGTTAACGCATTTTGCGATTGCATATCGAGCGACTTTTTAAGCATGGAGACACCTGCCTGCTCCTGCGTATACACCTGCTGTTGGGCTAATACCGCACTGACCGCTCCTGCTGCCGAAACACCTGAAATATCCATAAAACCTTCTCAACACTGTTTTGCTTAACATCTAAGATAATTAATCGGCCGCCCAACCGATTTCTTGAGAAGTAAATCAGTTATTACCTCCCGATTTACTCCTTTCAGGCGCTTTCTCCATTGAAAGAATAAGACTTAAAATAGTCGAAAGTTTCAAAACATTGTGAGGAATAAATCAGGTGATCACTTATTTATTGCTAATCATCAGCATCTCCAGTATTTTCATCTGCTACCAGATTGCCAAAGTGCGAGGCGGAAACCGCAAGTTGTGGATTATTATGGCAGCGATTTTAGGCCCTTTGGCGATTCCTCTAGCTTATTATGCAACCCGAAAACCTTCCCGAAACGACTAAAGAGCATTCACTCTCGCAGAGACAAGATAGTACAATCATAAACTCTCAATTCTCGTTTTAGATTTGCGGCGGCCTATGCAAACCGATTTGAACCCTCAGTCTCTCGCCCTCAAATTCCGCGGGTATTTACAGGAGATTCCATTATCAGTCGTCGCCCTGTTTGCTTTGCTTATCGTAGTTTCACTGGCGCCTTGGCTGGATAGCAAAGCCGAGGAATATATCGACACCGCACTCTTTAACAGCGGAGCCATTTACGCAACCGCCCGCGGAATCAATGCTCTGGTCTCAGTTCTGCAGACCACGCAGGTTTCGGTTTTCTTTGTTTCTCTGGACATCGGCGAGGTGCTCGACCCGGTCAACGATCTGATCGAACGTTTTTCCGACGTGATCAGTATCGCCCTGGCTTCTCTGGCATTACAGAAGATTCTACTTTTAATCTCTTCACACGGAATTTTTAAGGTTTTGCTACTACTGTCGGCAATACTTTTCATGGCTGCAAGCGCATTTAAAAAGATCCTGCTGAGAGACTTGAGTTTTAAAGTTTTAATCAGCCTCATCTTTATCCGCTTGGCTTTTGCCTTGGTCATTATCGCCAATACCGGTGTCGACCAGCTGTTTCTCCATCAGCAGAGCGAACACAGCTATCAAGGCATGCAAACCTATCAAAAGCAACTTAACAACGTAGCAAACCTGGTTAAAGACGGCAATGAAGCGAATCAGCAACAGCAGCAGGACTTGCAGCAGCAGATTGAAACCATTTCCCAACAACGGGCCAGACTCAACAGCCGACAAGCCAGCCTGCAAACCCGGATCGAACTGCAGAATCAGAAAATCCGTGACCGACGAAATCAACTTGGTACCATTTCACGCTTCTATAGCGAGGATGCCGAACTTAACGCCCTATATCAGGACATGAACGCTTTGCAAATCCAGGAGGCAGAACTCAAAAGTCAGACAAATCGCCTGGATTCCCATCTGGGCGAAACCGAAGAACAGTTGCAGTGTCTACAGAAAAAAGCCCGTGGCGAATCTTGTGGTGTCGGCGACTGGTTCGGTAGCGCCACTAGCGGTCTCGATCTAAAACAGAAAGTAATCGCACTAAGCGAAAACATCGAACAATTTGTCGACAGCACGTTGCAATTATTGACTTTACTGCTACTCAAATCGATTCTTTTACCGCTACTCTTTTGGTGGATGCTCTACCGGATCTTCAAATCGATCTGGGGTCTGGAGCTTCCAACTTTTAAAGAAACCGCAAAAAAACCGTAAATTCACACCAAATAAGTTTAAAACGCTATACAGTTATAAAAATATTCAATAACTACTCATCATATTTTCATGGGGGAATCACCCCCTTTCCGATAAAACAAAAAATACCAATTAATCAATACAATTCAATAATTTAAATAGTTGCAAACCCCAAGCAACCCGCTAAAAAAATGAACTATAGATAAACAAATCCTATTATTCAGCGGCCTGCCAACCCATTACCATCGTCGGCGTTCGACTCAAAAGAGAGGATGCTCTGAGCTATCGGCAAAAAATCATTAATAGCCGACAGCCTTTAAATATCGACTCGATCAAAAAGCTAAGTCAAAAATCAATAATAAAACTTGGGAGACAGACAAAATGACTGAACTTTTTTCCGATAACTGGATGAATGGATTAAAAGATCAATGGAATGCTGAACCGGAAGTAAAAAACAAACTTGCGGAAATCAACTTCAGCTCTACCATTACCTGTGGATTCAAAAACGAAGTGAACCCAACCGGTGTTTTCGTAGTTGAAAACGGTGAATGCGTGCGCGCCGGCAGCTGGAACGGTGAGGAAGCCGATTGGGACATGCGTGCCGATGCCGACAACTGGGGAAAATGGGTAAAAAAACCGTTGGGTATGACTTCCATGGGTATGGCGGTTGCCACCGGTAAACTAAA
The DNA here is from genome assembly GCF_013391765.2 of Thiomicrorhabdus heinhorstiae. GTDB lineage: Bacteria > Pseudomonadota > Gammaproteobacteria > Thiomicrospirales > Thiomicrospiraceae > Thiomicrorhabdus > Thiomicrorhabdus heinhorstiae. The sequence continues at coordinate 42,922 of NZ_JACBGI020000004.1, read as the reverse complement.
ATTCAATAAAGGCGACTTCGGTGCCATGATTAAAAACCCGAGCATGGCTGGTCCATTTATCAAAAGCTTCGCCTTAATGACTAAAATCGACGTTTAAACGATTTTCCGCATCGAAAACCGCTGAAACCGGTTTTCGTAAACGGGCCTTTCCCTCCAAAATCCGCTCTGAAACGCGTAAACGCGCCCTGATAGTTAATAACTATCAATATAGATAAGCATTTCTTATCAGCCCAGTAAAATACCTGTTTTGACTCACCTGAGAAAAGCTTTGAAAATAGCCAATCTGACGTAATTCTACGCATTGGTTTTCAAGGGAAATAATTATGGAAATACAGGTCTGGTCAGGCTGGCTGGCAGGACTGGCGATCGGCTTATTTGTGGTCTTACACTTCTGGCTGATTGGTAAGCCGGCAGGCTGTTCTACGGGATACGGCAACGTTTGTGGTCTATTGTGCCGCCGAGTGCGCTATTACCACGAAGGCGAATACAGCAATAAAAACAATATCAAACTATGGTTTTTGATCGGCATTCCAATCGGCGGTTTCCTGAGCGCAATGCACTCGCCTGACGCCTGGCACATCAGTTTCGACATGGGAATGTACGATGAGATTCTGCCGCAGTCAGCGGCAGCCAAAGCGATCTGGCTGATCTTCGGCGGCATGCTACTCGGTTTCGGCGCTCGACTTGCCGGAGCCTGCACAACCGGACACGCCCTCGTCGGCGGCGCCATGCTTAATCCACCAAGCCTGTTGGCCGGTTTGGTCTTTTTTGCCAGCGCCTTTTTTGCGACACGACTACTATTTGGAACCTGACAAGCATGAGCAAGCAAGAAGAGAAAAACCCGCAACATCGCTATTCTTGGTTGACCAGCATCCGCCTGACGATCATTTCCTTTGGTTATGCCTATAGAGCGAATATTCTCAGCCTGTTTATGGGCATCCTGTTCGGTTATTTAATGAGTCATGCTGGCGCAACTACCTTCGATTATCACGCCGAAATGTTTCTGCTAACTGACCTGCAGTTGATGAAAGTCATTGGAACAGCGGTTGTCGTCGCCATGATCGGCGTCTCTTTATTGAAAAAGTTCCATATCAATTCAATTACCACTGGTACCGAGGTGGATTTCGTTAAGAAGCCATACCAGCAGGGTCTGATTGCCGGCGCATTCCTGTTCGGAATCGGCTGGGCGATGACTGCATCCTGCCCGGGAACCGTGCCTGCCATGCTCGGCGAAGGGAAAATTAGTGCGCTGTTCACCTTGATCGGGCTGCTTCTCGGCACCATGGCTTACGGCGTGTTGCAGACCTTTATCGCCAGCCAGGGGCGTTACGGCGATGTCTTGAAAGATTAACAAAAATTCGTTTCGCCTGAATTTTGCGGCCGATTCTCCCCGGTCGCAGCCTTTCGCTTAGTTTTTGATTTATTTCCTATTTAATTTTCTTTCGGGCTTTCTTTACCCAAAATCCGTCGATAAATCTATAAATCTGCAAAGATTTCATTATAATACCCTTCTTTTTCAATTTCTTAGCGCGGAAACCGATTCTTCGACAAGCTCTTTTTGCCGGTGGATGCCCTAAATCGTATTTCATAGAGAGCAAAATCATCCCATGACAACGCAAAACATTCGCAATATCGCCATTATTGCCCACGTTGACCACGGTAAAACCACCTTAGTTGACCAACTTCTAAAACAGTCAGGCACTCTGGACGAACGTAAGGATCTAGGCGAACGCGTCATGGACTCTAACGACTTGGAGAAAGAGCGTGGTATTACCATCCTGTCGAAAAACACCGCGATCAAATGGAACGACTACCGCATCAATATCGTGGACACTCCGGGCCACGCCGACTTCGGTGGAGAAGTAGAACGTATCCTGTCGATGGTTGATTCGGTACTGCTACTGGTCGACTCGGTTGAAGGGCCTATGCCACAGACCCGCTTCGTAACCGAAAAAGCGTTGCAACAAGGTTTGAAACCAATCGTCGTTATCAACAAAATCGACCGCCCTGGTGCACGTCCTGACTGGGTACTGGACCAGACTTTCGACCTGTTCGACCGTTTGGGCGCAACCGATGAGCAAATGGATTTCGACGTACTTTACGCTTCAGGCTTGAACGGTTTTGCCGGTTTTGACGAAGACGTGCGCGAAGGCGACATGACTGCTGTATTCGAAACCATTATCGAAAAAGTTCCTGCTCCTGAAGTTGATCTGGAAGGACCTTTCCAATTGCAATGTATCTCTTTGGATTACGACACCTATAAAGGGGTTATCGGAACCGGTCGTATCAAACGCGGTACCGCTAAAGTGGGCATGCAGGTCACCATCATCGATGCACAAGGCAAAACCCGTAAAGGTAAGTTCGGTGAAATTTTCGGTTACCACGGTCTGGACCGAGTCAATGTCGACGCGGCTCACGCAGGTGACATCATCGCTTTCTCCGGCTTTGATCCTCTGAACATCTCCGACACTCTGTGCGATCCGGAAAATGTAGAAGCGCTTGATCCTTTGAAAGTTGACGAGCCGACCGTTAGCATGACTTTCCAGGTTAACGATTCTCCGTTCGTCGGACAGGAAGGTAAACTGTTGACCTCTCGTCAAATCCGTGAGCGTCTGGATAAAGAATTGCTAACCAACGTTGCTTTGCGTGTAGAAGACACTGAAGACGCTAACAAATTCCGTGTTTCCGGCCGTGGTGAACTTCACCTGTCGGTATTGATTGAAACCATGCGTCGTGAAGGCTTTGAAATGGGAATCTCCCGTCCGGAAGTTATCTTCCGTGAAATCGACGGTGAAATCCAGGAACCTTACGAAACCCTGACCGTTGATGTACCGGAAGAAACTCAAGGTACCATCATGGAAAAACTGGGGATGCGTAAAGCGGAAATGCAAGACATGGTTCCGGACGGACACGGTCGTGTACGTGTCGACTTCATTATCCCTTCACGCGGTTTGATCGGTTTCCGTACCGAATTCATGACTGCAACCCAGGGTAACGGTTTGATCTTCTCGAGCTTCTCGCACTACGGCCCTAAATTCTCCGGTTCGGTCGGTGAGCGTAACAACGGTGTTCTGATCTCGATCGATAAGGGTAAAGCTTTGGCTTACGCGCTATTCAACCTACAGGATCGTGGACGTCTATACATCGGTCACGGTGAAGAAGTCTACGAAGGGATGGTCATCGGTCTGCACAGCCGTGCGAACGACCTGACGGTCAACCCTTTAAAAGGGAAGCAATTGACTAACATCCGTGCCGCCGGTACCGATGAAGCTCTGAACCTGGTTCCACCAATCCGCTTCTCACTTGAACAAGCGTTGGAATTCATCGATGACGATGAACTGGTCGAAGTAACTCCTGTAAGCATCCGTTTGCGTAAGAAACTTCTGACCGAGAACGAACGTAAGCGTGCGTCTCGCAGCAAGTAATAAATTATTGCGAATCGATCACAAAAAAGCCGGTGCCAATCACCGGCTTTTTTGTGTCCGGAACCCGCTGTTTTCGGGTAAACTGGTGAAAAAAGACGCCGTTTATTCGGCCAATTAAGACATCTTTTTAACGGAGACATGCATGAACGTTCAATCCAGCCTTTATCCGCCGATCGAACCCTATGTTCAGCACAGTTTGCAAGTCGATAGCACCCATCAGTTACATGTTGAAGAGTGCGGCAACCCTTTAGGCATTCCGGTGGTATTTATTCACGGCGGGCCCGGCGCCGGTTACAACTCGTCTCATCGGCGCTTTTTCGATCCTGACGCCTATCGAATCATTCTTTTCGACCAACGCGGTTGCGGCCGTTCCCGTCCGCATGCTTCATTGCGCAAGAATACAACGGCGCATCTGATCGAAGATATGGAGAAGATTCGCCGTCACCTGAACATTGATAAATGGCTGCTGTTCGGTGGCTCTTGGGGTTCGACTTTATCTCTACTGTATGCGGAAAGCTATCCGGAAAGAGTTTACGGTTTGATTTTACGCGGAATCTTTTTGTGCCGCGACGAAGACATCGCCTGGTTCTATCAAGCCGGTGCCGACCGTTTTTATCCGGATTTCTGGCAAGACTTTATTGCCCCTATCGCCCCTAAAAAACGCCACAATATGGTTTCAGCCTACTACGAAACCCTGACAGGAGAAGACGAAGTCGCCCGAATGCGTGCCGCCGAAGCCTGGTCGGTGTGGGAAGGACGCACCTGCAATCTGGAAACCGACGAAGACACCGTCAACTATTTCGGCGACCCGTTTAATGCCTTGGCGATCGCGCGTATCGAATGCCACTATTTCCATCACCAGGCCTTTATCGAAAAAAACCAGATTCTCGACGACATCGACGCCATCAAACACCTGCCGATCCATATTATCCACGGCCGCTACGACATGGTGTGCCCGATCAATCAGGCATTCGATCTGCACGAGAAACTCCCGAACGCCAGATTGCAAATCTGCAACCATTCCGGACATTCGGCGATGGAACCGGAAATCACTCAGGCTCTGGTCGATGCAACCGACCAGTTCAAGGAATTGATCGAAGCGCTATGATCTGTTTAATTCAACGCTCGCTCAACGGAAAAGTAGACATTGCCGGAAAAACCGTCGGAGCAATCGAAAAAGGCATGGTCGTTCTGGTCGGCTTCCAGCCGCAAGATAACCCGGCCGTTCTGGAGAAGATGGCGCATAAGCTCCTGCACTATCGTCTGTTTGCCGATGAAAACCAAAAAATGAATCTGAATGTGCAGCAGGTGAACGGCGGTATTCTGCTGGTGCCGCAATTTACCCTTGCCGCAGATACTCAATCCGGCTTACGCCCAAGCTTCTCCAGCTGCGCCCCTCCGGCGGAAGCCGAACAACTCTTCCGACAATTCATGGAATTGATAACCAGCCGATACGACTTGGTTGCCAGCGGCATCTTCGGTGCCGATATGCAAGTCAGCCTGACCAATGACGGCCCGGTGACTTTCTGGTTACAAACCTAGAACAATCTGGCGGCTTGATTTCTCTCAAGCTCTTAAAAGCACTGGCTGGTATAATGCACCGATCCGTAATTGTCCGCTATGCTGTTTTAGCAAATGTTTCATCAAAATGCGGACCGGCAATGGTATTCGACAATGGAGACGCCCTATGCACTATCAGGTCACTGAAGAGGAAACTCGCGCCGCAAAAAACCCGCACCATATTTTTAATATCAATATCATCATCACTCATCTGTTTCTATCGATGATCGTATTGGAAATCGGCGACACCATCGCATTGCTGCTGGTACCGCTTATTTCAAGTCTGGTGATCTATTACCTCTACTGGCGCAAGCAAAAGGCCCTGAAACAAGACTCCTGGTTTGTCGCTGCCCACTGGACCATGGCTTGGCGCCGCGGGCGCATTCTCTTGATCAGTTATGGCGTCGCTCTGGCCATGGTATTGATCTATCTGCTTATCGATGCCATTTTTCCCGGCGGTTTCAGCATGAACGACTTCTCGACCGAAGGAAATCAAACCCAGTTGGGCGAGATTATCACCATCCGCTTTGCGGCAGTGGTTATTTTCGTTGCGGTACTAATCACCTTTATGCAAACCGGGATTTCGGTGTATGACGCCGGTAAAGGGATACTGGACCCGAAAATCGAGCGCCTTGTACCTCGTGGCCCCGACGCCAATGCCGAACTGGGCGAAGGCAGCGATGAAGTACAGCATGCAAACAGCAAGAAAATGGACTCCTGATGAGCAAACAACCCAAAAAGCTGCCGGTATTCTGGATTGTTATTCTTGGCTCGGTGATTATTTTTCCACTGATGCTGCTTATTCAACCTCAGCGTGATGCGGTCGATGAACAACAACTGCCATGGAATGCCGCTTTCGACAACAACGGAAATCTGCACGCTCTCGGATTGGTAATCGGCAAATCCTCTTTGAAAGAAGCCATGCTGCTGTACGGCAAGGATGTCGAAGTCAAACTCTTCACCGACAAGCATGAAGGCAATAAAAGCCTGGAAGCTTTCTTTCCGGTAGCCTATATCGGTTCGATTAAGGCCGGTCTGGCACTAAAACTGCAGGTAACACCTGAAGAGTTAAACGCACTTTATCTAAAGGGCAAAAAAATCTCTCCAACCACTTCCGGCGGACGCGAGATCGAGTTATATAACTCCGATATCGTCGACTATATGGATCGCCCGATTCAAAGCCTGACTCTGGTACCGCGTAAACAGTTGACCGAACGAGCCATCAGCATGCGCTTCGGCGAACCGGAACACAAAGAGACCCAGTCGGACGGCTTGGAACACTGGTTCTTCCCTCGTAAAGGCCTGGAGATGATTATCGATCCGGAAGGGCCGGAGGCTCTGCAATATACCGTTAAATAACAGGATGTGGGATGGGCGTGAAAAACAAAAACATTCATCTGATACTCGGCTCCGGAGGAGCTAGAGGCCTAAGTCATATCGGCGTCATCCGCTACCTTCAGGAGCAGGGGATGAACATCACGCGAATCACCGGTTGTTCGATGGGCGCACTTGTAGGCGGTCTGTATGCGGCCGGTAAATTGGATGAGTATCAGTCTTGGGTAACACAAATCAATCGTTTGGATGTCCTGCGCTTTCTGGATCTGTCTCTAAACTCCAGCAACGGCTTTGTGAAAGGCGACAAGATCATGGACAAGTTACGCGATTGGGTCGGCGACATCGATATCGAGTCTCTGGAAATTCCTTTCAGCGCAGTCTCTTCAGACATACTTAGCCAAAAAGAAGTTTGGATCAATCAAGGCGATCTGATTGATGCCATCCGTGCATCGATTTCCGTGCCTGGAATTTTCACCCCACTGGTCAAAAACGGCATGGTTCTGGTCGATGGCGGCATTCTAAACCCGTTGCCTATTCCGCCAAAGTCGATGCAAGGCAATGAAATCACCGTGGCAGTGAGTTTATCCGGTAGAGCAATCAAGCAGCCTTTTGGAGAAGAACGTCCTCATATCGTCGCAGAATCAACCCTAAACGTGCAGCAAAACTCAACGGTCAACCGTTTCTTGCAGAACCTTCAGGATATTTTCAGCTCGGAACATAAAGAAGTCGAAAAAAGGAATCCGACCGATATGTCCTTGTCGGACATTATGATTGGGATGTTCAATGCTATGCAGGATACTTTGGCACGCTATCAACTGGCGGGATCGCCGCCGGATATTCTGATCGAGATTCCGGCTAATATCTGCAGTTCTCACGACTTCCATAAAGCCAAACAGCTGATTCCGGCAGGTTACTATTGGGCAGAGAAATCGATTCGTCAGCAACTCGATTTCTTATCTGATTGACGATTATTTAGCTGCATCCGCTTTTTCGACCGAATCGCTTTTATCTACCAATTCATCACCACTATCGTGCTTGCTTCTCTGTGATGTCGTCGGTTCAAAATCGTCGTCGTCCATTAAGATTCGACTCGCCTGGCCATCCATATCATCAAAATAGCCTTTTTTCGCCATCCAGATAAAAACCACCACCACCAGGAAACCGAAAAACAGCATCATTGGGATCAAGCCATAGATTACATCCATTATCGTCTCCTTAATTGCCGGAAAATTAACTGCTTACGAGTTTACTCGTCTTTGACGAACCGAACGATCGCTGAAAAAACTGCGAATGCGCGCCGCATTACCGATTACCACCAAACTGCTTAAAGGCATGGTGATCGCCGCAATTAACGGAGTCAGTACTCCGGTCATCGCCAGAGGTACCATAATCAAATTATAGGTAATCGAACTGGCAATATTCTGTTTAATGGTGCGCAGGGTCCGTTCGGATAAAGCCACTGCGGTATCGACCGCCAGCAGCTCGTTATTCATCAGAACAATGTCCGCGCTATCCATAGAAACATCGGTTCCGGAACCAAGTGCAATCCCGACATTGGCTCGCACCAGTGCCGGAGCATCATTGACACCGTCTCCGACCATCGCCACCTGGCTGCGGGAAGCTTGCAGATCACGGATCACCGTATTCTTGTCTTGCGGCAGAACTTCGGCAATCACTTCCATACCGCCGAGCTTTTCCGCCACTCGGTCGGCAACCACCTGCAAGTCTCCGCTCAGCAGAGTGACGCGCTTTCCGCGCGCTTTTAAACGTTCAATCAACTCTTTGGCATCCGCTCGAATCTGATCTTCAAGGAACAAGACGCCTACCACTTCGTCATTACAGGCAATCCATACCGCAGTCTGACCTTTCTCGGCATGCTGCTGCGCTTTTTCAAACAGCTTAACCGGTAATTCGATCCCCTCTTCCCGCAACCAGCGCGCCGTACCCAACGCATATTTGCGTCCGGAAATATCGGCTTCCACCCCTTTTCCGGAAACCGCTTTGAAATTTTCCACTTTCAGCCAGTCGGCATTTTTGTATTCGTATCTGGCTGCAATCGATTCACTGACCGCTTGACCGATACTATGCTCGGAAAGATGCTCGATCGAACCGACTTCAAGCAATAATTGCTTCTCGTCGATACCTTCCTTCCATTCCGAAGCGATCCACTGCATGCGCCCTTCGGTCAAAGTGCCGGTCTTGTCGAATACGAAATGATCGATCTGATGCAAGGTTTCCAGCACCGCACCGTTCTTAACCAGAATACCGTTTCGCGCCGACACCCCGGAAGCAACCGCAATCGCCATCGGCGTTGCCAAACCGAAGGCGCACGGACAGGTGATAATCAAAACCGCGGTCGCGGTCATAATCGCGTATTCGATGCCGGTATTGAAAAACCAGAACACAAAACTGGCGACCGCCAGACTGATGGTCGTCGAAACAAACCACGGCATAATTTTGTCTGCGGTACATTGAATCGGCGCTTTTGATCCCTGTGCCTCTTCAACCATAGAGACAATCTTACCAAGTTGCGTGTCCTGAAGAATGGAGTCAACCTGAACCTGTAGCGTACCGTCGATATTTACCGTTCCGGCAGCCACTTTAGAACCGACCGATTTATGAATTTCACGCGATTCGCCGCTTAGCATCGATTCATTGACCATCGCCTGGCCATCAATCACTCTTCCATCTACCGGAAACTTTTCTCCCGGCTTGACCTGAATCTGCATGCCGCGTGTCAAGGTGCGTACCGGAACGATTTGACTGCCCTCTTCGGTCACCTTCCGTGCCACCTTAGGTTGCAAATCCATCAGGCGTCTGGAAGCATCGACCGCTTTGTTTTTTGAAATCGCCTCCAAATAGCGTCCGATCAGCAACAGGAACATAAAATCGATCAAGGTATCGAAATAGACTTCACCGACATTTTCCGGATGCAGTGTCACCCAGCAGGAATATAGATAGGTCGTCAGCATGCCCAGACTGATCGAGACATCCATTCCGACACTGCGGCCTTTCAACGAAGTCCAAGCCCCTTTAAAGAACGGTTGTCCGGAGTAACCAAGGGTAACGGTGGCAATAATCAGTTCCAACCAATGGAAGTAGTTACGATATTCAGGATCGGTACTGGCTCCGGTATAGAGTGCGACCGAGAACCACATGACATTCATCATCGCGAAACCGGCAAAGCCCAGACGATATAAAAGATCGCGATTGGCTTTACGGAATGCTTCCTCACTGGCTGAGGCATCGTACGGAGTGGCATCGTAACCGATGCTGTTGAGTTTCTTGATAATCTCGGACAACTTCAAGCGACTGTTGTCCCAACGGATTTTGATCTGCTTATTGGTGAAATTGACGCGGGCCATTAAGACCGCATCCATTTTCGCCAGTGTGTGTTCAATCAACCAGACGCAGGCAGCGCAGTGGATCGCCTCCGACATCAGGGTGATTTCACGCTGATCACCCAAATTACTGACGTATTGCGATTGAACTTCGTCGTAATCGAAGAATTCGATATCTTTATTCGGCGCAGGAGGCGGGGAAAGCAACTCGCCATCCGGCGTTCTTTGATAGAAGCTCTCCATACCGGCTTCGTAAATCACCTCACAAACGGAGGCGCAGCCGTGGCAGCAGAAAGTACGTTCCTGACCTTTAATCGGTTTTAAAACCAGATCACCTTCAGGAATCGCCTGACCGCAGTGAAAGCAAGTTTCAGCCATGATTATTCAGGATCTTGAACCATAATGGAACGGCCGACATTGAAACGAGTTTCACCGCGGTTTACTTCCATAATCAAGTCCCATTTTCCTTTCTTAGGCAGACTGAATTCGGTTTCGAAAATGCCTGTTTCACCGGCCGATGTCAGTTCGGTTTTGCCGTCCAGATGGCGGTCCGACGGACGGTAGTAGAAAAGCGTCGCCTTATCGACAGCCAGTGGCTGGCCATCCTTATCGAGAACTTTCAGAGTGACATGCTCGGATTTCCCTTCACTCAAGATAGGCAAATCGATCTGTAATTGCCAGCCCAGTTGATCCATGCGCTTCTGCTCGGCAAGAATTTTATCCATGTTCTTACCTTGCTCATAAAAGTCTTCGACCACCAGCCCCGGGTTGGTAACGATTGCCATACTGACCATAAAGAAATTAACCGTCAATACGATCGATAAGATCACTACCCAGGCAATCACGAAAGGGTTTTTCCAGGCAACGCTCCAATCGCGCTGATCTTGCTTCTGGTCTTGTTTTAGCGGTTGAGCCACATCAGTCTCCCAACTTGAGAGATCACTGTAAACAGAGGTATAAAACCAGCTCCGTTCAGCAATCCTTAAAAATAAAAAAAGCCCTGATCTAAGAAGCAAATACTGAAATAAAACACAGTACGCTACTTATAAAAGGGCTCTATTATAACTGTAACTATCTGGATCGACTCAAAAAACGAATAATCTATCCATTAACGCAATTTTTAACGCGGCTTAGGTCCGATAAAGACGCTTTGATAATCTTCCCTGATCGCCGGGTTATTCAAATCCACCACTTTGATGGTAACAGGCACATTCGTATCGGTCAGCTGCTTGCGGGGAATTTTCACCAGAAGCGTGGTAGAACCAACGTTACCCGGCTGGATATGCACGATTTTATCTGCTTGATAAGTCAAACCTTCCGGACCGACCACGGAAATTTGCGCTTCCATCGGTTCTGCACCTTTGTTGACGATCTTAACCGTCCACTTATTCTGGATATTGCCATCACTCATCTGCACAAACAAAGGAGAACGTTCATGCAACGCCTTCACATCGATCGGTGACATGGTGGCCAAACCGTAAATCATTGCCGCAGCAGCAAACGCCATAATGCCACCATAGACGATCACGCGTGGACGCTTCCATACCGGCGGTAGTTTTTTACCGGCAAACTCTGCCAGCGAAGCGTAGCGAACCAAACCTTTCGGCTTTTTGATTTTCTCCATTACCGAGTCGCAAGCATCGATACACAGACCACAGGTAATACAACCGAATTGTTGGCCAAGGCGAATATCCACCCCGGTAGGACATACTGCCACACAAAGGTTGCAGTCGATACAATCACCCAGCTGCGGCGCTTCTTCCCCCGGTTTGACACGCTTCATTCGCCCGCGAGGTTCTCCGCGCTCCTGATCGTAGGTTGGAACAACCGTCTGAGTGTCGATCATCGCACCCTGAATACGTGCATAAGGGCAGAAACCGATACAGGTCTGCTCGCGTAACCAACCGGCAAAGAAATAGGTCGCAACACCAAGAGCAAGAATAATCGTCGTCTCGACACCACCCCACTCCAATTTGAACAGGCGACCCCACAAATCATAGGCATCGGTGAAATAAGCAACGAAGCTGAAGGACGTCAACAAGCCGATTGCCAGCCAGATTAAATGCTTCGGAATCTTAATTTTCAGCTTCTCAAGGCTAACCGGAGCTTCATCCAGTTTAATACGCTTGTTCGGTTGCCCTTCGAGTTTTTCTTCAATCCAGGTAAATACATCCGTCCACACGGTATGAAAGCAGAAATAACCACACCACAGGCGACCGGCTACCGCTGTCGATGCCGCCAGTAACAGGGCAAAGAAAAGCAGAATCATTGCCAGAATCCAGATATCCTGCGGCAAAATCGTCAAGCCAAAAATATGGAACTGGCGGTTAGCCAAATCCCAAAGAATTGCCTGATGGCCGTCCCAGCGCAGATAAGGCCCTAGAAAAAGCGACAACCAGAAAGCGGCAATAATCCACTTGACCGTTCGGAATTTACCGTCGATTCTTTTGGCATGCACTGTTCCACTGGTATGCACCGGCAGAATCTCCACACCGATGTTTTCCAAATTCTTATTGGAGGAATCAAACTCGTGCAGCACCGAACCGGTTTGACCGTTGTCCCGGTAAAGTTCCTTTTTATTTTCAGACATAAGACAATCCTTGCTTATTTAAGCGCATGGTTTTTCCGCCGAAAAACCTTATTAATATTGTGAATTCTATATAAAGCCAGTTAATAAATGAAAACGGTTTTTTCTATTCCAATTCATAAACAAAAATAGGCCTCGGGCTCGCAGGTAGTTCACCCCTAACCCCAGACCTACTTCAATTTAGGAACTGTACAACTTATTTGTCCGCGTCGTCTTTTTCCAAACCTTCGATTCCGCGAGCAGCTTTCCAGGCAAATCCGATCAAAGCTACTAAGGTTAAAACCACAGCGCCGATAGATCCCCAAAGTACCCAGTCATTATTTAAATCACCCATTCCAAACTCCTTTACTTGATCTAAATCAAGTTTTTCTCAGGCTAAAAACGAAAAAGGAGAACAATTTGTTCTCCTTTTTATCACTCAAACTTCAGGCTAACCACCTTACTGTCCACCACCCAATTCGTGAACATAAACCGCTAGACGTTTAATATTCACTTCTGGGTTAGGAAGTCTTTCTTTAAAGGCCGGCATAATCGCTTGACGAGTACCTTTAATGTATTCGCCGTTTTTCTTAACGTTAACACCGTAAGTAATTACGTTCTTAATCTCTTCGCGATCAGAACTGAAACGCCATACCTGGTCAGTCAAGTTTGCTGCACCGGCAGGAGCCAGAGGCTTACCTGTAGGTCCGTGGCAAGCCAGACACATACCTTTAGCAAATACCGCCTTACCGGCTGCGTATTGAGCGTCATTACCTTTTCCTTCAGAAAGCGCAACAACGTAATCGGTAACATGATCGATATCTTCGTCAGTCAGGTTACCCATCATGCCGCGAGCAGGCATATTACCTACGCGACCGTTAGTGATCGAAGCTTGGATTTGGTTCGCTTTACCGCCCCACAGCCAATCGTCGTCAGCCAAAACAGGGAAGTTAGGGTTACCAGCACCACCGGCACCGTGACAAGCCGCACAGTAATCACCGAATAGCATCTTAGAGGTTGCAACAGCGTAAGACTTCAATTCGTCGTCCTTAAGAATGTCAGCAACAGACATGGAAGCCAACTTTTCTTCTTTATCGGCGAACTTAGCTACACGCCAATCCTTTAACACCTTATAGTCGTCGTTGTACTCATTGATCTGAGTCCAATCGGTCAAACCTTTGGTGAAACCGCCCATCTTGTCGGTCAACGGAATAACCGGATAGTACAAAGTGTAGAAAATAATCATGATGAAACCGGCATAGAAGGATAGCATCCACCAAAGCGGTGGCGGGTTATCCAACTCACGGATATCCTCATCCCAAATATGCCCAGTGTTCCCTTCATCTGGCCATGGATTATGATGTGCCATATTCAATTCTCCTCAGAATGTTTAATCATCTTTCAGTATTTTATATTTTTCTTCTTCCAGCTCTTTACGCTTGCTAGGACGCAGTGCCATGGCAAAGGTAATCAGCATCCCGAAGAAAACGACTACTGTGATGATTAGACCAGCCCAGTCCTGGGACGTCATCGACGCCCAGTCCGTGCTGAAATAGTGTTCAAGTCTGCTCATTGCTTACTGACGATAGACTTTGCTGTCATCCAGCTTAACCATCGTTCCCAATACCTGCAGGTAAGCGACGATTGCATCCATTTCGGTGTAACCTTCAATCGCTTTATCCGCATTTGCGATTTCTTCATCCGTGTAAGGTACGCCAAGAGTACGCATTACCGACAAACGCTTTTGCATATCGCGTTTAGTACCGAAGAAATCTTCAGAAACCATGTTTTCAGCCAACCAAGGGTAAGCAGGCATAACCGACTCAGGCACTACGTCCTGTGGACGAAGCAAGTGCATAACATGCCATTCATCGGAATATTTACCGCCAAGGCGAGCCAGGTCAGGACCTGTACGCTTTGAACCCCATTGCATCGGGTGGTCATACATCGATTCCGTTGCCAATGAGTAGTGACCATAACGTTCACGCTCATCACGGAAAGGACGAATCATTTGAGAGTGGCAAATATAGCAACCTTCACGAAGGTAGATATCACGCCCGGCTAGCTCAAGTGGAGTATAAGGTCGAACACCGTCGCCTTTTTTCCAATCAGCTAGAGTCCACTTACCGTTTTTGTCTTGCTTGTACAAGGCTTTGTCGGCAACCAGTTTCCCGTTCGCATCTTCAGTGAAAGTTCTTTCCCATACCAACTCAGGGAATTTTTCGTTTTTAACGTTACCGTATTTATCGGTTGTCTCGGTGTAATCAACCGCTGATTTTAAATAGAACAGAGGTACGATTTCAACGATACCGGCGATAGATACCGCTAAAGCTGTCGCGACGAATAGGGCGAAAATATTACGCTCTAAACCGTCTTGAATATTTTTTGGTTTGTCGTGTTGATCTGACATGAGTTTGTGCTCCTCAACTCAATAGCTTCAATCCTAGCGACGAAGAACGTCGCTAAAAATGATTTCTCAAATTAGGCGTGAGCCTCTACCTTTTGCGACGCTTTAGCGTTCGCCATACGGATTGTCATCACTACGTTATATAGCATTACAACCGCACCGGAGAAGAACAGTAGTCCACCGAAAGCACGCATCGCGTAGTATGGGTGCATCGCAGATACTGACTCAGCGAAGGTATAAGCCAATGTGCCGTATTCGTCATACGCACGCCACATCAGACCTTGCATGATACCGGATACCCACATCGCAACGATGTAGAACACAGTACCAATTGTCGCCAACCAGAAGTGGAAGTTAATCAACTGCATAGAGTACATTTCTGTTTTCCACAGCTTCATAACCATGTGATACAAGGCACCGATCGAAACCATTGCAACCCAACCCAAAGCACCAGAGTGAACGTGACCAACCGTCCAGTCAGTGTAGTGAGAAAGCGCGTTTACGGTTTTCGCAGCCATTACCGGACCTTCGAAAGTCGACATAGCATAGAAAGCAAGAGAGATGATTAGGAAACGAAGGATATAGTCTGTACGTAGACGGTCCCAAGCACCAGATAGTGTCAACATACCGTTAAGAGCACCACCCCATGAAGGAATGATCATCGCCAGAGAGATTACCGCACCTAGAGAACCCGTCCAGTCTGGAAGAGCTGTATATTGCAAGTGGTGAGCACCCAACCAAACATAACCAAACATCAATGCCCAGAAGTGGATGACTGATAGACGGTATGAGTAGATTGGACGTTGTGCTTGCTTAGGTACGAAGTAGTACATGATTGCAAGGAAACCAGCAGTCAGGAAGAAACCTACCGCATTGTGTCCCCACCACCATTGAATCATGGCGTCTTGAACACCGGCGAACATTGAATAAGAACGGAATAGAGAAACCGGAATCGCCAAGCCGTTAACAACATACAGGTAAGTGATCGCGATCATCATCCCCATGAAGAACCAGTTCGACACGTAAACGTTCGGATGCGTTTCTTTGTTACGAGAAGCGATTGTCATCACGAAGTTAAAGGTATACAAGGTCCATACCAAAGCAACCGCAATCGCCAGAGGCCATTCCTGCTCGTGATATTCCTTACCGGTCGTCATACCCAGAGAGATTGTAACTACTACAGCCAAAAGACCGATCGTGAACAAAATCGCTGTCCACCATGCCATAGTATTACTCCACAACTTCACACCGTTCGTACGTTGAACCGTATAGAAAGCCGTCGCCATTAGCGTCATACCACCGAATGCAAAAATTACGGTGTTTGTATGCATAACACGTAATCTGGCAAAAGTGATTTCCGCAATATCAAAGTTTAACTGTGGCCATGCAAGCTGTGACGCGGCAAAGGTACCCATAAAAGTACCCAATACCAAAAACACAATTGCACCCACTGTTAAATACTTCACCACGCCATTGTCATATTGTGGCTTTGCTGTCGTATCCATCAGTCGGATTCCCCTTTATAGTCTTACAAGTTTTGTCCTTATCCATTCGCGACCAAGCTCGGATGCAGACTCCTCAGCGGTGATTATACATAGCTGAAAATTCCGGACCTTAAGAAACGTCTCAAAAACTTAATTTATATCAAGTTTTCTAATGAAACGCCCCCGAGCAAACATCCCTAAATGCACAGACACCCAGAAAATAACCTTGAAATTATCCCAGAAGCCCCCTCTTATTGCACGCCAAAAATAATTTATAAGGACATATAATAAAATCCTTATAAACCTCGACATTCATGCGGCTCTACAGCTTTAAACAAAGCTGATCAACCTCATTAAAGCCCAAGAAAAGCATAGGTTTTTCATACCCGCATTCGGGAACAATCCAAGTTATTTCATCCTTTTGCAGAATTTTCGCATAGATAGCACAAAACTGCTTTCAAGCTTTTTTATCTCCCCTTAAGCCAGGGTTATAATGTTCAACCCCGCGCTTTTCAGTTATCATATTCCGTCTAATATATTTGTTTAGGAACATCCGGATGCGTACCGCGACTATTGAACGAAACACACTAGAAACGCAAATTACTCTGTCGGTCAACCTGGACGGCCAAGGTGAAGCCCGTCTGGATACCGGCGTACCCTTTTTCGAGCATATGCTCGATCAGATCGCCCGTCACGGCATGATCGATCTGGATATCAAAGCCAACGGCGACACACATATTGACGATCACCACACGGTAGAAGATGTCGGTATCAGTCTAGGCCAAGCGATTGCCAGAGCCGTCGGCGACAAAAAAGGGATTACTCGTTACGGTCATGCGTATGTTCCTTTGGACGAGGCGTTGTCTCGCGTAGTCATCGATCTGTCGGGGCGCCCCGGCTTGGAGTTCCATTGCGACTTTACCCGCGAACAGATCGGCACTTTCGAAACCCAGCTGGTGATGGAGTTTTTTCAAGGCTTCGTCAACCATGCCCAGGCGACACTGCATATCGACAATATCCGCGGCATCAATGCACACCATCAGGCAGAGACGATTTTCAAAGCCTTTGGACGCGCTCTACGCATGGCATTGAGTGCCGATGAACGCATGGCCGGAAAAATGCCTTCGACCAAAGGAAGTCTGTAAATGAATCAAAAACTGGTTGCCGTAATCGACTACGGCATGGGCAACCTGCGCTCGGTCTCCAAAGCGGCCGAGCATATGACAAATGATGAAACGCAGATAGTGGTAACTCACGACCCGCAAGTCATTGCCGACGCCGATGCGATCATTTTTCCCGGCCAGGGCGCGGCCAAGGCCTGCATGCAGGCCTTACAGGATACCGGTATGATTCACCCGGTGCAGCAGGCCGCCAAAGAGAAACCGTTCCTCGGTATCTGCATGGGGCTGCAGGTTCTGATGTCGCACAGTGATGAAAACCAGGGGATTGACTGCCTGGATATCATTCCCGGTAAAGTAGTGCAATTCGACCTGAGCGGCCATCCCGAGCTGAAAATGCCGCATATGGGCTGGAACCAGATTCACCAAACTCAGGATCATCCTCTGTGGCACGGCATTCCGCAAGACAGCCGTTTCTACTTTGTGCACAGTTACTATGTTGCACCGCAAGACAAAAGTACGGTGATCGGCGAAACTACCCACGGTCAGACGTTTCCGTCGGTGTTGAGCGCCCACAATATCTTTGCTATTCAGGCTCACCCCGAGAAGAGTGCCGAACACGGACTGCAACTGTTCAAAAACTTCTTAGAGTGGAACGGCCACTGATTTTCAAACAAGGTTCAAAATTAAGATGTTACTTATTCCCGCAATTGACTTAAAAGACGGCCAATGCGTGCGTTTGCGCCAAGGCATAATGGAAGACGCAACTGTATTTTCCGGCGATATCGTAGCGATGGCAGAACGCTGGGTTTCCCAAGGTGCCCGCCGTTTACACATGGTCGATCTTAACGGTGCCTTTGACGGCAAACCAGTCAACGACTCCGCCGTCTATCAAGTACGCGAAGCCTACCCTGATCTGCCGATCCAGATCGGCGGCGGCATCCGCGACCTGCAAACCATCGAAGCTTACCTGAATGCCGGCGTCAGCTACTGCATCATCGGTACCAAAGCGGTTCACAATCCGGAATTTGTCGCCGAAGCCTGTAAAGCTTTCCCGGGCCACATTATGGTCGGCCTGGATGCTAAAGACGGCATGGTCGCGATTAACGGCTGGGCCGAAGTCACCGACTATGAAGTCAAAATTCTGGCCAAGCAGTTCGAGAACGACGGTGTCGAAGCGATTATCTACACCGATATCGGCCGAGACGGCATGATGCAGGGCGTTAATATTGAAGCCACCCAAGCACTGGCGAAAGCAGTAAATATTCCGATTATCGCTTCCGGCGGCATTACCAATCTGGACGATATTCGCAATCTGGCTGCGATCGAAGCCGATGGCGTGAGCGGAGCTATTACCGGCCGTGCCATCTATGAAGGCACTTTGAATTTCCAAGAAGGTCAGGCACTTTCCGACGAACTTGCTCCGAAGGGGTGAAACCATGAGCCTAGCAAAACGCATTATTCCTTGTCTGGATGTCGATGATGGTCGCGTAGTAAAAGGCGTACAGTTCGTCGATATCCGCGATGCCGGCGATCCGGTTGAAGTCGCTAAACGCTACGACCAGCAAGGGGCCGATGAAATCACCTTTTTGGATATTACCGCCACCGCTCACGAGCGTAATACCACCGTTCACATGGTCGAGCAGGTCGCCAGTCAGGTCTTTATCCCGCTGACCGTCGGCGGCGGCATCCGCACCGTTGAAGACATCCGCACCATGTTGAATGCCGGTGCCGACAAGGTCGCCATCAACTCGGCAGCCATCTTCAATCCGGGCTTCGTTCAAGAAGCCTGTGACGCTTTCGGTTCCCAGTGCATCGTGGTCGCGATCGACGCTAAGCGCGTCACCACCGACGACGGCAGTGATCGCTGGGAAATCTTTACCCACGGCGGTCGCCGTGAAACCGGTATCGATGCCGTAGAATGGGCCGTCAAAATGCAAAAACTGGGAGCAGGCGAGTTGCTGGTTACCAGTATGGATAAAGATGGAACCAAAAGCGGCTTCGACCTGCTGTTGATGAAAGAGATTACCAGCCGAGTAACCATCCCGGTCATCGCTTCGGGCGGCGTCGGTAACTTGCAGCACTTGGTTGACGGCGTTAAAAAAGGTGGCGCCGAAGCGGTACTGGCCGCCAGTATTTTTCACTTCGGAGAACATACGGTTCAAGAAGCCAAAGAAGCCATGCAGGCACAGGGAATTGAGGTACGACTATGAACGACAAGAGCATCCTCGAACAGCTTGATGCCGTATTGGAAGCACGCAAATCCGAATCTGCAGACAGTTCTTATGTCGCCAGTCTATATGCCAAAGGCACTGAAAAGATTCTCAAAAAAATCAGCGAAGAGAGCCTTGAAGTTGCCATGGCAGCCAAGGACCATGATCATTCACAAAGCGATAAAGATAAGGAACACCTTATTTACGAAGTAACCGATTTATGGTTTCATAGCTTGGTATTACTCGCCTCGAAAAATATTAGCAGCGAGGCAATCATGACAGAATTACAACGTCGTTTCGGCCTATCCGGTCATGACGAAAAAGCCAGTCGCAAGGATGCTTAAACACCCTTTCCAGCATCCTCAATTCCAAAAGATTTATAGGAAGGAACCCTCAATGAATCCAGAAAAGAGCATTTTCAGTAAAATCATCGATCGTGAAATCCCTTCGGATATCGTCTACGAAGATGATAAATGTATCGTCATCAACGATATTAACCCGAAAGCTCGCGTACACCTTTTAGTCATTCCGAAAAAACCACTCGAAACCTTGTTTGAGTTGTCTCCGGAGGATAAGGACTTGATGGGCCACATGATGCTGCTATTGCCGCAACTTGCTCGGGCGCAAGGGCTCGATGGCTTTAAAACTCAGATCAATACGGGCGAAAGCGGCGGACAAGAAGTTTTCCATATTCACATCCACCTTCTAGGCAAGTGATCGTTCGCAAAGTAGAGAAGGTATGAAATTCCGCCATCGCTACAATAAATTATTTTTGTGCAATCGACCGCAACAATTTGATATTATTAGCGGCCGTTTATAAACTTAGACACGCTATTATCGGTCGAAAAGTTTTGCCAGAGCAGAACTTTTGACAAACTTTGAGGCGCCATTCGAAATCGGAGACATTATTATGGGCATCAGTATTTGGCAACTATTAATCATCCTTGCAATCGTTTTAGTTCTATTTGGTGCTAAACGTCTACGCAACGTCGGCAGTGATCTTGGCGGTGCGATCAAAGGCTTCAAAAGCGCTATGAAAGACGAAGAAAACAAAGACGATAATACTGAAAAGAAACTTGAGAAAAAAGACGGCGACGTTTTCGAAGCGACTGCTGAAACCAAAACGGAAGAAAAGAAAGACAAGGCTTAATTCCGTTTTAGAACAGGACGTCCTACTCAATGTTTGATATTGGCTTTCTAGAAATCCTGGTCATCATGATCATCGCTCTGATCGTGATCGGTCCTGAACGCATGCCCGAAGTTGCCCGAAAAATAGGCAGCTTTATGGGTAAAACGCGTCGCTTTATCAATTCGGTAAAGGAAGAAGGCCAAATTCAGGAGACTATTCGTGACTTTAAAGATTCCATGAATCTTGAAGAGGAGCAGCGTCAGATCAGTAATATCACTCAAGAACTGGAACAAGGGTTAAACTTTTCCGACATGTCGGATTTGAATGTTGACGAACTAAAACGTCCTTTCGGCAGTGCCGACACCGACGCTCAAGCTAGCAGCGGCGGTAATCAATTCAATCGCGCTCCGGCGCAACCGGTCATGCCAAAACCGGAAGCGCCAAAAGACACGACTCCACCAAAAACCGCCTCGACAGCAGAGACCTCTACTCAAGGCACGCCTGCAGGCAAGGCGCCTGAAACCGATAAAAGCTAGATCAAGATGAGCGACTCCGCGCTACCGCCAAACGATAAAGAGATGAGCTTGGTTCAACACCTGTTGGACCTTAAAAGCAGCTTAACGCGCGGAATTACCGCTATTATTCTGTTTTTCTTGGTGCTCTTTCCGTTCGCCAATGAAATCTATACTTATATTGCCGAACCGCTGACTCGCTATCTGCCGGAAGGCACCAGCATGATTGCAACGGCGGTCGCCTCGCCTTTCTTGACACCTTTCAAGTTAAGCTTCGTTCTGGCCATCTATCTGGCGATGCCTTACCTGCTGTACCAATTGTGGCGCTTCATCGCTCCGGCACTGTACTCACATGAAAAGCAACTGGTCGGACCGATCTTGTTCTTCAGTTCTTTCCTGTTTTATGCTGGCGGCGCTTTCGCTTATTATGTGGTTTTTCCCCTGGTGTTCGGCTTCTTGTCGCAAACCGCACCGGAAGGCGTTACCGTCGCGACTGATATCAGCCTGTACCTCGACTTCGTTATCAAGATGTTCTTCGCTTTCGGTATGGCATTCGAAGTTCCGATTGTCACGGTTCTGTTGATTTTGACAGGGATCACCAAACCGGAAAAACTCAGCCACGCCCGTCCATACATCGTGGTTGGTGCCTTCGTTATCGGCATGTTGCTGACACCTCCGGATATTATTTCGCAAACATTGCTTGCGGTCCCTATGTGGCTATTATTTGAGCTTGGCCTGGTCGTCGGAACCTATGTCAGCAAACGTCGCAAACAAGACGATGAAGACACAGAAGAAAACACCAGAGCATCGTCCACGCAAAACAGCCAGACTGACGATCAGCCCGAGTATGAGTTCGACGACCGTTATGCCGACCAAGTCGACGATGACTTAGACTGGGATGATGAATTCGAGCGAATCGATTCGGAAATGCAAAAACTCGAACGCGAGTATCAAGCTCAGCAGGAAGCCGAGAAAAAAGCGGCGAAAGAGGCTAATAAAACCGCTGCCGATAAATCACCAAATGATGATTCGCCGGAATCCGATAAAGACAAGCCGACAGATAAAGCCTAAAGGCGCGCTGTCGAATTACTCTGCCTCTGTATTCTTCAGAGGCAGACTTGCCCTTCTTCTCAGCCTGTTATTCAGTTTCACCGCAAATGCTTCCAGCGAGAATCCGTTAAAGAACCATCCCAGTGCTTATTTGGCAATGCACACGGACGACCCGGTCGACTGGCACCTGTGGAATGAGTCGAGCCGAAAGCAGGCAAAGCAGGAAGACAAACTCATCCTTCTCTCCAGCGGTTACTTCGCCTGTCACTGGTGCCATGTGATGCAGGCCGAAAACTATCGAAATTCACTAATCGCCGCGCAGATCAATCGCGACTTTATCGCCGTTAAAATCGATCGTGAACTCTCTCCCGAACTTGATGCTTCTATGATCGAATTTGCCCGTCGCTATGCCGGGCGTGCCGGCTGGCCACAGCATATTATTCTCACTCCGCAAGGAATGCCTTTTCTCGCATTCGGCTATCTTCCGCCGCAACAACTACAAGCGTTATTGCAAAGAACACTTGCTTACTGGCATTCCAATCGGCAGCAGATCGAACAACTGGCACAAAGCGCTCTACATCCACACAAATCAACCGCAAGCACTTGGGATCAGAGAGCCTTTAAAGAACAATTTTTTAAAACTTTGCGACAGAACATTGACGACCTGAGCGGTGGATTAAAAGGAACACATAAATTTCCTCGCTCGCCATTATTACTTGCTCTGCTACAGCAAACACAGCTCGACATGGATATTGAAGACTGGCTATTACTAACGCTGGAGCAAATGCAGAATCAACACTTGTTCGATCATGTCGATGGCGGCTTTTACCGTTATTGCGTCGATCCGGAATGGCAAACCCCACATTTCGAAAAAATGGCTTACGACAATACCTTGCTTGCTCAGGTTTATCTGCTGGCAGCGCAGCGTTGGCGGAGGCAAGACTTTCTAAATACGGCAGAGCAGACTTTGGCTTATCTGCACAATCGCCTGCATCAGCCACAATTAAAACTGTATCTCGGCAGTCAATCGGCACTGGATAATGCTGGAAACGAGGGTGGAAATTACCTCTGGTCGAAAGAAAAACTTAAGGAGGCTTTGCCGCAAACGTTATATAAAATTGTCGCTTCGGAGTGGCGACTCAATCTCTCTCCACCATACGAACTTGGCTGGCATCCTCGCCCGACCAGTCGGAACTGGCCGCAGATTCGTCAACATCTGCAAACACACTCAACTCAAGCGGCAACCGACGATAAAGCTTTAATCAGCTGGAATGCTCTGGCGTTAATCGCTTGGCGGCAGGCAGAACAACTCTTCCGTAGCGACTGGATCAAAGATTTAAAAGATTTTAAACATCACTACCCGTACATTGCGCAGGCGCAAGAGTATGCTTCAACCTTAAAGCAAGCACTGCGTCGGCTCGTTGATCGGAACAACTTACCAAGGGCGATAACTTTGCAGGACGATGCGGAACTTGCCGTAGGACAAGCCGGTTTGCAGGAATACGCCTATCTATATCAGGCTTTTGCCGGCACGGATTCGCAAAGACAAAATCGGCTTGGCACACAAATTAATGCCGATTTCGTTTCTCGAAATCAGCAAGGAATCGCATGGAACCTGGGGGATAGTGAAAGTCGCTTGGTTAGCAAAATGATCTATGCCTGGGCCGACGAAACCCTTCCGAATCCAACTGCCTGGCTGCATTGCCTGCAGCCGGACATCATCGATGCCGCCAGTCAAGAAATCATGCAAAACCCGTTACAATACACCAGCTATCTCAGCCTGAACAGCTGCCCTACAGGGCAAAAAAACATACAATAGCGACTAACTGAATTGAAATTAACGAGAGATCAATGGGATTATTAATCGTCGGGTTCGTACTGCTATTTATTATCACGACCTTGCCACAGCTATGGAGCCGACACATTCTGAATAAGTACCGTGTTCCCCACTCTGATATCCCTGGAACCGGGCTGCAATTCGGCGCACACCTGATTAAAAAATTCGGATTGCACGGCGTACGCCTGGAAGAAACCAATCAGGGCGATCACTATGATCCGATCGAGAAAGTCGTGCGAATCTCGCAAGCCAACGCCCATTCGAACTCCCTGACGGCCATCACCACCGTTGCCCATGAAATCGGTCATGCTTTGCAAGATCAGCAGCACTACCCTCCCTTAAAGCAGCGAACACTGCTGGTCGAACGCGCTGCCATCATGCAGAAATTTGCCGGTGTCGCCCTGATGGTCACGCCGATATTGATTCCGTTACTGCATACTCCGATGATCGGTTTAGTTACCTTTGCTGCGGGATTTATCGCCATGGGCGTGCCGGTAATTATCCATCTGAATACTTTGCCGGTAGAATTCGATGCCAGCTTCAACCGAGCTCTGCCTCTTCTCAAGGAAGGCAACTATCTGGATGCAAAGGATCAGAAAACCGCCAAGCGCATTCTTCTCGCCTGTGCCTTAACCTATGTTGCTGCCTCTTTGTCGAGTCTGTTCAACCTGTGGAAATGGTTAAAGGCGCTGAAACGCTAATCAAAGACGACAACCACTATAACTCGGTTTCCAACTGCAAGGTGACATGATGAACCTTGTGTTCGGAAAGCAGGTACTCTTTAATCTCGGAAAGGGTGGCATCGTTAATATGCCGTAGATCGGTCTTGGCATGTAGTGTCATCATGACTTGATCTTCGGCAATCGCCCACAGGTGAATGTGGTGAACCTTGGTCAGATAAGAGAAGCGCGCCTCGAGATCTGCCTTAATCACCGAAATCTCGTAACCGGCCGGAACCCCTTCCAATAAAATATGCGCCGACTCTTTCGTCAGGCGAAAGGCACCAATACCGATAATCGTAGCCATAATAATCGACAAGATCGGATCGATTGGCATCCAACCGGTGTAATAGATAATAATAGCGCCGACAATAACCGCCACCGATCCTAGCGTATCACCAAGAAAGTGTAAGGTCGCGCCGCGCATGTTCATATTATGCTGGTCACCGGAGTGCAGTATTCCGAACACCACCAGATTATTTATCAGACCGATAATCGCAATAATGAACATCTCCTTACCCATCACCTCTTGCGGTTCGATAAAACGCTGGATTGCCATGACATAGATACCGATAACGATCAAAAGCAGCGTAAAACCGTTGACGAAAGCCGTCAGAATCTGAAAGCGCTGAAAACCGAATGTCATGTTTGCATTCGCTGGACGACGACTGATCTTAAATCCCCACCATGCAATCATCAACGCCATCGCATCGGTCAGCATATGAACGCCGTCTGCCACCAGGGCGATCGAGTTGACCCACAAGCCACCGATAATTTCCACCAGCATATAGGTAGCGGTGATAATGGCGGCGATCATAACCTTGCGCTGCGATTGTTTTTGGCAACAACCTAAATGGTTATGGTGATGCGACACGACTTGGACATCATGACTCATAAAGACTCCTCACTGAGATGGATGGTGGACCTAAAGGTAACAGAAAATTGTGTCATTCTTATTATTCGGTTTTTGCCGTTGCCCAAGCCTGAATGGTTTCAATCCTTTCCGACTTGCGCAAAGCTAAGGCCAGATTCCGCATGGTCGCGCCGGTGGTAATTACATCATCGACCAAGGCGATATGCCGAACTCCCTGTAAGCGTTCGGCGTTAACGTCGAACGCTGTCTTTAAATTCTCTTGTCGCTGCTTTGCACTGAGACTGGTCTGACTCGGCGTATTGCGGATGCGAAACAGTGCATCACTGCAAACCGGGATATTCAACATCGATCCCAAATTACGCGCTAACACTTCCGCCTGGTTATAACCTCTATCGCGGCGACGCAACGGATGAATCGGAACCGGTAACAACAGCTCAACCCCATCGGCCTGCAGCTTCGGCGCCCATAACTCCGCCAATAAGCGGCCGTAAGCATAGCGATTGCCGTACTTCAAACCGTGAATCAATTCTATTAAAGGTCCGGAAAAGAACCAAGCCACCTGAGAGCGATCGACAGCATTCCCTTCGGCAAGACAGGAACCGCATAAACGACTCTCATGGCTGAAACCGGCGCATTGCGGACACATATTCTGCGTACAACGCAATTGCTGCAACTGTTCCAGACTAAGATCAAATTCCTCTCCGGGCGCACCACTCAAAACACATCGCGGCGGTAGCCACCAGTTTTCCATGCGCCTGCGCAAGCTTTTCCAATCCATGCCACAACCTCTTCAGAAGTTAGCAAAATCAAATACCAGAGTGCTATTTTTCAAAATTGTCTCAAGCCTTCTTAAGCTATAATATAGGTTTTATTTGAACAGTAAACACGGAAATCATCCCTATGAACATGGAAACTTTAGGTCAAATTCGACACGATTGGACGCTTGAAGAGATTCGCGCCATTATGGACCAGCCATTCAATGACCTAATGTTCCAAGCCCAGACTGTCCACCGTCAAAACTTCAACCCCAACGAAGTTCAGACCAGCACTCTGGTGAATATCAAAACCGGTGGCTGTGCCGAAGACTGTTCTTACTGTTCGCAAAGCTCGCGCTATGATACCGGCCTGGAAAAAGAAAAAATGATGGCGGTTCAAGAGGTGATCGATACCGCGCTGGCAGCGAAGGAAAAGGGCGCAACCCGTCTGTGCATGGGCGCCGCCTGGCGCAACCCGAACAAAAAAGATTTCCCGATCGTTCTCGATATGGTAAAAATGGTCAAAGGCCTTGGAATGGAAACCTGCGTAACCTTGGGCATGCTCGACGACGAGCAGGTTGCGATGTTGAAGGAAGCCGGACTGGATTACTACAACCATAACCTGGACACTTCGGAAGCCTATTACCCGAAAGTGATTACCACCCGTAGTTTCCAAGACCGACTGGACACCATCGACAAGGTGCAAAAAGCCGGTATCAATGTCTGCTCCGGAGGCATTATCGGTATGGGCGAAGCCCATCAGGATCGTGCCGAACTGCTGCGCACCTTCGCCAATATGCACCACCATCCAAGCAGCGTACCGATCAATCTACTAGTGCCGATTGAAGGAACCCCTCTGGCGCATATGCGCGGTAAAACCGACTCCTTCGAATTTATTCGCGTGATCGCAACCGCCCGCATCCTGATGCCGCAATCCTATGTCCGTCTGTCGGCAGGTCGCATGGAATTGACCGATGAAGCTCAGGCACTGTGCTTTATGGCCGGCGCCAATTCGATCTTTTACGGTGACAGACTGCTCACCACCGAAAACCCGGAATCGGATCACGACAGTCAATTGTTTGCCAAGCTCGGAATCAATATGGAAAAACGTGAAGCGGTTGCCGAAACCAAAGAACAAAAAACCGACGACTCCGCCGCCTGATCGTTTCAGACTGAATGTAAGTGGCTCAACAAACCCTGAAACAGCGCTTCGCAGACCGTCTTCAAGAACGTCAGGAAGCTCATCTCTATCGCCGCCGCCCGTTAAGTTTCGGACCGCAACAACCGCAAATGAACCTGAACGGACGGCAGACAATCAATTTCTGCTCCAACGACTATCTGGGCCTCGCCGACAACCCGCATATTAAGCAGGCGGTGATTCATGCTTTGCAATCCGGCCAGGTCGGTTACGGTTCGGGCGCCGCCCATCTGGTAACCGGTCATCACCTTGAACACCATCTATTGGAAGACGAGCTCGCCGACTGGCTCGGCTGTCAACGCAGTCTGCTGTTTTCCACCGGCTATATGGCAAACCTGGCCGTACCGCAGGCCTTGATGCAGAAAGATGATTTAATTCTCGCTGACAAACTGTGTCATGCCTCCCTGATTGACGGAGCCCTGCAATCCGCTGCCGAACTCAAACGCTATCCGCACAATGATATGCGTGCTCTGGAAAAACGTCTGCTTCAGGCGGAGAAAGAACAACGCCAAGTGCTGATTATCAGCGACGGTGTTTTCAGCATGGACGGCGACATGGCGCCGATTGATCGTTTGCAGGATCTTGCGCAGCGCTATCATGCCTGGCTGATGATCGATGACGCCCACGGCTTCGGCCCGATCGGCGAAAACGGCTTGGGGTGTTTTAACTATTTTAGCCGCACGATAGACGACAACACTATTCTGGTCGGGACTCTGGGTAAAGCATTCGGAACCTCCGGTGCTTTTGTTGCTGGCAGTAACATTCTGATCGAATCCCTCATTCAGTTCGCCCGACCTTACATCTACACGACTGCGTCACCGCAAATCAATGCCGTGGCTACCCGCGAGGCGCTAAATCAGCTAAAAAATGCCGATCGCCAAAGACGACATTTACAACAATTGATCGAACATTTCCGTTCGGGTGCCGAACAACTTGGTTTGGACCTGATGCCTTCGATCAGCCCGATTCAACCGATTGTCATCGGTGACAGTGAAAGCGCACTACAATGGAGCCATGCATTGCAGGAGCTCGGCTTCTGGGTCGCGGCGATTCGACCGCCGACGGTTCCGCAAGGCAGCGCCCGTCTTCGCATCACTTTCAGCGCTAAACACAGCATACAAGAAGTAGATGATCTGCTTCAGGCTTTGCAAAAAGTGCAGACGCAACTCCGCAAAAACTGATATAGGAAAGCCTTAATGAAAGGGTTCTTGGCAAATTCATCACTATTCTCTTTGCGAACTTTTGCGGCCGCTCTGGTTGTTGTGCTGCTCGCAATCCTGGCTTTTTTCGCCTGGGGACTCAAGCCACTTGTCAAATATCAGCTCGAACAGCAAGGGTTTCACGATGTCGCCATCGATGACCTGTCGTTCAACCCTTTTAAAGGCCGAATCCAACTGAGCGAGTTACGTTTTATCGACTCTCAGCAGGAAACCGGCCGTTTAGGAAGCTTACAAGCCAGCATCGATTACTCTTCGCTCTTCAGCAAACGCGTGATCCTCGAAAATGTCTCGCTTGAAGACAGTAAGATCCATCTTGCCTGGAAGCAGGGCGAAGCACCCAGTGTTGCCGGAATCAAACTCGCCGGTAAAAGCGAAGAACAAACCTCGGAACCTTCAAGCTGGCAATTCGGAATCCAACAGCTGAAACTGGATCACATCGAACTTAAGATGCAACTTCAGGAGCAGACTCAGCTGTGGCAGCTGCGCCGTTTACAATTGAAAGACCTCTATAGTGACGGCGATCACCTTGCCCGTCTCTCTCTTCTAAGCCAGTTAAACAGCCAGCCGCTCAATGTCGACCTGAATCTGTTGCCGCAGAAAGAACATCTTAAACTCAGCGGCACTTTCAGAATCAAACATTTGGATCTCACCACCCTGCTGCCGATTCTGCAATCGGTCTCGCCGGATCTGCAGACAATAAAACTACCTCAGGGAATTTTAGATCTCGACTCTACCTTTACCGTCGAGCAAAAGCAGAAAACCGTCGCATTCCATCAGCAAGGGAATTTACAGATTTCGCAACTCAAGCTGCAACATGGAGAACAGCGACTTGAAGTGCCGAAACTTACCTGGCAAGGCAGCCTGCAGTCAGACGATCTGGCAAAATCACGTTTTATCGTACAGGGTTCTTTGGACAGCGAACCCTTCGCTTTGCAGCAAACGGATCTGCAACTTAAAGCACGCCTGCAAAGCACTCTAAAACTTCAAGCCGACCTTGGAGAGAAGCTCGAAGCCCAACTTAAAGGCCCGATTAAACTCAGCGACATTGAGCTGAAACAAAATACTCTGCAAACCGCATTAAAGTCATTCTCATGGGACGGCCAACTCGCTTACCAAAGCACTGCCGACTACCCTTTGCAGCTTGGCGGTTCGCTCAAACTGGTTCAACTTAACTTGCAGGACACCGCCTGGAGCAGTGCAATTCAACAAATTGCCTGGCAGGGTGATCTGAAAACTCATTTCAACGAACAAAAACCGACTCCTCAGCTGTTAACCCAGGCGACTTTGGATATCCAGAAATGGCACCTGAACTCTGCCGACGGCAGCGTCGATAACGATAGCCTGCACAGCGATTTCCAAATCACCATCAACAAATTTGGAGAAAATCTCGATTATCAGGGTACGGTTCAACTCGCCAAAATCGCAATGCAGCAAACGCCGCTTAAAAATCGCATCGATTCGATCGTGTGGCAAGGCTCCGTTCAGCAAAACGCTGCCAATCTGAACGTAAGCGGCGACATTCAGGCGCAGGGAATTAAAGCCGAAACCGCACAAAATATCCCGCTGGCAGAACTGTCTTCGCTCGAATTGAAAAAACTCTTGTTTAGCAAACAGTCGGAAAGTTCCATTAGCGTCAACGGCATTAACCTTAAACATGTCGCACTGCAAGATCCGCAAAACGGCAACAACTTCATTCTTCTCGAGCAGCTCAATTTAAATAAAGCTGATTGGCATTCGAGTAATCGTGTCAAATTGGGGAATATTCTGTTAGACGGCAGTACCCTGCAGCTGGATCTGGATAAAAATAACCACCTGGCGGCGCTGGATCGATGGCTGGCGGCCAGCGGTTTTAAAACCGACGCCGCCCCAACGGATGCGGGTAATGCAAAAGACAACGCTCAAGAAAGCAAAGACGACGCTTTGTTATGGCAACTTGCCGGCGTTGAGGTTTCCGGAAAAAATTCAATCCATATTCAAAGCGAGCAAACCTCTCCCGCTCTATCGCAAACGCTTGAGCTGGAAACCTTCACTTTAGGAAAACTCGACTCCGCTCAAGCGCAAGCTTTCAGCGATTTCGCCGTGAAACTCAAACTGCTGCCGTTTTCCGAACTTTCTACCTCGGGGAAAATCGCCCCATTGGCACAGCCGGTTCAACTGCAAGCCGATACCAACCTGAGCGATTTATCCCTTCTGGAATATTCGCCACTCCTGGAAAAAGCACTCGGCTACCAAATCGAAAGCGGTCAGCTTTCGGCAAAACTGAATACGCAAATTATTCAGGGCAAAATCGATAGTAGCAACCGTATTCAGCTACGCCAATTTATTTTGAAATCGATCGACAAAACCAGAACCGATCAGTTTGAAAGCGGCTTTAGCCTTCCGCTGCAAACCGGACTTTCCCTGCTGGAAGACAAAAACAAGCAGATCGATCTGAACCTGCCGGTTAAAGGCGATTTAAGCAATCCGGACTTCCAGATCGGCGATGTTATCAGTAAAGCCATTAACAACACTTTGCTGAAAGCGACCAAAACCTATCTGTTACTCGCCTTGCAACCTTTCGGTGCCATCGCACTGGTCGGAGGAATGGCTCTGGATCAACTCAGTGCCATTGAACTGCAATCTGTCGACTTTGCCCCCGGCAGTAGCGAGCTCAGTCCAGACATGCAGCAGTATCTGCAAAAAATTCACCAGTTGTTGCAACAGCGATCAAAAGTGCAAATTAAACTATGCGGCGGCGCCAATGCCCGTGATCGCGATGCCTTGGAAGAGCTGAAAAAACAGGCACTGAAGCAACAAAACGATGCAAAATCCAAGGAACAAATTCTCGAAGCGCTCAAGGTAGCCAATCGCGAACTCACAAACTTGGCGGTGCAGCGGCAAACATCAATCAAACGCTACCTGATTGGCCTAGGCACAACCGGAACTCAACTCATTTTGTGCCAACCTGAATTCGACAAAGGCTCCAAAACCCCGAGAATTCGTCTGGAAATCTAGGTAAGCGACATTCTTTCACCTGATGCTTTTACGCTAAAATAGCGCTTTACGAACTCAATTTTCGGGCAATAAACCTATGTTACATGTCGATCAATTCGGAACAGGGCCAGACCTGACCCTTATCCACGGCTGGGGAGCGCAGAATGCGGTCTGGCTACCGTGGGCACGCGACTATCTCGGACAATCTTTTCGCGTTACATTGATCGAGCTGCCCGGTTTCGGACAAAGCCCGGTTCTCGAAGATTCGGAACAGACCGAACAGGATTGGCTAAACGCGATTTTACAAGTCATGCCGGCTCGAACGCATTTACTCGGCTGGTCACTCGGCGGACTGCTGGCACAGAGAATCGCCCTGCAAACACCTGATAGAGTCGAGAGTTTAATCTGCCTGGCATCGACTCCTCGCTTCACCCAAACCGATCAGTGGCGGTGGGCGGTCTCACCCAGCCTGCTCGGCGATTTCATGCATGCTATTCAAGCCGATACGCTTGCGACCCTGAAACATTTTTGGAAATTACAGATACAAGGCTCGGACGGGGCCCGGCAACTGATCAGGCAGTTCACCCAGCGCATGCAGGATAACAAAATGCCTGCAATGAAGGGACTGATCCAGGGATTAAAACTATTAAAAGAGATCGACTGCCGCCCCCAGGCTCAGGATATTCAATGTCCGGTTTTATGGCTTCTCGGCGAAAAGGATCCGTTGATTCCGCAGGAATTTATTGCAGAATTCAGTAAAATACAGCCTTTCGCCAAAACCAATATTATCCATGGTGCGGCACATATGCCGTTTCTGTCGCATCCGCAACAGACTGCCGATGCCATAACCGCATTCATTTTTAAAGATGGCGAAACGACCTATTCGAGTGAATAACTGCTGGCGACTCGATAAAAGTACAGCTCACTCATATACTTTAAACCCAGATACGCAACGGACAACACCATGCCGAATAGCAGCGATCACGCTCTGCAGCCGATGAATCGGCAACACATCAAACAGCACTTCAGTCATGCAGCACCGAGTTATGACGACGCGGCTATTTTGCAGAAAACCGTTGCCGAACGGGTAGACGAACGCCTGGAGCTGACGACAATCGAAGTCAAAGTCGTTATCGATATCGGTGCCGGAACCGGCCTTTTGACCGAGAAAATCCAACAACGTTATCCTCAGGCACAATGCTTTGCCGTCGACCTTTCCGAAGGGATGTTAAAGCAGGCTCAAAAACGCCTGACTCTACCGCGTTTCCCGTCACTGAAATCTTTACAAAACCTGTTTAACGCCTGTCGCCTGACACGGAAGTGGGCGAATATCAACCGCAGCAAACTCGTTAACGCCGATGCCTACCAACTGCCGTTTGCCGACGGCAGCGTCGATCTGATCGTCAGTAACCTGATGCTGCAATGGTGCGACGACCCGGATGCCGTCTTTAGAGAATTTCGCCGCGTATTACGTCCGGAAGGTATGTTGATGTTTACCACTTTCGGCCCGGACACCCTTTCCGAACTGCGTCAATCCTGGCGACAAGCCGATCCGCAGGACGAACACGTCAACCAGTTTATTGATATGCACGATCTCGGAGATGCTCTGATCCGCTCAGGATTCGGTCAGCCGGTCATGGATGTCGAACACTTCACTCTGACCTATGACAAACCGATCGGGGTCCTGAAAGACCTCAAAGCGATCGGTGCCACTCAGGCGAATCAGGATCGTTCAAAAGGATTAATGGGCAAACAGCGTTTTATGAAAATGCTGCAGGCTTACGAACAGTTCCGCAAGGAAGGTAAGGTTCCTGCAACCTACGAAGTCATTCACGGCCACGCCTGGGCCGCCAAAGAAATTATCAAGGGTCCGGGTCGAGACCGGACCGGTCTGGTCGAAATTTCGCTCGACGAATTCTCCAGACAAACCCGTCATAAGTAAAAACGCCTTAAAGAGTTTTAAAAGCATTCAAGACAAAATCGACAGGGAACTCACCACTGTTGCTCTCTTAGTACATTTCCGCAGGATCAACATCCAGACTCCAACGCACTTTTCTAGCCAGGGGACTGCGATAGACATGCGGCAGCAATTCCGTCACCAATGTATGTAATTGCGCTCTTTGCGGAGCCTGTAACAATAGCTGATAACGAAAACGTCCCTGACGACGCAGCATAGGGGCGGCCACCGGTCCCCAAAACACCACCGCCCCTTTCCATTGCGAATCATCTTTCGACCAAGTCGTTTGCGTCGCTTCAAGCCCGGCCTTTAAAGAGTGTAGAAAATTCAACACATCGATCTCGTCATGCGCTTCGGCACGCACCATAATCTGATATTGAAACGGCGGCAGTTTAGCAAGCTTGCGTTCTTCAAGCGCCTGTTCGGCAAAGGCACTGTAGCCCTCACGGATCAATGTCACCAATAGAGGATGGGTCGGGTGATGGGTTTGGATCCACACCTGACCGGGTGATTGTGCGCGCCCGGCCCTGCCTGATACTTGCAATAACAGTTGCGCCATGCGTTCCGACGCGCGGAAATCGCAGCTAAACAGTCCTTGATCGATATCCAGCACGCCGACCAGCGTCACTTTTGGAAAATGATGTCCCTTGGCCAGCATTTGCGTACCGATCAGAATATCCGCTTCACCACTTTCAGCCTGGCGGGTAAACTCCTGCAAACTGCCTTTTAATCGGGTGGTATCGCGATCGATGCGCAACACCTTCTTGTCGGGAAACCATTCCTCCATCGCCTGCTGCAGGCGTTCGGTACCCTGGCCGACTTTCAGCAACTCCGACGACTGGCACTGCGGACAGACACTCGGTTCCGGCAACTGTTCACCGCAATGATGGCATTGCAAAAAGCCGCCGCGTTCGACACTGATATAATGGTAGGTCATATGTGCATCGCAACTCGGGCAGTTTGCCTGCCAACCGCAGTCGTGGCACATCAATACCGGGGCAAAACCGCGGCGATTCAAAAACAGCAAAACCTGATTGCCGGCTTGCAGGTGCTTGAACATCTCGGCTTTCAAAGCTGCCGATACGCCTTCCTGAACTTTCTCTCCGCGTACGTCCAATAATCGAATCGCCGGTGCAACCGCCTTCCCGGCTCGCGCACTCAGTTGCAAATACTGGTAGCGTCCTAAATGGACGTTTTGCAGGCTCTCCAGAGCAGGCGTCGCCGAACCGAGTACGACCGGAATGCCTAGCTGATGTGCACGGCGTACCAGCAAATCGCGGGCCGAATAGCGCACTCCCTCTTGCTGTTTGAAAGAGAGATCGTGCTCTTCATCGATAATACACAGACCAAGATTCTTAAAAGGCGTAAACATTGCCGAGCGCGTTCCGATCAGCACCGAGACGGTGCCGCAACGAATCGCATCCCAGGCACAATGGCGTTCACTGTCGTTCAAGGCGGAATGCATGACCGCAACACTCTGCCCCAGATAGGCTTCGAAGCGGGAAATCATCTGCGGTGTCAAACCGATTTCCGGTAACAGTACCAATACCTGTTTACCCTGCTGCAGGGCCGCTTCAATCGCTCCCAAATACACTTCGGTCTTGCCGCTGCCGGTGACTCCTTGCAGCAACAAAGCTCGAAACTGTCCGAATGCATCGATAATGCTTCGCACCGCTTTCTGCTGCTGCGAATTCAATTCATGCCGTGGAGACTGCTCGGTCGGTGTATTCTGCATGCACGGAGCCTGATAGGCTTCCACCCAGTCGTTATCCAGAAACTTTTTAATCACCGAACGCCAACTGGAAGAGACATCGGACAACTGGTGCGCATTACACCCCTTCGCACTGCACTTAAGGAGGTTGAAAACCCTCTTCTGAGCCTTGGCGTTTTTCGGCAGTTCATCTTCAGTCAGCTCTCTTCCCAAAGCGCTCAAGCGCCAGACCGTCTGACCTTGCATTTGTGCCGCTTCGCCACTGCGCAAGCGTTTCGGCAAAGCGGTAAATATCACTTCGCCAATCGGTTCATGGTAATAATCCGCTGCCCATTGCAGCCATTGCAGTTCTTGCGACGACAAGATTGCCGTCTCATCCAACTGACGTTCGATCTGCTTTAGTTTCTCAGGATCGCATTCCGCCTGCCGATCGATATCCATAACCAAGCCGACAATATTCCGATTGCGAAGATTGACCTCAACCCGGCAGCCTCGAGTCAGATTCCACCCGGCAGGAAACAGATAATCCAAAGGAGTCAGAAATGGACCCGGGACCGCAACCTTGGCAATAAATTTGGCTGGCAAACGTAACTCTCTATATATCTTTCTGGCAATGCAGTTTCAAAATGAATAACACAAACGGACTTGATGAACTTTGCCGTCTTCACGGGCAAATAGGTTCATTAAATCAAAAATCGGACTTGCACTATTGTTCCATATTTAAGGCACGGTGTTTCCACATTCTCAACAAGGTGGATTGATAAACTATAAACGTCGAATGGCAATACAAGGAGCCCGAACGATGAACCTATTAAACAACCGAGTATCTACCTTGCTATTGAGCGGATTAATTGCCGGTATCGGCTTCAGCCTTCCGGCAGAAGCGCGCGAAGATACCCGCGAATATAAAATTTATATTAACGGACCGGTCGATCATAACGAGCAGTATCGTCACGAGAAAAATAAACAGCAGCGCTACGAGAAGCAGTATGACAAACGCGATTATGGACGTAGCGACCATCGACAATCGGCTCCGTACGGCCGACCGGTAAGTCCGCCGCCTAAGGCTTATAAATTCGCCACGGGCGACCGCAGAGCGATTGAAAGTTATTACTACCCTAAAAAAGGGCATGGTTACGCCTACGGTCATCATAAACCGAACAACCCGCATTATTACCGTTACCGACTCTACGAACCGCTTCCAGCCTATATTCATTACCGCCCGCTACCGGTACGCTTGGAATACGGTTTGCCTAAACCTCCAAGAGGTTACGTGCGCGTTGAGGTCGGCGGCGACATTCTGCTTATGCACTTGGCGACGCGAATCATCTTTGACGTGATCCGTCTATCCAATTACTGACCCTCTTCTCCCTGGCTTCTTCGCCGAGGCTCATTACATTTCAAAATGGCGAAGAAGCTTTTTTAACCACTCATTGCATCAAAAGCCGTTAAAATAGCCTATATTTCCTGTCATTTCAGTAAAAAATCATGGCTAACAACTCCTTCTTACTGCACTTCGTTTTAAAACAAAACAGTTTCCAAAATCGATTCGGCAATCTTGTTGCCTGGGGGACACTCTCTCTGGTTTTAATCACCGCTCTGGTGGTTATTTTGCGGTACGGTTTCGACTCCGGCTCCATCGCTCTGCAAGAAAGTATCATGTATAACCATGCATTGATCTTTATGCTAGGTATCGCCTATACCTACCAGCAAGATCAGCATGTACGCGTCGATATTTTCTACGGCCGGTTTTCCGAACGCAAAAAAGCCCTCGTCAACCTGGTCGGCACTCTGGTTCTCACCTTGCCGGTCATGATCTATCTGGCATACGCCAGCTGGGATTACATCGTGGCCAGCTGGCAGATTCATGAAGGTTCCGCCGATGCCGGCGGTTTGGGTTATGTCTTTCTGCTTAAAACCTTGATTCTGGTTCTGGTCGGCCTGCTTGGTCTGCAAGCCTTATCGATTGCCGCCGAATCCTGGTTAAAACTACAGGGTGTGCAAATCGCACACCAAGAACATGCGGAGGGCAAACTGTAATGGAATGGCTCTCTTTAGTTCTGTTTGCGGTGATTTTTATCGCGCTGTTAATCGGCTTTCCGGTCGCCTTTACTCTGGCAGGAGTGTCTTTGATCTTTGCCTTGATCGCCAATGCGATCGGTGCATTCGATATGGCTTTTCTGCAAAGCATTCCCAACCGCGTTTTCAGCATTATGGGCAATGAAACCCTGATTGCCGTACCGTTATTTGTCTTTATGGGCATTATGCTCGAACAATCAAAAATTGCCGAAAACCTGTTGCAAACTATGGATGAGGTAATGCGTGGCGTCAAAGGCGGACTCGGTATTGCCGTCATTCTGGTTGGAATGCTGTTGGCCGCCAGTACCGGTATCGTCGGTGCAACCGTCGTTACGATGGGATTGCTGGCATTACCGACCATGCTCAAACAAGGCTATTGCCCGAAACTGGCCAGCGGAACCATCTGTGCGTCCGGCACCCTCGGACAAATCATTCCACCGTCCATCGTCTTGATTCTGCTCGGCGACGTGCTTTCATCCTCTTACCAACAAGCCCAGCTAAATCAGGGAATCTTCTCGCCTGAGCCGCTTTCGGTCGGCGACCTGTTTATTGGTGCCCTGCTGCCGGGAATGTTGCTGGTTGTGCTTTATATGCTGTACGTTTTCAGCAAAGCGTTCCTGCAGCCGAATTCCGTACCGAACCATATCGGCAACCCGGTCGCCCCGGGCTTGGGCATGCGGGT
The DNA here is from genome assembly GCF_013391765.2 of Thiomicrorhabdus heinhorstiae. Lineage (GTDB taxonomy): Bacteria > Pseudomonadota > Gammaproteobacteria > Thiomicrospirales > Thiomicrospiraceae > Thiomicrorhabdus > Thiomicrorhabdus heinhorstiae. Next base: position 4,777 of record NZ_JACBGI020000004.1, on the reverse strand, counting down.
TTTAAAGGGGCTTTTGCCACCGCTATTACTAATTCTGCTGGTACTAGGCTCAATTCTAATGGGGTATGCGACTCCGACTGAAGCCGCTTCGCTGGGCGCATTGGGTGCACTGCTGCTGGCAGCCTTAAACCGTCGTTTATCGCTCGAGATTCTACAGAATGTCATGCGCAACAGCCTGCAAGTCACCGGCATGATCTTTATGATCTTTATCGGGGCCGCTTTCTTCTCGCTGGTTTTCCGTGGTCTGGGTGGTGACGATCTGATGCAGTCGCTGCTGACCGATCTTCCCGGCGGAGTCTTTACCGCCATGCTGATCGTCATGCTCCTGATGTTTATTCTCGGCTTTTTCCTCGACTTCATCGAAATCACCTACGTGGTGGTTCCGGTCGTAGCACCGATTCTGCTGATGATGGGACTGGACCCGATCTGGCTCGGCATTATGATCGCCATTAATCTGCAAACCGCCTTCCTGACACCTCCGTTCGGCTTCGCACTTTTCTACCTTCGCGGCGTCGCACCTCCGGAATTGAAAACAATCGATCTGTACAAAGGCGTCATTCCCTTTATCGCTATTCAGATCGGCGTTCTGATCATCCTGGCAATCTGGCCGGAGATCGTTACTTGGCTGCCGGGCGTGGTTTATAGCGATTGACGGTGTTGGGGAGCCTTAGACATATTTTTCTTGTCGCCGGCTCCTTAAATTTGCAATTTTCTCAAGGATTTAGTAAAATCCGCGCTTCGCACTGATAGGGATATAAAAATCAAGCCGTTCCCGAATGTAACGGACTCCCTCTTTGCCTTAACCGAGCCATTTGCCACGCGATTTTTCCCTTCTCAAAGGCGGTTGCCGACTTGCAACCAGTATTTCTGACGCAAAAAAGGCTCTAAACGAATCTATTTTGCCCCAGAATACCGTCTCATAATTACCGTTTAGTCAGGTAGACATTGAGCTTGTTTCCTGTTGCGTTTCACGTGAAACGCACATTTGCACTCTATTCACGGGCAAATCCATTCTCTGACGAGAAAAAGGACCCTTGATGACCAACATTACTTTTAAAGACCTTGGCCTACGCCCGGAAGTACTGACCGCAATCAGCGAAATCGGCTACGAAACTCCTTCGCCGATCCAAGCGCAAGCCATTCCTGCCCTTTTGCAAGGCGACGATATCCTCGGGATGGCACAAACCGGTACCGGTAAAACCGCTGCCTTCGCCCTGCCGGCACTAAGCAATGCCGATATCCGCCAAAAGGACCCGCAAATTCTAGTTTTGGCACCGACTCGCGAATTAGCGATCCAGGTTTCGGAAGCTTTCCAAAGCTTCGCTCACCATATGAAAGGCTTCCATGTACTACCTATCTACGGCGGTTCAGATTACGGCACTCAGATCCGCGCCCTGAAACGCGGCGTGCACGTCGTAGTCGGTACCCCTGGCCGTGTGATGGATCACATGCGCAAAGGAACCCTGAAACTGGATAACCTGAAATTGCTGGTATTGGACGAAGCCGACGAAATGCTGCGTATGGGCTTTATCGATGACGTTGAATGGGTCTTGAAGCATACTCCGGAAAGCCGCCAGATTGCGCTTTTCTCTGCGACTATGCCGAAAGAAGTACACCGCATCGCTACCAGTTACCTGAACGATCCGACCGAAGTCATTATCAAACAGAAAACCACGACTGCGACCACCATCGAACAGAAATACCTGATGGTCAGCGGCAACCATAAACTGGATGCTCTGACGCGTATTCTGGAAGCGGAAGCCGGTGTCGATGGTATGATTATTTTCGTACGCACCAAAAACGCCACCGTCGATCTGGCCGAAAAATTGGAAGCACGCGGTCATGCAGCAGCAGCTTTGAACGGCGACATTGCGCAAAATCAGCGTGAACGTATCGTCGATCAGATAAAAGAAGGCAAACTGGATATTCTGGTGGCAACCGATGTGGTCGCCCGTGGTCTGGACGTACCGCGTATCAGCCACGTAGTAAACTACGATATCCCGCAGGACAACGAATCCTACGTACACCGTATCGGTCGTACCGGCCGTGCCGGCCGTTCAGGAACGGCGATTTTGTTCGTAACTCCTCGCGAACGCCGTCTATTGTCTTCAATCGAACGTACGACTAAGCAGAAAGTTGCCGAAATGCATCTTCCAACAGCTGAAAGCATTAACAGCAGCCGCGTAGAGCGCTTCAAAATACGTATTACCGAAGCCTTGAAAATGGATGAGTTGGACTTCTATCAAGACTTGATTGAGCAGGTTGAGAACGAGCAGAATGTACCAGCAGTTGAAGTTGCTGCCGCACTGGCGCGTTTGCTGCAAGGTGATGTACCTTTCTTCATTGAAGAAAAGCCGATTGCGGAAAAACCTCGCCAGAATCGCGATAGCACCGCTAGACGCAGCGGTGATAGAAATGAACCGCGTGGCGGCGGGCGCCGCACACGTAGCGAAACACCGGATGAAGGCATGAATCGTTACCGCCTGGAAGTCGGGCGCACTCACGGTGTAAAACCGGGCAATATCGTCGGCTGTATCGCCAACGAAGCCGGTTTGGACAGCGAGTTCATCCGCCAACTAAACATCGAAGACACCTATAGCACGGTCGACTTGCCGGAAGGTATGCCAAAAGATGTCCTTAACGATCTGAAAAAAGCCTGGGTATGCGGTCAACAGCTACAGTTAACCAAAGTCATTACCAGCGACGCACCGCGTAAGCGTCTAAGTCGCAGCAAACCTGGAAATAAAGTAAGCAAAGCCAAACCGCGTCGTGTAACCACCAAATAAGACGCGCATCTTGTATTTCCAAGCAGAAAGCCCGGGTTCCCGGGCTTTTTTGTATCCAGCTAGACCAGCTTCCTGGCTACTTTCTAGAGCTTGCTCCCATTTGGAACAAAACGATTCTCTTTGTGCGCATTTTCGCAACAAAAACATACACTTAAAAAATATCCAAAAATACGTAGTTTCTTTTTAAGAAATTGAATTTCCTGGCATTTATCATTCCGGCTCGTTTTATGCGACTGTCGTTGGGTAACGATTTTGCCACCCGACCATTTTCTACCGATGGTTAATTACCCTACTTGTCACTAAAGAACACTACGTTCAAGGAGATTGAAGAATGCCAACCCCTTTATTGATTAATGCTGCAAAGCTTAACGAAATGATGGAAAGCGGCACCCCGACCGTAATTATCGATACTCGCTCGCCTGAAGCCTTTGAACAAGGGCATATTCCCGGAGCAGTAAACATTCACTCTATCTTCACCTATCTGGCAACCTCGACTCCGGAAGGTCTCGAGGAGCTAAAAGAAAGTTTTGCGACCGCATTCGGGGAAGTGGGACTTTCCGGCGAAGAGACCGCCGTTCTTTATGAAGACGCCATGAACACCGGTTTTGGTCAATCGTGTCGCGGCTACTTTCTTCTAAGCTATCTGGGCTATGATAAAGTTTCTATTCTTCACGGTGGCTATCAGGCCTGGCATGCTGAAGGCTTCCCTATCAGCATGGAAGCCCCGGCACCGGAAAGCAAAACCTTCCCGCTGGTCGATACCGGCAGCAGTCTGATGATTGACAAGGAAGAGATCTTGGCTGCGCTCGGCACAGACACCATTCTGCTTGATGTGCGCGATGTCGACGAGTGGATCGCTGACAGCTCTTCTCCATACGGTAAAGATTTCTGCCCGCGTAAGGGGCGCCTTCCAGGTGCAGTATGGATCGAATGGTATCGAATGATGAAGCCGGGCTTGGTTCCGTTGTTTAAAACCGAAGACGAAATCTTGGCGGAATGCAAAACCGCCGGCATTACCAAAGACAGTAAGGTCTACCTGTATTGCTTTAAGGGTGCGCGTGCCTCGAATACTTTGGTTGCCCTGAAATCGGCCGGCATCGAAGACGTCAAACTTTATTTCGGTTCATGGAATGAATGGTCGCGAATTCCGGAATTACCGATCGAAGAAGGTAAACCGTTCTAAACCTGAAACACGGATTTCCCTGGCAATAAAAAACCCCGCATGAGCGGGGTTTGTTTTTTCTTTCACTCACTCGGCTCTTAGCGAGATTAGAAAATAAAGGCTGCTTTGTTTTTATCCAGCTTGTAAGTCCAAGGCAAACCGGCATTTTTCCAACCGTTAACGGTACGCTGGCCTTTTGTCGCACCAGATTTCGCTTTATCCCCTTCAAACCCCTGATAAGCGCTCCAAACATTGGAATAGCCGTTTTTACTCATAATATCGGTTGCTCTAGCAGAGCGGTCACCGGAACGGCACATAAAAATAATTTTGGTGTTTTTGCCGTGATCGATACCGGTCTTTTTCATTAGATCTTCAACCTGACCGACGAAGCCGGAATTGAACATACGCTTGTATTCTTTCTTTTTATCATCCCAGTCACTGTAGTCATAGGTGATATAAGGTACATTGCCGTCAATCAGTGGTGCATAGCCGACAAACTGGAGTTCGTACGGAGTGCGGATATCGACCAACAAAACATTTTTTGGATCTTTCATTTTGGCATCATAAGTCTGCTGTGGAGAAAGATAGTGATGAACTTCGGTAAATTTCTTTTCCGGTAGTTTTAGCTTGTCTTCAATTGGACCGGCAAATGCGGTTGTGACAAAAGCCCCAGCGATAGCCGCAACGATAAATTGGCGTCTCAACATGTATATGCTCCTATTTAATTTTTTTAGAGTTGCAAAAAATGCCCCTCCATTCTATTAGCAAACGCTGATTCTTTTTTTCAAAAAAATTTATCCGAACATAAAAAACCAGCCGCTTAATAAGG
>NZ_JACBGI020000003.1 GCF_013391765.2 Thiomicrorhabdus heinhorstiae | reverse complement strand
TGGCGCTAATAGATTGCCTTGCCAGACCGCCTGCGGCAGTCTAACAATGCAATCAACCTGACCTACCCACCATTCAAAAATTGAAATTTTTAAATAGTGGGGGCGGCAGGTTATCGCCACCCCGTTATGCACTCTGTTTGAACACATAAAATGAGGTTGTATGAAATTCATACAAAGAAAGATTTGTTACGGCAGTAAACTACACTAAAAAGTTGGGGCTTAACCCTGGTGAAACTCCTATTCCATGGTCAAACAAATTATCAATTAATAAAGCTAGAGAAATAATCCATCTTTCCCGAGATATCATCTATGATCTAGGTATGACAAAGTCATCTGATTTAGCAACTAATTGCATAGGCGTCCATTTAGAGCTTCAAAATGCTTTATATCATTTCTTAAGAATAAAATCTTACATAACAATTGGTGATAAATACTGGTCTGACTTTATCTACTGCGAAATGTCTCATGCTTCAATCGAAAAAGAGTTGTCATCACCAGCGATAGGAGAAGACATAAGAGCACACGTTTGGTTAACTCTAAGAGATGGCAGTATTTTAGATTGTACAGGCGAAGCTCATTTAGACTTAATATTTCAACGAGAAGAGCATCCCATTGGAGAAAATATTTTTTTTATTCCTCCCGATAAAGTTATAGAAGAGGGCTATCACAGACCTTTCTTGGTAGGCCCAGAATTTTTGATAAAAGCTGGCGTGTTTACAAACCCAAATGCATAACAATTCACTCAACCCGACCGCGCTAACGCGCGGCCGGTTAGCTTAAACGTTATGTGCATCCAGTCTGCATCAGTCACAATCATGTGGAGTTTAATCTATGAGTATAAAGTCAGGATCATGCCTTTGTGGTGAGGTCACTTTCGAAATAGAAGGTGATTTTGATAATTTTTACCTTTGCCATTGTAGTCGGTGTCGAAAAGATACAGGCTCAGCTCATGGAGCCAATCTTTTTTCTTCTACTGCCAAGTTGAAATGGTTGTCAGGAGTCGATAAGGTCACAAATTTTACATTGCCTTCAACTCAACACAAAAAATCATTTTGCTCAATTTGTGGATCGGCACTTCCCAATATTCAAATGGGAGGTGAACTTCTGGTGGTTCCTGCTGGAAGCCTTGATTGTGATATCCACATCACACCTACCGCTCACATTTTTATTTCCAGCAGAGCAAATTGGGATAAAAATCTTCATACAATTCCTATGATAGAGACTTTGCCGTCATAAGCATAAAAACACATAACAAAGCTAATTCAGCCGTGTGCCAACACGCAGCGGCTCAGATTAGTCGTTAAACCTAGCAGCAGGCTCCTTAAGTCTAATGGAGTTAGAAGATATTGAAACAATGAGTGATATTCCTAGCCCGATCGATGAAAACAAATATCTTGTCTTTCTTAACGGAACGGAAAAAACATCTGAAATCGGAAAGATTACAGATACCGCATCAGTAATAGAAGTTCAGTTTAAAGGGCAACCAAAAGTTTATCGCTACAATAATGACAAGGTGGTGATTAAAAAACTACAGCGAACTCTTGATCCTACTTCTGTTCGTCTATGGTTGGGAAGAAGGTGTTTATTTAATGTCGAAAAGGTCCTTGATTTTGGCGAGTTTATAAAAGTTGTTTTCTCAAACCAAAAAAGGTCTTTGTACAAAAGGGGTGAGCTGCGGATTGAAACGAATACGCTCAAGGAGAACAATGGCAGTACCGAGGTTTTAAATTATCTAAAAGAACTTGCCTCAAGCATGGGGAATCACAACATCAAAGGTGAAAAAAATGATTTTCTTGAAAATCAATACGCCAAGATGGAATTTATTAGTCAAGACAGTGCGCTGTCCACTTACTTAACCCAAGGTAGTTCAAAACCTCTTCAAGCCCCTGAAACTATTATTTTTCCATTTGGATTGAATTTAAGCCAAGAGAAAGCGGTAACTAGGGCATTGGCTAATCAGATCAGCCTTATTGAAGGGCCTCCGGGAACAGGAAAAACACAAACCATTTTAAATATTATTGCGAATTTGCTGCTGCGCGATAAAACTATTGCGGTGGTTTCTAATAATAATGCTGCTACGCAAAATGTGTTTGATAAGCTCGAAAATCATGGACTCTGCTTTTTTGTCGCAAAGCTTGGCAACAAAGTGAACCAGAAAGAGTTTTTTGAGAACCAAATATCAACATATCCGAAGCTTGAGGCCAAAGACCAACCTATCAAACCAACAAATAAAAAATCTTTAAAAAGCAGAATTGCCAACCTAAGAAGAATGCTTGGTGAGCATAATGATTTGGCAAAAGCATTGATGGAGCTCGAAGCCATCAAAATAGAAAAGCAGCATTTCAATAAAATATTTAGAGCACAACTTACTGGCGCTTTCGCTGCTGAAGTTAGCTACAAATTAGATATAGAGAAAATTCTCTCATTCAGATCTGGGTTAGAGATTTTTCAAAACCAAAACCTTTTTAAGAGATTTTTATTCAAAGTAAAAACTTTATTTACCTATCGAGTACAGCTTTTTGGAATTTCATCGAATGCGATCAATGATCTCAAGCTCATATTAGAAGAACGTTTTTATGAGCTTAAAGTGAAAACTTTAAAGGCTTTAATATCCAGTCTTGAAGAGCGTTTGAGAGACTTTCAATTTGAATCAGTTCTCAAGCAATATACAGATGAATCCATGCAGTTGTTCAAACAGCATTTGCTAAAGAAGTACCCTTCCAAACAACATAGGAAGCAGTTCGATCAAACAGCACTGTGGAAAAACTTTGATGATTTTTCGGAAGAGTTTCCTGTTGTTTTAAGTACTACGCACTCTTTAAGAAACTCAACCCAAGAGAGCTTTTTATATGACTATTTGATTATTGATGAGGCTTCGCAAGTTGATTTAGTCTCTGGCGCACTTGCGATGTCGTGTGCTAAGAATGTTGTTATTGTCGGTGATTTAAAACAGTTACCGCATGTAGTCACCGACAGGGATAGAGAACTTGTCGATTTTGTATTCAATCAATATAGCCTCAATTCAAATTATCACTATAGTCTGAGTCTACTTGCATCAGCTTCTAAGATATTTCAGAAGGCACCAAAAACCTTACTCAGAGAGCATTATCGTTGTCATCCCAAAATTATCGATTTTTGTAACCAAAAGTTTTATGGCGGTGAACTGATCATACTGTCTAAAGCTAACAATATTGAAAAACCCATGGTTTGCATCAAAACTGCTCAAGGAAATCATGCGCGAGGGTTGTCTAATCAGCGACAAATCGATGTTGTAAAAAATGAGATTTTGCCGAGATTAACAGCCACTGATCTAGGAATAGTCTCACCTTTTCGCGAGCAAGTGAACAAATTAACCAAGCATATTGATACAGAAACCGGAGTTGAAATCGATACCGTTCACAAATATCAGGGTAGAGAAAAAGACACCATGATTATTACGACAGTCGTCAATAACGAAAATGAATTTGCCGATGATCCAAATTTACTTAACGTTGCGATATCCAGAGCGAAGGAACAGTTGTATGTTGTTGTATCTGATGGCGAAAAAAACAAAAACATGAAAGATTTGGTGGACTATATTAGATATAACAACTTCGAAGTGACGGAAAGTAAAATCTACTCAATCTTCGATTTACTTTATCAAAACTATTCACAGCATTTAAAGAGATACATAGAAAACGCAAAGGTTATTTCCAGCTATAAGTCAGAAAATTTAATGAACGCCCTGATTGAGGAAGTGATTAGCTCAGAACGGTTTTCGAATCTATCTCAAATTCCAAATTATCCCTTACGAAGCCTTATACAGGACTTAAGTTTACTGAGTGAAAATGAGGCTGCATTTGTAAAGGCTTCATCTCATATAGATTTCCTTATTTATAGCAGAGTGAGCAAGCAACCTGTGTTGGCAATCGAAGTCGATGGCGTTGCGTTTCACGCCCATAACCCGACGCAATTAAGGAGAGATGAATTAAAAGATTCCATCCTAAGCAAGTTTGATATACCGATATTGAGATTTGCAACTGATGGGAGTGGAGAAAAAGAAAAGTTATCTAATGCTTTAATAGAGCTCACGGGGAATAAAGATATCAAGAATAAAGGAATGGAATTGACCTAAAGTAGGAATTTCATTTTATTCTGATGCTTTTCTTTTCAAATATATAAATCCCCATTTATTTAATCGAAGTTAATATTAAGTGACCGATCTAGATTTGCTTGGTTTCCGGAGTTTTCAGAAGCCAGCCCTATGATGGCTCTTCTTTTCGCGTTTATGGCAAGATTTTGCCATGACATCTCATTGTCATTTCGAGAGACTAAAATCTATTGAACTTGTGAACCTGAAGCCAAAAAGCGGGTTTTTCGGTAAACTGGTGTTTCTATCCAGGCAGTGAAGATAAAAATAGTAAGGATGTGTTATGCAAAGTCAGGCTCAAAAACAACAGAATTCGACCTCGTCGCTTCCCTTTAAATTAACGCCTTCCGATTTGGTAACCCAGAATATTATTTTGGATAAGGGCGATGTCGCTTTTAAGCGTGCGGAAATCAAGCGGTATTTTAACCAGACGTTTGAAGGGTATGAAAAGTTGTTTGAGACTCTGGTTTCGGATGAGGCGTTTTATCTGCGACCTTGTTCTTTGCGCCATCCGCTGATTTTCTATTTTGGTCATACCGCAACCTTCTTTGTGAATAAACTGACCATTGCCAAATTGTTGCCTGAGCGCGTCAATCCAAGATTCGAGTCGATGTTTGCCATCGGTGTGGATGAGATGTCCTGGGACGACTTGAACGATGCGCACTATGCATGGCCGAGTGTGGATGAGGTTCGCGCTTATCGTAAGCAGGTCCAGGCAGCGGTGAACGAGTTTATCGACACGGTTGAATTTTCCTTCCCGATTGATTGGAACAGTCCTTTGTGGCCAGTGATGATGGGCATCGAGCATGAACGAATTCACTTGGAAACCTCTTCGGTGTTGATTCGCCAGCTGCCGATCGATCAGGTCAAACCGCACGACTGGTTCCCGGTTTGTCCGGATGCCGGTAGCGCGCCGGAGAACGGTGTGGTCAAGGTTCCTGCGGGTGAAGTGAATATCGATCATCAAGACCCGGCGGAATACTACGGTTGGGATAACGAATATGGCGTGCATCATGCCGAGGTGCCGGAATTTAAGGCGGCGGCATTTTTGGTTTCCAATCAGGAATATCTGGAATTTGTCGAGGCAGGCGGGTACGAAACATCTGACTATTGGAGCGAAGAGGGCAATGCCTGGCGCGAATTCACTCCGGACAAGCATCCGACTTTCTGGGTGCAAAAACCGGACGGCGATTCAAGCGCGTGGTATCTGCGCTGTATGGCCGAAGAAATTCCAATGCCGTGGAACTGGCCGGTGGAGGTTAATTCATTAGAAGCGGAAGCCTTCTGCCACTGGAAAGCCCGGACAACCGGTCGTCCGATCCGTCTGCCGAGTGAAGACGAATATCTGCGTTTGCGTGAACACTCTCAAGCTTTGGACCATCAAGGTAAGGCGAATATCAATTTACAGCAGTATGCGTCTTCAACGCCGGTCGACCAGTTCCGCAGCGGTGATTTTTACGACGTAGTCGGCAATGTCTGGCAATGGACGCAAACGCCGATTTATCCGTTTGACGGCTTTAAGGTGCATCCGATTTACGATGATTTCACCACGCCGACTTACGACAACAAACACAATATCATCAAAGGCGGCAGCTGGATTTCGACCGGTAACGAGATTAACGGTCATTCGCGTTATGCTTTCCGTCGCCATTTCTTCCAGCACGCCGGTTTCCGCTACATTGAATCGGATGCGGAAGTGAAAACCCATTTCTCCACTTACGAAACCGACGATTCGGTCGCGCAGTATTGCGAATTCCACTATGGCGAAGAGTATTTCGGCGTGCCGAGCTTTGCCAAAAGCTACGCGCAGATTGCCATTGAAGCTGCCAAAACGAATGCGGATTTTGCCGGTCGAAGCGATCTGAAGGTTTTGGAAGTCGGTTGTTCGGTCGGTCGGGCCAGTTTTGAAATGGCGCATTATTTCGATTCGGTATTAGGATTGGATTTCTCCGCGCGATTCATTCGTATTGCCGATCAATTGAAAGAGCAGGGTCATGTGCTTTATACCATCCCGATGGAAGGTGAAGTGATGGAGTTTAAAGAGAAAACTCTGGCCGAATACGGTTTGTCTGATGTAGCGCACAAGTGCGAATTCATGCAGCAGGATGCGGTGAATATGAAGCCGATTTTCCAAGGCTATGATGTTATCGTGGCGGTTAACCTGATCGACCGTTTATACGAACCGGCGAAATTCCTGCGTGAAGTGCATGAGCGACTGAATGAAGGCGGTTTACTGGTTCTGGCTTCGCCTTATACCTGGCTGGAAGAGTTTACCGAAAAAGAGCACTGGCTGGGCGGATATAAAGATGAAGGCACCGGTGAAAACGTGATGACTCTGGAAGGAATTACCGAAATTCTCGGTGAGAATCTGCAGTTGGTGGATGGGCCTTTCGAAGTGCCGTTTGTGATTCGTGAAACGAAGAGAAAGTTTCAGCATTCGTTATCGGAATTTACCATCTGGAAAAAGTCTAAGTAAGTATCGGAAATTATGGACTTAGATCAACTAGACCAGCAGTTTGACCGCGCCGCTTTTGAGGCCGAGAAATATGCGCTGAGAGAAGCCTTATTCGGCACCGAGGATGTATTGCCGATGTGGGTGGCGGATATGGATTTGCCGACGCCGCCATTTGTGATTGAAGCGATTCAACAGCGTTTGCAGCATCCCATTCTGGGTTATACCCATACCTCGGATCATGTCTATCAGTCGATTGCCGACTGGCAGGTGCAATATGGCTATGAAGTGCATCGAAAGCAGATCGTTTTTACTCATAATGTCGCCAATGGTTTTTTTCTTGCTGTCCAAGCTTATACTCAGCCCGGAGACGCCGTTCTGGTACAACCGCCGGTTTACCCGCCGTTTCTTAAAGCGCCTGAGCTGAATAACCGACGAGTCATCGAAGCGCCTTTGATGTTGCAGAACAATCGCTATCAGATCGATTTCGATGCGTTTGAAAAGGCAATTGTCGAGCAGCAGGTCAAACTGTTTCTATTTTGTCATCCGCAGAATCCTTCCGGCCGGGCCTGGCAAAAAGACGAATTGCAGAAATTGGCAGCGATCTGCTTAAAGCATCGGGTGATTGTGGTCTCCGATGAAATTCACGCCGATATGACGTTTCCGCCAAACGTTCACTGCCCGATGGCGAGCTTATCTCCAGAAATAGCGCAAAACACCGTGACGCTATCTTCACCTGGAAAAACCTTTAATCTCGGCGGTTTGCAGATGGGCTATGCGATTATCGCCAATCCGCAATTGAAAAAAGCTTATGTTAAAACCGCCAATTCGGTGTCGATTCACGATTGGAACCTGTTTGCTCAGATTGCCGTTCAGGCCGCTTATTCCGAGGAAGGCAAGCTGTGGCGGGATAATTTATTGGTGCATTTTCAGCGTAACTTTGATGCCTTGGAAAGTTTTCTTGCCGTTCACATGCCGAAAGTGAAAATGATGCGGCCGGAAGCTTCATATCTGGTTTGGCTGGATTTTAGAGAACAGTTCGGCACCCATGCAGAATTGAAAAAATGGCTGATCGAAGAGGCTAAGTTAGGCTTGAACGACGGCGAAAGTTTCGGTGGTCAAAGTCAGTCGGGAAGCGGTTTTATGCGCATCAATCTTGCCGTTCCAACGACAATTATGCAGCAGGCTATATCACAACTTCGGAACGCATTAAGCGTGATATGAGAGGAAGTAGAGCCAAGTAGAACCGCTCTGGAAACTTTTTTGTTTGCCATCTCGTCCGAGCTGTGGCTAAAATGAAATCAGTCTTATTAAATAAACAACTATGAGGTGCTGTTAATGAAACTATCGCGACGTTTTACAAAACTGGTTTCCGTTCTGTCTCTGTTTGCATTTTTGAACGGCTATGTCGGTTATGCGTATGCCGGAATGGTGACAAATGATCAAATTACGGCGCAAGCCAATCACGATTTAACCGTTCAGCAGATCCTGGGTGCCTTGGATCGAGATGATGTGCAAGAGCAACTGGTTGCTCTGGGTGTTAATCCGGATGATGCGAAGGCACGCGTCAGCCAAATGAACGATCAGGAGTTGGTCGCTTTGAATCAGAAGTTGGATGAACTTCCTGCCGGTAGCGGTGTTCTGGAAGTTTTATTGCTGGTTTTTGTTGTGCTGGTCATCACTGACATGCTGGGTGCAACGGATGTCTTCCCGTTTGTGAACAACATCAATAAATAGCACTTCTCGTCCATGTTTAACTGGATAAGCGCCAGGTTTTCGCCTGGCGTTCTTTATTTACTATATTCGCTGTCTTTAGCAGGGTGTTCAAGCACGCCGCAAACCAATGCCTTGCCTGAGGCGTTGCCAATCACCATTTCCCACCATGTTGAATTATCCGAGGTCCCTTTTTTTCCTCAAAAGGCATATCAATGCGGTCCGGCAGCTTTGGCGACGATGCTGTCTTATCGCGAATTGGCTGTTACGGATAAAGAGCTGGTCAGTAAGGTGTATCTTCCTCAGCGTCGCGGCAGTGTGCAAATCGAGATGATTGCCACTGCCAGAAGTTATGGCATGCTGGCCTATCCGCTTGAGCCGAATCTAAAAAATATTGTTCAGGAAGTTGCTGCAGGTAATCCTGTGTTGGTCTTTCAGAATTTATCACTGCCATTCTGGCCACAGTGGCACTATGCGGTTGTTGTCGGCTACGATCTTGATGAAAAGCGGTTGATTTTAAGATCGGGCGATATCAAACGCCACGACATGAGCATGGCAACCTTTGAAAGAACCTGGGATAGAGCAAAAGATTGGGCTTATGTCATTATGAAACCGGGAATAATTCCGGTTACCGCCGATGCGGTCAAATATGTGTTGGCAAACCACGATCTGGAAGGTTCCGGGTTTGCCAGCGAAGCTTTACAAGGCTATCGTGCGGCGGCGGCTCGCTGGCCGGATAATTCCATCGTTTTAATGACTCTGGCCAATAGTGAACAGGCTGCCGGTCATTTGACGGAAGCGGAGAAAAGTTATAAAAGGGAGATAGAACTCCGCCCGGCTAATGCCAATGCCTGGAATAACTTGGCCTATAATCTGGTTTCCAGGAAATGTATCCTGCAGGCGCAGCAGGCAATAAGTTGTGCGTTGCGTCTGAACCCTGCGGATAGCAATATTCTGCAAAGTTTTAAAGAGATACAAAACCTCCATTCGGAAACTCATTCAGTTTGCGAATTACCGGCTTGTCCGCTATCGGATGAATGACCTCTTTATTCTAAAATAGCGGTGTGAATCAGGCGCTATATTCTAAAATAGCGGTGTGAATCAGGCGCTATCTTGTCATATTTGTATTGTTATAACGTAACTTAATTACCGCCGATACAGATTCTTTTCTGTCCGAAAAATTTCCAATCAATATAATTTTATTTAAGAAGGTTTCATTCATGCATCCTTCCGTTCAGCGTATTTCCAAAAGGAGGTTCTATGAAACTGGCGATCAGCAGCCCAAACGGTAGAACCATTTCCGGACATACCGGAAAATGCCCCGGTTATTTGATTTACGAGTTGGAACATTGCGAAGTGAAGTCCAAGACTCACTGTCGTCTGACTAGCGATCAACTGCTGTGTAACTTACCGGGAAGTCTGTCGCAACATCCCGAACATCCTCTGAGCGGTATTAAATTGCTGATTACCCATGAAATGGGGAACGATCTGCACGACAAGCTTAATCATGATGGCATTCGCGTCTTGATAACGGATATGACCGATCCGGGAGAAGCGGTTTCAAAGGTGATTAAAGTGCTGGAAGCTTAAGCCGTTCTAAAAAAATTAGAGAAAGAGGTTTTGCGCCTCTTTTTTGCTTTTTAAGTCGGCTGTATGCTTCAATGCTGCCGTTTCAAAGAGTGATTTCCCGCATCTACCTTGTCAGAACTTTACTCCATACCGATCTTAAGGAATATGGCGAATCGTTATTTCTTATGTGGGGGTAAGTATTATTGGTTTTAATAATCGGGTTTCTGTATGGACAGTCGGCGGATTATCTACGATATTGTCTCAGTCTCATTTCTATATAAACATGAGTATAAGTACGAGTATAAGTACAGGACGTTTTGAGGAGGTTGTTATATGGGAAAAAATAGATGGTTAATGGCTCTGGCCGCCGTAGGTGTACATATCTGCATCGGTTCGGTATACGCGTGGAGTGTGTATGTTAATCCGATTAAGGAGCAGATGAACTGGACGCTGACCGATGTGACTATTGCATTCAGTATAGCGATTTTTTTCCTGGGATTATCCGCGGCCTTAATGGGGAAGTTTGTTGAGCGCAACGGCCCAAAGGTATCGGCGATTCTGGCGGCGGTGTTATTCGGCTTGGGTACGGCCGGTTCCGGGCTGGCGATCTTAATGGAATCCAAAATGCTGTTGTACTTCTTCTACGGAGTGCTGGGCGGATGCGGTCTGGGAATCGGTTATATTTCACCGGTTTCGACGCTGGTGCAATGGTTTCCGGATAAGCGCGGCCTGGCGACCGGTTTGGCGATTATGGGCTTTGGTTTTGCTTCAGCAATCTGGGGGCCGACGATTAAGGTATTAATCTCTTCCATCGGCGTGGCATCAACGTTTTTCGTTTTAGGTTTGAGCTATTTTGTGATCATGTTCGCTTCGGCGCTGTATCTGGAAAAACCGGAAGAAGGCTATTTGCCGGAAGGTTTTAAGAAAAAAGTCGAGGCCGGGCATAAAAAAATCAAGCCGGATCTCGCTATGCTCGGTTTGCATGAAGCGGTTAAAACGCCGCGATTCTACGGTTTGTGGCTAATGCTGTTTATTAACGTTACCTGCGGTATTGCAATTATCGGTGTCGCATCGCCATTGTTGCAGGAAGTGCTCGGTTTGTCCGCCATTGCCGCGGCGGCGGCAGTCGGTCTGATGGGGATTTTCAATGGCGCAGGACGGATTTTCTGGGCATCCCTGTCGGATTATTTAACCAGACCGGTGGTTTATATCACCTTCTTCGCGACTCAAGCGGTGGCATTTTATGCCTTACCGTCGATCACCGAAATCATTATTTTCCAAGTGATTCTGTATTTCATCATGTCCTGTTACGGCGGTGGTTTCTCTTCAATTCCTGCCTATATCGGCGACATCTTCGGCACCAAAGAACTCGGTGCAATTCACGGTTATATTCTGACGGCGTGGGCGGCAGCCGGTTTGGTCGGGCCGTTGATTATTTCGATGGTTAAAGATGCTACCGGTTCCTATGCCGAGACTCTATATGTTTTTTCCGGTTTCTTTATTGTCGCTTTAATCATCTCTATTGCCATGTTAATGAACATTAAATCGATTCGTACAAAAGCAGTGGTAAATGATTAGCTTATTTAGAATTCGATTTCTGGTTTTCGGATGAAAATAGCGCATGTTCTTAGGAGGTCTTTCGACCTCCTTTTAATATGAATCGGTTTGTTGATCAATTTTTGATATGTTCTTCTCTGTAGGGTTTCGTCTGAAGTTGTATATTCTAATGTGATCTTATTTGCAATAAAGGGAGTGGAATTGATGCTTTCGTTGGGTTTGTCGCGTTACCACTTAGTCTTATTTCTCATTTT
The DNA here is from genome assembly GCF_013391765.2 of Thiomicrorhabdus heinhorstiae. Lineage (GTDB taxonomy): Bacteria > Pseudomonadota > Gammaproteobacteria > Thiomicrospirales > Thiomicrospiraceae > Thiomicrorhabdus > Thiomicrorhabdus heinhorstiae. The sequence continues at coordinate 172,825 of NZ_JACBGI020000003.1, read as the reverse complement.
TTTGATGGTTTGGGGGTGGGCGGCGATTGATCCGGTTTACCCGCATGATTGGTTGCTGGAAAACTATCTGGTGTTTTTCTTTGTGCCGGTGATTATTCTGGTCAGTCGTTATTTCCGTCTGTCTAAACTCTCTTATACTTTGATTACCCTGTTTATGTGTATGCACGTGATCGGTTCGCACTACACCTATGCCGAAGTGCCGTTCGGTTTTACCTTGCAGGAATGGTTTGGTGCCGAGCGCAATATGTATGATCGGGTAGTGCACTTCAGCTTCGGTTTATTGATCGCCTATCCGATGCGCGAAATATTCTATCGTATTGCGCATGCTCGCAGTTTCTGGGGATATTGGCTGCCGGTGGAACTGGTGTTGGCGTTTTCCGGGTTATATGAAATTGTTGAATGGTTGACAGCCGCGAATGTCAATCCTTCCGCAGGACTGGCTTTTCTCGGGGCTCAAGGTGATATTTGGGATGCACAGAAGGATATGCTGGTGGCCGGTATCGGCGCTGTTGTCGCGATGTTGATCGTCATGCTGATTCGTTGGGCCTTGGACCGGGATTTCTTAAGAGAGATGCGAGAAAGTCTGATACTCGATAAAACGGATCATCCCTTAGGGGAAGTCGAATTCATGCGTCTGTGGCGCAAGCGCTGGAATAAAGAGCGATAGATGTCGACAATTCGTATTTTTGTTCTTATCTCCCTGGCGATGATCGCGTTTGCGGGTAATTCTTTACTATGCCGGGTTGCATTGACCGAAACCGCGATTGACGCCGCTTCTTTTACGACCATTCGTCTGGTCTCAGGTGCCATGGCTTTGCTTGTATTATTGTCGTTGACGAATTCTGCCAAGCAGGTTGCGAGGGTCAAACTGGGCGGGAATTCGCTATCCGCCTTGGCTCTATTTGCTTATGCCGCCGGTTTTTCTTTTGCCTATATTGAGCTATCGGCCGCAACCGGTGCACTTTTGCTGTTTGGTTCGGTTCAATTGACGATGATTGGCTACGGCTTGGTTAAAGGTGAACGTCTCGGAGCAATACAGATGGTCGGAGTTGTGCTGGCGATTGTCGGAATGGTGGTACTGTTTCTCCCTGGACTGTCCGCGCCACCATTTTGGGGAACCGCACTGATGTGCGCGTCCGGTATTGCCTGGGGAATTTACTCTTTGCGCGGCCGTGGCGTGAATGACGCCACGCGCGAGACGACCGGAAATTTTGTTCGTTCTCTGCCTTTTGCTCTGATTCTTAGCCTTCTCTGGTGGGGGCATACTAATGTTGACATGGAAGGTGCAGGGCTGGCAATCGCCTCGGGAGCTCTGGCATCGGGTATCGGCTATGCAATTTGGTATGCGGTTCTGCCGGCGTTAAGCGCGGCAAGTGCGGCAATCATCCAATTAAGCGTACCGCCCTTAGCGGCGATCGGAGCCGTGTTCTTCTTGGACGAGCCGATTTCTCTGCGTCTCGGTTTAGCGTCTTTGGCCATTCTCGGCGGTATAGCACTGTTCATTTTGAGCAGAAAGCGTTATGCCTGAGGTTTGAAAAGGATGATCGTTAAACCGGTTACGGCTGTTGATATCCGATAGGTAGGTGCTTTGCAAGATTGTTCCTTAGTTTGAGCCTCGAAGCTATATTAATCTATTCCGTATAGACTGTTGCTCAACGTACAGTCGGAGGAATTCAGTTATGAAAAATATCAAAGTGGCATTCTTGGGCGGCTTTCTGCTAGTAAGCATGGTATGGTTTTTGGCGGATACCTTGTATCCAACGCCGTTCTCTTATTTTTCGTTTCGAACCGTCTTTATCCAGTACTCCGGCGTGATCGGTATAAGCATGATGAGTGTGGCGTTGTTGCTTGCAGTACGACCAATGTGGCTGGAACGACGCTTGAACGGGCTCGACAAAATGTATCGGTTGCATAAATGGCTGGGCGTAGGCGGTTTGGTGTTTTCAGTGCTTCACTGGTGGTGGGGCACAGGGTACCAAATGGATGGTCGGCTGGGGCTGGTTGAGCCGACCGGAACGTCAACGGGGAAGAGTGGAGAATATCTCTCAACTTGAACAGTGGTTGCGGGATCAGCGCGGTTTGGCCGAGTCGATCGGTGAATGGGCATTTTATGCTGCAGTTATCCTGATTGCATTGGCGTTGATAAAGTTATTTCCATACCATCTGTTCAAGAAAACCCATAAGTTGCTGGCAGTGGCTTACTTGGTTCTGGCTTATCATTCGCTGGTACTGATCAAGTATGAATACCGGGCTCAGCCAATAGGGTGGGTGATGGCGCTTATGCTGTTGGTTGGTACTGGTGTTGCTCGGCAGGGTTGGCCGTAAACGCCGGGTGAAAGGGGTAATCAAGTCGATCGATTCCTATCCGGGGGTAAAAGTCGTTGAAGGCTGTATTCAGGTTGACAGTGGCTGGAAAGGGCATTCGCCCGGGCAGTTTGCTTTTGTTACCTCAAAAAGTATCGAGGGAGCTCATCCTTATACGATCGCTTCGGCATGGAATCCGGATGAACGCAGTCTTAGCTTTGTCATTAAGGAGTTAGGCGATTGGACCGGACAGTTGCAGCAATGGTTGAAAGTCGGCATGTCGGTATCTGTGGAAGGACCTTATGGATGTTTTGATTTTTCGGGTCGTCAACCTCGACAAATCTGGATCGGTGCGGGGATCGGAATTACCCCCTTTATTGCAAGTATGAAATATTTGGCTCAAGCCCCGGGGCGCAGGAAATTGATTTATTCCATACCACCACGGATTATGATGCGAAAGCCATCGAAAAACTGACTGCCGATGCGAAGGCAGCCAATATCAGATTGCATGTTACGGTAACACCGAAAGACGGCCGTCTGACCGCTGAGAAGATCCGCGAACTTGTTCCTGAATGGGATGCGGCAAGTTTTTGGTTTTGCGGGCCTAGTGCATTCGGAGGGGCGTTGCGTAAAGAGTTTGTGCAACACGGTCTGTCGAACGAAGACTTTCATCAAGAATTATTTGCAATGCGTTAAGCCGGGAATGACTTCTTCTTTAAGACAATCCGTTTTGGCTTGAAGTAGCGGATATTTATTTCAGTCGCTCATACTCTTTCAGGAAGATTGGTTCATAGGTTTGCAGAGCTGCGCGCAGTGCTTTCCCGCCTATCAGAGGGGATAGGGTGCGGGCCAGGACATTACAGTTCCATAAGCCTATGGAGGGTTGGTTGCCGAAGGCATAATGCCCTTTTTTATCGATAGGATTGGCGACGAATTCAGAATCGAATTCGGTGGTAAATTTTGCGGAACCGAGATCTAGAGTAATGCCGATAATGGATTGATTGTCGGTATTCATTGTTCCATGGGTGAAACCGGCGGCTTGCCAGTGAGCGATTAAGGATGCCGTGCGAGCCACCACCCGACGGAAAAAACAGGCATGTCGTTCTTCGGCGGGGGCTTCGGGGTCGTTACATTCGGGGTAGTGGCGAGAAATGACATAGTCGCAAAGTTGTTGCAGCGCTTCGTAGTTACGTTGAAAGTAGTAGAGTTCAAATGTGCCGAAGCGGATATGCGTTGGGGTAATGCGGCTAAGGATAGCAGTATGTTCAAAAGCATGATTGCGATAGACTCGTTGCTTCCCTTGTATCACGGCTACACTGTGGACGGTAGGGATATTTAAGCTTTCGAGTCGTCTGCTGATGTGGAATTCATGTTCGCATTCGCTGACTCCCGCTAAACCGTCCGCATGCTGCGCGTGCGAGGCGAACGGGGTGCGTCCCGTACCTTTCAGGCTGAGTTCCCAACAGCTTGTTCCATCAATAACGATTTCTCCAAGAATAGTCGTTCGACCGTCTCCCAACAGCGGGTTAAAACGTCCGAATTGATGTCCTGCATAATCATGGGCCAGAGGCAGCATACCGAGTAACATTCGATTACCGCTGAAAACGGAAATAAAGTCTGGATGCGTGTAACTATCGACAGGGAGTTTAAGTAACTCCAGAGTGTGAGGGTTGACGTGGAGGAGTTTTGCTTCTTCCACTGTTTGCGGCTCAACCCTGTGGTAGAAAGGGCCTTGCAAGGCATGAAAGCTATTTTGAAAGTGCCAATGTTGAAAGAGTTCCATATCACTAGGCGATCCGGCAGATTTTACGAAATCCACCGGATTCAGCCGGTTGCTTAAATACTAGAAGAAACCGAGAGGATTGATGTCGTAGCTTACCAGCAGGTTTTTGGTTTGTTGGTAATGTTCTAGCATCATCTTATGGGTTTCGCGTCCGACACCGGATTTTTTGTAGCCTCCGAATGCGGCATGTGCAGGATACAGGTGATAACAGTTGGTCCACACACGGCCAGCCTGAATCTTACGACCCATCCGATAAGAGGTATTCATGTCTCGAGTCCAGACGCCGGCTCCCAGACCAAATTCCGTATCGTTGGCGATGGCGAGCGCTTCTTCTTCGTCTTTAAAGGTTGTGACCGAAACGACCGGGCCAAAAATTTCTTCCTGAAACACGCGCATGTCGTTGGTACCCTTCAATAGGGTCGGCTGGATGTAATAACCTTCGGCGTAATCGCCGTCCAAGGATTCGGCGCCACCACCGGTAATGACTTCGGCCCCTTCGTCGCGACCGATTTGCAGATAGCTAAGAATCTTATCGAATTGTTCCTGTGAAGCCTGAGCTCCGACCATCACTTCGGTATCCAGAGGGTTTCCGCGTTTGATCTGCGCTGCACGTTCAATCACCATGCCGATGAACTTATCGTAAATGTCTTCTTGAATCAACAGGCGCGAAGGGCAGGTACAGACTTCGCCCTGGTTGAAGAATGCCAATACGGCACCTTCGACGCATTTGCTCAGGAATTCGTCTTCATGATCCATAATGTCGGAGAAATAGACATTAGGAGATTTTCCGCCCAGTTCAACCGTGGACGGAATAATGTTTTCCGCTGCATATTTCATGATCAAAGAACCGACAGGCGTGGAGCCAGTGAAGGCAATTTTGGCTATACGGGTGCTGGTTGCCAGTGCTTTACCCGCTTCAACACCGTAACCGTTGACGATATTCAGAACACCTGGAGGTAATAAATCTTCGATCAGTTCCATCATTACCAGGATAGAAGCCGGTGTTTGTTCGGCCGGTTTCAATACGACACAGTTACCGGCGGCAAGAGCGGGCGCTAATTTCCAGGCGGCCATCAATAGGGGAAAGTTCCAGGGAATAATTTGTCCGACTACGCCTAAAGGTTCGTGGAAATGATAGGCTACGGTGTTATGGTCGATTTCTCCAAGGCCGCCTTCCTGAGCTCGAATGCAGCCGGCAAAATAACGGAAGTGGTCAACGGTCAAAGGGACGTCGGCGTTGAGGGTTTCACGCACGGCTTTGCCGTTATCCCAAGTTTCCGCTACGGCGAGCAGTTCCAGATTCGCTTCAATGCGATCGGCTATTTTCAGCAGGATATTGGAGCGCTCCGTTACCGATGCCGTACCCCAGGCATCTTTTGCAGCATGGGCGGCGTCCAGAGCCAGTTCGATGTCCTTCTCGTTGGAACGAGGAATCTGGCAGAAAGGTTTTCCGTTAACAGGAGAGATATTGTCAAAATATTCACCGTCAACCGGTGCAACCCACTTGCCGCCGATAAAGTTTTCATAACGTTGTTTGAAGTTAATCACCGCACCTTCTGTGTTAGGAATTGCGTATTGCATGAGTCAGAACCTCCTAGATTCTTATTATTTCTTGGGTTGTTTTATTGCACAGCTCAAACAGTTTTGAATCCGTCGAGCGGGTTTTATGTCTGTTTTTATAATGAGGACAAAGCTCCGTTCGATCTGCTATGTAGAGCAGGAATTTTTGCCCGCCTCGAAACTCTAGTTGGTTGCAGGTTGGGAAAAGGTTGGTTATTTAAAAATCGGCCTGATTTGCTTGTGTGAGGGGTATTGATGAAGAGGCTCTTTGCATCGGAATGGGTGTACCTGTTTGAGGAACAAGGGCTGCGGAGGTCATAAGCAAAAATGCAGCGATTATAAAAATAACAATAATTACAGTAAGAATAACAATAATATAATTCTGCTAAAACTGAAGAAAGGAAGAAGGAAATTAGCCTATGACTTCCAACTTACTCGCCGGTTATAGCCTCTCGCAACGACGCAGTATTCTTGAAGACAACTGGAATCATTTTACTGAATACGATGTTACACCCGTAGAATCGGAGGTGTCGGCAGATATTTCGTTGTCTTGGCGGCGCAGTGCAAACAGTGTCCATCATCGGGTGGCTCATGCTCCTTACGCGAGAGAGGAGAGAGTGCAAGAAGCGTGGCATGAATCGCCGCTATTCTTTGCCGCTCAAAAGGAGCAGGACAATATGGTCCAACTTACCCGTGAGGGGGATTTGGTGGCGGCTATTTCCGATCCTCATGGTTGTTTGTTATGGAGCTTTGCAAGTCGGCACATGCGTGATCGAGCAGAATCGGTCAACTTCCAGGCGGGTGGACGCTGGGATGAAAAGTCTATCGGTACGAATGCAATTGGCTTGTCCAAAACTCTGCGTCGTCCTGTGACGGTCTTTTCATCCGAGCATTATCAATCTTTTTTGCATGACTGGGTCTGCTATGCGGCTCCTATTATTCATCCGCAATCAGGAGAGTGTGTCGGGATATTGGATATGTCGACGACATGGAACCGGCATACTTCTCTGGGACAGGCTGCGGTTACGGAATTGGCTCGAAATATTGCCGGAAGTTTGCCGGCAATTCTTCCAAAGGAAGAGTTGGAAATTTACGCTCTCGGACAGATGCGAGTAACCTTCCGAGGAAAATCCTTGCACCTTAGCAAGCGTCAGATGGAAATACTGTGCCTGCTTGCCTTGAATCCCCAAGGTTTGAATCTGGAGTCATTTCACGCTGCCTTATATGGTGATGCGCCGATTTCTTCGAGTACATTAAAATCCGAACTGTCGCATCTGCGGCATGTACTGGGAGGACATATCGGTTCAAGGCCCTATCGTTTGCTTGTTCCAGTATGGGCCGACTTCATTCAAGTTTGGCAAGCTTTGCATCAGCAAAGAATTAACGAAGCCTTTACCCTTTATCAAGGACCTTTGCTGGCCCAGTCGGAATCTCCCGAATTAGAGGAGTGGCGACACTGCATTGAGGCGGTAATGGGGAAAGTTCTGGACGCTTGTGAAGATCCTAAATTACTTTTGCAAAAACTCTGCGCCGGAAGTGCAGGGAACGAGATGGTACGCGAACGTTTGGTGGAATTAATCAGCACTTGAACTGGCGGTATTCCTTTATGAAGAGTTTTATCGCCATTTTGGCGTAAAAACTTTTGCTTAATAGCTAAAACCCTTCAAAATAATGAACCCCAAGTCGAATACTCGGCTTGGGGTTTTCTATTTCGAGATTATCAAAATAAAGATAGAGCATCGTCATGCTGAATACGTTTTCAATTTTGTTTCCGGTTTTTGCATTAATTGCCGCGGGTTTTATCAGCCGCAGAGTTAATATTATGGGGCCGGCTGCTGCGGGAGAATTGAGCCGCTTTGTGGTCTGGCTGGCATTACCGGCCTTGCTGTTTGATATTATGGCGAAAAGCGATTGGCAGACGATGTTCAAACCGGATTTTATTCTGGTTTATATTATCGGCTCTTTTGCGGTTTTTGCCGTGGTGGTGGTGTGGCGGCTTAGGCAGGGCTGTACGCTGGCAGATGCGAGTGTGGACAGTGTAGCGGCCTCATATTCCAATACCGGCTATATTGGTTTTCCTCTGATGTTGCTGATTTTTGGTTCCGTGAGTGAGGTGCCGACCGCGATTGCCAGCGTGATTGTCGTCTCGCTGCTGTTCGGCGGAGCCATAGTCTTAATTGAAAGTGCTTTGCATGCCAAGCTTGCATGGCATCTGCGTTTGTTGAATGTATTGCTGGCGGTGTTCAAGAATCCATTGGTCATCGCCCCGGTCTTGGGAGCCTTGTTCGCCATCACGCCTTATTCATTACCCAAAAGCATCGATAGCTTTTTAACGATTCTGGCCGGTGCGGCGAGCCCGGCGGCTTTGGTCAGCCTGGGGTTGTTTCTGGCCGATGCGAGGGAAAATGAGAAAAATAATACTCCGGCGGTGCGTAATACGGCGCTGGGTTTAAGCTTTGCAAAATTGATACTGCAGCCGTTATTGGTTGCCTGTCTTGCTCTGTTTGTGTTTGAAATGCAAACCGATCTGGCGATGATGGCGATTGTCCTAGCCGCATTACCGACCGGCACAGGCCCTTATATGCTGGCGGAATATTATCGGAGGGACGGACTTATCACCGCCCAGACGATTTTGATTTCGACGGTATTCTCATTGATGACTTTATCTGTTCTGCTGCATTTTATGCTGTAAATGCATAGTGTGAAAAGCCGGGTTTTCTAGAGTCTGTTCGTTCGTTTTTGAGGAAAGAAAAATGCCTCAAAATTTCAGGACACTAAATTAATTTATAAGTATTTAATAATATTTTCTTATGTGCCTTAAGAATTTTTAGGGCACGTAACAATTGATAATGATCGCTACACTTCTTATCCTAGTCTATGTGTTTGCAGTTATACCTCTCATATAAGGATAAAAAAATGTTGCGATACCACTTCAAAAACCTCTGGTTCCGGGATAAGTCGGAAGACGTTATTTTCATCAATAAGTATGCGGTACAGATGCGTGCCGGTTTGATGTTGATCTTGCCGATTTATATGGTCATAGTTCTGTTTACGACGGTGCTGGCTCCGACGTGGACGGTCCTGCCGAATACTTTTGTTGAAGAGACTTTCGATATGACCGAAGAGTGGCGCACGATTTTTAACGTTCAAGCGTATCGCACCGTATTCGACTATACGATTCCCAGCCTGGTGCTGCTGTATGGGCTGTTTGAAATGCTTGCCGGTATGTTTGTCAGAACCGCCTATTTATCGCCGACAATTCATTTAGCGACGTTCTTGACCCGAAATATTCGTCCTAAATGGGAACCTTTGAAGCCAAAGCGCTTTGCCTGGTTGATCGGTGCAACTTTGATCGTTTCTTGTTTGACCTTTTTTAATCCCGACACGGTAGCACGCTTTATCAATGCCTTGTTCTCGGCCGAGCTATTGCCGACCGATAGCAACTGGATGCCGAATTTCATACCGCTGTTGGTTGGTGTTTGCTTCGTGTTAATGTGGATGGAAGCCGTGTTCGGTTTCTGCCTGGGTTGTAAATTGCATTGGGTACTGGCCAAGCTCGGCATATTCAAAGATTTTTGCTACGATTGCATGAATGTCGATTTTGACCAGCGGGCCTGGATGGAAGAGCGTAAGTCGCTTGAAGCTGCGTTGAAAGGGAAATAAAACTTTGCTGTAAATAGATGTTGCTTTGTTCAGATTGAACGTTTGTATTTTAGGATAAGTCCTTTGAAAGGCATTTTATCTGAACGAAGCTGTGTGTTATTCGGTTTGTATTGACTGTGTTCAAAGCCGTTTTCCATCATCGCCTTACTGAATTTAGCATGCTTTCCACGGCCAGGATCGACGAGTATCACTTCGGCGCCCGGTTTTGTGTGGCGCTCAATGAAGTCTGAAAGCATGTTGATATGATTTTGCTCATATAGCAAATCGGACCCGATAATAAGGTCAAAACTACCAAGTTGAGGTTGTTCGTCTTTCCAGTTGGTTCTTAGAAAAGGAATTTCTTTACACTGGTTTAACTTGATGTTTTCGACCAAAAATTTTCCTGCTTCAGGATGATAGTCGGTTGCGGTGATATCGGCATCACGTAGACTTAAAAGCAGGCTCGATAAGCCTAAACCACAACCGACTTCCAGGATTCGTTTTCCGCTAATTTCAAAATGCTGCATCTTGTCGGCTAGTACCTGACTGGACTGCCACAAAACGCCGAATAATGACCATTGTGCGGAAGAAATTCCTAAGTTTTCCGCTTCGGAAAAGGGGTCGTTGAATTGCTGTTTGTCTTTTAAACTTCGCAGGTGAATATCAAATTCATCAAATTCAATGGTTTGGTAACGGATACGGACGGCAGTCATGGAATACCTTTGCTTGCGTTCGATGGGTGGAAAACGCAACAAATTTGACTCGGTAGCTACGCAGAGAGGTTCTTATTATATAGGCCGAATATATTGTTTGGAGCAAAGTTTAGTATTTTTGCAATAATTTCAATATATTGCTGGCTATTTATTTGAAACCCCGGTATAGTAAGCGGGCTAGAGAAATTCTATAAGCTTTACATCCTACATTTCGCTGTTTTATTTTTTGTAACACCTCGTCTTGAAGTATTTAAGTTCCATCGTTTTTTATCTTTAAGCAATTCATGCCTATTGCAGGCTCGTGTCTATTTAAAATTTTAGGATGTTTATTATGTCTAATACAGTTACAGGGACCGTTAAGTGGTTCAATGAAACCAAAGGTTTCGGATTTATCGAACAAAAATCAGGGCCAGATGTCTTCGCACATTTTAGTTCTATTGTCAGCACTGGCTTTAAAACTTTGCAAGAAGGCCAGGCGGTAGAATTCGTCGTTTCGCAAGGGGCAAAAGGTCCTCAAGCTGAGAATATCGTTGTAATCTAAAATCGTCTAATAATTAGGCTTGAGTTGAATGTTTTAACTCGCTTTTTATTTTAATTGGTTTTACGTATACCAGCCAAGTCCTTGGCTGGTATCTGCAAAAGCCGGAACATGACAAAGTTCCGGCTTTTTTTGTGTCTGGATGGCAGGTTTTTTACTTGCTAATCAGGAACTTTTCTTCCTGTTTAATTCGCAATTCGGATTGCATAGTGGTAATCCACAGTACCCCTGGCTGTGCTTCAAAAACATAAGGGTAGGAAAGCCACGCATCTTTGCATCTGGCGAGGGTCACGGGGTTACTCCAGTTTTTTCCGTTGTCATCGGAATGGATGATCGAGAGTTCTTCTCTGTGCCAGGATGCCTCGACCTCGGAGAATTGTCCGGAGACGCGCTTGAAGTGGTCGGATCCTTGCGGGTAAAGGGTGTTATAAACCATAATCAAGCGGCCGCTGGCGAGGCGTTTCAGCATTGAAGGTGAACTGCTGGCCTGGAAACCCGGTTGAGTATGCGTCCAAGTTTTCCCATCGTCGTAAGAATAGGCGTCCCAGAAATAATCCCGGTTGGTTCGGATGCAGAACCAGACTCGGTCTTCGAGTTCGACCAAGGTTCCTTCGTAGCAGCCGGCGTGATGGCCTCGGCCTCCTATATCCAGTTTGTTGCTGGCTTGCCAGCTTTTCCCGTCGTCTTGCGAGCGAAAACTAAGGCTGTAATGTCGAGCTTGCTCGTAATCCAGATTTTGGGCTGAAGCGATAAGGCTTCCGGACGTCAGTTCGATTAACGTGGTTGCCGCCGCCGCATAGCCTTTTTGCAGCAGGATCGGTTCCTGCCAGCTTTTTCCTCCATCCTCGCTGCGTACAATGTAATGGTACAGGTAGCTGTTTCTGGTCGGTGCATTGGCGGATTTTCGCCATTTGAAATGCCGATTTGCGGTATTGACGAATGAGAGAATAATCGTGCCTTGAGACGTGCATAACAGGCTACGGGAGTTCGAGGCGCTAAACTCTTGTTCGGTAGAGAACAAAGTGTAAGATTGCCAGCTCTTTCCCTCGTCGTCGGAAAGGTAAGCCTCCTTATCTTGGACGCAAACTAACTGGCCGTCACGGTTGCGGATAAAAGGCCCGTTATGCTCGATCTTGAGTGGCTGAACTCTGTGATTCAGATAGACCGGGGCATCGGTTATGGGGGCAAGCCTGAAATTCAACTTTATCTCTGGCGATTCGATCATATTTCTCATTTTTTAATTTACATACTCGGCGGTTTGGCTGTTGAAAGAAATTCAGAGTAGAAAACATTATATTCTCTGATGTTCAGTATGAGGGATTTCACGTGAGTTTCTGCGTGAATGATAGAAAATGAAGTTCAAATTATTGATGAGTCTGCAATTTCCTCGTACTGATTCCGAGCACATGGGATAAGGTTGTTGGAATGATGCAATCATTTAGAGGTTAATCTTTTTTAAAAACCTAGCTATAGATTTTTTTAGCTCCTGCTTAATGGAAATAGAGAGTAAGATCAAATAGAAAGTTAGTTAATCTTTATCGTTTGATTCTTTGCAAGGAGAGTTAAAAATGAGTATGAAACTGATTTCTTTGACGGCGATGTTTTTATTGTCTATTGGTTCGTCCCTCCACGCTGCAGGACCTTCCTATAAACAAGGTGTCAATATTTTTATAGAAACGGGAGTAACCCAGCCGGATAGCGTACCGACATGGTATGCACCTATGGTAGCAATGCCCTATGCTCCGGTGTTTGAGATTCTGGCAACGAAAGGGACTCAAGGCCGCTATTATCAGCGGACTTACGCGGTCACTTTAAAAGATATGGTTAAGTGGCATGGCCATGATTGTGAAGGTACGACGCACGCTGCCAATAGCATGAAAGTCGCATTTGAGATCCTGTTTCCGGATGGAATCATCGACCGGAGTGTTCTCAGAGGAATTTCGGGAGCGGGGCCGTGCTGGTCGGATGCAGTTGCTTTTTTGACCGGTGCTCGCTTCCAATACGGTAACCTTGGCATTTTTAAAGACAAAAATTATAGTCATGCCGTTCTGTTATATCGGGAAGATACCGAAGTCGCGGTTCTGGCAACCTGGAAGGAAGGGGTCAATAATATTCCCGGTGAACCGGTTGTGCTTCCGGGAAAAATCAAATGGACTCCCAAAGTCAGTATGCAAAAGGTGATTGACCTGAAAAAAGAGGTGAAAAACTCAAAAGGGCAGCCAACTCCGTACCAGGTTGACCTTTTAAGATATTATCAATGGAAGCATGTGAATGATGTATTGAGTCATCCTCTGCATGAAAGTTATCAGACAAAGATCATCGAAAACTTCAAATGGGATGATTGGGTTGATAAGGATAAAGCTTTCACTAAACCTTTTGAACGCAGTGACACAAGATTAAAAAATTACCCGTATCGTAATGCTCCCATAGCAGATGTTGAATAGTCGCTATTTCGGTAAGTGGAGCGATGAGCAGTTGGATCGGCTAAGGTTATGTCTGATTAATTCATAGAGGACTAGTTGAACTTAGCCTCTATGAATGCTTTTAGATGTAATGGAACCCGATTAACTCATGTATGGATAATCGTTATATCCTTCTGCGCCCGGCGTGTAGAAGGTATCCGGATCTGGCGTATTCAATTCGGCCCCGGCTTTGATTCTTTCCGGCAAATCGGGGTTAGCCAGATAGCTTACGCCAAACGCTACCGCCTGAATATCACCGCCGGCAATTGCCGCTTCCGCTTCGTCGGCGGTATAGCCCATATTGGCAACTAGATTGCCTTTATAGTGTTCAATGGCGGCAGTCAGGACATCTTCCTTTTGCTGCCCGAAGAAATCGCTGCGCATGACATGCAGATAAGCCAGGTCCAGAGGGTTTAAGTTTTCGCACAACCAAGTGGTCAGTCCGACCGGATCGTCGTCTCGCATGCTGTTATAGCTGTTGACCGGAGAGATTCGCAAGCCGACGCGGCCGCTCCCCCAGACGTCGATAACGGCGTTCAGAACTTCGAATAACAATCGGGCCCGATTTTCTACAGGGCCGCCATATTGGTCGGTACGCTTGTTTGAACCGCTACGCAGAAATTGATCAAGCAGATAACCGTTCGCGCCGTGTACTTCGACACCGTCAAAACCGGCATCCTTTGCATTGATCGCCGCCTGCTTGAAACCGGCAATAATCTTGGGGATTTCGTCGATTTCCAGTGCTCTTGGGGTTGTGTAAGGAAGTTTGCCTTTTGGAGTGTAGACTTCGTCTTCAATCGCAATCGGACTTGGCGCGACGGCAGGACGACCGTCATTTAATTCAGGATGGCAGGCGCGACCGCCATGCCAGATTTGCATTACGATACGACCGCCTTTGTCATGTACCGCTTTAGTGACTTTTTTCCAGGCTTCGATCTGCTCCGGCGAATAAATGCCCGGTTCGCGCATAAAAGCGCAGGTGTCAGGCATGGCCATGGTTGCTTCAGTAATGAGTAAACCGCCACTGGCACGCTGAGCGTAGTGTTCGACAATCAGGTCGTTGGGAAGGTGATCATGTTCGGTTCTGGCCCGTGTAAGGGGAGCCATTAAAATACGGTTCGGTAATGGAATTTCGCCGAGTGTTACCGGGCTGAAAAGGTGTGAATAGGTTTCTGACATGTATGCCTCGCTGAATTCTCTAATTTAAAGGAAGTGTAACGACGGTATGTTTTATTTGTTATTTCGTCGACTATGCACCACAGCAAATATTTTGAATTTATGCTAAGAAGTTTACTCTTAAAATTCAATGAATTAGTGTAGAAAATATTGAGAATTCCTGCTCGTTTCAGAAAAGGAGGAATTCTCTCTTAGGCAAGGGGAAGAGAAAAACGACACTCGAAAATAGGTGCGGCGATCAATAATCTATTTTCTGAATAGCGAATTAGTTTTCGTCGTTCGAACACTCGCAAGGTACTCCGATATCCTCGTTCCAGATTTCCGGGTGTTTTTCGATAAACTGATTCAGCAGTTGTTTGCATTCGCTGTTGTCGGCGACGATGACTTTGACGCCGTTTTCCTTTAGCCAGTCTTCACCACCTTTGAAGGTTTCGTTTTCTCCGATAATTACCGTGCCGATACCGAATTGACGTACCAGCCCGCTGCAATACCAGCAAGGGGAAAGGGTGGTGACCATTACGGTCTTACGATAGTCGGTTTGCCGTCCGGCATTACGGAAAGCATCGGTTTCGGCGTGGATCGCTGGATCATCGTCCTGAACTCGGCGGTTATGTCCTTTACCGAGTAGAGTGCCGTCATCGGAAAAAAGTGCGGCGCCGATAGGAATTCCGCCTTCTTCTAATCCTGTACGCGCTTCGGATATAGCGACTTTGAGCATTTCTTCAATATTCATGGCCTGATTTCTCACTGTTGTTACGATTCTATGTCCATCCTAAGGCGCATAAGATAAGGGTGTCAATCTCGACGTTGGGGGATTTTATTTATCGCGTAACGAAGAGCTCTCTTTTATGATTATATTTAGTTTGTCTTCACTGCTAGTCATGCGGTATTGATTGGAATTCCGAAGGGTAATTTATGGAGAAAAACCAGTATTTATTTGTTTACGGCTCTCTGCGAAAACGGGCGGCGAGACATGACTTAATTGCCGCATACTGCGAATATGTGTCCGAGGCTTATTTGAACGGAAAACTGTTTGAAGTCGCCGGTTATCCGGGGGCAATCGAATCCAGTCAGCCTGATGATCGGGTTTTGGGTGAGGTATACCGGATTGTAGAGAGGGAAAAATTGTTAGCGGGATTGGATGAATATGAAGAGTGTTCGGAAAATTTTCCTCTGCCGCATGAGTACATTCGAAAAAAGCTTGCTATCGATTTAGCCGATGGCAAGCGGATTTTTTCCTGGGTATATATTTTTAACCGCGATACTTCCGAGTTAATGCCGATCACAAATGGAGATTATTTGGCTTTCTTAAATTTGCAGCTGGTTGACCTTGATGAATGACGACGAAGCTTTCGCGGTAATTTCTTAAGCCGGTTTTTGACGGTTTTTTTGTGTTTGCTTAAGAGAGTTAAAGAAACTTAATATGGGTATTAATAAATTTAAACACATGCGTTTGATTCTCATTTCAAATAAGGGTTCACTTATTTTATGCCTTCAAAGCCCTTTATACCGGGGAAAAACTATTAAAGCTCTTTCTTATATAGTAAAAAACTATCATTAATGTAATTTCAATTAATTAGACACTTTAAAGTATTCAGATTGATGATAACTCTCGCTTTACAGCATCAATATAAAAATACTTTAAGGAGTTAACGATGTCACAAGGTAAATGTCCTGTTATGCACGGCGCGAATACCGAAACCAGTTCTTCTGTAATGGATTGGTGGCCGAATGCGCTTAATTTAGACATTCTTCATCAGCACGACAAGAAAACGAATCCGATGGGTGAAGGATTCAACTATGCGGAAGAGTTTAAAAAACTGGATCTGGAAGCGCTTAAAAACGATCTGAAAGCCTTGATGACCGACAGCCAGGAATGGTGGCCGGCAGACTGGGGGCATTACGGTGGTCTGATGATTCGTATGGCGTGGCACTCGGCCGGTTCTTATCGGGTAGCCGACGGTCGCGGTGGAGCCGGAACCGGTAACCAGCGTTTTGCGCCGCTGAACAGCTGGCCGGACAACGTTAATCTGGATAAAGCCCGCCGACTGTTGTGGCCGATCAAAAAGAAATACGGCAATAAAATTTCCTGGGCCGATTTAATGATCCTGGCCGGGAATATGGCGTATGAGTCGATGGGGCTGAAAACCTTCGGTTTTGCAGGCGGTCGTGAAGATATCTGGCATCCGGAGAAGGATATTTACTGGGGATCGGAAAAAGAGTGGCTGGCGCCGTCCGGCGGTGAAGGTAGTCGTTATTCCGGGGAACGCGATCTGGAAAACCCGTTGGCAGCAGTCATGATGGGATTGATCTATGTTAATCCGGAAGGGGTTGACGGCAACCCGGATCCTTTGAAAACCGCGCAGGACGTTCGCGTTACCTTTAAGCGTATGGCGATGAACGATGAAGAGACCGTTGCTTTGACGGCCGGAGGTCATACGGTGGGTAAATGTCACGGTAATGGTGATGCTGCCGAGCTGGGAGCCGATCCGGAAGGTGCCGGCCTTGAAGAGCAGGGACTGGGTTGGAATAACCATACTTCGCGCGGTATCGGGCGCAATACGGTTTCCAGCGGTATCGAAGGTGCCTGGACGACGAATCCGACGCAATGGGATAACGGTTATTTTTACCTGTTGTTCAACTACGATTGGGAACTGAAAAAATCTCCGGCCGGAGCGCATCAGTGGGAACCGATCAATATTAAGGAAGAAGATAAGCCGGTGGATGTCGAAGATCCTTCCCGTCGTTATAACCCGATTATGACCGACGCCGACATGGCGATGATTAAGGATCCTATCTACCGTGAAATTTCCAAGAAGTTCTATGAAAACCCGGATTATTTCGCAGAGGTATTCGCGCGCGCCTGGTTTAAGCTGACACACCGTGATCTGGGGCCTAAAGCTCGCTATCTGGGAGCGGATGTACCGGATGAAGATCTGATCTGGCAAGATCCGATTCCTGCTGTGGATTACACCTTGAACAATGAGGAAATAGGCAAATTAAAAGCTAAAATCCTTGATAGTGGTCTGACCATTGGCGAGTTGGTGGCAACCGCTTGGGATAGTGCGCGTACTTTCCGCGGTTCGGATATGCGAGGGGGCGCAAACGGTGCACGTATTCGTCTCGCACCGCAAAAAGCGTGGGAGGGCAATGAGCCCGAACGTCTGCGCAAGGTTTTGAATGTGCTTGAAGGTATTCAGTTCTGTTGCGGCAAGCAGATTAGCATAGCGGATTTGATTGTACTGGGCGGAAGCGCTGCGGTAGAAGTTGCCGCCAAAGCCGCCGGAGTTGATGTAAGTGTGCCGTTTACTCCGGGGCGAGGCGACGCGACAGCCGAGATGACGGATGAAGAATCATTCGAATACCTCGAGCCGTTGCATGACGGTTATCGTAACTGGTTGAAAGCGGATTATGTCGTTTCTCCTGAAGAAATGATGCTGGATCGTACTCAATTGATGGGGTTGACCGCTCCGGAAATGACTGCTCTGGTTGGTGGTATGCGTGTGTTGGGAGCTAATTATGGCGACAGTCAGCACGGCGTTTTCACCAATACCGTTGGGGTACTGAGTAATGATTTCTTCGTCAACCTGACCGACATGGCGAATAGCTGGCATCCGACCGGCGAGAACCTGTATGAGATTCGCGATCGTAAAACCGGTGCGACCAAGTGGACTGCCACGCGGGTCGATTTGGTGTTCGGTTCCAATTCGATTCTGCGCGCCTATTCGGAAGTCTATGCTCAGGACGATAACAAAGAGAAGTTTGTTAAGGACTTCATTAACGCCTGGGTAAAAGTGATGAACGCGGATCGCTTTGATCTGGCTTGATTCTTAAGCTGTTATATAAAGTGAAAAGCCGGCATAAAGCCGGCTTTTTTGTGGCTGGTTTTCTACTATGCGGTGCCAGATCAGCTTTTCCAAATAGCGAACATCGCAGCTGAATGTTTACAACTTCTCAACGATATTCGGAAATGTGCTTTAATGGAAGAAAACTCGATTCTCCAAAACCGCAAATGATAGCGGGTATTTTCTTTATTCTTTTTTTGGAGGCTTCTCTTTATGTGGTTACGTATCAGTTGCGACTTTCATTTCGAAATTACGGTTGCTACGCCTTTTATTTTGATGTTGCGGCCTCGAAGCGGTGCCCAGCAATGGATTGCGCGCGAGGAGTACAGGCTTGTACCGAGTGTACCCGTCTTCGAATTC
The DNA here is from genome assembly GCF_013391765.2 of Thiomicrorhabdus heinhorstiae. Lineage (GTDB taxonomy): Bacteria > Pseudomonadota > Gammaproteobacteria > Thiomicrospirales > Thiomicrospiraceae > Thiomicrorhabdus > Thiomicrorhabdus heinhorstiae. The sequence goes on along the minus strand of NZ_JACBGI020000003.1, from coordinate 154,442 downwards.
ACGGATTATTACGGTAACCTTTGCCAGCGCCTGGTTGCTCCTCCCGGATCTTTTGAAATTCATACGGCGGCGGATGTTATGACTGCACCGAAAATCGACCGCGATCCGGGGGCGCCGTTTGTCGAAATTCAGTATTTACCCGATTCGGTGTTGATTTATTTATTGCCGAGCCGATATTGCGAGTCGGAGCTGTTCTGGCAAATGGCGACGGAAATCACGACCGGGCGACAACTGGGCTATGATCAGGTCGCGGCAATTGAAGAATGGTTACGCATGACGATTCGTTATGAACCGGGAAGCAGTGACACTCCAGAATCCGCCGTTGGGGTTAATTTGCGGCAATCGGGAGTTTGCCGGGATCTGTCTCATCTCGGCATTGCATTGTGCCGCAGCTTAAGCATTCCCGCCCGTCTGGTAGTCGGGTATTTATACGGTCTTAAACCTATGGATATGCATGCATGGTTTGAGGCTTATATTGCCGGTCGCTGGTATACCTTCGATGCGACTCAAAGTTCCCCGCAGAATGGCTATGTGACGATTGGTTATGGGCGTGACGCGGCGGATGTTGCCGTTTATAACCAGTTCGGCCCCCCGATTTATCCTGAAATTCAAAGGGTTCAGGTATTACTGCTCGAATCAGAGGAAAATTAATCTGCGCTTTTACCCGCCTTTTATATATCTTCTTTTAGGCCGAAAAAACGTTCGGCATTTCCGCGGGCAATTTTCCTGGCGACTTCCGGAGGAAGATCTGCCAGCCAGGTCTGAATATCTTTTACCACCAGATCATAAGTCTTCCAGCGATTGACGCTAAAAGTGTCGATTGCCGCCATTAACCGATCCTGATGATCGATTAAAAACGCTTTCCACTTTTTGGCGAGAACGCCTTCCGCCAATAACTGCTTGTCCCTGACCGAAGTGTCGATATAGAGATTTTGCGGATAACGCTGCAACATTGAGCTGAGTAGCGTAATTTCCGGTTTGGTTCCCAAGTGTGCCCAGAGAATTTGAGCGGATGGATCGATCTGAAAAATTTCGTCGATAATTTCGGCATCGCCGTGAATCAGCATCGGTAAACGGTTGGCCTTTGCGAGCTCCACCAAGCCTTTTAAAACCGGGCTCTTGCGATCCTTGGCGAAGATATGCAACTCGCCGATCCCCTTGAATTTACCTGTTTTCAACGCCTCTTCCGCTTCGGCAACGACTGCCCCTCGATGCATCCAGTCTGGTTTGTCGGCCTTGGTGCGATAGACACTGAGAAAAGGGATCACTCTGTTTGGCGCATAATCGTAGAGTTTGATGGTGCCTTGGTTCGGCGTGCTGGTAATCAGGATTTTCTCTACTCGATTGGTATCAAGGATGCCGATGATTTCCTGCGGATTAAAAGCTTCCGTGTCGGCTTGGGCATAATGAGAATGGGCGTCGATAAGTGGTAATGTTTTGGAGTCTTGCGCATGTGCCTGGCAGGTTATTACCGACAAAGTGCAGCCAAGCAGCAAATGTGAAATCCTTTGAGAACAGCGGTAGCGCTTTGACATTTTGACTCCTTTTTCCGTCACTGGTTTCCGTGGCTCTTTAATAGAGCATCGAGTATAAAGCGGAATGATTCTAGAACCTGTGTAACCGGTTCGCCGTACTGTGCCCGGATAATCGCGCCGTCAATCGCCAGCGAAATTGCGTCGGCCAGCAATGGATTGCGATTGTTTTGCGGTAGCAGTTGCATGACCAGTTCACTCATATCGCGTTTATGTTCGCGGGAAATCTGTACCACTTCCGGTAAATCCTTAGCCAGTTCGCTGACACTATTGATAAAAGCACAACCTCGGTAATCGACGTCGGAAAACCATTCCGACAAGGCATCGACAATCGCTTGCGGTTGGTTTTGCCCTTGACGTAAAGCTTCGGAAAACCAGTTCATCCAGCGTTGGTGGCGATAGTGCAGGAATGCCAGAATCAGATCGTTTTTGCTCGGAAAGTGGCGATAGAAGGTGACTTTGGTTACAGCGGATTCCTTGATCAAACGATCCACTCCGGTGGCACGAATGCCTTCCCGATAGAAAAGGTCATGTGCGGTAACGAGAATCCGTTCACGTGCCGGCAGCGGTTTTGATTCGTTATGGGTGGTTTTCTTAGTCATGCAAAACATTATAGACAAGTCTGTCTACTATGAATATACTTTTTATGTAGACAGGTCTGTCTACTTATTTTGGATTTGATTAAACCAAGTTGGTTACAGGAGAGAAATATGCACATGAAAGCCCCGATTCCGCCGTTTGAAATGGCAACCGCGCTACAGAAAGTTCGTATGGCGGAAGATGCCTGGAACAGCCGCGATCCTGAAAAGGTCGCGCTGGTTTACACCGAAGATACCCTATGGCGTAACCGAACCGAGTTCCTGCAGGGGCGAGAGGAGGTCAAGGCGTTTTTGCAGCGAAAATGGGCAAAGGAAAATGAGTATCGCCTGATTAAAGAATTATGGGGTTTCAGGAAGAATCGCATGGCGGTACGTTTCGCTTACGAATGGCATGATGATGCCGGGCAATGGTTCCGATCTTACGGTATCGAAACCTGGGAGTTTAATCCGCAAGGACTGATGCAGCGACGGTTTGCCAGTATCAACGATTTGGCGATTGCCGAAAGCGGGCGGAAATTTTTCTGGCCCTTGGGCAGAAGACCGGACGATCATCCCGGTTTGAGCGATTTGGGATTATAGTTGTTGCAACTGGTAAGATGTAGCTGAATTTGCTATACATTCATTTCGACTAAAAACGACCGAACCCGGTCGTTTTTAGGTTATCGAGTATTGAATCGGCTTAGAGGGTCAAGCTTCGCCTTCTCGTCTTTGACCGCAGAAGAAACCTAGACCGACGCTCGGCGACTGGAAAGTGATCACGCTGCCTTTCGGGAAATAGAAGACGTCGCCGGCTCTGGCGTGGACTTCCTGCCCGGTTTCATCCGAAATAATCATTTCGCCTTCGACGATGATTTTCATTTCGTGATAAGTGTAGGTATACACCAGCGGTTTGTCGGATTTTTCCATGCGGAAGAAGCCTCCGACAATGGTTTTATCCGGATCTTCGGAGATGGCCAGATCGGCAAGGAAAGCATTGCTGCCCTCGACGCCCATGCTCGGAAGTTCGGTACGTTTGGTTGCTTGTTGGTAATGCGTCATCGCCATGACAGGTCTCCTTTGTGACAAGTAATTAAAGCGTGATAAAACCGTTCGACTTCCTGTCGAGCGGGCAGTTATTTTTAGTTTTCCAAGTCAAATTGTTTCAGCCATTTGATCAGCATCGGGTGATAGCGGCTTAAACCTTTGTATTCCACCAATTCCGGCGGCAGGGTTTTCATTATCCGATGCATACGCTTAGCCCATTCCGGGTTGGTGACCAAGTCGTTCATGCTGATCAGGTAGGTGCGGATGCTGAACAGTAAGCCGTTGCTGCGCGGCATACGATCCAGAACTTGCAATTCGACGCGCAGATAGACCTTTGCGCCGATGTTTTCCGGTGTGATGCTATCGCGGTCGGTGCCCCAGTTCGGATAGGTTTCCGGAGAGGTATCCATGCGTGCATTGATCGTCAAAGTCCAGTTCAGGCGGCGAACCGGACGGCCGACCGGAATGGCGGTCAGGTATTTCAAAGCGCGTTCGAAAATACCGGCCTCGTGTGCCAGCGGCACGGGGCCGTGCCACTCGGAAAAACTCATGCCGGCATCAAAGGCCAGAGACCAGTCGGCCGGACAGGTCACGATTCCGGCATCCAGGAAGAGATCGTTTTCGCGCTGGTCGAGAATGGCGATGTCTCCCTGAACCTGACAGCCCATATATTCCAACGCAGGTTGCGGCAGGGTGTCGCTGTCGCCGAAAGTAAAGGTATCGTGAATCCCCAGCAGTCGGTTTTCCCAAGTCCAGAGATCACCGTCTTTTTGCAAGGAAAAGTATTCCGGATAATCTTGCGACATCGTGGTCATGGCACGGTCGATAAAATCCCAGCAGGCCAGATCCATATGCGGCATTGCCAGACAACGCTGCGGGTTTTCTTCCAGCACAATTTTGCGTTCGGCCATTTCCGACAGATAGTGTTCATCGATGTCAAACAGGTGTTCGTAAACCGTACCTTCCGGGCCAGGCAGAGCATGCGGCTCGATATTGACCGAATACATGTATTCGTCTTCGGGAAAAGGAAACGGAAAACGTTTAATCGCGTCATCGCTGTTGGTATAGGTAAAATCGTCTCGGAAAGTTTGTATCGGTTTGGGTGCGACTCTCATGATTCCTTCCTTGTTAAATGTCTAGGGTAATGCGACCGGATTTGGCGCGCGATACGCATGGCATGACGCAGCAGTTGCTGTCTTTTTCCTGTTTTGACAGGAATTCGTCACGGTGTTCGATTTCACCTTCGGCGACTGGCGTAATGCATTGCCCGCACACGCCGCCACGGCACATATTTGGAATTTCGACGTCATTCGCTTCCAGAGCTTCCAGCATGGAATCGTCACCGCTGACGTAGACGGTTTTGCCGGATTTTTTCAGTTCGACAACAAACGGTTTACCTGGCTTTGGTGCGGCAAAGGCTTCGTAATGAATATGTGATTTCGGCCAGCCGGTTTGTTCGGCTTGTGCTAAAACCGATTCGATCAACGACTCGGGCCCGCAAATATAGATATGGGTTCCTTGCGGACAGCCGGATATGATTGTGCCGACATCGGCGCGCGGAGACGTGGCCGAGTCGTAGGTGAACAGCTTTTCGCCGAGCATGGATTGCAACTCATCGGCATAGGCACCGGTTTGCGTGCTGCGGTATAGGTAGTGCAACTCGAAATCGGCATTACGGCGCAACATCTCCGGGATATAGGACATAAACGGGGTAATACCGACTCCGCCGGCCAAAAACAGGTGTTTTTTTGCACGCCAGTCCGGAGAAAACAGGTTGGATGGCGGAGTGACAGACAGTTCATCGCCAAGCTTGACTTGTTGATGCATAAAGATCGAACCGCCTCGCGACTCCGGTTGCAGGCGAACCGCTATGCGATAGCTGGAAGGATCGCGCGGATCGCTTAGCAGCGAGTAGGCGTTGCGGATTTTCTTGGTACCGTCAAGCATCTCCACCACGATATGTGATCCTGGAGAGAAGGGAAAAAATTCACCTTTAAGCGGAGTGAAGGTGAATTCGCGAATGGTGGGGGCGACTTCTCGAATGTCGCTGACCTTTACTTTGATTGCGGCATCACTCATTAGCTTAACTCCTCCTTTGGCGGGATGTCGTTGGGATCTTCCGCATTGATCTGCACCCCGACATATGCCGAATGCAGACGTGAAAAATGATCCCTAACCAGCAGCAACCGCTTGCAGCCGGGGCATTCGAACGGCGTGTAGGTCACGCCCTCGGTGAGGGTGTAACAGTGAGTGCAGAACAGGCGTCTCTCGTTGCTGAGGGGTTGTAATTTTTTGATCTGTTCAGGTGCGAGTCCGGCTTGGATCGCCAACTTATGGATATCCCATACGAAAGCTTCACGGATTCCGGCAATATACAGATTGCTGGAAATCGGTAGTTTGGCGAACAATTCACCGAAAGCTTCTTCAAAAGATTGAGCATCGATGAAATGACAGCCTTTAGGGAGTTTGTCTGCGCTTTCTTGTCCGACGATCCAGCAGGACTTTTCACCTTCGCAGTCCTGATACAGGTCGCTGAGTGTCGGAAAAGCACCTTCTTCGGCAATAAACAGATGCTGTTGAACAGCCTGATCGATTTCGACCGGGGAGTAGACCGGTCGGCTTTTAATTGTTGGAACGGTTTGCATAGACTTTACCTCTTTCTTCCTCTTAAACACTTACTGGTTGGAGGCGATTTTTTCGTCAAGAGGCGCTTCGGCCAGATAAGCTTCCAGAGAATCGTCGAGCGCGTCCAACCACGGAGTATGGTGCGTCGGTGACATGGTTCCTGTCATCAGAGAGGCGTAGGCGTGATCGCGGAAGGTCATAATGTTCTCTTTCTTATGATGCTTCCATTCAAGAAATGTCTGATTGACCGCCGGAATATCGAAAGAGGGGTAGTCTGTTGCGTCTATCAGTTCCTGGATGTAATCGCCCTGGAAGGTGTACATCTCTTCTGCGGTTTCCAGCGTCAGTTCTTTTTCTCGCCACTGCATAGAATGGGCGCTCATCTCTTCTTTGCTTTCCGGCAGGGCAATGCGGCCGAGAATGATGTCGCGCACATACCAGGCTTGAGCATCGAACATATTGAAGGTATACCACTGATCCTGCATGCCAAGATAGAAGAACTTCGGATTGTCTTCCCAGACCACACCTTTATAGAGATCGAGCGGCCACAGGCGGTTGTTGGTGACCAAGCGCAGCGAATCGGGTAAAAACGGGAAGTGGTGCAGATAACCGGTGCAAAGAATAATAGCATCGATTTTTTTCGAAGTGCCGTCGGCAAAATAGGCACGCTCGGTATCGACATGCTGTAAGAGTGGTTTTTCTTCCCAGTTTTTAGGCCATTTAAAGCCCATCGGAGCGCTGCGGTAGCAGCTGGTAATGCTTTTTGCGCCATATTTATAACATTGCGAACCGATGTCTTCAGCCGAGTAGCTGGAACCAACCACCAGGATATCCTTGCCTTTGAATTCCAGAGCGTCGCGGAAATCGTGGGCGTGAAGAATGCGTCCGCCGAAGGTTTTGAAGCCTTCGAATTCCGGTACTTTCGGAGTAGAGAAATGGCCGGAAGCGGTAATGACGTAATCAAACTCTTCGGAGTAAATTTTGTCCTGGGTGTGATCGTGGACGCTAACGGTGAACTTGCCGCTCTCCTCGTCGTAAGAGACGTTTCTCACTGCGGTACTGAAGCGGATATAGTCGCGTACGCCGGCTTTTTCGACGCGGCCTTTTATATAATCCCACAGCACTTCACGCGGCGGGTAGGAGGCGATCGGTTTACCGAAATGTTCTTCGAAAGTATAGTCGGCAAATTCCAGGCACTCTTTCGGGCCGTTGGACCATAGATAACGATACATGCTGCAATGTACCGGTTCGCCGTTTTCATCGGTACCGGTGCGCCAGGTGTAGTTCCACAGACCGCCCCAGTCGCTCTGCTTCTCGAAGCAAACCATTTCAGGAATTTCAGCCCCTTTTTCCTGGGCTGATTGAAATGCTCTTAATTGTGCCAGTCCGCTTGGGCCGGCTCCGATAATGGCAACACGCTGGGTCATGCTTCTCTCCTATACTTTTCAATACCGAATAGATCGTTTGAGTAAAGTTTCTTTTTGGGAAAAAAAGTTTCTCAAAATTCGTTAGGAGATAAGTTAATTGATTGGCAGGGGATTGGATATTCCCAAGAGTTAGTAACCCCAAAAGGGTAGACACTTGTCCGGATGGGGTAGTTGTTTAAATAATCAGCTGGTTTGCAGAGAGAAAATGACGCCTTCGATGCCGAGAATCGAACCGGAATCGGAATAGATAGCACAACCTTTTTCGTGAACGCGGCGAATCTCACCGCTGGCGTGCAGTAGCCGGTAGCAGAGTTCAAAGCTGCGGTTGGCCTGAATGGCTTTTTGAACATTACACCATACCCCTTCGCGATCGTCGGCATGGATTAAGGAACCGTAGGAGAGTTCTGAATTATTGACCATTTTTTCCGGCTGGTAGCCGGTTAGTTCCAGACAGCCGTCGCTGACATATTCCATAGTCCAGTGGACGTTGTTGCGCGAGCGGTAGATCATGGCCGGTACTCGATTGACCAGACTGTTTAAACTGCGGTAGCGGGCTTCTTTGATCTGATCGGAACGGATTTGTGGCGTAATGTCGCATAGAGTCGCGCTGACAGGAAAAGGTCGATGTTCGTAAATCGGTTGAACGCGGATTTCGCACCAATGGACTTCACCGGAGGTATCGATGATGCGCAGCCATAGCAGTTGCGATTCTCGCGACTGATGGAATTTTTGCAAGGCGACTTGCCAGCTGACACGATCTTCTGGGTGAATAAATTGGCTGAAAACTTGGTTTTGGCTATTTTTCGGCGAGTGGCCGCTTAATCTGCTCCAGTGTTGATTACAGTACTGGAGCTTATTATGCTTCTCGATCACTATGACGGCATCGCTCAGGCTGTCGACAATGTTGTTGAGTTTTAATGGCGAAACCCCCTGCAGCCACTCAGCGATTTTTGCCGGCCAGCCTGAGCCTGCCATTAGTTTTCGTCCGAATGGGCAAAAGAGTGATTATGGCTCCATGCAGCTAGTTCCAGGCGGGAACGCAATCCCAGTTTACGTAGTAGATTTTTAACGTAAACCTTGACCGTGCCGTCACTGATGCCAAGTTCGCGCGCAATCAGTTTGTTACTGAGGCCTTTGGAGATGAGTTTTAACGTCTGCCGTTCGCGTTCGGTCAATTCTTTTAAGGCTTCCAATGCCTCGTCATTTTGCATGTCGGCTTCGGGAGGGTTCGGTGAGATTCCGTTCGAACGGATGCTCTGTGCCAATAAGGTGATGCCTGATTCATTAATAGCAATTTTGCCTTGCATGACGGAAGCCAATTGCTTGAGGATCTGTTCGGATTCTGTGTCCTTCAATAGATAGCCGTCGGCGCCTAAAGTAATCGCCTCCAACAGACTGTGTGAATCCATGGAAACCGTCAGCATGACGATCTTGCTCTGCGGAAGTTGCGGACGAAGGATTTTCAGAGCTTCAATGCCGCTCATTTCCGGCATTTGGTAATCCAGTAGCAGTAAGTCCGGGGCCGTGATCGGCATGGCTGCGATCAGATCGACGGCCGAACCAAAGGAGCTTACAACTTCGAACTCCTTACTTTCGCTTAAAAGTTCAACCACCCCTCGGCGGAACAGAGGGTGATCGTCAACAACTATGGCTTTTGCCGGTGTTACGCTGTTCATATCGTTAAATGATCTCTTGGAATATCCAAGCGTACGCGTGTACCGCCTTGCTGGCGGTCTTCCACTGTCAGTTGGGCGCGCATTCTGCGGGCACGTTCTTCCATGATTCTCAGTCCGAAGCTGTCGCGTCGCTTGCTTCGAGTCTGGATGCCGATCCCGTTGTCTTCAATCAGGATTGTTAAAGCCTTCGATTCGGTCTTAATAATAATGCGTGCGTGGGAGGCGTGAGAGTGGCGAACCAGATTGCACAGGGCTTCGCGAACGATAAACAAAGTTTCGTTCGGATAGGGGAGTTGTTCGATATCTTCTTTGGCACGGTTGTCGAGCTCGAAGACGATTCCCGAATGCTGTTCCAGTTCTTCCAGTGCGTTTTGGATGCTGAAGGATAAATTACTTTCTATGCCGTTCAGGCGGGAGGAGGAGATCAGCTCCCGTGTCAGGCGGTGAGCAAAGCCAATCTGTTCTTCAATGTCGCAAGCTATTTTTAGCATTGTCGGATTGCTTTGTTCCAGACAAAGCGCGCTAAGACTGGAGGATCGAAGCTTGAGGTAGCCGAGAATCTGCGCGACTGAGTCGTGTAGATCAGCGGCCTGGGACTGCCGTTCCTGAGAAATCGCCCGTGCGACCGATTCCACTTTATTCTGATGGGCCAGCAGACCTCTTTGCACTGCATCGCGTAACGGGCGCAACAGGTTGGCGGTTTGATTGTCTTGGGGTGTTTTTCCTTTAAAGGCGACGACGAGATAAGCCATCCAGTCGCTTTCCCGGTTTTGCAGAGGGAAAAATATAAAGTGAAAGGGGCCGAGGTTTTTGGTGCTTTGCGAATTACTGATTCCCCGACTCTGAACGGTGAGTGCTTCAAAGTAGTTGAGTAACTGCGGGTCAGTTTGATTGTTGGCGGCAGTATGAACGTGATATTTCATTCCTGGAGCGGGTGTTAGAACATACAAGCTGTCGTAGTTTTCCAACTGGGAGTGGCAACTGGCTTGTAAAGCGCTCTGTGCCAGTAGATTGGGCAGTAACTCGCTTAATCGTTCCGTGGTTGCGATTTGAAATGCGATATCCGAGTAATCAACCGACGGAAAAACGGATTTACGTCGGGCAGGGGTATACCTATTCCGCAAAGTGGAAAGATTAAAAGAAAGGAACTGACCGAAATTCACCACTCTTGGCTTCACCTTGCAACCTGTCGGTTGCTCTATTAGTTACCCAATGGCTGTAAATAAGCAGTAAATATGCCATGAAAAGCTAATTCGTAATACTCCATTGGAGATACTGCCAACGAAGTATTGCGCAAAGCCCTGTAATCATAAATCATATCAGTAAATTTTTTTTATTATCAGGAATCATGAGAGGTGCCGCTTCTTAAGCTGTAACTTCCAGTGCTTCCTTGGCTAATAAACAAAAAAACGCACTGAATAGGGGCGAAACATCGCTTTTGCACCAATCTAAGTTTTTAAGGAAAGAGATTCCGAATTATGAGCGAATCATGCGAATACCCCACTGAGTACCGTATTCCCGGGCAGGGGGCGATATGCCTGAATGTCCGTGCCGGAGAACGTATTCAGGTAACGTCTGAAGACGGTAGTCAGGGGTGTGAGCTATTACCTTTTGCAATTGAGGATCAGGGATGGATGCTGACCGAGCCTGTTGATAAGGGGCTGGCGGCTGGAACCCTGAGTTTGATTAAGGAAGGCGGAATTGCAGCGAAAAAGCTCCAGACCGATCTTCAACGCTGGCAGGTGGATGAAGCCATGTTGGCCAATGCCTATGTGTTTGCTGCGGATCGACTTCCCGATTTTCAAGCTCGACAGGATCTGTCGATGGTGCTGGTTGCGGCCGGTGACAAGATGGCGGTGGATGAGCATCGGCCGGCGAGCGAACTGAAAGTCGTTCATTTCGCCAAGCAGCCCGTCGATTTGCCGGAACCTCTGGCTGTTCCCGTTAAAGAGATTCGTATCCCGCATAGCAGTGCGCGAACTTATGAAGTCAAAGCCGGTCAATGGATTCAAATAATCGATGTACAGGGCAAGCAGAGTTCGGATTTTATCGCCTTCGATAAGGCTGCATTGGAACAAGGACGGGAAATGACCATCGACGGAACGGCGACGCGAACCGTTATGGGGATGTCCTTGCCCCAGCCCGGTCTGTTTTCCAAATTTTTGGATCAGGAGCAGCAGACGATGCTGGAGGTGGTTCAGGATACCGTCGGCCGTCACGATAGTTTTATGTTTGCCTGCAGCCCGAAATATTATGAGGATCAGGGCTATTTCGGGCATATCAGCTGTACCGAAAATTTTAATAATGCCTTGAAATCCTACGGTATCCAGCCGCGATTCGGTTGGCCGGCGATCAATTTTTTCTTCAATACTTACGCTGAGCCGTGCGGAACCATTGGCTTTGCAGAGCCCTGGTCGCGTCCGGGAGATTATGTTTTGTTGAGAGCAAACCGCGATCTGCTGTGCGCTTCGTCGGCCTGTCCGGATGATATAGATCCGGCAAACGGCTGGCAGCCGACCGATATCCATGTGCGCATCTATAGCGAACAAGAAGAATTTCCACGTTCAATCGCTTATCGAACGGTACCAGAGGAGTTATCTCGAATGACCAAATTGACCGGCTTTCACAGTCGAACGTCAAAGCTGACTAAACACTTTGCCGAATATCGCGGTTATTGGGTGGCGACGGAATATGAAGGTTGGGGGGCCAACAGTGAATATCTGGCTTGTCGTGAAAAAGTAGCGATGATCGATCTGACTCCTTTGAGAAAGTTTGAAGTGGTCGGTACCGATGCCGAGGTGTTTATGCAGTACGCCGTGACGCGCAATGTGCGCCGGATGTCGGTGGGGGAAATTGTCTATTCGGCAATCTGTAACGAGACCGGAGGCATGATCGACGACGGTACGCTTTTTAAAATGAGCGATCAGACATTCCGCTGGATCTGCGGCGACCCTTACACCGGGAAGTGGCTAAGAGAGCTGGCGGAGAAAACCGGGCACAACGTCAAAGTGATGGAATCGAGCGATCAGATTCATAATCTGGCGGTGCAGGGACCACGCAGTCGCGAGCTGTTGGCAGAAATTATCTGGACGTCGGAACAGCAGACTTCGGTGCAGGATCTGGCCTGGTTTCATTTCACCGTCGGTCGGATCGGCAACGCGAAAGGGTTTCCGGTAATGGTCTCCAGAACCGGTTACACCGGCGAGCTTGGTTTTGAGGTGTGGTGTCACCCCGATAATGCCGAAGATCTGTGGGATTTGATCTGGGAAACCGGTCAGAAATACGGCATTGCGCCTATGGGCTTCGATGCGTTGGATAAGCTGCGTATCGAGGCAGGGTTGATTTTTGCCGAGCACGAATTTTGCCCTCTGACCAATCCGTTTGAAGCGGGGATCGGTTTTACCACACCGTTAAAAACCAATGACGAAGATTTCGTCGGACGCAAAGCGATTGAACGTCAGGCACCGGAAAGCCAGCATAAGTTGATGGGTTTGGTTACCGAGACCAATGAACCGATTCATCATGGCGACAATATCTACCATGGGCGTTTCCCGGTCGGCGTCGTGACCAGCGCGACTTTTTCGCCGCTGCTGAAAAAACAGATCGCACTATGCCGTTTGGCACCGGATTTTGCAGCCATCGATACCGAAATCGAGATCGGTCAACTGGATGGTCAGCAAAAAAGAATTCCGGCAAAAGTGGTCTCTTTGCCATTTTACGATCCGGAGCGCACCCGCGTGCGGAGTTGATTTTCTTATTTTTGATAAAGCCTTTAGTCGGGTTTGGATAACGAATTCAGGTTCTGTCGACGGTAAAACGTCGGCGTTATTTGATGGCAATGTCGCAAGGCATTGATTTTGTAGTTTGCGTTTGAGTACTTTTTCGATTCGGCAACGAAACGCAGGAGTATGAGGGCGTAGTTTAGGCGGGTATGGTTGTAATTGGTCCGATTAGGGCGGTTGCTGACGTACCTCATTTAGTATCTGGGGCTTTACTTGGAAAAATTAACCTTAGAGGCTTTTTATAAAGTCGTTTTTCCAAGTGATATCAAGTTAGTTTAATCAACTTTAAGAGGTTTCAATTATGGAGCAAACAGCACCGACATTAGAATCGCTTCAACAGATGATAGCCATGTCCGACACGATCAATATGGAAATTTTCTATTGGTTTTGTACGGCATTGATGGTCATTATTCATGTTGGCTTTCTGGCATATGAAATGGGCGCATCCCGCCTGAAAAACGCTTTGGCATCCGGAGTTAAAAATATCCTGGCCTTCTCGTTCATGGTTCCGACCTTCTTCTTTTTTGGATGGTGGATTTATCTAAGCATGTATAACGGATTCGTTCCGGACTTCGAAGCCGGTGCTGCCGGTCTGCCTTGGTCCGAATCAATGGGTCCAAACCTGAGTGATAATGCGTCAGGTATTTTCTGGGGCGCGTTTGTGCTTTTCGCGGCAACAACGGCATCGATCTTTTCCGGTGCGGTTATTGAACGGATCCGTATGAGTTCCTTCCTGGTTCTGGCAATCATTCTCGGTTCTGTGGTGTGGATTCTTGCTGCTTCCTGGGGATGGCATCCGACCGGTTGGTTGACGCAAAAATGGGGCTTCCACGACTTTGGTGCTGCAGGCTGTGTACACATGGTTGCCGGATTCTTTGCTCTTGGTGTCGTGATGAATCTGGGTGCGCGTATCGGGCGTTTTGGCAAAAACGGCGAAGTCTATGAAATCGCCGGTCACAGTGCACCGATGAGTACCATCGGTTTGATGATGATCGTCGTTGGTTTCTTCGGATTCCTTGGCGGCTGTATCATCTATATGCCAGGTGCTCAGTGGACTTCGATCTTCGGTAACGAAACTACGCTTTCAGCAATCAGTTTCAATACTCTGATGGCGATGGCCGGTGGTATTATCGGTTCTTACATCATGACTCGTCAGCCTTTCTGGATGATGTCTGGTGCGCTTGCCGGTATCATTTCTGCTGCTCCAGGTCTGGATCTTTATTATCCGCCTCTAGCGTTCCTGATCGCGATTATTGGTGGTGCCATTGCACCAATGGCCGATAAGTTTATGACTCGTAAATTTAAGATTGACGATCCGGTCGGTGCTTTTGCGGTACACGGCGTCAGCGGTGTAGTCGGCCTATTGATGCTAGGTATTTTCAGCGGTTATCCAAATGTATTGGAAGGTGCACCGAATGTCAGCTTCATGGGACAATTCATGAGTGCGATCGTTATGGCATTGGTCGGCTTTATCCCAGGTTATGCTCTGTCTTTTGTTCTGGCAAAAGCAGGAGTGCTTCGCGTACCACCAAAAGCGGAAGAAGCTGGTTTGGATATCGTAGAAGTACCTTTGACGGCTTATCCTGAATCTGTACCTGCACAGGGTGCTGACATCAAACCTGTTATGAAAGAAGCTTAATCAAGGAGAATAGTATGAGTGCAAGTCCAATTACCAGCTGGGAAGGCGCAACGGCCTATTTCACTTTCGCTGATAGCCCGGCGATCATCGGTTTTATTTTAATCTTGTCTATTGTCGTGACGTTGGGAGTGATCGCCTATACCTTCTACCATGAAGCTCATAGCTACATCGACTATAAGTAAACAAACAATTCTGTAAGGATACAACGACGGCGGGCTTAGTCCCGCCGTTTTTATTTTCGGGAAATGAACTGTGATTGGCGAGAGTGAAAATCTTTTGCCACTTTTACGTTTTACTCAATGCATAATGAAAAATCCAAGCAAGAATCCGATTCCGGGAGGTGATTATGAATATCGATGGCAAGATGAATTACGTTGAGTTTGCTGCCAGGGATTTAGCGGCGACAAAAGCGTTTTTTAGTACGGTTTTTGGTTGGGCATTTGTCGATTACGGGCCGGAGTATACGGCGTTTTCCGACCAAGGTCTGGATGGTGGATTTTATAAAAGCGATCTGGTGGCCTCTCAAGAGAACGGCAGTGCTTTAATCATCTTTTACAGTAGTGAGCTGGAAAATATTTTGGCTGAAATTGTTGCCGCCGGCGGAGAAATCAGCAAACCGATTTTTCCCTTTCCGGGCGGACGGCGCTTTCATTTTCGCGAACCGAGCGGCAATGAGCTAGCGGTCTGGAGTGACCATTAGTTTATTTGTGATGTTCTACGGCGCGTATCAATTTATTGGTAATGCGTCTGACAATCGGCGAAACAAAGAGTACCGACGGAAAAGCGATAATAAATGCGGTCCACCAGGCGTGGAACCAGATGATTAAGAAATTTTCCGGGATGCCGACGTTCATGGCACTGATGACGCCCGACATTAAAAAAGACATCAGGAGCGCCATAAAAAAGGCGAAAACAATGTGTTGGTGTCTTGGATGAAACATAAAACGTCCTGTTTTGTTTATTAAGCCGATTGTCAAAGAGATTTTTATTCAGCAGAGTTAACCTCTGAACATCCTGAATAATTTTAAGAAATCACTTCCGATCATGTCTGATGTTTTTGACATTGACATTTTGGTTTTACACAAAATGATAATGATCATTACACTTTTTCGCTATTGTCGCGAGTTTTCTCTGAATGTCAAATTCTTGAGCGTTTCCCGGTGGCTTCCCTTGTGAAAGAGAGAGGGATTGTTTTCAGAATGGCGTTGTCAATATGGCATTTTGTTTTTTAGGAAGTTTTACCTTCTGGCGGGCTTGTGCTTGAGTTCTCGCCTAATGATCCCATCTAATAACCACTCCTGAATTATCAAAAAAGGACTTGGTGAAAAGCCCGTACGCGTCTCATTGCTTATAGTTGCTTATGGAAGCTTGCTCTAAATTTCCTTGGTTTAGACGTCACGAAATGCCTTTTAACTTGTCGGATGATATCTGCCTTATCCGTAAATTATCCTAAGCCATAGAGTTGCCCATTAGTTCTGTTTAACTTGATTGATAGGCTGCGCTTATCGGAATAGGGTTTTCTGAAAAAATATCAGAGTTTTCTTATTTTGGGTTGCAAACATAATTTTTATAAATATAATACTGGAAAAGCAAATGATAATTCTTCTTATTACTATTTGTAAGTAGTTGTTTTTTCAAATGTGAGCAATATGCAATAGCTGAAATATTTGTTTTTGCCTGAGAGTGGACGCGGTGATGACAAGGGAGCAATTCCTGAGGTTTCCCTTTTTTGTAAGGCCGCATCGACAGGCGTTTAAGTTGACAAGGGAGAGTGTCTTGAGTGAGGCGGTTGAAGTAGCGAATCGCTTGCTGCAGGTTTATGCGGATTCACTTAAGCATGACGGTTTTGCGGACTTTAAGGTTGAGATAAAAATTCTCAAACGGGGACAAAAAGAGGTCATCGTTCATAGCGGAAAGCAGTATCGTTTTGTTTTGGATTTTCCGGAAGAACAGCAGTCAAGTAAGCTGTTTGAAGACTATCAGTTAGTCTCCAGCACAGAGCTGGATCGATTAAAAAAAGGACAGGCCAAGTCCTTTACTTTGGCTCGTACGAGTTAAAGTTGAATATGGCATAACGCATGGAATCGATGCGTAAAAATGAAATCATAGGTTTGATCATAAATTTTTGTAATGAATTTTTATACTTTGTTATCAGACAGATTGGTGTACTACAGGTTCAGGTAATTTGTTTTTGTATCGCGAAAAGTTCGTGGAAAATTTTTGCTAAAACGAATTATTTGTAATAACCGTTATTCCTTATAACGGCCGGGTTCTTTAAAAATTGAGCTTTTTATTTTTTCGCTGCGGATTGTCGGCGAAAAAAGTGAATTTGAATGCATGCTTCCAGACGAGAAAGTTGAGGAGGCATGCTTCAAATTGCTTTGCAGGCCTGATAGACGGAGACGGCCTGCAAGGTGAAATCAATCGCCGCCTGATCAAAGGGTCTTATGTCTTATCCCTGCTGACCGGTTTTGAGCAGTGTTGCGCGTTTGGTTTGATTTACATCGCTCCTGTGGGTGGAGGTTGTTCTTATTGCGGCATAGCCGCGTTTTGTTATAGCTCAAGCGGTTACCCGCCTGAGTTTTACTATTTTAAGAGTTGAAGTAAAACCCTTTGCAAAGCTGCGGCAGAGCAAAGAAACACTAGGAGTTAAATATGTTAAGTCAAACTAAAATTCAAGAACTAATGTCTAAATTCGCCCAGGTGAATGTCAACCAAATCAAAGATAAGTCCTTGCGCGCCAAGGCGGTTAAGCTCAAGAAAAAACAAGCCGGTTTTACCCTGCTTGAACTGCTGGTAGTGGTTGCTATTTTGGCAGCGATTGCCGGTACGGCCACCATTGCCCTTCAAGATACCGATGCTCGGGCCTCAGCAGCGGCGCACGTTGCCATGATGGATGAGCTGAATAAAGGTATCCGTACTTTCCGTGTACTAAATAAAAACTCTCTACCAAGCAATTTCGATTCATTGATTGAGGTTGCTACTGATCCTACTGCTGGTACGGCCCTAGACGGTGATTTGCTGGGTACATCTGTTGCTGGTTCAGATATTCTTGCAATTGAAGACGTTGCGGTTGTTGCAATCAATGCGGATGTTAAAGGAATTCTAGCGGATGGTGGTATCGAGGCACTTCAATACGTTGCACTTGATGGCGATCCAGAGGGTGAAGGTACGTGTGCTGATATGCAAGATCTAATTGCTGACCGTGGTAACGCTGTTGTTGCCGGTAATATCTTTATGACGCCAGACGGTAATGGTTGTGGTTTCTCTCGTACTCTAGAAGACACAGATGAAGTTGCAATCTGGACTGGTGGGCAAGAGCGTCTAACTGGTCAGCCGGCGGCTACAGGTGTGGTTGAATTTGATGGTAGTAACGCAGCTACTGCTACTGGTAAGGCATTTATGGCTGTAGGTCTAGGGCCAGCTTCAACACTATTTAATGCCAACGATCTTGGTGGTATGACTTCGGTTCCGGTTTACCGTCACGTTTCTGAAACACAGTACAACCGTTTCATCGCAGTGTTTGATATCGGTACCTTTGATGGTACTGGTGCTATTGATGCTGCTGATCAAGTGGTATTGGTAACGATCGTCGACGGCGCCGGCGATACCAAAGAAGAAGAGCTTGGTGAATGGGATGGTACTCGTAACACCATCTAAGCGCTTCGTTTAGTGTTGTGTCACTCGGAACCGTTTTCCTGTCAGCCGGTTCCGGGTGGATGTGTTGGCGGATTCTCAGCCCTCTTGAATCCGCCCTTTTTCCTGTAGAAAAGAGTTTTGCAAAGAGCGCGTAATCTTAGGAATCGCTGTTTTTGCAAAGCGCTGTTTGAGGAATGTTCATTCAGGTGATGCCCTTTGTGTTTTGTGAAGTCCTGTCTTCAACGGCGGGAAATTTCGCATTTTTCTGGTGTTCTTGATGGGGAAAGGAGGGGGATATGAATGATGACGTGCCCACAATGGCGGGATTTACTCTGCTTGAGCTGTTGGTGGTGGTGTCGATTCTGGCTTCAATCTCCTTTATTGCTGCAACCAACTTGCAGGGTGTGGATCGCGAAGTTGATTCGCAACTGGAGCGGGTCGAGCTTGCGGAAGTTGCAAAAGCTGTCAGGCAGTTCAGAGCCGATACCGGCTATTTTCCCAAAGAAGGGCCGTTTGATTATGAGGTGCATCCGGCGGCTAAGTTTGATTTAGCCCAGCTGCCTGTTTATGCGCCTTTATCTACCGCAGATAAGCAAGTCTGGTTTGATAATGCCGCCAATTTAAGCCAGCTGACCGGCGTGGGAATTCAGTCTTATATGGAGACTTTTATGCCGTGGACTTCAGCCGCGGCGCGGGGTTGGCGTGGCCCTTATCTGGATAGCAGTGGTGAAGGCTATGTGGATATCGGCAATATTGTCACCGTTAGCGACAACCCTGTTAGCGGAGATTCGGTTGATGATGTCCCTGCAATCTTTATCGGCGGTGAAAAAAGGCCGCAGGGCGTTTATTTCCTCAGTCGGCGTATCCATCAACAGCATGTCGATTACCTAAATGGTGAAGTGGGTGATCTGGAATGGGCTGGTCGGCCGGTTTTGATGTTTGTGGAGAAAAACAGTCGTTCGATTGCCGAGCGTGTGGTGTTGGTTGCGATGGGGGCAAATGGCGAATTTGACGGCTACACCGTCGATTGCGAGCCGAAGGTTGACGATCAGGTGATTTGTATTTACGCGGATTAAGAATTTAAAAGGTGCGAATAAAAGTGATTTTTATAAGAAAAACTGGGGCTGGGCACAAACAAATTAACTCGATTATTTTAGGAGTAATACTGGCAATGAGTGCTCTTTCAGCAAGCAGTCTGGCAATGGCGCAAGACATTTTATCCAAGGCGAAACAGGCACATGGTGATTTTGGCGACTATCGATATATCGAAGATATGGCGGAGTTTGTAGAACAGAACAAACCGATGAAAGAAGGAACCAAAGAAATTCAGATCAATAAGCTGGTGGTGTTTGACGGCGTGATTAAAACCGCGCCGGAAGTGCAGCAGACCGGTTATCTGCAAACGGCGCTGGCGGTTGCCAAAGTGGACCCGGTGCCGCAGGTTAAACACATGATGTTTGTTGAAGTAGCAGAAGATATGGTCATTCCGGTTTATGCCGCTAAAGAGGTGGTAGATGAATTCAATCAACTGGCAAAACGCTACGGAGTTGAATCTTTCCGCGGTAAAAATCTACGCTTTGCTGGTATTCATGTTTACAACTACTCGAAAGGCCCGGCAATGGTGATCGAGTCGATCGCCGCCGTTAAATAACGGTGATTGGTTGCAGCAGCGGTGATGACTTGGCTATTGCTGATGGCTCTGGGCAATTGCAAGCGTTTTAAAAACGGCGTTTTGCGGGTAGAGACCTCTCAGGAATTTGCGGAAAATGGATTTTAAACAGCGCAATCAGGCATCGTTTGCCCGTCGGCAGATTCGGGAAGATGGTTTTACGCTTCTTGAACTGTTGATGGTGGTGACGATTCTCTCTTCCACCGCCATGCTTGCCATGATGACTATGGAAACCCAAACTTCCCAGCACCGTATTATCGATACGGAAAACCGTCTGAAACTGCTGAAAAACGCCACTGTAAAAACCGTCTATATCAATCAATCTCCGGTTGATACAGGGTATGTCGTTGATAACGGTCGCTTGCCACCATGCGTGGCTGGCCTGCTAACCGCGACTGATTGTGATGTTTCTACCGGTGGAACATCGTCAATGTTGACATATGGGTTTCAAGCGCCAGTGTTTGATCCAACACCTGATGCTACAAGTCGATTTAATAATAACTCCGGGGATGAAACTGAATTTTTGGAAAGTGATGAAAGGCTTTGGAAGGGGTTTCGATCAGTTTATCTAAATAGTGTTATCACGGACGATTTTCGTGATTCTTGGAGGGGAACAGGGGACTTGGATTCTTCAAGCAGTCATGCTTGTCCGGGGATAGCGAACTCAAATTTTGATGATGAAAGAAACTATGGATGGTGTAGGAAGTTAGATTCGAATCGTCTCACCTATATTGGATTAGGAAGAGATGGTTTAACGAATTATGAGGCTGACTACGACGGTGATGGTGTGAGCCCTGATGCGAATAGTGACGGGGTTGATGATGAAGATTTGATAGAGCCTCAACAAGATAAAGATATGGAGATATCTGTTGAGCCTAGTGAGTGGAGACGAGATTCTTCAGCAACCTTTCTGGTTAATCTCACAAATAACTCTGGTTCCGATATTGAAGTTTCTAATACTTCAACAGGATATGCCCTCGTTCTGCTGGAGTTTGTAAATGGTGAAGACCGAGGTTTCTGGCGACAAACGGAGCTTGCTGCGGATACGAGCTTGTCATCAAACACCGTCGTCGTTAGTGGAAATTCTATCGTTCTGACAGCAACTCTTGCTTCAGGTTTAGCAATAGGTGAACACCTTTTATTTTTGGCAGCAAAAGACTCGGGTGGGCTTAGAAGAGTTGATGATGATTATCCTCGGCAGAATGGCTCGACTGATCGTCTGACCCATAAATTCACCGTTTATTCAGGGATTGGAATCAAGGATGGCAGCTGTGGTGCAGATATTTGCTGGGAAATTAATTAATGAGTGATTCAAACGCTTCGGATCAAACCGGTTCAGGCTCCTCTTTTTTAAAGAGAGTTGATTTGTCCGTTTTAAAAGGACTGGGTGGGCTTTTGTCTGCCAAGGCTTTGGGGGAACACCTGGTGTTCTGTTACGACGGATATGCGGTAAGCGGCGCTTTGGTTCGTTTACATGGAGGAAAGGCGGAGCTACTGTGTGTGGCGATGTCGGTGCAGACCCGCGAACAGAAAGCGATTGAAGAAATTCTCGCGCAGTTCCGTGTGCAAAAGATCAAACGCTGGCCGAAAAGCGCCATTCTGGCAACGGCGGAAGTCGGTGCTACAAGCCTTGATCTGCCGGTGTCGGCAAGGACGTCCAGACAGCAGTTACAAAATCTGATCAGCTGGGAATTGGAGTCGAATGTGGCGGAAATCGCACAGCTGTGGTCGATTGGTTCGCTTCTGGAGGGCTTTGGTTTTATTACTGCGGAGCAACGTCAAAACGCCGGCGTTGAGCTGGAATTGAGCCGTAGCCAAAATGCTTCGATGATTCGTTTTGGCGAGATATGCATTCAGCTGGAGTACATTTCCCGCGATCAGCTGAATGAGGTGATGAAGGTTCAGGAACGCTTGTTGTCGATCGAGGGCCAGCTGGATTGCGCCTGGCAGGAACCGAAAGTGGATGAAGATGCGGAGAATCAGACGGAAAGCGATCTGTGGTTCGGCAGCGGAATTTATCGACATAACCGGCATCTGTGGGTGGAAGCCTTTGCCCGCAATAGTTTGAAGCTGAAATCCATTGTGCCGCTGCATGGGTTGAGTTCCCTGTTCATCGAACAGAGTGCTTTTGAAGACCATGAACAGATTGTTGCTGAAATTTTTAAAGAGCGGGTGGTTGTTTTACGTTTTGTCGGCCGGGTGACGGTATCGGTGAGTCATTTACGGCTGGATTGCAAAGATGACCAGCTGAATGTGGTGACAGCAGCGATTACCGAGCTGATGCGCCCGGAAACCGATGAAATCTGGTTGAACAGTGTGCATGCCGACGGCAAAGCGCTGTGTAAAGCTCTGGAAAGGACGCTGGGTAAGGATGTGAAGTATGTCGGCGATGCGGTGAGCGTCACGCATTCGGGATCATCGGTTCCGCAGACCTGGTTGTATCGTTATGCCGCTCTGGCGCAGCTGGAGGCGGGGAATAAACGCAATAATTTGCCCTTTATCGCAGCTCAGGATCCGCGTCCGCCACTGTGGAAAAACAAAAATGTCTGGCGCTATTCGATGCCGGTGCTGGCGGTGCTGGCGCTGGGCCTGAACGAAGGATACATGCAGTACCGACTGGCGGAAGAGTCGGCCAGTCTTGCCAAAATTGAAGCAAAGAAAGAAGAGCAGGTTCGATTGGCGCAACAGATTGGGCTGATGGTGGTCGAGACCAATAAAGAAAAGGAGAAGCTGCAGGAGATCACTACAGAGGTCGAAGCCATGCGGAAGCAGGTGTTGCAAATGAAAGCGCTTTCGGAGCGCAACCCGCTGTTGATGGAATTGCTGTTATCTCTTCAGGAAAGCATTAACGATTTTGTGGTTGTTGACCGCTTTGTCGAAAGTAATCAAAGCGAACGCACGAAGCAAAAGGGGTTTGAGCTGCAGGGCTGGGCGTTGAACGATAATGCCGCGCAGCTGTTCTCGCGCGAGTTGAATAAGCGGGTGGCAAAGCTGGGTTATGAAGTATTGCAAGTCAAAATCAATCGTTCGATCGGTCGCTCCGGCATTCGCGGTTACGGTTTGAGTTTGTGGTTATTGCCGAAAAACAAGGCCGAAGCAAGGGCGGTGGAAAAACGCGCCGAGACTTCTGTGGCAAAGGGTGTGGATAGCCGGATGGCTCGGATATAAGGACTAAATAGAGCATGCAGTCGTGGAATCGCTTGGGAAGAAAGAAGCAAAACCAGATTTTGATGCTGGTGACCTTTGGCGTGGTCGGAATGTACCTGTTGCTGTGGCATTGGGGGAATTATCAGGCGCTGACCCATACGGAAAGTATGGTGAGCCGCGCGGAAAACCGCTTGCAATTAAAGACCAAAGAAGTGCCAAAAATGCCGGAGTCTTCATTGTCTCTGGAAAAAAAGTACAAGGAGATGGAAGAGGTGAAGGCCGGGTTACAGGTCGAGTATCAGCAACTGAGTTCGGTGTTTATGCCGTTGAACGATATTCAGGTTTATCAGAATCTGCAGTTGGGGATCTCCGATCTGGCGGAGGTAAACCGGGTTCGAATTCAATCGGTTAGTGAAATCGGTAAGGCATCGATCAAACAGGCGCAGGCAGAGCGGGAGAAAGTGTATTTCGACACTTCTAATCAGTGGGGGCGACCGTTGCTGAAATATCAAATGAATACTCGTTACGGCGATCTGATGGCGTTTTTGCGAGAGCTGGATTCACTGACCTATCAGGTGTCGCCGGTCAATATCCAAATTGAAGCGGAGTTGGCTGACGAAAACGCTGGTGGTGATCGTTCGGCACAGCAATATTTGAATGTCATGGTGGTGTTGGCTTTATGAGCTGTGAAAGTGTTGGAGAGGTGTTTGATCGTTTATTAACCGACTGCGTGCAAAATGGGGGTTCCGATCTTCATCTGACCGTGGATCGCCCGGTGGCGTTTCGAATCAGCGGTGAACTGAAAACCGTTGATGGCGTGTGTATTTCGAAAGACGATCTGCAAGCCATTGCCAGACATATTTTGTCCGACAGCCAGTGGCAACTGTATGAACAGGACGGGCAGGTGGATTTCGGTTATACCTCGGAACTCGGCTACCGTTTTCGCGCCAATTTGTACCGGTCGATGAATCAGCCATGTCTGGCGTTGCGTTATCTAAGTGATGATTTTCTCTCTTTTTCCGAACTTGGGCTGCCTGAATATGTTCAGGGACTGGCAAATTTGAAAGACGGCCTGGTTTTGGTAACCGGTGCGACCGGAAGCGGAAAATCAACCACGCTGGCGGCACTGATCAATCATATCAACCGCACACAAAATCGCCACATTATCACGATTGAAGACCCGGTGGAATTTGTCTATCAGGCACAGAAGTCGATTATCCATCAACGTGAGTTGGTGACCGATGTGAGCAGCTTTGCCAGTGCGGTGCGTGCGTCTCTGCGAGAGGATCCTGACGTCATCCTGGTTGGAGAG
This sequence comes from Thiomicrorhabdus heinhorstiae, assembly GCF_013391765.2. Taxonomy (GTDB): domain Bacteria; phylum Pseudomonadota; class Gammaproteobacteria; order Thiomicrospirales; family Thiomicrospiraceae; genus Thiomicrorhabdus; species Thiomicrorhabdus heinhorstiae. Next base: position 130,372 of record NZ_JACBGI020000003.1, on the reverse strand, counting down.
TTGCGCGACCGTGAGACGGTTCAGGCAGCGATCAGTGCCGCCGAAACCGGACACCTGGTGTTTTCGACTTTGCATACGAATGATGCCGTCGGCACAGTGGATCGGGTGGTTGGCTTTTTCCCCGGCGAGGAGCAGGGAATTGCACGCAGCCGTTTTGCAATGTGTCTGCGTAGTGTGATTTCACAAAAACTGATTCGTCTGGATCACCGAAATGGTCGTGCGGCGGCACTGGAAATTATGCATGTCAATAAGGCGGTCAGCAATCTGATTGCGATGGATCGGAGTAAGCAGTTGTATTCGGTGATTGAAACCAGCCGGGCGGAAGGTATGCAGACAATGGATCAGGCGTTTGTCGAGCTGGTCAAACGTGGTGCAATCAGTCCGTACCGAGCCAGAGAGATGGCGAGTAATCCGCAGGCGGTGGATAAGTTGTTGCGCCTGTTTGCGTAGCACAAGGGTGAATTTTGATTAAAAACGAATCTATTTTGACTACCGCCGCGTTGCAGGTGGGGTTGATTGATGTTGATACGCTGAACGACTTACGTCCGCAGGCACGCCGCGAAAGACGTTCCGTGCTGGAGTTATTGATGCGCCATTACCGTTTTCCGGAAAGCGCCTTTTATCAAGCTCTGGCACAGCAGTATGAACTGCCGTATATCCATGCGGATCAACTGGATGCAAGTGCCGCCCCGCTTGCCAGACTCTCGGTGAATCTGTTGTTGCGAAAAGAGGTATTGCCGGTGCATCTGGACGGACAGTTGTATCTGGCCATGCAGGACCCTCACGATCGGGTGGTTCTGGACTTGGTGCAACGTGCCCTGGGGGAGAAAGTATTACCGGCGGTGGCGGAGCCCGACGCTTTGAAATATGCGTTGGCGTCAATGCATGCAACGGCCGAAGAAGATGAATTCGATGCGGTTTTGGCGTTGGACGGCCTGATGAAGCAGAGCTATGTCCGCCGTGCTTCGGACATTCATATCGAACCGGGACATGATTTTACCCGTGTACGAATGCGCGTCGACGGCATGATGCAAACGTTAGGGATGCGTTTGACCCTGGCGGAAACCGAGGCACTGGTCAACCGGATCAAAGTGCTGTCGGATATGGATATTTCCGAACAGCGTTTGCCTCAGGACGGTGGTCTGACTTACCGGGTTCAGGACTGGGATTTGCCGGAAATGGACATTCGTGTCGCCTCAATTCCGACCCGTTGGGGGGAACGCATTACGATGCGTATTCTCGGAGCGATTGAAGATGCTTTGCAACTGGACCAGCTCGGCATGCCGCAACAGGTTGTCGGTCGTCTGAAAGAGGTGCTGCAGTTGCCGCACGGCATGCTACTGGTGACTGGCCCGACCGGGAGCGGTAAATCGACCACACTTTATGCCTGTATCCGGGCCATGAACGCCAATGAAAAAAATATTTTGACGGTGGAAGACCCCGTTGAACAGAATCTGCCGGGTATCAGTCAGGTGCAAATGACGTCGAAAGTGAATTTCAGCAGCGCTCTGCGTTCGTTTCTGCGTCACGATCCGGATGTTATTTTGGTCGGCGAGGTGCGTGATCTCGAAACGGCGGAAACCGCTTTAAAAGCGTCTATGACCGGGCATCTGGTACTTTCCACCTTACATACCAATAATGCCATCAGTGCGGTTTCGCGACTGGTGAATTTGGGTTGTGACCGTTATTTGGTTGGAACGACGGTGGTCGGCATTATGGCGCAGCGTCTGGTGTGTCGTTTGTGCGATCACTGTAAACAGCCCTATGAGGCGGATGAAAGTGAGCGCGCTTTGCTGGGTATGGATGCCGAAGACGGGCCAGTCACGCTTTATAAAGCGACGGGATGCCCGGTTTGTAACGGTACCGGGTGTCAGGGGCGTGTCGGTTTGTATGAAGCCTTGTGGGTTGATCACCGTGTCAGTGATGCCATCGTTGGCGAAGTGGCCGAACATCAATTGCGAGAGTCGGAGAATTTTTTCAGTTTGTGGGACAGTGCCCGCCAGAGAATTCTGGACGGAGAAGTGTCTCTGGAAGATGTTCATCATTACCACATTGATTACGGAGCCGAAACAGATGGCTGATTTTCGTTATGTCGCGCTGGATAAACAAGGTAAGGAAGTCCGCGGAACGCTGGATGTTGAAAGCGAAACTGAGGCCGCCTCCGAGTTGCGTTTGCAGGGATTGTTTATCGTTGAAATCGAGAAGCTGCAAGGCCATAAACAGCGACTGATTGATTATCTGGGGCATTTGAATCCGCGGCGTTATAAACGTGTCGCTTCTGCGGATCTGCTGATGTTTTTCCGGCAGATGTCGTTGCTGTTGCGTTCCGGACACACGATTGTGCAGGCGTTGGAGTCGGTAGAACCACTCATCAAGCGCTACCGTTTGAAAAGAGCGGTTAAACGCATGGTGGTGAATATTCAGGAAGGCATGACGTTTTCGGCGGCAATGGCTGAGGAAAAGTCGGTTTTTCCGGATATTGCCGTCAGTTTGCTCACTGCCGGAGAAGTGACCGGGGAAACGGACAAAATCATGGGGCGTTTGTCCGAGGATCTGGATAAAGCGATCGAAATCAAGCGCAAATTAATTTCCAGCTTGACGTATCCGTTGATCGTGGTTTTGGCTTCTATTGCGGTCATTCTGTTTCTGGTGATCGGGGTTGTACCGAAGTTTGCCACTTTTTTGGGCGCGCGGAATGCTGAACTGCCCGCTTCGACCCAGGCGTTGATGGACATGTCGGAGTGGATGCAGGATTACGGTCCGATGCTGGGCATCGGTGTCGCAATCGCCGTTTTTCTGATTTTAGCGGCCTATACCCAGGAAAAAAGCCGGTTTTTTATTGACCGGATGATTTTGAAACTGCCGCTGATCGGTAGCTCGATTATTGCCGCCGGGATGGCGAAAACCAGCTGGACACTGTCGATGATGCTGGCGAGCGGTTTGACCGTGCTGGATTCGGTAAGGATTGCTTCGGCGATCAATGCAAACAGCGTTTTAAAACACAGTTTTAATCAAGCGGCCGAGAGGATTGTACAGGGTGAAAAACTGGCGGTCGCTTTAAGACAGAAAGAAATTCCGGATATGGTTTTACACCTGGTCGCTTCGGGTGAAGTGAGCGGGGAATTGGGCGAAGTGTTCGATGAATTGGGTGCTTTTTACCACAAAGAGTTGGATTCGCGGATTAAGGCGATGACCTCAATGATCGAACCGGCTTTGACGTTGATCGTCGGCGGAATGGTTGGGTTTGTGTATGTGTCTTTTTTCCAGGCGATTTTTGCCGTCGCGACGGGTGGAAGGTAATGAAGGGCTTTGCTATGCAATTTATTAACAAGATGAAAAAAATCGAATGCGTAGGCTCTGTACCGAAAAAGGAAAAAGTGTTCTTGAGCGTTTTACGCCTTCTTTGCCTGGGGTTGGTGATGAGTTATTCGCTGCACGCCTATGCCGAACCTGAGGACATCAATGTCGAACAATTGCAAAAAAATGCGCTGCAGATGTTAAAGCAGCTGCCGGATGGCGTCAGCGGCAAAGCGCATCAGCAGGTGCAACAACTATTCGATTATTACGGCAACTTGAATGAGAACTCACGGTTATCGAGTGAGACCGTTTCAGAACGGGAAACGACTGGCCGACAACAGAACCTCTCGCCGCAGAGGAGCGGTCTTGAAAGAGAGGGGCTCGACGATGCGGACGTAGCGTCATCCGCTCTGCAGGATCGGCAATGGTCATATTCTCCGGAGGCCAGCCGGGATCCATTTGCCTTGACGCCACGATTGATGCGCAGCAAACGCAGTGCAGCGGGGCGAAAACCCGCCCAGACGGAATACAGTTTTACCCGTCTGACAACTGATATCAAACTACCCAAACTGTCTCTAAGAGGTTTGATTATCAAATCGGAAAACGATAAGGCAGCGGTTCTCGAAGTGGGAAGTTTGGGAACTTATATTGTCAGAGAAGGTGATACGGTGAGTATTCCCGACGGTGGTTTTAACAATGTGATCAAGGTGACTCGGATTGATCGTCTGAGTTTGTTGATTGAAGTCGGAAAGCTGGGTGAAGTGATTGTTGTTAGGTAATTTGAAAATGAAAAAGTCCATGAAGGCGGCGCTACTGACCTTATTTCTGGCAACCCTGCCGGGAGCGCTCTATGCAGAAGATTCAAAAAATGCGGATCAGGAAGAAACGTCGGCGAAAACACTCTTTGCAGCCGAAGAAGTGCAAACGCCCAAACAAAAAAGGGCAGATTATATTGGCGATATCGAGTTTAAAGAATTGACCACTCAGGATGCAGTGAGAATTTTGTCCGAACTTTCGGGACAGAATGTCATCGTAACCAAAGATGCTTCCAAGGTGCGTTTTTCTCTGTTTATTCGCAAGGCTTCACTGGAAGAAGCGGTTGACAGTATGTGCCGAGTGACCGGTTTATGGTATCGCAAAGGTCAGGATTCGAACGTTTTCGTGGTAATGACCCGTGATCAGTTTAAAGAAGATGTACTGGTATACCGTAATGAATCGACCAAAGTCTTTACTTTGAAACATCAGAACGTCGTCAGTGCGGCAAATTCCATCCGCGCTTTGTTTGGCACGCGGGTGATTCTGCAGGAACCGGAAACCGATGAAAGTTACGAATTCGACGGAGACATGGATTCGGGGAATAGCAGTTCCGGCAGCAGCGTGAGCAGCAACCGAAATTCGAGAAACAACCGTTCAAGAAATAACAATTACCAGAATCTCGGCTCAAATGCACAAGCTAATGAATTGGCTGGTGATGCGGAAACGCTGGAATCTCTAACTACCGCAAAGCTGGAACAGATCGGGGCGAGAACCCGGCTGACGGAATCAGATGTGAGCGGAATGATTCAGGCGGCGCCGATTCGCGTGACCTATAACAGCCTGCATAACTTGTTATTGGTAAGAAGCAGCGACGAAAGGGCTTTGCAGGACATCGAGCAGTTGATCAAAGAGATCGACCAGCCCGCGAAGCAGGTTTTGCTGCAAATGAAAATTATGCGGGTTGCTCTGGGTGAGGACGAAGATTCGGTTTTTGATTTTCAATATACCGATAGCAAAACAACTTCCGGGCCGAGTTCATCGTCGACGCAGAATCCGCTGAGTTCAGGCAGCAGTATTCCCGAGCAGGTGTTCGGTCTGGGGATGAAGCCGGATCAGTTGACTACCGGCAGCCTGCTGTTTCAGGTGGCAAACAGTAACTGGCTCGCCAAGCTGGCGTTTCTGGAAACGGAGAATCGTACCAAACTGATTTCCACCCCTTTGATTATGGCATCGAATAACAAGGAGGCGGAGATCTTTATCGGCGAGGAACGTCCGCTGGTTGAAAATGTCTCCTCGTCAGGGGGAACCGTATCCGATGGCGTCGTGCAGCCGATTGTGGTGACAACGGAAATCTCTAAAAAGGATATTGGAACGAAATTGAAAATCTGGCCGCGGATTAACTCCGATGCAACGGTAACGTTGGACATCGAGCAGGAAATTTCCCAAATCAAGGAAGGGGCGGCCACGATTCCGGTTTCAACCGGTGGATCGACTTTGGAAAATTATTCGATCGATACCTACACTACGACTCAGCTGACCTTGACGGCCGTTGCCAAACACGCCCAGACCATTGCGATCGGCGGTTTGATCGAGGAAAGCAAAAGCGACGATGTTAGAGGAATCCCGGGTGTGAATAAAATCCCGGTTTTAAAAGACGCTTTATCAAGTAAGGAAAAAGCTTTCAGTCGTAGTGAACTGGTGATTCTTATCAAACCCTATATCTATGACTCGGTTGATCTGACCGGAGAAGGCCTGAAACGGGTTCAGCAGGAACTCAGTCTGGATGAGCAAAAGGATCTTCTAGATGACGAGGCGCGAAAATCTGCCCGAGAGCGCGGTAAATACGGTGATCTGAACCTGCAGAATATGGAAGCGGTTGCGCAGACGGTGCAAGAACTGTTAAACGATCCGGGACAGTTTGATAGCGGAACCGGACTTGACTGGTTCCATGATTCTCTGTTGGTGAATACACTGGGAACCGTTGAGAAAAACGGTTTGTTTTTCACCCGGGTTGTGGTCACCAATCAGCAGAGATCCAGGTTGATGTTGGATGAAAACAGTCTTGGAGATTATTGGAGTGGGCTGGCGTGGGTTTTCCCCCACGGAGAAAAAGAGGTTCGGATCGATGGTTATGCAACCCGTTCGGCGATCTTGATTTCCGGTCAGCCGGTGGAACAGGTTCTGGCTGCACAGAAGGTTCCAGTGCGTTATGTCATGAACGCTGCCGGGAACGGACCGGCGGCCGGGATCGGAGTCAAAAAATGAAGAAAATCATCTTGATTGCTTTGGGGGCGGTCGTGTTAAGTGCCTGTGCTTCGTCGCAATCCGTACAGAAACGTTTTCAGCTTGAGGGCGAGCGTCGAGCGGTTGCGGAAAAAGCGGTGTTTCCCAAGTCGGGGATGGTGGTGTTGTATCTAAAGAGCGATGCGACCGAACGCAAATACAAGCGAATGGATTTTGCGTATTAGGTGAACAGCGGGAGTATCCGAAACGGAATTACCGTATGTCTCTTGCGGCATGCCTCAAGCAAGCAGAAATCGCGTTCTTTGAGGTGTTTAAGTTGAACGGGTTCGGGGAGAAAAACCATGTCTGAATTATTTTGGGTAAATTTGTTTCACCAGTTTGCAGTGGGATTGAGTGTCGGCTCGTCCACCTTTGCACTGGTTTTCTATTATTACGTGGTTGCGGCGGGAGAGACTTTACCGGAACAGCGTAAATTTATGCATATCGTCTATTTTGTCTTGCGTATCGGGATGATGTTGATTGTGCTGTCGGAGTTTGCCATTTTTCTTTACAGCTACCATATCAACAATTATCTCTATTGGATGGCGAACCCCGAGGTTCTGATGCGGCTGACATTGTTCACCGTCATTGTGATTAATGCGCTTTTAATGCACAAGCGCTTAATCAGCATGTGGATCGGTCCGGTTATTGCAGGAGGGTCATGGTATGCATTTTTCTTCTTTAGCGTCTTTGTTGATATTCGCTGGGTCGAACTCGGTTTCAATTATGTTACCTTGCTGTCCGGTTACCTGCTGTGGCTGTTGTTGTTGGGTATTTTTCTATCTGCTTTGCGTCTGTATCTGACACGCGCGCAACGTTTGAATGAAGCTTGATTTCCTAAGGGCACCGGGAAACGTGGGCAAATAGTTGAAAGTAAGGAGAGAGCTATGCATTCGGGAGAGGTTTCTAACGCCCCCCCGGTTGAAGAGATCGGGAAAGGGGGGCTGAGTCGGGTTTTGATTATCAGCCTGTTCGGCCTTGGGGTGGCGCTACTGGCGTTGCTGGTTCAAGCGTATCGTTCCTATGTCGTGCCGTTTGAGGGGTATGGCGAAGCGTCGATGAATTATCTGGAAAAAGAAGATCCAAGAAGCTTAAGTGGAGGCGATTTGACGCATTTTCATTCTGGAAAACTGGCGTACGAACAGGAAGCGCCAAACCTTTCCTGGGGATTATCAGCCGCCTTTGATCGCGGTGACGGAGTGTTTGAACGTACCGTGACCCCGTCAGTTCCGTCAAACTGGCGATATGATGCGGATGGTTTGGGGCCTCATTTTAATAATGTTTCCTGCGAAGCGTGTCATGTAAGTGACGGTCGCGCGATGCCGCCGAAAAACCGTTTTGAACCGCTTTCAGGAATGTTTTTCCGTATTTCCGTTCCGGGTAAAGGGTTGCACGGTCAGCCAATGGCACCCCATCCTGGGATTGGTTATCAGATTGCCGATCGCGGAATTGAGGGCGTTCCGGCGGAAGCGGATACACGGATTTCATGGTTGGAAATGCCTGGAAGTTTTGCGGATGGAGAATCGTTTTCGCTGCGTAAACCGATATTTCATATTTTAACGTCGGCTAATGTCGATATCCGTTCGGATTCGATCATTGAAGCGCGGATTGCCAATCCGGTATTTGGTTTAGGATTGCTGGAAGCGATTCCGGAAGAGACGATTTTAAACTGGGCAGATGAAAGCGATGCCGACGGCGATGGTATTTCCGGCAAACCGAATTATGTCTGGAACCCGGAGAAGGGTGAAAACGAGCTGGGGCGGTTCGGTTGGAAAGCGAATAACTCCACCTTGCGGATGCAGACTGCGGATGCAGCCTTTAACGATATTGGCTTGACTAACCTGATGTTTAGAGAGTTAACCAGCGAATACCATCCGGATTTCCTCGCTTACCAGAATTGCCGCCCGGAGCAGAAAGAATGTCTGCAGGCCTACGATAGCGGCAAGTTGGAAATGTCTGAGGCGCAAATGAACGATGTGACGACCTATCTGCAATTTCTGGGGGTGCCTTATCGTCGTGATGTGACGAATCCACTGGCCTTAAAAGGCGAGGCTGTTTTTCATCAGATCGGGTGTGCGAACTGCCATAAAACCGAGGTGAAAACCGCTGGACACAAATGGTCGCGCCTAAACAATCAGACAATCCATCCTTATACGGATCTGCTCTTGCACGATATGGGGGAGGGCTTGTCAGGGCGCCCTGATTTCAGGGCGGAAAAACGTGAATGGCGAACTGCGCCGCTATGGGGCATTGGTTTAACGAAAACCGTAAACGGACATGACTATTTCCTGCATGACGGTCGGGCTCGCGGGCTTCAGGAAGCGATTCTCTGGCACGGCGGCGAAGCGGAAGCCGCCAAGCAGAGATATATGCAATTGGAAAAGGCTAACCGCGAAGCGCTTCTGGTATTTTTGAATTCACTCTAGGGCTGTCAACAGACCCAAATGACGACGTATTTTTAAAGGAATAAAAGTGACAGATAACAGAACCAAAGTGGATGCGGTTTTAAACACCCTAAATCAGATTATTGTCGGTAAACCACATGAGTTGAAACTGATTTTCAGCTGTTTTCTAGCGGATGGGCATGTACTGCTGGAAGACCTGCCGGGTACAGGAAAAACCCTGTTGGCGCAGGCACTGTCGCATGTTACCGGACTGGAGATGAAGCGTGTTCAGGGGACGAATGATTTGTTGCCGAGCGATTTAATCGGAACTCAGGTGTTTTCCAAGCAGGATGAGACTTTCCGTTTTATTGAAGGGCCGGTGTTTACCTCTCTGCTGTTAATGGATGAGATTAATCGTATGCCGCCAAAGTCGCAAAGTGCGCTTTTGGAAGCGATGGAAGAGCGCCGTGTGACCGTTGGTGGCGAGCATAGACGTTTGCCGGTGCCTTTTTGGGTAGTGGCAACACAAAACCCTTATGGACAGTTGGGAACCTTTGAGCTGCCGGAAGCGCAGTTGGATCGTTTCCTAATGAGTCTATCGCTCGGTTACCCGGATCGTCAGTCGGAAGCGGCAATTCTGTTAGGTGAAAACAAACGCGATTTACTGCATAAAATTGCACCGGTAATGAGTGTAGATGAACTTATGGCACTGCGTTCAGCCGTTGCGCAAGTCAATCTCTCGGAAAACCTGGTTGAGTATGTGCTGGACCTGCTACAGCAGACTCGTTTTACAGACGGTTTTGAAAGTGGACTTTCGACCCGTGCTGCCCAGAGTTTACTGCGTGCCGCTCAGGCGTGGGCCCTGATTCGCGGTGATAACAAAGTTTTGCCGGCAGATATTCAGGAGGTGTTTATTCCGGTGGCGGCGCATCGTCTATCGGGTGAGCGCCATGCGGTAATCGCTAAACTACAGGCGATTCTTGATCAGGTAGGAGTTGCTTAATGCAGCAGGCGAAGCTGGGCGCTTTACGTTTTAAACCGACTTCTCTGGGATGGGTTTTCGCGCTTATGGCGGTGATTGGCTGGGTAATGGCGGTAAATTACAACAATAACCTGCTGTTTATGCTGGTGTTTGTACTGATAGCGTTACTTTTAATATCGCTACTGCTTGGTTGGCTCAGTTTTGCGAATTTGCAACTGGTCGGCGTTAAAACCGCACCGGGCTTTGTTGGCGAAAAGTTGCAGTTACAGCTGTTTATCCGTAATTCGGGGCGAACGCTGGCGGAAGCGGTGTTTGTTGATTGTCGACAGCAGAACGGCGGTTGGGAGAATATTACCGGCAAAAGTACGCAAAGCGTTGAGTTAGAACTGAATGCCGAGCGTCGTGGACAGCTTGCATTGACACCACTGAATCTCGCCAGTATCTATCCGGTCGGGCTGTTTGTGTTCTACCGCAAGGTGCAAACCGAGTTGAGTGAATGGGCTTATCCGGCGCCAAGAGGGGCATTGCGTCTTAAAGAGCTGTTAGACCAACAGCAGAATCACAGCGGCATTGAAGCGGATGAAATGCAGTCGCTGCGTCACTATCAACCTTCCGATAATCCAAGCCATATTAACTGGAAAGCTTATGCCCGCAGCGAAGAGCTGATGAGTAGTGATTTTAGCGGTGGCTTGAATGCCAGTTCGTTAATGATTGACGGCAATAGCCTTAAGCATTTACCGCTGGAGCTTCGTTTATCGCAATTGGCCAAATGGGTGCTGGAAGCGGAAAGATTAGGGCTGGAGTATGGTTTGAAACTGGATACTTCGGTGCTTAGTGCTACTAAAGGCCATGCTCATAAGCATCAGTGTTTACAAATGCTGGCAGCCTATCAGATGGAAAAGAGCGAACAAACGGTACCAGAGACGCAACAAGCACCAGCTGCGAATTTTATGAGCCGTGTTAAAACCCTGCTGGCGCGCGATATGGGGCGAGGCAAGTCGGCATGAAGGCGCATTTAGCATTTTTTGTTGAGCGTTTTGAAGGCCGCCTGCTGTGGCTGGTGTTTGCGCTGTTCATGCTAAGTCTGGTTTCGGTATCACCATTGCTTGCCGATTGGTTATGGTTGGGATTGACAGCGTTGCTACTGTGGTTTGTGGCGGTACGTCGCTGGAAATCGCTGCGACGCTGGAATCCTCTGGTGATGCTGGTGACGGTCAGCGGTTATATTGCCGCTGTTTTTCTAACGCAGCTTAACTGGCTTTCGGCACAGGTCATTAGTGGTTTTCTGGTGCTGGTGGTACTGCTGAAACTGATTGAGATTCAGAAAAAGTCCGAAGTCTTGTGGATTATTGCCGCCATGCTGGTGCTGGTGGGAATAGGTACTCTGTATTGGAATTCTATTCAGGGATTTGCGTTCCTGATGTTATTGCTTTTTGGCATGCTGTTTTCGCTGGTATTGCTCTTCCAAAGCGGGTGTTTGCAGTGGCAACGTGACCTGTTTGTCTCCTTTAAATTATTTGTTTTGGCAATGCCGCTGGCAGTCTTGATGTTCTTTTTAATGCCGCGTTATGAAGGGCCGCTATGGGATTTAGGCATCGCTTTTGGGGTGCCGATTAATCTGACACAATCTGCACCACCGGAGCCGATGTTGGAGGGTAATCGCCTGCGCAGTGACCGTTTTAGCGATTTTCTGAGTCAATCGAATACGGTTCTAATTGCCGAATTTAAGGGCAAGGTGCCTTATAAAAGTGATATGTACTGGCGCGGGCCGGTGTTTAGCCATTTTGACGGCAAGGAGTGGTATATCGATGACGAAGATATGAGCCGTAATGGTTTGATGCGCGATCGGTACCGCACCAAAAAGCAGTGGCAGAAGGTCATCAGCTACAAGGGGACGCCGCAAAAATATCATGTAAAGGTGATGCCACATGGTCAGCGTTGGCTGTATGCGCTGGACACTTCTACTCCGGGTTCTCCGGAAACCTTTTTAAGTCGTGATTTCCAGTTGATGAGTATTCGTAATCTTCATCAGGAGTTCGGTTATGACTCTTACTGGATACAGGATTTCCAGCTTAAACCGCAGGTTAAAGACCAGGATTGGTTTGATGCACTGGACTATCCGCAAGGGCAACACCCGCGTTTACAGCAGTATGGCATAGAGCTGGCGCAGGATTACGGTGATGAAAGTGAGCGTATTCTGGCGCTCTATCGTGAGTTAAAACAGTCGTTTTATAAGCGTGAGCGCAGTGAAGCTTTGCAGGATAACTATCTCGACAAAGTGTGGTTTGACGATCGTGGCGGCAGTGTGCTGGACATGGCTTCGGCAATGGTTCTGATTTTGCGCGCATCCGGTATGCCGAGTCGTTTGGTGACCGGTTTTCGAGGCGGTAATCTGGTGGCGCTGACCGACTATGTAATGGTCAAGCAGTCGCATGCACATATCTGGGTTGAGACTTGGGTTACCGGGCAAGGCTGGACTCGTGTTGAGGTGCAGGATTTTATTAACACTGCTAAAAAACAGGTTAAGAGCGCCTTGGCTTCGGAACTCAAGTCAGCACCGCGGCAACAGACTGACAAACAAAAAACTGTTGATTCGAGCAAAACAGCCATAGGCAAAGAAGGTAATTATGCTCAAAGGCCGCCAAGTGAGCGTGGCTCTTCCGAGGTGCAGGGGCATTCGCAAGAGAGCTGGTGGCAGTGGTTGGATGATTGGCTGGTTGATTATGATGCCGAAAAACAACAGGCGCTGTTTGCAAATGACGGCGATAAGGATAGTGCATCGATATTACGTTGGGGACTGCTGTTTTTGCTCGTGCCGCTACTGCTGATTCCGGCGTGGTTATTTATCAGTATGCTGCGTAGCCGTAAGCCGCAAGATCCGATTCAGCAACTCTATTACAAGCTACAGAGCCGTCTGCAAACGCAAGTGCAGGCGCGTGCCGGTGAATGCCCGTCGCACTACTTGCAACGGTTGGCACAAAAGGATGAGAGTCTGGCGCTACTGGTAGAGCCTCTGATTGAACAGTATCTGAACTATCGCTACGGCGCGCAGCAGGACGCAAATGAACACTTGGCGGCAAAACAGGCATTAAAAAAACAGTTTACAAGAGTATTGGGCATGCTCAGTTAAGGCTTTATGCCACCAAAGTCTGCTCTGGCGTGCTGCAAAACAGTTTGTTATGCCATAGCGAATTTGGCACAGAGGTCCAAGGATAGATTTTAAGAGGTTTAATTAAATGAAACAGGGTTTTTGGTTGCACTGGATGAAGATTGTCAGTGGTGTGTTGTTTAGCAGTGTGCTGTTGATGGCTACGCCTGCGCAGGCGGCGGATTTTGGTTCTGTGGATGAAGTGACGCAGTTGCTTACCGTAGAGGCGGATAAGTTATATGCCGCCTATGACCCGCAAAACGGTGTGCAAACTGGTAATGCCTATTCACGTCTGTATTTTGATGTTTTTGAAGCTTCCGGCATGGAGTTGGATATTGGACTGTTGGATCAGAATCTGGTGGTCAAAATCGAATCGGATTTTGGAGACTTAATCGGCTTGGCAATGAAGGGCGAGCCAAAAGTCAAGTTGCAAGCGCCCTTAGCATCCTTAAAACAGAATCTGGCGACGGCCGAGAAACTTTATGAAAACCGTAGTTTTACCTGGACCAGTCAGTTTTTGCAATCGTTTGTCATTTTGTTGCGCGAAGGCGTTGAGGCGCTATTGGTGATTACGGCTCTGGTCATGTATTTGAAACGTTCCGGCAATGCTGACCGCGTACCGTCGATTTGGTTGGGAGCAGTTTTAGCGGTTGTGGCAAGTGTGCTGCTGGCGTGGGGCATGATGAAACTGATTTCGGTTTCAGGAGCCTATCGTGAAAATTTTGAGGGCAGTGTCATGATCTTCGCCGCCTTAATGATGCTGTATGTTTCCGGCTGGTTGTACCAAAAACGCAACATGGATTGGAAGCAGTCTTTGTTTTCACAGTCGGAACAGGCACTCGGAACAGGTGGGGTGCTGGCAATGGCGGGAGTGAGTTTTCTGGCGGTGTTCCGTGAAGGGGTCGAGACGATCTTTTTCTATCAAGCACTTTTGGCGGATGCCGCCAGTGCTTATGAACCGGTTTTAGCTGGTATCGCGGCAGCTATGCTGTCTTTGCTGGTGATCTACTGGGTGATGAAAAACCTTAGCTACCATTTCCCGATGAAAGGCTTCTTTGTGTTTACGGCGGTCTTCCTGTTGTTCATGAGTTTTAGCTTTATCGGCAAGGGCATTATGGAGTTGCAGATGGGCGGGGTACTGGACAAGACGCTGCTGCCTGTAGATTACAGCCTTAGCTGGATTGGGCTTAATGCCAATCTGGAAACGCTTATCGCACAGCTGTTACTGCTGATGACGGTGTTGGTATTTTTCGTAATGAGTAGAAGGAAAGCGGTAAGTGTCTAATCTGTTAGCTATCTATCCTGACTGGTTACTCTATAGCTTTATTGCAGTTATCGGTTTACTGTTCGGCAGCTTTTTCACTATGGTGACCTGGCGTATGCCGCGTATGGTCGGCATGGGACTTTTGGCTCAGATTAAAGCCATGAGCTGGTCGCGTTCTCAATGCCCAAGTTGCCAAACCGACTTGACCCCAAAACAGTTAATCCCGCTATTTAGTTGGCTGTTTTATCGTGGGCGTTGTGCCAATTGCGGCACTCGCGTACCAAGCCGCTATTTTTGGATTGAGCTGTTTACCGGTCTTATGACCTTATTGCCGTTTGTGTTGTTTGGTTTTACCGAAAAGGCTCTGCTGTATGTACTACTGATGTGGTTTCTGGTGTTGATTTTTGTTATCGATATCGAACATCAATTGATTCTGGACAGCCTGAGTTTGCCATTGCTGGCGTTAGGCCTGACGGTGAATGCTATTTGGGGATTTGTGGATATTAAATCAGCTGCGATTGGTGCCGCTGCGGGTTATCTGTCGCTATGGCTGGTGTTTTGGGGCTTTAAGCTGGCAACCGGCAAGGAGGGGATGGGCTATGGTGACTTTAAGCTGTTTGCCGCCTTGGGTGCATGGTTCGGCTGGCAGGCGCTATCGCCGATTTTATTGATTGCCGCTTTGACCGGTATTTTTTGGGGCATTTTGCAGATGGCAGTACAGGGCGCACAGAGCAGGCAGTTTGCTTTTGGGCCTTTTTTGATTTTAGGGGCTCTTGCGATATTGGTCCTGCAAAATTATTAACTTTTTTAAATTATTTATAAGTGTTTGAAATAGTTTGTTATTGTTGTTTTTTGACGCGGGTGTTGAGAGAGGTTGATTATTGATGGATTGGGTGACGTATCGGTATGCGGTAATTATATTGTCAATTTGCTTTATTGGACCTTCCTGTGTGTTGGCGTCAGAGGCAAATGATGTGCGAAAGGAGGTGTTTCGCGGGCATATAGAAAAATGTGCATTATTAGATTATCAACGGTTGTTAATAGCTCAAGCAAAAGTGGAGTCAGAAATGAATCCTTTTGCGATTGGCTTGAATTCAAATAGTCGTCTTCGTTCTCAGCCTGAGTCAAAGAAACAAGCGCTCCTGCTGATTTCCGGTTTGCAAAGGAGCGGAATGAATTTTGATGTTGGTCTGTTGCAGATAAACTCTCAACATTTTGAAGAAGGTGGTTACCTGAATAAAATGGGATTTGACATCGAGGATGCTCTGGACGGGTGTCGTAGTGCGGTTATGGCATCATTGATTCTGCTCGAAGCGCATTTGAGAAGTGGGCATATTTTATCGGCCTTATCCATTTACAACACGGGTTCCCCTGTCAAAGGGATCTCTAACGGTTATGTGAAGAGCGTGCTGAAAAACATGCTTTAATGTTTGCAACAGCCACTTTGTGTATACCAGTTATTCAAACGGTTTTTTCTGAAAATTCTATTTTGTGATAATTACGATCAGAAGCGTCAGAAATAAGAATAAAGAAAGTCCTTTCCAGAATAGCAGAGGATTGCTTTCGATGAGCGGCGGTTGATGTTTGCTGGCGAACTTCGAATTCGGATGATTCAGGTCGGCGAAGAATTCGGAGATTTCCTCGTAACGTCTCTGCGGGTTCGGATTGACGGCTTTTTTGATGGCTTCATCGACCCAGGCCGGTATTTCCGGGTTTTCAATACTCAGGCTGCGGTATTTCAATTTTAGTTGCGCGGCTCGGGTATTGGCCTTGGCAACGTCCGTTCCATAGGGTAGTTTACCGCTCAAGAGCTCGTAAGCGATAACGGCCAGAGAGAACTGATCCGAACGTTTATCGCCGGTGTTGCCGAGAAAAAATTCCGTCGCACTGTATAACGCCGTGCCGATATTTTTCTCTTTTTTCTTCGGGTCTCTAAGCTCGGCGACGCCGGGAATTTTGACCGAACCGAAATCGATCAGAGTTACCGTTCCGTGATTATCGATCATGATATTGTGTGGTCGCAGATCGCGGTGCAGGATTTCCAGACGGTGCAGAGCGTATAACGCCTGAATGACCTGGCCGATAATGCTGCGCATGGTTTGCAGATCGGCTTTCTTGTTGTCTTTCATCCACTGGTGCAAGGTTTGCCCTTCGATAAATTCGCTAACGGTATAGAGGTAGTTGCGTTTGCGTTCAGGCGGGAAAGATTTCAGCAGATGCGGATGATTCAACCGTCTGGCGATCCACTCTTCCATTAAAAAGCGTTCCAGATAGTCGAGATCGTGTTGCTGTTCCAGAGCGGGAAGCTTCAAGATCACTTTTCTTTCGCTCTGGATATCCTGCGCAAGATACACATAACTGCGGGTGTTGGCCGAGAGCTCTCTGAGAATCAGATAACCGTCGAACTCTTCTTTGACTTCCAGAGGACGTGAGAAAGGCAGCTGATCCAGCTGGTGCTTGATTTCATGTAACTGAAACTCGGGCAGTTGGGTGATTCTGATAATCTGAATGCTTAAGTTATCGTTGCTGCCGGCGTCATAGGCCGCTTGAAGAATTTTCTGCGCAGCCTGATCCAGATCGTCGACATATTCTTGCGTCAGTTGCGTTATGGATGTGTTATCGACCCATTCGTAAATACCATCGGTGGCAAGAATAAAGATGTCTCCGGGATTGGTGCTGACTTCGTGATAATCCAGATTCAGGAAGTTTTTTATTCCCATGGCACGGTTTAAATAACTCTGCTCTTCCGAGATCCAGGTTCGGTGATCTTCCGTCAGTTGGACGAGGCGGTTGTCTGCCAGCCGATAGATACGGCTGTCACCGCAATGGAACAGGTGTGCGCTATGCGATTTTAATATCACGGCGCTGAAGGTGGTTACATAGCCTTTATTGAAATTGCGGCGGTTTTGGCTTTTTCGGGTTTGCGCGTAGAGCCATGAGTTAATGGCGTTAAGCACTCTGACGGCGGATTTTTTCACCGGCCAGGATTCCGGCGTACTGTAATAATCTTCGAGGAAGTTACTTACTGCGGTTTCGCTGGCGACTTGACTGACTTCGCTGCTGCTGACGCCGTCCGCCAAACCGATGGCGATGCCTTTTGATTCCAGCAGATAATCTTGTGGAATGCACAGACCGTGGAAATCCTGATTGACGGGTTTGCGACCCGCTTCGGAAGCTTGGCCGTATTGGATTTGCAGTTGGGCGTGTTTCATAGGTTTTAACGGGTCTTAATGCATTACGATTGAACGGTGAAAATTAATATATAACCTGTCGAGGCTGTATGAATATGGCGTTGGATGAAATAAAGGCTACAAATAAAAATCCGCCGGGCGGAAAATGCCTGAAACGGTAAAAAAAATCGTCCAAATCAGATTAGAGAATTTCAGGAAAAACCGAACTTGGTTACGAAGCAGATGTAGCGTGGCGCCTAAAACAGAAATCTAAATATAGCATTAATAACGGGATCGGAAAATAGCTCGCTTTATATTTAGAGGGATCGGTGATGGTGAGGTGGATTTTTGGCTAAATTAAAGAAGCATTGAAAGACAATTTCGGCCAATTAAAGGGGTTTAGAGAAGGTCATTTGCTAGGAGAAAATAAAAAGCCGAGCAATAAGCACGGCCTTTTATTCAGGAGAGGTTGTTAAGGATTAAACAACGGTGATCATACTTAGCAGCCACATTAAAAACACTGTGCCGAAAGTCAGAACGAATCCCCAGAAAATGGCTTTCAAACCGTTCATCTTGACCTCCTTATTGTTTACTCAACGATGCATAATACTCGGCTAGGGCTTCGATTTCTGCATCGGTCAAATCGTGAGTGAACTGCGACATACCTTCATTAATATCGTTGGTACGGTGCCCGTTCTTATAAGCATGCATGGTACGGACGAAATACTCCGGAGTCTGTCCAGCCAAAGCCGGGGTGATATCTTTACCTTCTCCATGAGCGCCATGGCAAGAGGCGCAAGGCGTAATCATGCGATTAAAATCACCTTTGCGCACCAATAGCTCAATTGCCGGATCAACCGTCATAGGGGTAGGTTTTGCAGGAATCACCTGGCTTGCATAGTAGGCGGCCAAGTCGGCAATATCCTGATCGCTCAGGGTTTGCGCGGCGGTAATCATCACTGCAGATTTACCATTGCCTTCATTGCGCAAAGTGCTCTGATAGTCTTTCAGGGTTTTGTAGGTGTATTCCACCGTATTGCCGGCAAGACTCGGCGCATTGCGCGATGGAGCCACTCCTTCTGCACCGTGACAGGCCATGCAGAAGTTGTTTTTATGCAATGCTTCGCCTTTGGCAGCATTACCGCCAGGCAGGTTTGCCGCAGTCTGATCCCATTTTGCCAAAGTCCAAGGCTCCGCTTTGGCAGCGTGGCCGTGTTCGGAGGCCAAGGCACTCATACTGTATGCGACGCCCAGAGACAAGGCGCCGAATAAAACGATTTTTTTCATCTTAATCATTGTCGAGGCTCCTTAGCTGAACATGTCTTTACGGAAAGTACGCTGCCAGTTTTTGGCAACTTCGGCGCGAATACGATTGACGCTTGGGTTTTCGCTGATTTTCGAAGTACGTACCTGTGTCAGGAAGCCTTTGCCTTTGGTTTCGCCCGTATAGCGGAAGGTGGCGGTAATGGTCATACCGTAATCTTCACCGGCCATGGCAACACAGTTGTTGGTAATGAACGGGGTGCCGGGCTCTTTGCCGGCAAGCAGATCGTTAATGGCTGCGGCGACCACTTTCGCCTGATTGCTGGCCACATAGCCGGTTTTCGGCATAGGCGCATCGACGGTGTCACCAATTACATAAACATCAGGATGGACTTTAGAGGCAAAGGTCTTAGGTTCGTAAGGTACCCAGTTCTTGCCTAAAGCCAAGCCGTTGGCAATTGCGAAACGACCGGCTTTTTCTTCCGGAATAATGTTGATGACGTCCGCCTTGATTTTTTCACCGCCAACGGTCGTGACGATTTTTTCAGCAGCATCCAGCTTGATAACCGTTCCGCCTTTTTTTGCAGAAACCCATTCGATACGCGCATTTTCCTGGCCGAAATTGTGGTGCTGTTTCCAGTAGTGTTCAAAGTGATTTTGGAACACATAGCTTGTTTTCGAATCCAGAATCAACAGTTTGGCTGTCGGGTTACTCTGCTTGAGCATATTCGCGATAAAAGAGGCACGTTCATAAGGTGCCGGTGGGCAGCGATACGGATTGCTCGGTGCACTGATTACCATAGTGCCGCCCTGACGCATGGAATCGATCTGCTGCTTCAATTTAAGCGTTTGCGGACCGGCTTTCCAAGCATGCGGGAAATCGCCTTCGGCCAATTCGGCATCGTAGCCGTCGACAAACTGGTAGTCGAAATCCGGGCCGGGAGAAACGACTAATTTGTCGTAGCTGATTTGACCGCTTCTGATGGTCGAAATCTGATGACCTTCGTAATTGATTTCGGTTGCAATATCCTGCACTACATCAATATTGAAACGACTTTTCAGGGTGTTGTAGTTGACGGTCAGGTTTTCCAACGTCTCATGGCCGGATAGAATCTCGTTACTGCCGGGGCAAAAGGTGTATTGCGGATTCGGTTCAATCATGGTGATCTTGACGTCGGCATTGGCCAAACGCATGTATTTGGCAAACGCCGCACCGCCGATACCGCCACCGACGATGACGATGTGTGCACTGCTTTTGGCATAGGCCTGTTTGGAAGCACCAAGCAATCCGGTACTGGCAGCCGCGCCTGCACCGAACAGTTTAATGAGGTCGCGTCGGGTAATCTGGCTCATTTGCCTTCTCCTTTAAAGTCAGGGCGAGTCCATTCTTCGGCTTTCTGAGCAGCGAAATAATCCGCCATCGCTTCGATTTCCGTATCGGTAAAGACGTAAGCGACGTCATGCATCACGATGGTCGGAAAGGCATTCGCGCGGAACGCTTTCATCAACTTAATGAAATTTTCCTTTTTCATTCCGGCCAATGGCGGCATAGCTTCGTTAAATTCCGCGCCCAAGGTGCCGTGACACGCAGAGCAGTTATCTGCCAACATTTTCCCTGTCGGCATGGGTTGTGACTGAACCACCTTATCGATCTGTTCCTGAGTCAGTTTCTTTTTACCGCCTTCCGCTGCGATAGCGGAAGGGGCGGCAACCGCAAATGCGGTGGCCAACAGGGTGGCAATGACTGTTTGTTTCATAAAGCTTTCCTTTTCCTTACTGAGCCCAAACATAGAAGCCGACGACGAAGAACTGGATAATCCATAGAACCACGATCCAGATGGAAAGGGTCCCCAGTTTATTGACGCCGGCACCCGGAGTGTATACTCCAACGGTTTGCCCCGATTTCCATGCGATGGTCAGGAAATAGCTCAAGACCACCCCGCCGACAATCGCGAAGGTCAGGAAGAACAAGCCGGTTGAGTACCAGTCCATGACGATCTTGTAATCGAAGAAGTCATAGTGGAAGAAGCCGTTCAGGATGTCGTAGCGCAGAATCTCGCGAGAGATCGCTACCACCAGACCGATCACCAACGCCATCGGTAAAGCCATATAGCTGCAGAATCTCGCTTCGCCACGCAGACGCAACTGAGCCCATAGTGCATAACCGATGACGGCCACACCACCCAGGATGCCCCAGATTGAGGTTGCGAAGTTACCGGCGGTTTCCGGCAGAGTGACCATCCACATGACATACAGCACTGTGGCAATTACCGAACCGACTTTGATCCATTTTTTACCGACTTCGGCCGCCCAGTTCAGGTAGTCGTGGTCGGCATCTTCACGTACCGACTTGAAGCGACGGTAAGTGACCAGCATCGCACCGGTCACCGGAATCGACATACTGATGAAGAAGGCATAACGCCAGATATTGAACGCATGCAACTGATCACCGCTGTAATCCAACTTGCCGTTTTGCATATACCACTCTTTCCACAACTCAGGGTGCAAGATCTGCGAAGTCAAGCTGTGCATGATAAAGCCCACGACCAGCATTAGAGCCAAGCTGATCAACATCGACCAACGTGAACTAGGCACCGCCGTCTTATCGGCATTCTTCGAGTTGCGGAAGTAGAAGTAATACATCGCCCAGTACGCCAAAATCAAGATGACGATAAAAGCAATAACCCAGTCCGCAGACAAGACGTTCGAGGTATACCAGTGCGGATCGTAAATAACCTGTACGAACAACAGCGGTGCAACCCCGATCACCACGGCCACCGAGACCGAGACCTTGGCGATTTCCAGCATGGCCGCACCCAGACGGCGCCAGTAAGCATTCTCTCTAAAGGCACCGTAAAGGGTGATGGCGGAAGTACCCAGCATCAACTGAACGAACAGAATGTGCAGAGCGAATGTCAGTACACCCAACCCGATGAAGATAATCGGGAAGGTCGGAATCCCTGCAGGGTTACGCAGGGCGTACATCATTTCCGTAACTTGTGCTACTTGTGACGCATCCATTATTTGACCTCCTGTACAAAATCAAGAGCGGCAACCTTATCGGAAGCGTTTTTCTCAGCCAACGCACGATCACGTTGCGCGATTTCCGAATCGATCGCTGCGGTCACTGCGGCCTGGCCGCCGTTGTTGTTTAGAACCAAGTAAGCCGCCAAGGCATCCACCTCGGAATCGGTCATTGGCATTTTGGGCATATAAGCGATATTACCGGTGGTCAACACCCCTTTAACATACTTGGCAACGCGTTCCTGAGACACGCCTTCAGGGAAGTAACGGTGCAGAGGACGGATACCGGTCTCGCTTGGAGAGTGACAGTTCGAGCAGTAAGTCATCGCAATGAATTCACCCGCCTGAATCTTGTTACCTTCATTCACTTCACGAAGGTGTTCCGGGGTAAACGGATGCGCTTTCAAAATCCCGACTTTCTCCAGGAGAGGCAACTGCGACTTAATGTCCATCCCAGGGACGTCACGACCGATAACCTGGTTCGAGTAGACGTACTGTCCGGCAACCCAAGGTTTACGCATCGATTCACGCGCGGTCTCTTCCGGCCACAGACCGGCGACCAGAATGATCACCGCCATGGCACCGGCAAAACCTTGTACCAGAGTCTGAGGGCGGATCATGGTAATAATGAAGTACGCCAATGTACCGGCCAATACCGCCACGATGCTTGGCATGAAGTAATCCGGTAGACGGTTTTCCATAACCAATAGCGCTTGTTCAGGAACGGCAGTCAGATACCATTGGAACATCAAGGCACCGACGATGGTGGAAATGATCCCCAACCAACCCAGCTTGCGCGCCATCTCTTTCTTGAAAGCAGGATCTTTGATCCCGGCGATGACGATCCCACCGACCACGGCGGTGATGGTGAACATGAAAGCGGTACGCATACCCAATTGGATAAAGGTGTTGGTTCCGTAGAAACCGTTCAGGTAACCACCGTCTGCGAACCACTGTTCTTTACCAGGCAGCATCATGAACGACAAGATACCGACGATGATCAGCATGGTTGCCCAGGAAGCCAGACCGAAGATCACAGAGATCTTCATGTGGGTACGCTTATCAACTTTACCGACCAGGTAGACAATCATATAGACCCCAACGACCTCAATGACGAAGAAGACCCACTCGGTGGCCCACTTCCAAACGAAGGAGTGAATCAGGGCACCGATTCCGTTCGGGCTGGCGACGGTGGTGGAATACCAGATCCCCGGACCGGTAATGGAGCCGGCCACGTAGGTGAAGACCAACAAGAAGAGGCCGTATTTTTTAATGAAGTCCAGAAGATCTTCACGATCTTCGCGGTAGGCTTTATGAGAGAGATAGGCGAAGAGTAAGGCGGCCCCGACGGAGGTGTGAGACGCCAGTACGTGGAAGGTTGCGATGAGAGCAACCACCCAGCCGGAACCGACGGTCGGTTCGTACCAGGTTGGATATAGGCTTATCAAGTCCATATGATTATCCCTTGCATTAGTAAAATTGATTTTGATATAAGTCTTCGCTTATATTCCGGCTATTGTAAAGTTGATGGATTTGGCTTGAACAACTAAAAAAATTTATTAATCCATGTATAAAAAATTTATAAATGGTTGTTGTTTAATTAAATTTATGTGAATCATGCCTGTAAATCAGGCGAGGCGATGTTGTGTTTTTATGACTTTCTCATTCAGGAAGAGGAGGTTGCCATTTAGTCATGAGCGAGGTTGAAAAGGTTTAATGAGCGTGCCGTTTTGGTATCGAATGTTTTAGAAAGGCTGTTTCCGACACTAAGTTTTAGGTGCACTTAGATAAGCTTACTTTTTGCTTGGCTTGACGGCAAATTAAAATTGTTTTGCCAGGAGTATTGAATCTCTTTTTGGATCTTACACCGAAGGAAAACAAAAAAGCCTGCTTGCGCAGGCTTTTTATCGGATGTTTGCTGTTTTAGAGTTTTGCCACTCTTAGACAACTGTGATCATGCTAAGTAACCACATTAAAAATACAGTACCGAATGTGAGGATAAATCCCCAGAAAATTGCTTTCATACCGTTCATGCTTGACTCCTTATTGTTTATTTAAGGATGCATAGTATTCAGCCAAGGCTTCGATTTCTGCATCGGTTAGGTCGTGAGTAAACTGCGACATACCTTCATTGACGTCGTTATGGCGAGCGCCGTCTTTGTAAGCTTGCATGGTACGTACGAAGTATTCAGGAACTTGTCCGGCAAGTGCTGGAGCAATTTCATTACCTTCGCCTTTTGCACCGTGGCACGATGCACAAGGTGTAATCATGCGACCGAAATCACCTTTACGAACCAGGTGATCTACTTTGTTATGCATGTCTTGATCAAGCGGCTTGGTGTAGCCCCATGCCTGGGTTGAACCCTGAGCATAGAATGCGGCTAGATCGGCAATTTGCTGATCGTCCAGTGCTTGAGCCAGTTTGACCATGATATTCGCTTGCTTGTAATCTTCCCAACGACGACCGTCACGGTAATCCAACATCATTTTGACGGTATACTCGGCCGGTTGTCCGTTGATGGAAGCATAGTTACGGGAAGGGGATTCGCCATTCTCCCCGTGGCAAGAGTTACACATCATTTGCGAATGCAGGCTTTGTCCGCGTGTCGCGTCACCGGCAGGCATTGATTGCAAAGTGTTATCCAGAGAGAAATTGCTCCAAGGATTGGCGTGCGGTTTCTCTCCATGTCCATCGGCAATTGCCACTCCGGTAAATCCGATTAAAGCGGCGGCTAATAAGGTTCTTTTTAACATTGTTTTGTCCTCCACCACTTAATTAAGAGAATACGTCTTTGACGAATTCACGCTGCCAGTTTTTCTGATAAACCGCTTCCAGAATCGGTTGCGCAGGCTTATCGGTAATTGGCGAGACACCGGCTGATTTACCTTTAGGCTGAATAAAGCCGTCACGTACTTCATAAATCGCCGCGATGGATACACCGTAGTTTTCACCGGCCAGACTGTAACAGACGTTAGAGTAAATCGCTCTACCCAGCGGACGGTCTTTAAGGGTGTCTGCGACGGCTTGAGCACAAACTTTTGCTTGAGAGTTGGCGGCATAACCGGATTTCGGCATCGCATCTGCGATAGTACTGTCACCAAGCACGTAAACTTCTTTCTGAATGGTCGATTCGAAAGAGTGACGATCAATCGGACACCAGCCGGAAGCATCGGTCAAACCAAGTTTTTGAGCCAGTTTACCGGCACGCTGGTTTGGAATCAGGTTGATCATGTCAGCCTTGAAAGTACCAGCCATGGTTTCGACGGTCATATTATCGGCATCTACGCCCATAACACCGCCACCTTCGGAACCGGAAACCCACTCGATCAGAGCATTGTCGGTTTTATATCCGTATAGACGTTCCCACGCTTTTTTAAATGGAACATCTTTGGTGAAGTGGTCTTTTGGATCCAGAACAATCACTTTGGCAGTCGGATTATGCTTTTGGAAATATTCCGCAAAGAAAGAGGCGCGTTCATATGGTCCTGGAGGACAACGGAACGGATTCTTCGGTGGAGCGATAATCGCCGTACCACCTTGCGGAACTGCCAGCAGTTGTTTTCTTAGCGCCAGAGTTTGTGGGCCGGCTTTATAACCGTGGAAGATTTTGGTTTCAGCGATTTCTTTGCTCATACCTTCATAATCTTCGAATTTAAAGTCGATCCCAGGAGAAACCACCAATTTATCGTAAGAAACGGTTTGTCCTTTGGCTGTAGAGACGGTTTTCTTGTCAAAATCCGCATCGGTTACTTTGTCGATAATGACATTAACATTGTATTTGGACTTCACAGTATCCAGATTAAAAGTCAATTCATCCAATGTGTGATAACCGACGATAACATCGTTGCTTCGAGGGCAGGTGATGTATTCCGGATATTGTTCGATAATGGTGATTTTGACATCCGGATCTGCAAAGCGCAGATATTTGGCAAATGTCGAACCACCGATACCGCCGCCCAGAATGACGACATGCCCTGCCGACTTGGCGTAAGCTTTTTCGCTCGCACCGAACAAACCGGTTGCTGCGACGGCGGAAACACCGAATACCTTGATCAAATCACGGCGGGTGATTTTGCTATCGAAAACTTTATTTTCTTGTTGGCTCATTTCTGACCTCCTGTCGCGGCGGCTGAAGCTTGCGCTTCAAGCGATTCCGTTAAGCTGGTTTTGTCCCATTGTTTGACCGGTTGCTTTTCAAACCAGATAGCCATTGCTTTGATTTCATCGTCGGTAAAGCCGCGGGCAACGCGATCCATAATGACCGCAGCGCGCGTACCTTCTCGATAAGCCGTCATGGCATCGATGAATTGTTGAGCAGGCATGCCTGCCAGTGGAGGCATGGCCTCCTTGAATTCCTGACCATTGGTTCCGTGGCAAGGCGCACATTGCCAAGCCATTGCTTGAGCGTTGGCCATGGTTGGTTCCGCCTGGGCTGAGGCTGCCGCCATCAAGCTGCAAGCGGCTAATAGTGTTTTAAGTTTGATTGAGTTTTTCATGACGCCTCCTTACTGAGCCCAAACATAGAAGCCGACGACGAAGAACTGGATAATCCATAGAACCACGATCCAGATGGAAAGGGTCCCCAGTTTATTGACGCCGGCACCCGGAGTGTATACTCCAACGGTTTGCCCCGATTTCCATGCGATGGTCAGGAAATAGCTCAAGACCACCCCGCCGACAATCGCGAAGGTCAGGAAGAACAAGCCGGTTGAGTACCAGTCCATGACGATCTTGTAATCGAAGAAGTCATAGTGGAAGAAGCCGTTCAGGATGTCGTAGCGCAGAATCTCGCGAGAGATCGCTACCACCAGACCGATCACCAACGCCATCGGTAAAGCCATATAGCTGCAGAATCTCGCTTCGCCACGCAGACGCAACTGAGCCCATAGTGCATAACCGATGACGGCCACACCACCCAGGATGCCCCAGATTGAGGTTGCGAAGTTACCGGCGGTTTCCGGCAGAGTGACCATCCACATGACATACAGCACTGTGGCAATTACCGAACCGACTTTGATCCATTTTTTACCGACTTCGGCCGCCCAGTTCAGGTAGTCGTGGTCGGCATCTTCACGTACCGACTTGAAGCGACGGTAAGTGACCAGCATCGCACCGGTCACCGGAATCGACATACTGATGAAGAAGGCATAACGCCAGATATTGAACGCATGCAACTGATCACCGCTGTAATCCAACTTGCCGTTTTGCATATACCACTCTTTCCACAACTCAGGGTGCAAGATCTGCGAAGTCAAGCTGTGCATGATAAAGCCCACGACCAGCATTAGAGCCAAGCTGATCAACATCGACCAACGTGAACTAGGCACCGCCGTCTTATCGGCATTCTTCGAGTTGCGGAAGTAGAAGTAATACATCGCCCAGTACGCCAAAATCAAGATGACGATAAAAGCAATAACCCAGTCCGCAGACAAGACGTTCGAGGTATACCAGTGCGGATCGTAAATAACCTGTACGAACAACAGCGGTGCAACCCCGATCACCACGGCCACCGAGACCGAGACCTTGGCGATTTCCAGCATGGCCGCACCCAGACGGCGCCAGTAAGCATTCTCTCTAAAGGCACCGTAAAGGGTGATGGCGGAAGTACCCAGCATCAACTGAACGAACAGAATGTGCAGAGCGAATGTCAGTACACCCAACCCGATGAAGATAATCGGGAAGGTCGGAATCCCTGCAGGGTTACGCAGGGCGTACATCATTTCCGTAACTTGTGCTACTTGTGACGCATCCATTATTTGACCTCCTGTACAAAATCAAGAGCGGCAACCTTATCGGAAGCGTTTTTCTCAGCCAACGCACGATCACGTTGCGCGATTTCCGAATCGATCGCTGCGGTCACTGCGGCCTGGCCGCCGTTGTTGTTTAGAACCAAGTAAGCCGCCAAGGCATCCACCTCGGAATCGGTCATTGGCATTTTGGGCATATAAGCGATATTACCGGTGGTCAACACCCCTTTAACATACTTGGCAACGCGTTCCTGAGACACGCCTTCAGGGAAGTAACGGTGCAGAGGACGGATACCGGTCTCGCTTGGAGAGTGACAGTTCGAGCAGTAAGTCATCGCAATGAATTCACCCGCCTGAATCTTGTTACCTTCATTCACTTCACGAAGGTGTTCCGGGGTAAACGGATGCGCTTTCAAAATCCCGACTTTCTCCAGGAGAGGCAACTGCGACTTAATGTCCATCCCAGGGACGTCACGACCGATAACCTGGTTCGAGTAGACGTACTGTCCGGCAACCCAAGGTTTACGCATCGATTCACGCGCGGTCTCTTCCGGCCACAGACCGGCGACCAGAATGATCACCGCCATGGCACCGGCAAAACCTTGTACCAGAGTCTGAGGGCGGATCATGGTAATAATGAAGTACGCCAATGTACCGGCCAATACCGCCACGATGCTTGGCATGAAGTAATCCGGTAGACGGTTTTCCATAACCAATAGCGCTTGTTCAGGAACGGCAGTCAGATACCATTGGAACATCAAGGCACCGACGATGGTGGAAATGATCCCCAACCAACCCAGCTTGCGCGCCATCTCTTTCTTGAAAGCAGGATCTTTGATCCCGGCGATGACGATCCCACCGACCACGGCGGTGATGGTGAACATGAAAGCGGTACGCATACCCAATTGGATAAAGGTGTTGGTTCCGTAGAAACCGTTCAGGTAACCACCGTCTGCGAACCACTGTTCTTTACCAGGCAGCATCATGAACGACAAGATACCGACGATGATCAGCATGGTTGCCCAGGAAGCCAGACCGAAGATCACAGAGATCTTCATGTGGGTACGCTTATCAACTTTACCGACCAGGTAGACAATCATATAGACCCCAACGACCTCAATGACGAAGAAGACCCACTCGGTGGCCCACTTCCAAACGAAGGAGTGAATCAGGGCACCGATTCCGTTCGGGCTGGCGACGGTGGTGGAATACCAGATCCCCGGACCGGTAATGGAGCCGGCCACGTAGGTGAAGACCAACAAGAAGAGGCCGTATTTTTTAATGAAGTCCAGAAGATCTTCACGATCTTCGCGGTAGGCTTTATGAGAGAGATAGGCGAAGAGTAAGGCGGCCCCGACGGAGGTGTGAGACGCCAGTACGTGGAAGGTTGCGATGAGAGCAACCACCCAGCCGGAACCGACGGTCGGTTCGTACCAGGTTGGATATAGGCTTATCAAGTCCATATGATTATCCCTTGAATTAGTAAAGTTAATCTAGGTTTGAAACTTAAATTTAGGTTAAGTTTCGGGTATTTTACGGTTGGAGTTATAGGGTTGAACAACTAAAAAATTTTATTAATGAGTATATAAAAAAATTTTACCTGTTCGATAAGACAGCTTGGAAGCACGTAAAAAGAATAGAAAAACTTAAATCAAGCTTCAAGGGAAAAAGGAACTATTGAGAGACTTTTGAACGGATTCATAATTCAAATCAATTTCTTCGCTCCAGAAGAAAATTTGCAAAGGATTGAAGAGCTTTATGAGTATGAGAATTCAAAGGAATTAAGGTTGCAGCGGAATAGCTTTCCGCTGCGGGAAATGATGAAGATCAGGCAGGATCAGAACTCGAATTTATCGACGGCTTCAGCATGAGTTAAAGCTTTTAACTCGGTTTCGAATAGAGTTTCGGTGGCCCATTCGTGATCGGCAATGCGGGTAATCACTTGTGCAACCATCGCAGGAGCTTGACCGCAAATCACACCTAAGCGACCGCCCTGAGTCAATTTCTGCTTATAGGCTTCAGGAATTGAACTGACCGAGCCGGTTAATAAAATAACATCGTATTGCTGGTTGTCATCCCAATCCTGGCTACCGTCGCCGATTTGGAAATCGATATTGTCAAATTTGGTCAGTCTGATTTTTGCGGTTTCTTGCAAGTCCGCATGCAGTTCGACAGTGGTGACGCTTTCCCCCAAGCTGGCTAGTAGAGCGGTCATATAGCCGCTACCGGTGCCGATTTCCAAAATCCGGTCCTGCGGTTCGATATCCAGAGCTTGCAGCAATCGTCCTTCGACTTTAGGGGACATCATCACTTCGTCATGTCCGATCGGAAGTTCGATGTCGCTGTAGGCCAGTGGAATCTGGCTTTCGCTGACGAATTCGTGGCGAGGGGTGTTCATTAATAGATCTAGAATAGTCGGGTCTAGTACATCCCATGGGCGAATTTGTTGTTCTACCATGAAGAAACGCGCTTGATCTAAATTCATAAAATGATCCTTTTCGGTCATGAAATCATGCCTGATTGGTGGAGTCTGGTTGCGTTGCTTTGAACGGTTTATACTAGAAGAATTGTGCAATCGGCGTATTCTTCGAAGCCGTTTACTCCGTTTTGGTTTTCTCGGAGGAGCGTTTTGGAAGGCAACCCTATTATTTTTTAACCGCGAGATTATAGCGAATTTTGTTATATAAATGAAAACAAATTACATTTTGCCGCTGCCTTTAAAAGGTGGGCTAACGCCAGTTCTATTCTTAGCCGTTCTGCAGAACGTTTGTAGTTTCGAATTGATTGAATACAAGGCTTTGAACGGGGTCGATGTTGATGACTGAAGGTGTTTTAGACCCGTTGAGTTTGCCGTGTACCAGATTGAATAAATGTTTGCAGGCGTATCAATCCATTCAGCCGGTAAGTGCCATGTTCGAAGATAGCAGCCATCATTTATGGGCGCTGAAATCGGCAGTTGGACAAAGGGCTTTTCTCAAATATGCCGAGCGAACAGCAGCGGAAAAGTCAATTTTTTGGAGTTGGATGCAAAGTTTGTTTTGCGTCTCTTTCCCGCAGGCAGTGAGCGGTTATAAAGAGATGTATTCGCTCATCGAATTCCTGAGCGGTTTAAAAGTTCCGAAGGTGATTGAGTGCGGGGCGAACGACGTTGGGGGCTGGGTTTTAAGTGAATGCTTGCCAGGGAAGCCATGGCGCGATGAAGCGGTTGAATTGGATGCAGCAGCGTTTGAAAAAATTTTGGCTTCGATTGAACGTCTATATTCCGGTGAGGGGCAAGAGAGTGGTGGATTGATCGGTGATATGCTCCAGCCTGAAATCAGTCAAAGAGTCTGGATTGAACATCTTTTCAATCGCTTGGAAGAGAGCGTTGAGGGATATTTTGAGGGGGTAGTTTGGGAAAGTATTCGCCAGCCTCTAAGTGATAAAGTGAATATCCAGGAAGCCGGTAAGTTGGTACCGGTGATGATCGATTGGCGTTGGGATCAGTTTTTAATTGATGGTAATGAAGTGGCGTTAGTTGATTTGGATGCCTGGGTTTGGGCACCGGAAATTTTAGCGTGGGTCATTTTTGAACTGGTATGGTCAGAGCGGCAATTGTCGGCTCTGCAACAAAGTTTTCTTCAACGCAATCATTCCATCCCCAAAATTGCTCCCTGGCGAGCGTTGTATCGTTTTATGCTGTATAAGTTGGAAATACTCGGAAAAGTCGACCTGCAGGAATGGATGAGCAGACCGACTTATTTTGAGTAGAGAGGGAAAACTGCGGATTTAAACGTTTAAACCGGGTTCGCTTTTGCCTTGTTCTTGATAGAGTTTTAACCAGTGAATTTGCCCGTAAGTCGCCACGACCAAATAAACGATGAACATTAAAATCGTGACATAGAACCCACTGAGACCGTACAGGATGATCGCTACACTGTCGATCACCAGCCAGTAGGCCCAGGATTCCAGAACTCTACGGGCAGTCAGTACGGTGGTCATAATTGAAAAGACCGTAACACCCGCATCCAGGTAAGGGAAAGGGTTCTCCGTCCGGTTGTCCATCCAGATTCCGATCACCAGTGTGAAAAGTGCACCTCCCAGTATAAAGAACAGATGCTGCTGTTTGGATAAACGGCTGATGGGTAAGGTCTCTTCTTTCGGTCCGGCCTTGCTCCAGGCATAGTAACCGTAGACTGCCATAGCCAGATAGTAGAGATTCAATACCGCCTGCATGCTCAGTTTGCCTTCCCAGAACAGTACGCTGTAGATGGCGGTGCTGATAAAGGCGGCCGGCCAGCACCAGATGGAATTTCTTGCCGCGAGCATCACATAAGCGATACCAAGAATCGCGGCGCTCCATTCCCAGCCCGATTGAGCAGCTAGGGTATCGAGGATTTGGGTAAAGGTAGTATCAGCAAGCACGAATGTTCGCCTTTTCTCGATCGGTACCGATCAGTTTGATGACGAATACGGTTTGCGGAATTTCATTCAAGACCTTTTCGATTTCGCTATTCATCGCACTCATTACGTCGGCGAATTCACCATAAATATGGGTGCTCATACTGTTACGCTGGATCGACACCTTCTCTGCCTTTTCCATCGCTTCGATAAAATCGATTATCGGTTGGCAGTATTCTTCCTTAAGAGGGTACATGCTGATATCGACGGATACTTTCACGGTTTTCTCCTGGTTATTATTGGGTTTTCTCGGCACGAACCACAACAAAGGTTCCTTCGTCGTGTCCGTCCAGAATTGCGGTTGCTTCGTTTCCGGAGCTCTCCGGCAAGACGGTTTGCACACTGCCTACAATCGAAAAGCCGGCTTGCTGCAGCATTGACTCGATTTCCGGGTAGCTATAAAAGGTGGCATCGCAATAGAAAGGACTCTCGTGTTTGTGTTTTTCATAAGCTTGGCCCAATTCCGAATTGCGTTCAAGGAAGGCGACGATTATCGAGCCGGCGGCTTTGGTTACTCGTGCCGCTTCCAGATAAGCTTGTTCAGGATCGTCCAGAAAACAGGTTGAAGTGATAAAGGCAGCGAAATCATATTGCCGGTCTTCAATCGGCAGGGATTCGGCTACGCCTTCGATCAGGTCGAGATTGCGTTCCTGTTTGGCTCGATCACGCATTGCCTTGGCCGGTTCGATGCCTGTGTCGATATTGAGCGGTTGCGTGAAGCGGCCGCTGCCGGCGCCGACTTCGATTCCGCGACCACTTGGAAGCAGGCGTTTGACGGCATCGATTTCCGCTTGATAGGTGGCGTGGTTGTCGTCGAACCATTGGTCATAGGCATCGGCGTGCGATTCGTAGCCTTGTGTTTTTGGCATAGGATGTCTCCGATAAAGTTACTGGCAACCGCCGGAAAGCTTAATGACAAAAACGCTTTCAGGAAGGGCTTGCAGAGTTGTATGCATTTCTTCATTCAGGATCGGCATGATCAATGAATAATCTCCGTAAATGGTGGTGCTCATGCTATTACGCGAGATCAGCAGATCCTGGTGCGCTTCCAGGCGGTGGATAAAATCCAGAACCGGCTGGCGATAGGACTCGTGAAGCGGGTAAAGGCTGATGTCTACGGATATGTTCATTGTCTGTCTCCTTAAAAATAGGCCGGACTTATATCTTATCAAGTCCGGCCTGGGTGGGAGTTTTAGAAATACAAACGGTAGGTGATACCATACTGACGCGGATCGCCCAGTCGCACATATTTGCTCGGGTTGGTCCACGGCGGGTTGAAGTCAAAATAGAATCCGCGGGTTGCATAGGTTTCGTCAGTGATGTTTTTACCCCACAGATAGATTTCGTAATCCTGTCCTTCATAACCGACGCGGGCGTTCAAAATGCGGTAGGCGTCGGAGCGAACGTCATTAGTATTGTCGAAATAGAAGCTGTCGACTCCGGTCAGATCCGCTTCGGCGTAGAAGCCGGCTGCCGAGCGGTATTTCCCGCCGATATTGAATTGGTAATTCGGAGCATGCGCCTGTTCGCGGCCGTCAATGGTGAAGCCTGAATTCAGAGGTGTGCCGCTGATCTCGGTTTTAAGCAGACCCAGGCTGGCGAACAGGTTGAAGCGACGGTTGATCTGCCAGTCAAGATTCCCTTCTACACCGTAGTTTTTGGCGCTATCGAAGTTTTCGGTATAGAACACCCAGTTGGTGCCGGAGCTTGGATCATAAGTATAGGCGTCAAACTGCGGATTGCTGCGATCCATATAGAAAGCGGTAATCTGGCTGCTCAGACCAAGATCGGCGTAATTGACCTTCAAACCAATCTCGTAGTTCATCAGGGTTTCAGCTTGATAGAACAGATAAGTGTTTGGCGTTCCGGCCGGTTGACCTGCATTGAATCCACCCGCTTTATAACCGCGGTTGATGCCCATATATGCCGTGTAAACATCATTATAACGGTAGCTGTAAGTCAGGTTGGCGCCCCACAGGGTGTCATCCGGCGAGTAGTGCTCATTGTTGCTGTTGGTGAAGTCGCTACTGTCGTTTTCAATGCGTGAACCCAACGTAATGGTCGCTTTGCTGTTCATGGCGTAGTCAAGCTGTCCGAAAGCCGCCAGTTTATTGATCGAGAAGTCGCTGCTTGAGCTGCCCCAGTATTCGGTTTCGTTACTTTCAACCAGGCGTGATGCATACAAGCCCGCCAGCCAGTCGGTATTGCCGTTGATTTTTGACTGCGGGGTCGAAGTCCAGCGCAGCTCCTGATTGAAGGTATGGCGCTGTTTGTTATTCAGGTAGGTTCCGGCCGAAGCGGCGGTCCAGTCTTCATCGTAGCTATAAGTCATGTCGGAGAAGGCGACATTGGTACGGCTGGTGAAATCGAAGTTCGGATTGCCTTTCCAATTTAATTTGAAAGCAGCGGCATTGGTTAACAGAGTATCCTGGCCCGGCTGGTTGGAAAGGGTGGTAAAGCTGTTGTCGCGTGACCAGGCATCGTAGCCGTTATTCAGATCGGCATGCAATAGCGTAACGTCCAGAGTAGTGACATCATCTAGGAAGAAGCGCAGTTTACCGCGTAAGGTCAATTCACTACGACTATTAGTATCATCGCGATTTAAAGTTTCATTGTGGCGGAAACCGTCGCTGTTATGGGAAAACAGGCTGAAACGGTACTGAGTGCTGTCCGACTCGCTGCCGAAAGGGCCGCTGGTGACGATACCCAGTTCTCGTAAATTATCCTGACCGACAGTCCCTTCGAACATGCCTTCTTCATAAGGTGTCGGATCGTTGCTTTCGATATTAATCAAGCCGGCGATGGCGTTTTGTCCGTAACGGGTGTTTTGCGGGCCTTTTAGCACTTCGACTTGCTTGACGTCAAACAGGTTTGCAGCCATGCCGATGCCGCTGAAATCGATGTCGTCGATGGCAAAGCCGACGCTTGAGTTCGGTGCGCCGGTGTATTCGTCGCGTCCGCCGATACCGCGAATTTGGATATGGCGTGGACGGGATGACTGTCCAGAGAAGTTAACGTTCGGGGTTTTTAGCAGCAGATCTTCGAAATGGGTTGCACCCTGATCCTTGATTTGCGCTTCGTTTTTGACGTCGACACTGGCAGGAATATCTTGTAGTTCAGTCTGGCGAAGGTCGGCGTTAACTGTTACAGGAGCAAGTTGCTCGTCGGCATGAACAGAGTAAACGGGGAAGGTCATTAGGCTGGCTAGAGCCAAGTTCAATCGGCGTAAGCGAAAATTCATAGATTGCGTTCCTTTGCATATTTCACCGCCTGGGAGCGCAACGTATGAACGGAATACTGGCGTATTCTCGACGTTACAGCCTTTTCCTACGCCGGTATGATCCGGATCAGGTTCAAGGGTCTATCCTTGCGGAAATCTCAGGCCTTGCGACCGCCCCTAGGCACGATTATGTTTTTTGATAATTGAAATTTTTAGATATTCTACCCTATTTTTGAGAAAAATTATCGTTTTGCTTTATCAAAATCTAGCCTAGCTCTATTAGAAGATGTTAAAATGCTTGGCTTGATTTTAATCCATGAATAGAAGAGTTGTTTCTCATGCCAATCATCACTTTACCGGACGGTTCTACCAAGCAGTTTGAGCAGCCTGTATCTGTTATGCAGGTTGCAGAATCCATTGGCGCGGGGCTGGCGAAAGCGACGGTCGCCGGGCGCGTCAACGGACAATTAAAAGATGCCAGTGATTTAATCACGGATGACGCTACGCTTGAAATCGTCACGATGAAAGATGAAGACGGTCTGCATATTATGCGTCAT
Source organism: Thiomicrorhabdus heinhorstiae (assembly GCF_013391765.2). Lineage (GTDB taxonomy): Bacteria > Pseudomonadota > Gammaproteobacteria > Thiomicrospirales > Thiomicrospiraceae > Thiomicrorhabdus > Thiomicrorhabdus heinhorstiae. The sequence goes on along the minus strand of NZ_JACBGI020000003.1, from coordinate 94,836 downwards.
TCTTGCGCGCACCTTTTGGGGCATGCTTTGAAGCAACTTTATCCTGACGTCAAGATGGCAATCGGGCCAGTCATCGATAACGGGTTTTATTATGACATCGATATGGATTACAAAATTACGCCGGAAGATCTGAAAAAGATCGAAAAGCGCATGCAGGAATTGGCAAAAACCAAATACCCGGTCATCAAAAAGATGTTGCCGCGCGACGAAGCGGTCGCCACTTTCGAATCCCGTGGTGAAGATTACAAGTTGGAATTGATTCGTGACCTTCCGGGTGAAACTCAATTCGGTTTCTACTTCCACGAAGAATATGTGGATATGTGTGTCGGTCCGCACGTACCGAATATGTCATTCACCAAAGCTTTTAAGCTGACTCATGTAGCCGGTGCTTATTGGCGCGGTAACTCCGATAACAAGATGCTTCAGCGTATCTACGGCGTTGCTTTCGCCAATAAAGACGATTTGAAAGCTTACCTGCAGATGATGGAAGAGGCGGAAAAGCGTGACCATCGTAAATTAGGTAAGGCGCTGGATCTGTTCCATGTTGATGAAATCGCTCCGGGGATGGCGTTTTGGCATCCGAAGGGAACCACTTTATACCGCGTGGTAGAAGAATATATGCGTGGTCAGCTGGTTGCCAACGATTATGAAGAGATTCGCACGCCATTTATTATGGATCGTTCTCTATGGGAAAAATCCGGTCACTGGGACAAGTTCAAAGACAATATGTTCACCACCGAGACCGATAACCGCGATTACGCCGTTAAGCCGATGAACTGCCCAGGGCATATTCAGGTTTTTAACCAGCATTTGCACTCTTACCGCGATTTGCCGGTACGTATCGCTGAGTTCGGTACTGTTCACCGTAACGAGCCGTCCGGAACGCTTCACGGCCTGATGCGCGTGCGCTCATTCACACAGGATGATGCGCATATCTTCTGTACGCCTGATCAGATTAAACAGGAAGTGCAGGGGTGTATCGATCTGGTTTATGAAACTTATGCGGATTTCGGTTTTGAAAATATTGCGGTGAAATTCTCGACCCGCCCTGAAATGCGTGTCGGTTCCGATGATGTATGGGATTTGGCAGAAGAAGCCTTGGAAGCCACTTTGCAGGATGCAGGTCTTGAATATGCGCTGCAACCGGGCGAAGGGGCTTTCTACGGTCCGAAAATCGAATTCCAGTTAAAAGACTGTATCGGGCGTGTCTGGCAGTGCGGAACCATTCAGTTGGATTTCTCGATGACTCAAGCCGAGCGTTTGAATGCGGTTTACGTCGATTCGGATAACGAGAAGAAGCATCCGGTGATGATTCACCGCGCTATCTTGGGATCTTTGGAACGTTTCGTCGGGATCCTGGTCGAGCATTACGAAGGAAAATTCCCGACCTGGTTGGCTCCGGTTCAATTGGTAACTGCGTCTATCTCGGAAGTTCACAACGAATATGTTGCCGAATTGACTAAAAAATTGAAAAAACATGGGTTTAGAGCTGAATCAGACTTGAGAAATGAGAAGGTTGGGTTTAAAATTCGCGAACACACCATGCAGCGCGTACCTTATATCTTAGTGGTAGGTGATCAAGAAATGGCTGAAGGCACCGTTAACGTACGAGCCAGAGGCGGAGAGAACCTGGGTTCTTTCGATTTTGATGAACTGTTAGATCTACTCAATAATGATATTGCCAACCTTGGCCGTGTCGTCGAGTAATCGACGCTGTATTTATTTTTTAATAAACGGAGGATATTGCTATCGCAATTAGAAGAGGTCGTGGAAGACCACAACAACCTGAAGAACCTAAAGATAGAATAAACAGAGCGATCACTTCGCGTGAAGTTCGTTTGATCGATGCAGAAGGCGAGCAGGCCGGCATCGTTCCGATTCAGGAAGCTCTGGAAGCCGCTGCCGAAGCGGGTCTGGATTTAGTTGAAATTGCGGCCACAGCAAATCCTCCGGTTTGCAAGATCATGGACTACGGCAAATTTCTGTATCAGCAACAGAAAAAGCAGCATGAAGCTAAGAAAAACCAGAAGCAAGTCCAAGTAAAAGAAGTTAAGTTTCGCCCAGGAACTGAGGAGGGAGATTATCAGGTCAAACTACGCAACCTGATGAAATTCCTGGAAAAGGGAGATCGCGTCAAGGTAACCATCTGGTTCCGTGGTCGTGAGATTACCCATAAGGAACTGGGATTGAAAGTGCTGGAGCGCATCAAGGATGATATTCAAGAGGTGGGAACCGTTGAACAGATGCCGAAGATGGAAGGCCGTCAGATGCAAATGATGGTTGCGCCAGCCAAGAAAAAGTAAACCTTAAACGGTTTGCTTAACACAACAGCTGGGGTCGATCGAAATTGATCGGCTTCCGGTGCAGCTCCCTCAGTGCTGTTTGTTGTTTCCCGGAAAGTCGTTCCCGATTTGAACGGCTATTGTAAAAATCAAGTGACTCGGAGTGGCTGAAGGGCGACCCAGGAGTATCACTTAAATGCGGAGTTTCATTCAATGCCAAAGATGAAAACGAACAGTAGTGCTGCAAAGCGCTTCAAAAAAACCGGCTCTGGCCGCTTTAAATGCAAACAGTCTCACCTTCGTCATATTTTGACTAAGAAGTCGACTAAGCGTAAACGTCAGCTTCGTTCAGGAAGCATGATTCACGAACATGATGTGGCAATGGTTCGCCGCATGTTACCTTACGCTTAATTGGGAGATTTTAAAGCATGGCAAGAGTTAAAAGAGGCGTAATCGCACGCCGTCGTCATAATAAAGTACTTAAAGCGGCAAAAGGTTACTACGGTGCACGTAGCAAAATTTTCCGTGTTGCGCGTCAAGCGGTCATCAAAGCGGGTCAATATGCATACCGTGACCGTCGTCAAAGAAAACGTCAATTCCGTCGTCTATGGATCGCTCGTATTAACGCAGCGGCTCGTATGAACGGTATGACTTACAGCCGTTTCATCAACGGTGTAAGCAAAGCGGGAATCGAAGTTGACCGTAAAGTACTTGCTGACATTGCAGTACATGATGCAGCAGCATTTGCGGCAATTGCTGAAAAAGCAAAAGCGGCTCTAGCTTAAGTATCGCACTAGGCTCGCCTAGTTAAAGGATAGGGGACTTTGGTCCCCTATTTTTTTCCTCTTTCCGCAAGATCGATTGCGGCAGAAGTGAATAGAGTTAATCGGATTGCAGCTTTTTCTGAAAAGCGTCTTATTAACTCTATTCATTCAATCCGTTAAGAACATTTGTTTTAGGACATTTTTATAATGCGAGAACAATTACAAACTCTAATCTCAGAAGCCGAAGAGGCGATCAAGTCGGTCACCGATCTGGCTAACCTCGATGAAATTCGTGTTCAGTACCTGGGTAAAAAAGGTGCCTTGACCGAAGTGATGAAAACCCTCGGCAAACTTAGTCAGGAAGAACGTCCGAAAGCCGGTCAGGTAATTAATGAAGCCAAGCAGGCGGTTCAAGGCCTTTTGAACGATAAAAAGCGTGAACTGGATAATGCCAAGTTGATGCAAAAACTGGCCGAAGAGACGGTTGATGTCACTTTGCCGGGGCGTGGAGTGGACCTTGGGAGTCTGCACCCGGTTACCCGTACTTTGAACCGTATCGAAACGCTATTTTCCAAGGCGGGATTTGATGTTGAAACCGGTCCGGAAATCGAAGATGACTGGCACAACTTTGAAGCTTTAAATATCCCGGAAACTCACCCGGCCCGCGCAATGCACGATACTTTCTATATCAATGAGAAAACCGTTTTGCGAACTCATACTTCGGGTGTGCAGATCCGCACCATGGAAAATAAACAACCGCCGTTGCGTATTATCGCCCCTGGACGTGTTTACCGTTGTGATTCCGATCAGACGCACACCCCGATGTTCCATCAGGTAGAGGGTTTGATTGTCGAGAAGAGCGCCAGCTTTGCGCAGTTACGCGCCTTGTTGATCGAATTCCTGAAAGAGTTTTTTGAAGACGAAAATTTGAAAACCCGTTTCCGTCCGTCTTATTTCCCGTTTACCGAGCCGTCTGCGGAAGTAGATATCGCAACCGATCTATTTGGTGATGGCCGTTGGATCGAGGTATTGGGCTGCGGCATGGTTCACCCGAATGTTTTGCAGAACGTCGGGATTGATCCTGATGAATATACCGGTCTGGCCTTTGGTCTTGGCGTTGAGCGTTTGGCAATGCTGCGTTACAACGTTAAGGACCTACGTCAATTTTTCGAAAATGATTTGCGTTTCTTGCAGCAATTTAAATAAGACTGCACACATTCGATAAAAAGCTTTGAGAAGACATTATGAAATTTAGTGAAAATTGGTTACGCGAGTGGACGAGTCCGGATTGGACTACCGAACAGCTGTCCGAAGAGTTGAGTCTGGCCGGATTGGAAGTCGATGATGTTGAACCGGTCGCCGGTGCCTTTACTAACGTGGTAGTCGGTCATGTTCTGTCGGTTGAAAAACATCCGGATGCCGACAAATTAAACGTGACTCAGGTGGATGTCGGCGATGTCGAGCCTGTACAGATCGTATGCGGAGCGAAAAATGTCGTTGCCGGTATGAAAGCCTGCTGCGCCAAAGTCGGTGCGGTTCTGCCCGGCGATTTCAAAATCAAGAAGGCCAAACTGCGCGGTGTGCCTTCGCACGGTATGTTGTGTGGCGCCAGCGAAATCGGCTTGCCGGATGACGGCGTAGACGGTTTGCATGTGCTGCCGAATGATGCACCGGTCGGTATGGATCTGCGTGAGTACCTGGATTTGAACGACTCTTCGATCGATGTTGATTTGACTCCGAACCGTGCCGATTGTTTTAGCGTGATGGGGATTGCCCGCGATGTGCACGCGATCAGTGGCGCCGAATTGAAAACACCTTTTTCCGAAAATGACATGGCCGGAACGGCCGATTGCCAAGTAGCCATCGAAGTAACCGATGCGGTAGCCTGCCCTAAATACCTCGGTTGCACCGTTACCGGTTTCAACACTCAGGCTCAGACCCCTCTATGGATGAAACAGCGTTTGGAGCGTTCCGGATTGCGTCCGTTGAGTCTGGTGGTGGATATTACCAACTATGTTCTGCTGGAAATGGGACAGCCGATGCACGCTTTCGATTTGAATAAGTTGCAAGGTGCAGTGCAGGTTCGTAAAGCCAATGCCGGTGAAAAACTAACGACTCTGGATGAGAAAGAAGTTGTTCTGGAAGACGATACCCTAGTGATTGCGGATGACTCCGGCGCCATTGCATTGGCCGGAATTATGGGTGGACTGTCGACTTCGGTCACCGACGATACGACGGCGATTTTCTTCGAATGCGCCCACTTCAATCGTTTGGCGATTACCGGTAAAGCACGCAAATACGGCTTACATACCGACTCTTCGATGCGTTTTGAACGCGGTGTCGATCCGCTATTGCCTGAACGTGCCCTGAACCGCGCTTTGGCTCTGTTTACCGAAGTGGCCGGTGGAGAGGTCAGCAAAGTGAATGCGGTCATCAGTGACGAGAATCTGCCTAAAGCGGCGGTCATTACCTTGCGTAAAGAGACTTTGGATAAACGCTTGGGTGTCGAAGTCGATTCTCAGCAAGTGAACGATATTTTTCAGCGTCTTGGTTTCGGTGTTGAAGAGAATGCAGCCGGTTGGAACATGCATGCGCCAAGTTATCGTTTCGATATGGCGATTGAGATGGATCTGGTTGAAGAAGTCGGCCGAGTTTTCGGTTACAACAACTTGCCGGAAACACCGTTGCATGCGCCAATGACATTGAATGAATTGCCAGAGTCTGAACAAGAGCTCATGGCGTTGAAAATTGCATTGGTACAGCGTGGTTATAACGAAGTTGTGACCTATAGCTTTGTGGAAGAAAGCAAACAAAAATGCCTGGCTCCGGATCTGCCTTACGTCCTGGTGCAGAATCCGATTTCCGATGATATGAAAGCGATGCGTACCACGCTTTTCCCAGGTCTGCTGCAAAGTGTCGCTTACAACCAGAATCGCCAACAGCCTCGAGTACGTCTGTTTGAGAGCGGTCTGGTCTTCTATAAAAACGATCAAGACCCGACCGGTGCTACGCAAGTGCCTATGATCGGTGGTGCCGTGGTCGGAAAAGTCGCCGCTTCCGGCTGGGACGAAACTGAGCGTGCCGTCGATTTCTTCGATGTTAAAGGGGATGTGGAGACTCTGCTACGCATGAGCCATCAGGTCGGTAAAATCCGTTTCGAAGCCTGTTCGCACCCAGCATTACACCCGGGTCAGTCTGCCAGTCTGATCAAGGATGGAAAAGAGGTCGGTATCATCGGTCAGCTACATCCGCAGTGGGTTAAAACCATGGGTGTGAACGGTAATGTCTTCTTGTTCCAGATTCGTCAGGATGCCTTGATGACCATGGAGGTTCCATGTGCAGAAGCGATTTCCAAATTCCCTGAGGTTCAGCGCGACTTGGCGTTTGTCGTCGAAAACGAGCTGTCGGTCCAATCTCTGTTGGATGCGGTTATGGTTGAGTCCGATATTTTGCGCTCGGTAGATATTTTCGATATTTATCGCGGTCAGGGAATCGGTGAAGATCAGAAGAGCGTGGCTTTGACTCTGAAGATTCAGCATCAGGAACGTACCCTGCAAGACGACGAAGTGGATCAGCTGGTTGCGCAGATTCTTGAATCGGCTAAGCAGAAAGTTAACGCCGTATTGCGTTAATGCGTACTTTTTAGGCAGGTTTTGAGGAAAAACTTTTTCCTTTTTACCTGTCTGGTTATACAAAAAATTGTTAAAATACAACAATATAAAATAAGATCAGGAAAGAAAGCGATATGACTTTAACAAAGGCAGATATTGCTCAACAATTATCAGATACCTTTGGTTTTAATAAACGCGAATCAAAGGAATTGGTAGAACAATTCTACGATGAAATCAGTGAAGTATTGGTTTCCGGCGAGCAGATTAAATTATCCGGTTTTGGAAATTTTGAACTGCGCGACAAATCATCTCGTCCGGGGCGTAACCCTCGAACCGGAGAAGATGTTCCTATATCGGCCCGAAGAGTGGTAACATTTAAACCCGGACAAAAACTTCGTGCGCAAATAGATAACCATGGCAAGTTCTAAATCGTCTCAGCTTGAGCTCCTAAAACCAGAAATCCCCGATAAAAAATATTTTACGATCGGGGAAGTCGCCGATTTGTGCGAAGTTAAATCGCACGTTCTGCGTTACTGGGAACAAGTTTTTCCCCAGTTGGAGCCAGGCAAGCGACGCGGACGCCGTTATTATCAACAAAAAGATGTACGTCTGGTTTTGGAAATCAAAAGTCTTTTGCATGAGCAGGGCTTTACCATTCCAGGCGCAAAAGCCAAGCTTGCCAAGCAGGATGTCAGTGCCCAACTGGCATCCGGCGATCTTCAAAAAGATAGCTGTTTAGCGATGATGCAGCAGCTCAAAAGTGAAATTCAAGCCTTCCGAGACCATATCCAAAAACGCTACTGATTCTGGGATATCCCTTTTATACTTCCGTAAAAATAGCCTGAATCGTTTCTGTTCGGTTGATTTGTTGCCGAAAGCGCCTATAATTCTCTTCTCTATTTCGATCGGGGTGTAGCGCAGTTTGGTAGCGCACCACACTGGGGGTGTGGTGGTCGCAGGTTCAAATCCTGTCACTCCGACCAATCATTCTAGTCCTTGCTAAAAAGGGCGAAGCTGTTTTATTCTCCACCCGTATTTAGCACGCCGTTTTCCAAGATTACTTTTCTGCCGTTTTATTGTTCAGTATCTGCATAAGCTGGGCGTATTGCTGTGTATTCAAAATAGTTTGAATTTGACCGACGGCTTTGATCAGGTTTTGGGTGTTTTGCCATTTTTGCGTTTGCAGTTCTTCCAGTTGCGGATTCAATGCCGGTACATTTTTGTGTTCGAGCAGAATGGCGGTGGAAATCTGTTGTTCAAGTTTTTTGGCTTTTTCCAGTCCGCTGTGAATCTTCGGTGCCATCTGTTCGCGCAGCTGTTTAAGTTGTTGCTTCTGTTGTGGAGTCAAATTCAGTTGTTGCTGATTTTGCATAACCGGTTTCATCAGATGCGGCAGACTTTTGCCCAGCAGCAGAGCGTAGTTTGCCAAGCCGAGGTGATGTTTGTGGCCGTCGGCTTGAGTGGTGAACGGAAGAAGGCAGATGAGTGAAATCAGAAAAATTTTAAGTTTCATTTTATTGTTCCTGTGTATGTTATGGATTGCTTAAGTACGGCTGACGATTACTGGATAAACCAGCGAACACCGGCGTAGTAATAACGGCCTATATCGCTGCCCAGTGCGTTATCGATTTCGGTTTCAAACAGGTTGTCTATGCCGACGAAAATGTCGGCTCGGTCCAGTGCGTAATTGAATTTGATGTTGACCGGCGTATAACCGTTTGCTTCATAAGTTACGGTTTGACCGTTTTCGGTAATGCTGTAGTTTTGTTCACTGACGTATTGAGCTGCAACACTGGTGCTCAGTCGAGGAGTCGCTTGATAGTTCACTGCAACGGAAGTGCGGAAATCAGGCGTGTATTCCAGCTTTTGTCCGGTATCCCGGTTATAGCTGTCTAAGAGACTCATATTCCAATTCCAGTTCAGTTTCGGTGTCATTTGATACTGGGCGTTCAGATCCAGACCTTTCAAGGTCACCTGGCTGGCATTGCGGAAACTGATGTAATCCGAGGTTTGGTAACGAACGATACTGTCGTCGATTTCGGTATAAAACAGCGCGGCATCATAGTGTAGTTTTCTGCTTTGGCCGTTTAAACCGATTTCATAGTTTTCGCTGCGTTCAGCTTCGAGATCAAAGGCGCTTTTATTGATCGAAGCATCGACAACCTGGGCTCCGACGAAACGCTTGCCTTGCGGGTTATAGCGGTTGATATAGTTTTCCTGGCTGTCGGGTGCCCTGAATCCTTGCGCATAGCGCATTCTAAGATTGAATAAAGGCGAGAAATGATAAACACCGCCGATATGTCCGCTGGTGGCATCTCCGGCAGCCGAAGTGTCGTCATAACGCAAGCCGTAGACCAGGTTTAATTCCGGATCGATTTGCCATTCATGCTGGGCATAAACCGCCGAACTGTCCTGCGTTTTGGTTGTCATCTTGCCGCTGGCGTCGAAGAAAGCGGCTTCGCGACTGTCTTCAATATATTCCGCCCCGGTCACCAGACGACTATCGGGACGCACTAGCCATGACGATTTCAATGAGTGTTGATATTGATTGACCGTTCCGTCGCCGCTTAAACTGGCCGATTCCTCTTCGGCGGCATAACCTAACTCTTCCCACAGCAGGCTGGTAATCTGATCTTTTTTCTCATACCGGGAGAGGCTGGATTTCCAATCGATTTCCAGCTGCGGATTAGGGTGCCAGTTGGCGCCGACACCTAATTCGTAGCGGCGGTTATCGAGGTGTTCCGCGTAAGGGATATTGAAAAACGTTAGGGAATCGCCACTCTGGGCACTGGTGTAGTTGGATGCATAGGCTTGCGAAATTCCCTGAGTGTCTCGGATTTCGTGCATAAAACCTAAATTCAGATTCAGGTCCAGCTCGTTATTCAGTTTATGGGTCAGATCGACACCCAGGTTAATCACTTCGCTTGGATCACGATAATAAACCGATTGATCGTATTGGTCTTGGATCAGATTGCCGACAGGGACGCTGAAGTTGCTCGCGCAGCTGCTGCCGTTACCGCAGGCTTTTAAAGTATTCGGGTCGATTCGTAGATCCGACTGGCTCGGTTTCGATTTGGTATTGGCGACACTGCCTTTGGGTACTCGGATTTGCGCCGTTTCATTTTCCGAATATTCGCCGGTCTTCAGGGCGCTGATCCAGGCACTGAATCCCGTTCTGCCTTTGGTTCCGCGTATATCGGCTTCAAACAGGCTGCGCTCTCCGTCGCCGTCGCCATTAGCGCCGTGGCTCAGGGTCAAAGTCGTCTCAATCTGCTCGAGCGGTTTTTTGGTGATGATATTAATCACTCCGCCCAGTGCATCGGAACCGTAGAGTCCACCCATTGGACCTTTAATGATTTCGATACGTTCGATTGCAGATGCCGGAATTCTCATGGCATCGTAGGATTTGGTGAATTCGGATGCGATTCTGCGTCCGTTCAGAAGCAGGAGTGTGCCTTTTGAAGAGACGCCGCGAATCGAAAATTGACCGTTAGTATTGCTGTAACGACCAGGAGCGGGGTTAAAAAAGACGCCGCTGTACTGCAAAGCGTCCTGTAGAGTCACGGCGGCCATTTTCTGAATCTGATGTTCGTCGATCACTTCGACCGATGCAGGAACATCTTTAAGCTCTTTTTCCGTTTGGGTTGCGGTAGTGACCTGAATCGATTCGAGTTCAAAAGTCTGCGCATAAAGCATTGTTGGCAGAGTTGTCAGAACTCCTGCAATAGCGGCCGTAATGTGAGGTTGTCGTAATGTTGTTTTCATTTTGGTAATTGCCTATTTACAACAAGTAATAATAATGAGAATGTTTATTATTTATTTTTCTATCCCTATAATCAAGGTTAATATCATAGAAATCTAATATTTAAGATCATAAAAAATAAATATAGGCAGGGCTGAAATTACCGGGCTTCACTGCGAAAAGTGCTGCGATAACGAGAATTGTTGAGGGGATTGTTGCTCGAAAGAGGTGACAACCGGAAGGTTTAAGCATCCGGTTGTATGAGATTTATTAGATGCCGTATTGGGAGCGAATGGTTTTGTCTCCCTCTTGGGCAAGTCGTTTATTGAGTATAAAAGTTTGATCGTCATGGGTCTTGAATTTGACCCATTTGCTATCGTTTTTTTCAAGCGTTTTAATCAGACTTTGGAGGTCGGCTACGGGCTGATCGTTGAAACTTTCGATAATCGAGTAAGATGCGCGATAACCGGCATTTTGGTTGTTGGGCAGAATTCTTTGCAGTACGACAATTTCCTTTTTTTCCGGATGTAGCGTGGCATATTCTTCTAAGGATGCTGCGGTCATAATGGCACCGCGAGAGCCGCTCTGAACCAGAGAGGCGAGAATGTTCTGGCTTAAAGGAACCAGGATCAGGCCACCGAAAAGATGATATTGCGGCTTATCGGAAAAATAGGTCGGCAGGTTGGTCTCTTCTGCGCTCAGTTTCCAGCTGACTTCCAGTTCTTTGCCGTCGCGAAGGACTTTGGCCAAAAGCGTTTCGCCAATCTGTTTTTGATGAATCAATTCTTTAAAAGAGAGCTTTCCTTCCGGCAGAAAGACCGTGCCGTCGTTCTCAATTTTTTTACCGTTTATATGAGTCAGCAGATCGTTTTCTTGCAAAGGAATGGTATCCACAGCCACTTTTTCAATCAATACGCCGGATTGCTTTTCAGGCAGTTGAAAATAAGCGCGCAGTTCGGCATTTTCCGGCAGAGAAAATACGAAATTTTCGTTCGGCATGCCCTGATATTCTCCATCGGCAATATCGTCGAAGAAATGACGAATAACTCGGGATGGAACCAGGTAACTGATGTTGTTGGCTTTGGTGATGGTTTGCATTGCCAGCCCGACGATTTGGTTATGCTGATTGATAATCGGCCCGCCGCTGTTGCCGGGATTGATCGGAGTATCAATCTGAATGGTTAAGAACGATTTTTTTGAAAAACTGTAGTGGCGGTGTTCAAGGCGTGAGACAACGCCTTGCGTCGTGGAAAGTTCGTCGCCACCCATTGGATAGCCCAGAGCGGTGACCTGATCGCCCATCTTAGGAAGCGTGCCCAAAGAGAGGGGATCGATGTCTGTAAAGAAAGTCGAATCCTGCAAAGCGAGCAGGGCCAGGTCGGTTTCATTGGAAACCCATTTGACGTCGGCCGGATATTTTCGCGTATTGTTGCTTTTTCTTACTTCAATAAAGGTGGCGTGGCTGATTACGTGAGCCGAAGTCAGAATGTAGTTTTGGTCATGAACCCGTACGTAGACGCCGGAACCGGAAGAACGACTGATTTTTTTTGTTTGCCACGGGAGTTGATAATCCGGCTGACTCTTGGTGACAAAAATTTTAACTGCACTGTTTTCAACGGTTGCCCAGACATTCTGGGCAAAAAGAAGGCTACAGAAAAGCATGATTCGAAGCATGTGTTGTTTCCTAAGTTTTGAATTTGAATTATTTAGTATTTCAATGATGCGTGACCTGTTCGCCATAGGCACTATCCGGTATTTTTCATATGGAAAATTAGAAGTCATAACTGACACCGAGCCAAAATTGCCGACCCAGGGTGTAATCATTGGTGCCGTTTTTTACTCGGCGAACTTCATCCAGAGCATTTTTGATGTCAACAGTGAAGGTGTAGTATTGCTCCAGCCATTTTTTTCGATAGCTGACCGACAGGTCGAGTTGAAAAAACGGCTCGTATTTGACGTAGTCATAGATGGCGATTTCTCGCGTAGCATTGACACTATCTGAGTCCTGAATATAGTCGATGGCGTAAGCGTTGGATTCGAAACTTTGATAACCGCCGGTATAGGTTGCGTAGACACCTAGATTCAATCCTTTTGATGGCTGATAGCCGTAAAACAGTTTTACTGTAGGGGGCTTTTCCTGCTTGATACGTCCAAAGTCCGATAATTGATAAAGTTGGCCTTTGTAATAGATAACAGAATTGTCTTCGTCGTCGGCTTCGTCGTCATAGTTATCCAGATAATTCTTCGAGCCTTCACCATTAAAATAGCTAATACTAAAAGTGTGGTTAAGCCACTGTTTTCGCCATTGAATCTTAATCGATTCAAAGGTACTCCAGCCGTTATTAGTCAGGGTGGTGTAAGTATGGCCATCATCCTCTACTGCACTGGTTTCGGTTGTGAATTGATCATAGCCGTCGCGAAGAATCCGTTCCATGGAGAAAACACCGCCCCATAATCCGGCTTCGATACCGATACTGCGTTCATCGCTGTATGGCGTTTTCAGGCGTGAATACTCGGTAATGTCGGTATTGTAGTTGCTCCCTAATGACCAGTCGCTGGGGGTAACTATTTTTTGTCCATATTCGTCATAGCCTCCAACGAGACCGCGAGTATATTCCTGGTAACTTTTCCCTGCCTGACGTAACTTATGAGACAGGAAAGTATTGGCGTAATAGCGGTTTAATCCGGCGGTTAAAAAGAGATTTTTATTCCCTAAAAGATCAAGCTTTCCGAAGCTCCGGTAGGCGATGTCGTGGTTCTGCATGAAATCGTTGTAGTCGTAGCGTGCGCCCAGCCGTAGCATTAAGCGCTGGTATTGCATAGCGTCTTCTAGTGAGAAACCAGTGTTCAGAATTTCAGCATGGCGTGTTCCGGCAAGATAGACGACCTTGCTGACGGCGTATTGTTCACCTTCTATGCAGGCATCGGCCCCATTGCAAATCAGGTTGGATATGCCGGATTCGGGCAGTTTATCGCTAGTAACTCCCACTTTGTATTTATTGGCATCTTGATCTCGGGTTTTGTAGGCTGAAACTCGATTGAGTTCGCCACTGAGATTAAAGGCGTGCTTTACTTGACCGAATGTTTGTTCTTTAAACTCAAAGTTACTTTTCCAGTAGTTGCGACTTTGCTTGCTCTCCAAGTCCCCATGTCCGCCCTGGCGTGAGTATAGGCCATCATAAACCCGACCCCACGGGAAAGTATCTGTCTGAGCCCAGTAGTAGTAGTTTTGAGGTGCGTTGCGGCTAGTGACACTGTCACTATAGGACAGAACCGTTTGTAGTGTGCCTTGTTCAAAATGGTCTTCCAGCTCGATATTGAGTTTGTTGCCACCACCGGTTTCGGTATATTGGCTGTCTTCGACATTTTCAAGAAAACGGGTTTCGGTGTAGGGAGAGCTACTGAAAGATACATCCATCAGATGGTCATCATTGAAGTAATGCGTCCATTTGGTCATGAAATTTTCTAGCTCACGGCTCTCATGTTCCGTTCGATCAAGATGCAGAATTGGAATATCCGATGAAATTTTGTCGTAATTGATATAAAAAGCGTTGTTGTCATCGATCGGAACATTCAAGAAGAGGTTATAACTCAGCTTTTCAAACTTCGGTTGATCGTCCGCTGCGCTACGCGACAGTTCGAAATCCAATTCATCAGCAACATGAAATTGCGTGAATTTGTCCGAGGTATAACGGGTTGCAAACCGCGCTTTCCATTCGAATTCGGCATGCTTTGTTTTGGCTTCGACTACACCGCCGGTGAACTGTCCATATCTGGCCGGAACGTTACTACTATGAACCTCTATGCTGTCAATCAGGTTTAGATTAAGAAACATTTCCTGGGCATGGCCTTCCAACTGTCCTTCATTTGAAGTACTGGAACCGGGATCCAGTAAAGAATTGTTCGGAGAACCATCGACAATAAAGTTATTCTGGTAGTAAGCACCTCCAAGAATGGATACTTTGCCCGGTTTGATTTCACCGGCCTGGTTCGATTGGGTTGAAGTGTCGGTCAGTTCAATTTCAGGAAGAATTCGAAGTGCCTCGTTCATATTGCCATTACCTTTAGGCAGGTCTTTTAAAACTTTTTGATCGAGCACAGTGGTTCCTGCCTCGCTTTCCAGAGGCTTTAATTCGGCTGTTTCTTCTTCGCCCTTAACAATAATGGGGGTCAGAGTTACTTCTGCTTTTGCTGTCACTGAGAACAAACAGGGAATCATCAAAAGAACAGAAATTGGTTTGATGCGCAAAAACATTTCCTACTCCATATACGCATAAAGACAGGCGTTAAAGCCTGTCTCTGTAAATTCACTAAGAGGATGTTTGGTGAAATGTTTCAGGTGTTATCACTATAAAACGGTGTTAAGTCATTAATATCCAATATGCCGTCGTTATCAACATCATCGTCGAGTGTCAGGCCACAGGCATCAATTTGTTCCTGCGTGGCACCGAGATCATAGAAGTCAGGTTTACCGTCAAGATCGTAGTCGACCGTGGCGACACTACAGGTCGGGAAGGCATCCAGCTGGAATAAAGCGTAAGACAAAATTTTCAAAGAAAGCAGATAGTCCGATTTGTTTTCTTCTGTTTCTTCTTCACTGTTACTGTCAGCTTGTTGGATTCGGCTTTTGGCCACTTGAACCGCTTGATCGGTATATCCAATCGTTCCGTAACCCCAGACTGCCCCGCGAGCGGCAATGAATTTATCCGATTTGTCTGCGATCTTATCGCTGATTTCGATGAGAGCTTCAACCGATTTGATAACGCCGTCCGGATTATTGTTCAACTTATAAGCCCCTAATAAGCCATCACTGTAAGCTAGGGAAGAGGAAGCCGGCTTTGATCCAAAAATGGCAGCGGCCTTGGCGACGTAATCCTCTTGTTCAGAATCGGTATCGATCATTTCGCTGCCGGAAACGATCTCGTAGATATCATCCAAAATTGGCGTAACCGCTTGCATGGTTGCATCGCCTTCATCGTTCATAATAGCTGCCAAAGTCGCTAATCGAGAACGTCTATCGCCTGGTTCGGTAATGTTGTTGGCAGTTGTTCGTGTGTAGTCGGCATATTGCAGAGCTGCATCCAGCATGCCCATGCTTAGGTAATAATCGGTGATGTAAATTTGTGCGTAAGCCCGATCTGCAAGATTGGTTATGCCGCTGTTCTCCGGAGCATCTTCACTATTGATCGCTATGGCTATGGCGTTATCCATCATCTGTTCAGACAAATTCGGTTCATTAACTAAATGGTAAAGGTCTGCCAACTTGGCGTAACCCCATTGAACATAGTATTTAGAACGATAAGTATCGCTGCTTTCTACTTGATTGGAGATAGCTTCTTCCAAAATCGCTTTGGCAGCATCAATCGCTTTCTTGGCTTCGGTTAATTCTCCCGAATTAATGAGGGACATGGCGAGGAAAGGCGTCGTTCTGGAGATACCGTTATAGGTGAGGTACTTGAAAGCATCCCGGTACTCGGTGGTTTTACTGCCCGGCATAAGCTTTTCTGTAATAAGGGCAATAATGTCTTCCGTTGTCATACCAGGAGTATTCAGTGCATAGCTGGTCCATACTCTTGCAGCGTAGGTGTCTTTACGAGGCATATCATCAATGATGGATTGTGCATCTTCTTGTGAAAGTCCGGAATCTGCAAGCATTGCTATAACATCATCCATGTATGCATCGGTTTTATAGGCTGTATCATTGCTTCCGGTATTGTCAGCGATGCCGTCGTCGGCACGAATTTCGAGTATTTTGTCAATAATTTCCAGTGCTTTCGCTTTATCGCTCTCGGTTCCTAAATCCCAGTAGTAAGATTGGGCTATGCCGATCATATTGAAAATTTTGACCATGTAATACCACTTCGATGAGGTATCAGGGTATTTGCTTTGCTGGTTGGCCGGCATGACCAAAACGATATCGTAGGCATCTTTCAAGGTATTGCGTGCTTGTTCGGTTTCGTTGTTATCGACGTAAATTCCCGCCGCAGACAGTAAACCTGTAACGTATTGTGCATAAGGATTGGAATTTGTGCCGAAACCTTGAATCATTTCATTCATGTATTCGGTAATGGATGAAGCCTTCGTAGCCAAACCTAAATTAGAGTAGGCTTGAAAAATACTTCTTAAATCTTGTATATCTGACGATTTAACCGATTCGTAACCTTTTGCCTGCATATAGCTTTGGTGCAAAGTTACACTTTTATCCAGCATTGCTTCGGCTGTTTCGGCATCTAGATCCTTGTCGATATAATATTTGGCGATTTTAAGCAGGACTTTGTACTCCGATTCAGGCTTAAATACCTTCCGGTTAGCAAATTTCAAAGCTAATTCCGGATTGTCGTTAGTCAGATAGCCCTGTGCTAGATTGGTATAAACCGATTCCATGGTGTCGACATCGGTTACACCACCAATGATCGAGCTGGATTGGGCCAGGTGAGAGGCGGTGGATCGATAATAGTATTCGCGTTTGGCATCGCTGGTGCCATCCAGTGCTTCACCAAGAGGAGTACGTGCGTTTAGCAGGTTTTCATCTTCGACTTCGGCAAGTTGGATATTCGTCAGTTCATCATTGAGATCAGGCAGTTCAAGCTCTGCATCTGCCACATCAAGGTCGCCCATCAGCGCCAGTAGCAGAGTGACTTGTGAACGGTTGACTTCCGTGACGTTTTGTCCTGATAAGTAGCCCAGCACGGCATCGGTGATTTTGCCGGCATTATCCGCGACGGTTTCATCGCTCAAATCCTGATTCTCGAACAAGTCGGTTGTGAGCAGTGTGTTTTTGACTACGAAGACATTGATGGCGCTCTGAAGGGAGCTTGCTGCGTTTAGGGCTTCATATAATGACAGTAACTTGGCTTGCTCTTCGCTGGAAAGGCCGCTGTTTTCGATAACGGTAACGATACCGGTCAGATCGTCGTTTTCATTTAAGGTAAGTTCTTCCAAGCCGTCATCAAGCTGTTTCCCGATCAGAGTCAGCAGAACCGATTTTTTTAATAGATCTGCGTTACTGTCGGTAGCTTGCGTTAAATCACTTTCACTTAAACCTAATTCGGTCGCAATTTGAGAAACCGCGTTGGCAAGATCGATCCCGTTATTGACTTTATTTGTGACCAGCGTGCTTAGAGGTGTGACATAGACGGCACCATTGCTGTCGTTTGTCAGTTGTGCCGGAGCGGAAAACTGTACGCCGGTCAAATCTTCACCGGTTGAGGCGTCGCTGCCGCCTGTGCTGTAGATCGCGTATTGTGATAGATCAATCTCCTCGGATAGTGTGAAGCTGAAAGCACCGAGTGCATTCGTCACGGTTTTTTCGCTCAAACATTCGCTTGGCATATTAAGCTGGCAGATTTTGACGACCGCACTTTCTACTGCGGGGTCCATAACAAAACCGTTGATGGTATTCGTTTGAGTATCCGTCGAATCACTTGGTGTACCTGAGCTGCCAGACGATGATCCTCCACCGCCACCACAGGCGCTTAAACCGATCCCGGCACCAGCAAGCAGCAGGCTATAGGCTAAAGGTTTCAATTTGGCTTTTAGATCGATTTTCAAATCGGTTTTCATAGTGCAGTCCTTTCACAATTTTTAAAAATGAATTAATTCGGTAAGTCCGGTGGTGCGACATAGCGGCTGGTTTTGGATGAAAGCGTCAGTAAAAACGCTTCCAAATCCTGCAGCTCTTTTTCGGTTAAATGCAGTGGTTGGATCAATGGCGAAAGGGCAGGCTCACCCGGCTTGAGTTTTTTGCCGTAAGTGATGCCCCCGTTGTACATTCTCAGAACCCCCGATAGGGTCGGGAACAGGCCGTTATGCATATAAGGGCCGGTGTGTTTAAGCTCTCGCAGACTTGGGGTTTTGAATTTGCCCTTATCAGCTTCTTTTCCCGTCGTGTCATAAAGTCCCAGATCCTGGTATTTTCGTCCGAAGTAACTTAAACCGGTGTTGTGGAAACGGTTATCCGAGAAGAGTGCACCTTGATGGCATTGGATACAGCGAGCTTTGGTTCTGAAGAGATGTAAGCCGTGAATTTCCTGTTGGTTCAGCTGTTGGTAATCGCCTTCTACAAAACGGTCGAAGCGGGAAGGTTTTGAAACCAAGGTACGCTCAAAGCTGGCTAGTGCGTCGCCGAGATGCTCGGAAGAGATCTGATAATCGGCCTGCTTGTTGGCATAGATGTCAGCAAAGGTTTGTCGATAACCGGTAATTTGATTGAGTTTGCCTAGCGTTTCGTCAAGTTTGGCATGCATCTCCACCGGATCCTGAATCGGCATGAGTGCCTGCTGTTCAAGGCTGATCGCGCGACCATCCCAGAAGAAACGTTCGGAAAATGCAGCGTTCATTAAGCTCATGCTGTTGCGTTTACCTTGTTGGCGGTCGTGGCCGAATGCCCGACGCTTGCCGTCGGCCCAGCCTTGCTGAGGGTCATGACAGGATGCACAGGCGATTTGATTGGATTGCGAAAGACGAGGGTCAAAAAACAATTGCTTGCCCAGTGCGATTTTTTGTGCGTTGGCTTCGCTCGATACAGAAGCCTTTAGTTGCTGGATTGACGTAAGCTCCAATGGTTTTAAGTCGTCGGATTGCAGGGCTTTCGGCCAGTGATTAATAGGCTGCATGTAAGCTTCGACAAGATCGGATGAATCTGTCTTTGCCGAGGTTTGATGCGCTAACGACATGCAAATAAAAAAGCTTGTCAGCAATCCTTTGTTTTTGAAGCTCATTTTTAATGCCTTAAATAAGAATAAGCTAAATTATAAGCGTTCTCATTTGCGATACAATAAGTGAAAATGAGAATAATTCTTCTTAATTTGGTTTTTTTAACCTTTAAACAAACTTGAAATCGAAATCCGGCGGTTGCCGATTGCAGGGATGAAAGTCGATGAGGAGTAGAATTTGTTAGTTTCGATTTGCCTTATTCTGTGCATAATGAAATGAAAAACATCAAATAAAACATCGAACGTTGTACATCGGTATGACTGGAAAAATATGACACAAGGGGGAAACATGAAAAAGGCGGCGTTATTAATTGGTGCTATATGTCTTGCAAGTACATTGGCGGCTTTTGCCGATGGCGGACTTGGGAGTGGTGCGATCGATGAATCACAGGGTCAAAAGATCAACAGTGCGGATGTGTTTACATTCGAAGAATTAAAGCACTGTCTGCAGTTACAAAAAGATGTCAAAAACGACGGTGCCTCGATTTTGAAAGAGAAGGCATTTCTGGAAGAATTAACGCAAAGGATCAAGCAAAAGGAACATTTGCTGAACGAGAGCAAGCAAGAGCTGAACGCGACATCAAAACCACCAAGTTATATGAATGCCGAAGTGGCTGATTACAACCAGAAAGTAAAGTCCTATAACCAGATGGTTCATGATTATCAGGCGGATTTCAAGGAATACCAGCAGGCTCGGCAGCGTTTCCAGGGGTTATTGGAAAGTCAAAATGCCAAAACCGCCGAATTTAATAGTCAGTGTGGTAAGAAGCGTTACTACATGCAGGACATGATCGAAGCCAAGGCGCAGGTAGAGTAGGGTTTTATCCGCTTGGGTATTTGTTCTTGCGCATGAAAAAATGCATTAAAAAGGCCTCGAATAGAGGCCTTTGTGCTTTCCAGGTTGTATGTCTAAGGTTGATGGAGAGAACCGCTTAATGGTGTGTATCACCGAGAGTCGCTTCGCGTTCTTCCTCAGCAGCCTTATTTGCCAAATAGGTTTTCAAAGCCAGTGATTTGGAGCGGATGTTGAAAGTGAGTCGGGCAACATCGTCGAAATGTTTGGCAAAATGAACATCAAGATCGCTTTTTAAATAGTCCGGCAATTCCTGATAGTCCTTGCGATTGTCTTCAGGCAGGATCAGTTCGCGAATGCCGATTCGTTTGGCAGCGATGACTTTCTCTCGAATACCTCCGACCGGTAATACCAGACCGGTCAAGCTCAGTTCGCCGGTCATGGCCAACGGGGCTTTAATGGCTTCGTTGCGGGCCAGCGACAAAAGCGCCGTTGCCATGGTAATGCCGGCACTCGGGCCGTCTTTCGGCGTCGCACCGTCCGGAACGTGCAAGTGGACAAAGGCTTTATCGAAGAACTCCGGATCGGCTTTGTATTTTTGCAGGCTCGAGCTGATAAAGCTGTAAGCGATACCGGCCGACTCCTGCATGACTTCGCCGAGTTGCCCGGAAAGCTTAAAGCCTCGATTCAAAGTGTGAATCCGTCCGGCTTCGATATTCAAGGTTGCGCCGCCCAGTGAGGTCCATGCCAGGCCGGTTACGGTACCGATCTGTTGGTTCATTTTCTCTGCGGTAAAACGCGGTTGTCCCAGCATCTCTTCCAGTTCGTTGACGTGAATACGCGTCTGATCTTCGCCTTCGGTTACAAAACGCAATGCCAGTTTTCTGACCAGTTTTGCCAGCTGTTTTTTCAGGTTGCGCACACCGGCCTCTCGCGCATAGCCTTCGATGACATGTCGAATCGCCGGAGTAGTGATCTGCACCTTGTGCTTGTCGAGACCCGCTTCCTGCAAGAGCGAAGGCCATAAGTGGTGTTTGGCAATCTGCACTTTCTCTTCGGTGATATAGCCGGACAGGCGGATCACTTCCATACGGTCAAGCAACGGACCTGGAATGCTGTCCAGCGTGTTCGCGGTACAGATAAACAGCGCTTTGGAAAGATCAAAGCGCACATCCATAAAGTGATCCATGAATTCGCTGTTCTGTTCCGGATCAAGCACTTCTAGCAAGGCGGAAGCCGGGTCACCCTGATAAGACGCCCCGATCTTGTCGATTTCATCCAGCATAATCACCGGGTTGGAAGTTTCGCAATCTTTCAGAGCCTGAATGAATTTACCCGGCATGGCACCGATATAGGTACGTCTATGACCTTTAATCTCTGCTTCGTCACGCATCCCGCCGACTGAGAATCGATAAAATTTACGGTCCAGCGCGTCGGCAATCGAGCGCCCGATCGAGGTTTTCCCCACACCCGGAGGGCCGACCAGACAGATAATCGAACCGGAAACTTCACCTTTGAGTGCGCCGACCGCCAAAAACTCCAGAATGCGGTTTTTCACGTCGTCGAGACCGTCATGTCCTTTATCAAGAATGCCGCGGGCACGATTCAGATCAAGGTTATCCTCGCTGTGTTGTCCCCATGGCAGTTGAGTCAGCCATTCCAGCCAGTTGCGGGCTACATTGTATTCCGGCGATTGCGGGTCCAGGCTGCTGAGTTTTTGCAGCTCTTCATCGGCTTTTTTATGCGCTTCTTCACTCAACGCAAGCATCTCGATACGTTCTTCAAAACGGTCCCGATCCAGCGACTGGTCATCTTTAGTGATGCCTAGTTCTTTCTGGATCTCATACAGTTGCTGGCGCAGGAAGAATTCACGCTGGTGTTCAGTCAGGTTTTCCTCGACTCGCTCGCGGATATTGAATTGCAGTTTGGTCACTTCGATTTCATGCTTGAAAAGCGCCAGCACTTTTTCCATGCGTTGCGCCAGATCGAAGGTTTCCAGAATGTCCTGAAGTTTGGCGCTGTCGGCCGTGGTGAGACCAGCGGCGAAGTCTGCCAGATGCGAGGGCTCGCTGGCGCTGTAGCGGTTCAGGAAGAAACGCAGTTCCTCGCTGTACAGTGGATTAAGCGGCAACAGCTCTCTGAAGGCGTTCATAATCGCTAAGCCGTAGGCCTTGATTACCTTTTCCGAACCTTTAAATATATCGGCCGGATAGTTGATGCGCGCACGGTAAGGAGCTTGCGGAGAGATCCATTGTTCGATTTCGAAACGCTTGACCCCTTCGGCAATCAGCTGAATATATTCGTCTTTTACTCTCGGTTCGCTGATTTTTACCAGCGTCCCGACACGGCTGAAGTCTTCCGGTTTGGCTTTGTCGTGCTCGTCGGTGTTGACGTAGATCAGGCCAATATATTTACACTGTTTGGCCTGAATTGCGGCAAAGGTGGTATTCCAGCTGGAACGGTTAAGCAGAATCGGCAGTTGTTGCCCCGGGAAGAAAGGGCGTTCTTTGACCGGCAATAGAAAAACTTCCCGCGGCAAAGTGAGTTCGGGTTTCGCCAGAGCACCGGCGGTTTCCGATTCTTCCGAACCGATGTGTTCACCTTCGAGTACGGCCTGCGAGAACTGTTCAAGTTCTGCCAGCTGTTCTTCGTCCAGTTCGATCGCCTCGATGATCTCTTCTTCGCGAAGCGCGGCTTCGTCTGACGAGAGCGATTCATCCATTTTGCTGTGACGGCCGTTTTCTTCTTTTTCCGAGAAGGTTTGAGAGTCGTTGAAATCGAGTTTATCTGTCATGTTTTAGCCCGTAATAATTGCGAGTCGAAGCTGGCGAAACGGTAGGTTAATCGAATTTGGAAATCCTTCATAAGGTTGTCTGTCGGATTCGGCGATTCTTTAGTTTTAGCGTTTCGGCTTTCGAGAATACGGTATTATATGTGGACTCGAAAACAGGGATTCAAGGGTTATAGATGGATAAAAAGCAAATAAAAATCGGTTTTGTTACCGTATCCGATCGAGCCAGCCGCGGCGATTATGAAGATTTGGGCGGTCCGGCTATGCAGGAGTGGATTTCCAATGCATTAACCAACGACTGGCAGCCGGTGGCACGTTTGATTGCCGACGAACAAGACTTGATTGAAAGCACCTTGATTGAGCTGGTTGATCAGGAAGAATGCTGTCTGATTCTGACAACCGGCGGCACCGGACCGGCCAAGCGGGATGTGACTCCCGAAGCGACCGAAAAGGTGTGCGACAAGATTCTTGACGGTTTTGCCGAGCAGATGCGTGCGGTTTCTTTACAATATGTGCCGACGGCGATTCTGTCGAGGCAAATTGCCGGTACTCGCGGTTCGTGTCTGATTATTAATTTACCGGGTAAACCTTCGGCGATCGGCGAATGTCTGGAAGCCGTTTTTCCAGCGGTGCCTTACTGTGTCGACCTGATTGAAGGCCCGTATCTGGAAACCGACGATAGCTTCATTAAGGCTTTCCGTCCGAAACACGCTAAAAAGCCGCAGGCTTAGTCAATATTGTTAAGCTCTTTGCCAACAGGAATCATCTGAATATGACCAATATCAATTACCAGTATGACGGTTTGGAAACCGTCACCGACTTCGTTCGTTGGGGCGGAACGCTTTTCAAACGTGAATCTCTCTATTTCGGTCACGGCACGGATAATGCCTTTGATGAAGCGAAAGTACTGGTATTTTTTGCATTGCAGCTACCGTGGGATGTTCCGGATCAGTACTGGCAGTCGCGTTTAACCGCTTATGAAAAACAACAGGTCAGCGAACTGTTCAGACGCCGTATCGAGACGCGTAAGCCGGCAGCTTACTTGACCGGAGAAGCATGGTTTGCCGGTTTGAGATTCATCGTCAGCGAAGCGACGCTGGTGCCAAGATCGCCGATTGCCGAGCTGATTGCACAAAAGTATGAGCCTTGGGTGCGTCATGAAGATGTGACCGACGTATTGGATTTGTGCACCGGCAGCGGTTGTATCGGTATCGCTTCCTTACAGGCGTTTCCGAATGCCGAAGTCGATCTGGTGGATATTTCCGAAGAGGCTTTGCAGATCGCGCAACAAAATGTCGAACTGTACGGTTTGCAGGAATTCGCGCATCCGATCCAATCGGATCTGTTCAGCGCGCTTGAAGGTAAGCAATATGATTTGATCGTTTCCAACCCTCCGTATGTCGATGAGATCGAAATGCAGGCCTTGCCGGCGGAATTCCAGCAAGAACCAAAACTTGGGCTGGAAGCGGGTAGCGACGGTCTGGATCTGGTGCGCCGCATTCTTGCCGAAGCGCCGAAATACCTCAAGGAAGACGGTGTTTTGATTGTTGAAGTCGGGGTTTCGCAATTCTATCTTGAGCAGGAATACCCGGAGCTGCCTTTCTCGTGGTTTGATTTCGAGCATGGCGGAGAAGGCGTGTTTGCCATTCACAAATCCGAATTGGAGCTCTTCCAGAGTCTGCTGGATGAGAGGTTGGCTCCGGCTTCCGACATTGACTGAATCGTGAGTGTCTGAAAGTTGGCAAAATAAATTGGCAGATGTTTTGCTTGTAAATTCGTAATTAAAAATCTACGGATTGTATGGAATCTGCTATGTCGTTTCGAAGCTTGTCTGTTTTTGTTTTCTTAACAGTGGTTTTATTATCGCCGCAATCGGTGTTCGCCGGAGATATCGACGAACCGCTGGTTGACTTAAAATCCGAAATAGAACGTTTGAAGCAGCATGAAGGTGGTGATATGCCGCCGGTCGATAATGCTGATAGTGCAAAATCAAAAGTTCCGCCGGTCGAGGTCAAGCAATTAAAACCGTCGAATCAGGCGAAAAAAGTTTCTACACCGCGAGTCGTTAAAAGCGTAAAGCCGATTCCGTCTGCTGAGGATCGCTGGTCATATAGCGGTTCTGCCGCCCCGCAAAACTGGGGTAAACTCAGTGAGGATTTCCGTCTTTGTTCGCAAGGTAAAAACCAATCTCCGATTGATTTAAACTCCGAGCTGGCAATCGGCAGTCAAAATTTGCCGTCCTTGAATGTTCACTATCCGCCAGTGCCGATGAGGCTCGACAAGGACTCCCGAAGTCTAACACTCTCGCTTGAACCCGGAGCCTTAATGAGTCTAGGTTCGCAGAACTTTCAGCTGCAAGCCATTAGTCTGCATACGCCGAGCGAACATAGCCTGGAAGGTCAATTTTTTCCGGCAGAGATGCAGTTCTGGCATCGCAGCGCTTCCGGAGAACTGCTGGCTGCGGCCGTTTTTATGGATATCGGCGTCTACAATGCCAATCTTGATGCGCTATTAAGCGCGACGGCAAAAAATGACCTTCAGATGATGAAAAACTTGCCGGCCGGGTTGGTCAAGCCGCTTGAATGGCTGCCGGGAATTACCGAATACTACCGTTATAATGGTTCCATGACGACGCCTCCGTGCAGCGAAGGCGTTAACTGGGTGGTCTTTAAGCAGCCGATTCAGGCATCGGTTGAGCAGATCGCGCGTTTACAGGTTTTAATCGGAGAAAATGCCCGTCCGATTCAGGCGTTGCATTCGCGTTTGCCGATTCGCAGCTGGCTGCAAGGGGAAGCGCAATCTCTGCCTTACGAGTACTATTAAACCTTGTCGAGATAGGGTTGAGTAAATTCCTGCGGAATAGGGCGC
The DNA here is from genome assembly GCF_013391765.2 of Thiomicrorhabdus heinhorstiae. Classification (GTDB taxonomy): domain Bacteria; phylum Pseudomonadota; class Gammaproteobacteria; order Thiomicrospirales; family Thiomicrospiraceae; genus Thiomicrorhabdus; species Thiomicrorhabdus heinhorstiae. The sequence continues at coordinate 69,271 of NZ_JACBGI020000003.1, read as the reverse complement.
GGTCGGTGGCTGTCCAGTTCAATACAGACATAGACGCTGCGGGCCTTGAACAGTAACTTTTTGTCACGGGCGCGCAGGATCTGATAAAAGCGTTCGCGTTTGCAGCAACCGATCTGTTCGCCGAGCCAGGTGACAATCAACAGCTCATCATCCAGATAACAGCCGCCAAGATAATGCATGTGGTGCTCGTAAACAGCCATAATCCGGTTTAATCTCTTCTGTAGTGCATGGTCGATTCCGACAGCCAGGCTGTGTTGCCAGGCGACCTGTTCCATCCAATGCAGATACACTTTGTTGTTGACGTGACCGAGAAAGTCGAGATCCTCCGCTTGCACCCGGTAGGGTTGAATGAACGCATGGGGCGGAAATTTGCACATGATCGGCTTCCTTTTAATGGTTCGCAGCCATGGAAATTGGCCATTGAAGCTGCTTTTTTAGTAGAATACGCCGATTATAACCAAGTTTGAGAAGGCATTATGTCAGGTAATACTTTAGGACAGAATTTTCGAGTCACGACCTTTGGCGAGAGTCACGGTTTAGCGCTCGGTTGCATTGTGGACGGATGTCCTCCGGGATTGGAGCTGTGCGAAGCCGATATTCAGCTTGAGCTGGATCGCCGCAAGCCGGGTACATCCAAGCACTCGACCGCCCGTCGCGAGGACGATGAGGTGCAGATTCTATCCGGTGTCTTCGAGGGCAAAACCACCGGTACGCCGATCGGCATGATCATTCACAATAAAGATCAGCGCTCTAAGGACTACTCGAAGGTTGCCGAAACCTTCCGTCCGGCGCATGCCGACTATACTTACACTCAAAAATACGGTTTTCGCGACTATCGCGGCGGCGGGCGTTCTTCTGCGCGTGAAACGGCTATGCGGGTGGCTGCCGGCGCGATTGCCAAAAAATACTTGAAAGAGCGTCTGGGTCTCGAGATCAAAGGTTATCTATCGCAATTGGGGCCGATCAAGGTAGAAAACGTTACCTGGCCGTTTGATAACGACAATATCTATTTCTGCCCGGACGAGCAGAAATGTGAGGAAATTCGTGAGTATATGGATGATCTGTTGAAGCAGAAAAATTCCGTTGGTGCCAAAATTACCGTGATCGCCAAAAACGTTCCGGTCGGCCTTGGTGAGCCGATTTTCGACCGTCTGGATGCTGATCTAGCGCATGCTTTAATGAGCATTAACGCGGTAAAAGGCGTTGAAATCGGCGACGGTTTTGCGGTCGCCGGCCAGTTGGGAACCGAGCATCGTGATGAAATGACTTCTGAAGGTTTTCAGTCCAACCATGCCGGCGGTATTCTGGGCGGGATTTCCACCGGCCAGGAGATCGTCGCGCATATCGCGTTAAAACCGACTTCCAGCATAATGACTCCGGGTCGTTCGATCAACGCTTCCGGTGAAGACATTGAAATGGTCACTAAAGGCCGTCATGACCCTTGCGTCGGCATTCGCGCCACGCCGATTGCCGAAGCGCAGATGGCGATTGTGTTATTGGATCATTTCATGCGCAACCGTGCGCAGAATGGTGATGTTGTCGCGCCGATAATGGATTTGGCCAGTCGCGGGTAAGCAACGCTCGGTTCGTAGCCGAGCACTTGTCTTAGATAGGGAGTCAGTCGGGAATGCACGAGTGTAGTTATCAGTCCGCTTATACCCGGCTGTCGATCCACTATTTTTTCTATTTCAGTGTCCTCGGCACCACCGTGCCGTATCTTGGACTCTATCTGCAATCCTTGAGTTTTTCGCCGATTCAGATCGGTCAGCTGCTGGCTGTCTTAATGTTTACCAAAGTCATCGCACCGAATGTATGGGGCTGGCTGGCGGATCGCAGCGGACGTTCGATTCACTGGGTTCGGATTGCGACAGCCTTAACGCTCGTCAGTGCGCTTGGTTTCTTTCTATTCGAAGATTACTGGGGACTGTTTTTTACCATCCTGATTTACAGCTTTTTCTGGCACGCTTCGTTACCGCAATTCGAATCTTATACCTTCCGCTGTCTGGGCGACGATCGCCATCTGTATGGCAAAATTCGCCTGTGGGGCTCGATCGGTTTTATTGCCGCGGTTTTATTACTGGGTTGGCAGATCGAGCATCTCGGAATACAGACTTTGCCCGTCAGTCTGTTCGGTATGCTGTTCGTGGTGTGGGCGAGTGCTTATCTGGTTAAAGACCGTCGGGTTCAGATTGAAGAAGGCAGTTTAAAAGGATTCAAGGAGACTTTAAAGCGTCCCGAAGTGATTGCGCTGTTGCTGGTGAGTTTTCTGGTTCAGCTTTCGCACGGCGTCTATTACGCCTTCTATACCATTCAGATGGATGCCCTGGGTTACGAAAAGACTACCATCGCCTGGTTGTGGGCTTTAGGCGTCTTGGCGGAAATCGGCATTTTCTTCTGGATGGCGCGTCTGTTCCATCATTATCCGTTGCGCTTTTTGATTTTGATCAGTATCGCTTTGACGGTGTTGCGTTGGATTCTGACCGGCTATTTTGCCGATAGTTTATTTTTGATGCTGCTGGCGCAAACCCTGCATGCCGCCAGCTTCGGTTTGTTCCACGCTGCGGCAATTCATTTGACCGACACTTATTTCACCGGCTCGCAGCACGGGCGCGGTCAGGCGATTTTTGCCGCTTCCAGTCATGGACTGGGTGGAGCTTTGGGAATGTTGACCGCCGGTTACACCTGGGCATTGGGCGGAGCGACCCTGAGTTACGGATTAAGTGTTATGATTGCTGCTGTCGCTTTGGCGATTGCATGGCGTTGGATAAAATAGATTCTTTAAAGACGATTATCGGGAGGCATTATGAGACTGTTACATACTATGTTGCGTGTTGGCAATTTGGAGAAATCGATTCAATTTTATACCGAAGTGTTGGGTATGAAACTGTTACGCCAAAAAGATTATCCGCAGGGTGAGTTTACATTGGCGTTTCTCGGCTATGGCAATGAAGACGAAAACACCGTTCTGGAATTGACTTACAACTGGGGGGTAGAAAAATATGATCTGGGCAATGCTTACGGTCATATCGCCATTGAAGTACCGGATGTCTATAAAGCGGCCGACGACGTCAAAAAAATGGGCGGCAAGATTTTGCGCGAAGCCGGCCCGATGAATGCAGGAAGCACGATTATTGCCTTCGTTGAAGATCCGGATGGTTATCAAATCGAATTCATCGGTGAAGATCACGTCCGCAAGTAATACAAGGCGTTCATGCATGATCGGGAGCTTTCTCCCGGTCTGCGATTTTCGTACTAGTTTATCTTTTGATCTTTTTGCGCTTTTCTCTTCTTTCTTCACTTCTGCAAATCAAATCGTTTTTTCTTTCCATTCCTCATCCAGCATGAGTGCTGTTTTTAGTACCTTTTATTACGACATTTCGATAAACCGCTAGGCTTCTTTCTGCTATGGGTTCTGCTTTCTTACCTTTTTGAAATATTGTCATCACTCTGCAGCGATAAATTTAAAAAAGTGTCACATCTTTTTTTCCATGCACTCATTAGGATTGCCGAATGGATTTTATTCACTCGTTCGGCAATTTTTTGCTCTTTGGAAAGAGGCTTCGCATGGGCTACCTACAGGATCTGGAAAAGATCATTCTTATTAATTCCTACACCAAAAATAAGGTCGGCGTCGATCAAGTCGGAAGCCTGTTTGACGAATGGTTACAGCCGCTGGGATTTACTGTCACACGCTTTCCCCGCGAGCAAATCGGCGATCACCGTTATTACCGCTCCCAAAATAAAAGCGGTAAGAAACTTCTCCTGTTAGGTCATCTCGATACGGTTTTTCCTCCGCAGAAATTTGAAACTTTCTATCAAGACGAACAGTGGGTCTACGGCCCGGGCGTTTGCGATATGAAAGGCGGCAATATGGTTTTTCTGCAAGCCCTGCGAAGCCTGCACGAGAAAGGAATCGAAATCGGCAATATCGATGTCTTGCTGGTCAGTGACGAGGAGACCGGCAGCGATGATTCCAAACATCTCAGTGCCGAATTGGCCAAAGATTACGATTACTGTCTGGTATATGAAGCGGCAGGTGTTAAAGGCGAAGTAGTCACTGCCCGTAAAGGCGTCGGAACCTTCACAATCGATATCAACGGAGTTGCCAGACATGCCGGCAACCATTACGCCGACGGCGTCGATGCCAATCTCGAAGCGGCATACAAGCTTCAGGCTCTGGTGCTGCTCACCGATCTGGCAAAGGGAACGACAGTGAATGTCGGCAAGATGGAAGGCGGTATCGGGGCCAACACCATTTCTCCACATGCACACCTGTTATTTGAATTGCGCTACACAAGCGAACAGGAACGCGATCGGGTTCTAACGGCGATAGAGCAAATAGTACAGACCTCCTATGTTAAGGGCACAACGGCAACTTTGGGCGGAGGGATTCAACGAGATGTCATGCAGTCTTCCCAAGCGACCATGCAGTGGATTGAAGCGATTGAAGAAATCACCGGAACACGTCTGTCTTACGAGGAGCGTGGCGGTGTTAGTGACGCGAATATTTTGAGTAGTGCCGGAGTCTTGACTCTGGATGGTTTAGGGCCGTTCGGTGACGGAGACCATACGGTCAATGAACGGGCAAGTAAAACAAGTTTTGTAGAGAGAATCGCTTTGAGTACGAATTTATTCGAGCATTTTATTCGACACGGCGATTTTCAGTAAGAATTCAGTTTTTTAAGGAAACATAAAACATGAACAGAAAAGTCGGTATCTGGATGTATCAGAACGGTGGCGGCGATGTCATTGAACAAAAGATGATTGCCAAATTTAAAGAGCGTGGAATCGAGTGTGTGACCGGATTGGATCTGCGTTTTGCAGAAGTGCACAACGGCGCCATGATGTGCAAAGGCACCAATATGCTGGAGCTTGATTTGTTCTTCTCCTATAACGCGGGGGAACAGACGGGCGGTCAGGTTTACATGTATGAGATCCTCAATGATTTCGTGACGACCGTAAACAGCTTCGATGCTTTCAAACTCTCCGAGGATAAGTTGCGCACCAATATGCGATTGCACAGTAAAGGCATCCCGACCACAGAGTTTTTTATCTGTCACAGAGAAAGCGATTTAGAGCATATTTACGACCGTATCGAGCGCTGGGGCAAGATGGTATTCAAGCCGGTTGACGGTTGGGGTGGGGCGGGAATGGCTCTGCTGAATAACCGTGAAAACTTTGACATGCTGTTGCCGTTTGTTCACCAGATGCATTTGCGTAATATCTATGTCGAAAAGTTCATTAACTACGATTTTTCCGATTACCGAATCGACATTGTCGACGGGCAGTTTGTCGGTTGTTACGGACGCAAGGCCAGCGGACGCGATTGGCGTACAAATGTAACCGCAGGTGGAAAGGTGATCTTGCGCGAGCCGAATGATGAGGTGGTCAATCTTGCAATTCAGGCTTCTAAGGCTATGGGAATGGATATCGCCGGTGTGGATATCCTGTACGATCTGGATAAAGAAACCTATACCGTGCTTGAAATTAACGGAATTCCTGCTTTTGCTACGCCGGATCAGGAAGAAATGGGTCTGAATTTTAACGACAAGAAGATCGACCTGATTGTGGATATGATCGATAGAAAATCACAAGGAAAGACAGCATGAATCAACAGCAAAATCTACCGAAATTAGGGTTCCTCTATCTGGATTATGTCTTACGTTTTTTCGACAAAAGCAATTTTAAGGGTTGGCCGGACAAGATCGAGACGGTGGTGTATCACTGGGGCAATGACAAAGAGCGTTTTATTGCCGAAGTTAAGCGCAAAAAGATTGATGTGCTGATCGGTAATATTCCGGCCACGGCGTACGAGACTTTCAAAGAGATCGCGGCCGCTTTGCCACAGGTTCGTTTTATTCCTTCGATTGAAACTCAGTTTGCGAATAAGTCAAAAGAAAACGTGACGTTGTTTTGCCGTAAATATGCGCTGAGTGCGCCGCGTACGCATATTTTTTACGACAAGGATGAGGGTGATGCTTTCCTGCAAACCGCCAAGTACCCGAAAATCGTCAAACGTTCTTACGGACCGTCCAACTATGGTGGTTACTACGTGCATAAGGTGGACTCTTATCAGGAAGCGAAAACGCTTTTTGCCAAGAAGAAATACACGCCGATGTATATTCAGGATGCGATTGATCTCAAGGATTCGGGCGATATCCGAGTGATGTTGATCGGCCATAAACCGGTTTGTGCTTTCTGGCGCTATTCGGGGCAGGGAGAATGGATCACTAATACTTCACAAGGCGGCTCGATGGATTATGGTAATGTGCCTATGAGTGCGTTGGAGCTGGCAGTTAAAGCATCGAAGGCGGCCAAAGCGGAATACTGGGCTTGCGATATTGCCATCGATGCCAAGACCAACGAGCCTTATATCCTGGAGTGCGCAACGGCGTTTGCCGCTTTCCCTTATATTCGCGACTGGATCGGCCAGTACATTATGTGGGATTTGAGCGACGGCTATTTCCGTATGCCGCATGTGCCGCTTTTCTCCTGGGAAGAGTTGGGCAAGATGGATTCGAGCTTCCTGCGTACACTGCGTCATATCTACTTCTCCAACTATACCCCTTCGGTTGACGGAGCTTATTGGTTGAAAGAAAAAGAAACGTTTGATATGGAATTGACCGAAGCATCGCATCCGGACGATGTTCCGGAACCGATCGCGCCGCCGGCCAGTGAAGATGAACTGCCGGGAGTGGTTAAAGATCAGCAGGACACTCCGAGCGAAATTGACGAAGCGGTGGAAACCTTTGATTTCAAAAACGTTACCTTGACTCAGTTGATGACGCTTTACGGTATGGATGAAGCGATTGCCGTCAAAATCAAGGAATTGATCGACAACGATGAAGTCGATTATTTTGATGCGCTTGAAAACAGCGGTGTGATCAGTGAAGCGCAGAAAAAACAGTGGAAACGCTTTTTCCGTTAGATCTGCGTGCCAAGGCGTAGATTGACGACTCGCGTACTATAAAAACGAAAATTAACAGAAAACCGGCATGTCGAATGACATGCGCCAGAAATTGCCAGAAATAGAAAGGGATTGAATGAGACAGCAATATAGTTCGTATCAAGAGTGTGTCGACTTTTTCATGGAAGCCCAGAAGCGGTTGCCTAAGGTGTTTAAAGTTGAAAATATCGGTAAAACTTGGGAAGAGCGTGACATTATTGCTGTGACCATCAGTCATGATGTTGAACATGCGGATGTGAAACCGGCGCTTTTTTATACCGGAACCCTGCACGCCAGGGAGTGGATCGGTATTGAATTGGCGATCGCTTTCGGCCAGCATGTGATCGATCATATCGATTACGATCCGCAGCTGATCAGCCTGCTGGAACGTGCAACTTTCTATGTGATTCCCTGTGCGAATCCGGATGGATTCGAATATTCGCGTAACCATTTTGCCTTTTGGCGCAAGAACCGTCGGCAGAATCCGGACGGCAGCTATGGCGTCGATTTGAACCGGAATTTTTCCGTCGGCTTTATGCCGACTAAAGATTGCACTTCCAACGTCTACTCGGGTCCGGCACCGTTCAGTGAACCTGAAACCCAGGCGCTGAAAGCGTTTGTGGAGTCGCATCCTAACATCACCATCGCTCTGGATTACCACTCGCAGGGTAACGTTTTTTTCCCGGCACATAATTTCATCCATGAAGATGCGATTGATGCGACCGACCTGAATGTGCTTTCTTCCAATATGGCCGAGGAGATTCGCAAGGTTTCGGGTCGCGAGTACGGTGTGCATATGGGGAAACCACCGACGCGTCTTATCAGCGGTTCCGGGCGAGAGTTTTACTATTCTCTCGGAGCGCTTGCGTTGACGGTGGAGGTCGGTTCGCGAAATATCTCGGACTACGTGGATATCATGACGGAAAACATTCACGAAAACATTCCGGCATTGATGTTTGCGCTTTCCGAAGTTCCTAATTACGTTAAGGAAGACCGGCTGCCCAGGGTGGAAAATCTCATCGCATTCCGGGTTGACGAGCGTGAAGTCGGACTGGAATGGCAGTATCCCGAAGAGGATGTGTATTTCGAGATCTACCGTTCGGAGCATCTGAAAGGCTATTGCCAGAGTTCCAATCGTATCGGGATGACCAAGGATCATAAATATGTCGACCGTCATATTGAACCGGCCACTCGTTACTACTATTTTATTCGCGCCGTCAATAAGGTGCGTCGTATCAAGTCTCCGTTCGCACCGGTGCTGGGAGTCAAGACCGAGCCGTTGATCAATATGTTTGCCAAAGAGCTTTTCCCGCTCAGAAACGAGATCGGTTATGTCGGAGAAAAAACCTTAAAAAACCGTGATCACTTCGGAGTAAATTCACTGTTTGTCGGAATTTCGGAAGCCAAAGGTGTCTGCTACGGCGTCGCTTCTTTCTCACTGGCGACCATCCCGGAAAACGCTCTGATCCACAGTGCGAAGATTTCGTTCTATCCGATGAACCGCGTGCCGGTACAGGTAGAGCGCTTCGGAGAGTGGCGGGTCGGTATCCTCGACGAGCGCACGGTAGATGATTTGAGTAGCTTCGGCGATATTCAATCTGCCAAGGTCCTGGGTTATGTCGGGGCTCCGACCGATTCTCACAAGCTTTCTCAAGGCGTATGGAGAACTTATCACTTTGCCCGTCAGGAACGGGAGATTCTGGAAAACGCTCTTAAGCGCCGCAAAGTTCTGTTCCGAATGCAGGGGCCGGACAGCATGCCGCTTGATCGCGCTTCACAGCTGATGCAGTGGGATACCGGATACGGCCCATATAGCGGCGGTCTGCATTTTAGACCGCGTCTGGAAGTGAGTTATACGTTGGACGATGCCAGAATCGAATTGGCTTCGCAGACGGTTTTCACCGTTTCCAAAGAGAATTTCGAAAACCAGTCGCTTACCGTCGGTTTCGATGCTTCGGGTTATCGCAATTTCGGTTGTATCGAATTTGATCTGACTCAGGTGCCGGACATTGATAATACAATTATTTCCAGTGCTTATCTGCAGCTTGAGGCGGATAGCGTCAACAGCCGTTCAGTGCAGCGCTTCCATGTCGAGATGATGAAAAAAACCTGCGATGTATGCGATTACGCAAATCTAAAATCGATGGAAGTGGTCGAGCGGATTGGCTACGACGTCAGTGTCGACGACATTAAAGCGCACCCGAAACAACTGTTCATCTTCGATCGTTTTGCGATCGGCGAAATGGTCGATTCCATTCGTGCAGGAGAGAAATTACTGTTTGTGATTTCCAGTTCGGCAGAGAAAACGGTGATTACCAATCAGAGCGTGACCTGGATCGACGCCAAGCGTACCGCTCGACCTCGTCTGGTGATTAATTATATTAAGAAACGCCGTAAAGCCCCTGAGATGGTAACCAATCTGCGTTACTCATTCGAGAACGATATGATCCGTCTCGATTGGGATAAGACGGACAATGACATGCGCGGCGTGATTGTGGTTAAAAATCCTTTCCATGTTCCTTGTAATCCGTACGACGGGCAAAAACTCTATGGCGGACAGGATAACTATACCTACGACAATTTCGGTTCCAGTGGGGTTCCGAAATATTACGCGGTCTTTGCCTATGATGATGTGCCGAACTTTTCCGAGGCGGCGTGGATAGAGTATATTCCCAAGTAACAGTGCAGGCGGGAGCCTTGTTTTAGGCTTCTGTTTACTCTTTTTCGGTTTGGGAATCGGCGTATTTTTTAAGTGAATGGAATTTGCCGGTTGTAACTGCGGGCAGAATATTGGAAAATTCAGAACATTTTTAGCATGACTCGCAAATTGGGTTCACTTTTCGGGTAATCTTTCTTTAAGGATGAACGGAAGGTCGGTATTCGGTTAGACACGGTTGTGTATTAATTAGATTGGTACGGATTTCTTCCGTCCCGAATTGTTGAAAATGTAAGACAAAAGGAAAGTAAATGTCTGAATTTAATAATGTTACCGTCGTGCGTGAAGCGAATGTGTATTTCGACGGTAAGGTCACCAGCCGTAAGGTTGTATTTGCCGACGGTACCTACAAAACTTTGGGCATTATGATGCCGGGTGATTACGAGTTCGGTACCGAAGCGGCGGAAGTGATGGAAATGATGGCTGGCAATGTAGAAGTGTTATTGCCTGGCGAAAGTGAATGGAAGGCGATTCCTGCCGGTGAGAGCTTCAACGTACCGGCGAACTCCAAGTTCGGCATTAAGGTCAAAACCATCGCTGATTACTGTTGCTCTTATATTACCGAGTAATTGTCAGCTGCGATTATTGATCGCGATTGGATAAGAAGCCCGCAACCGAGTCGTCGTTTGCGGGTTTTTTATTTGCAGGGACGTATTTCAAATTTTCTGTTTGTTCTGCTTCGAATTCTGTTTGCGCTTTTTGGCTTTAAAGTAAAAGTGTACCGCGAAGTGGGCAATGACCAGTACGACGACTGCTACCATACCGATAGTGCCGATGTGTTCAATCCACATGGAATTTCCTTTTTCTTCTTTTCTGTTCCGATTTTTGTCGAAAAGTTTGGGCTAAGTTTTTGAATGTCCGGTAATTCTAGCGGCTTTTTGTTAGAATTTGCAGCACTTTAGCTTTGAAATTGAGGAGTCCGAATGAATTCATCCAGTCAGCCGTTCGATTGGCGAACCTATAAAAACGATACGCTTTCCGGTATTACGGTTGCTCTAGCGTTAGTGCCGGAAGCGGTCGCTTTTGCCTTTGTTGCCGGAGTGCATCCGCTGGTCGGTTTGTATGCGGCGATTATCGTCGGGATGATTACTGCGATTTTCGGCGGACGCCCGGGAATGATTACCGCCGCCGCCGGTTCCCTGGCTGTCGTGATGATGCATCTGGTGATGGAACACGGTGCTTCCTATCTTTTCCTGGCGGTCATAATGATGGGTGTCTTCCAGATTATTATCGGGGTGATGAAATGGGGGCGCTTTATCCGTATGGTGCCGAGTTCGGTAATGCTCGGCTTTGTGAACGGTCTGGCCCTGATTATTATGATTGCGCAGTTTACCCAGTTCAAAGACGCAAACGGCGACTGGTTGACCGGTGCCAGTCTGAATTCCATGATCGCGATTATTGCCGCAACCATGGCGATTATCTATCTGTTGCCACGTTTGACTAAAGCGGTTCCTTCCGCTTTGGCCGCGATTGTTGTCGTTTCTGCGGCGGTGATTCTGCTGGATATCAATGCGGTTACCGTCGGTGATCGCGCCGCCGTATCCGGCACGCTGGAATCTCTGATTTACGGTGATGGCACGGAAGGCGGCTTCCAAGGAATGAGCTGGTTTACCAATTTGCCGGAAGGCTTCTGGTCTTTGCAGACCTTATGGGTTGTTTTACCGTATGCAGTGATTCTGACCATAATCGGTTCGGTTGAATCCTTGCTGACCATGACTTTGATCGACGATATTACTGAAACCCGCGGGCGTGCCAATAAAGAATGTATCGCTCTTGGTTCGGCCAACTGCGTCGCAGGCTCTTTCGGGACTATGGGCGGTTGCGCTTTGATCGGACAGTCGATGATTAACGTAAAATCCGGCGGTACAGGACGCTTGTCGGGGATTGCTGCTGCAACCGGTTTGCTGATTATTGTTTTGATCGCCTCGCCGTTGATTGAAATGGTGCCGATCGGCGCTTTAGTCGGCTTGATGTTCTTTGTGGTTATTGCAACCTTCAACTGGTCGAGCTGGAACATTATGCGCGGGATGACCAAAGCGGATGCTTTCGTCATGATTTTGGTGACCGCCTTGACGGTGATTTTCGATCTGGCGGTAGCGGTCATTGCCGGTATCGTCGTAGCGGCGCTGGTTTTTGCCTGGCAGCATGCGCAACGCATTATGCTCGATTCGACACTCGAAGAGATTGACGGTCGTACGGTGAAAACCTACCGGGTTCAAGGCCCCTTGTTCTTCGCTTCTGCCAAAAATTTCCTGGACAATTTCGATGCGAAGAACGATCCGAACTGCGTGCAGATTGATTTTATGTATTCGCGAGTTTACGACCATACCGGTATTGAAGCGATTGATAGTCTGACCAAGAAATATAAAGCCTTGGGTAAAAAGCTGGTATTGAAGCATTTGAGTCCGGAGTGCCAGACGTTATTGCAGGATGCTAAAGCTCTGGTTGAGGTGAACGTTTCGGAAGATCCGCACTATCATGTTTCAATCAGCGGACGGAAATCTACGCCGGTTGACGCCGACTGATAAGCACTAAAAGTTGATGCAAAACAAAAAAACCTTCGTAGTGTCGCTACGAGGGTTTTTTTATGCCTTTTTGATTTGCGAACAGCCTGTGAACTCCTTATTCTGATAGCAGCGTTTATATAAACGGACTTGGATTATGAAACACTCTTTTTCTTTAGCGGTCGGCTTATTATTACTGTTGATCGTCTGGATGGCATTGGGATACCAGAACAACCATGGAAACGAAAGTTTGGAACCTGAGAGGATTCTGGAAATCACCGTGGAAACTCAGCTGTCAAAAGCGCAGACGGTGACCGGTTATATCAAGGCGCACGGCGATCTTTTGCCTTTTCGCGAAACGCAGGTGCTGGCGGAAACCTATGGAAAGGTGCTGAAGATTTATAAAATCGAAGGCGATCATGTCGAGCAGGGGCAGCTGCTTTTAAAACTGAGTATCGAAGATCGAGCGGTTAAATTGAAACGGGCCGAGGCTAAAACGCTGGAGACAAAAAATAAATACCAGGCTACCCGCGATCTGAAAAAGAAAGGTTTCAGTGCCCAGACGAGTCTGGATGCCTTGTTAGCCACTTACGAAGCCGCCAAAGCGGAAGAGAACATTCTTCGTCAGGAAATCGGTCAACTTGAGGTTCGAGCGCCTTTCGGCGGGGTCATTTCCGAGCAGAAAGTGGAACTCGGCGATTACATTTTTAAGGGCAATGCGCTGTATGAATTGATCGATACCCACTCGATGGTCGCTTCGGTATCGGTATCGCAAACCGAATTTCCTTATCTGAAACTGGATTCACCAGCCAAGGTCAGTCTTGCGACAGGCCAGACCTTGTCGGGCAAAATCCGCTTTATTTCGCCTAAAGCGGATGAAAACACCAAAACCTTCAGGGTTGAGATTCTATTGCAAGGGACGCAAGACATTCCCAGCGGTATCAGCGTAACTGCGGAAATCCCGAAAATGCAGGCTAAGGCGCATTTTATTTCTTCGGCGTTGTTAACGCTTAATGACAAAGGCGTGATGGGGGTTAAGACCGTCAATCAGATGAATCAGGTCGAATTTTATCCGGTAGATGTGATTCAGGCAGTAAAGGATGGAATTTTCGTTACCGGCTTGCCGGAACAGGTGCAGTTGATTGTGACCGGTCAGGGATTTGTTCAGGCCGGACAAAAGGTCAATATTGTCAAGGCACCGGGGAATTGAACGGATGAATTGGATTGATGCGGCATTTAATCGCAGTCGAGTGGTTCTGCTCACCTTTGTCATGCTGATTCTGGCGGGTATTTCCGCTTATCTGTCGATTCCGAAAGAGTCCTCTCCGGATGTACCGATTCCGATGTTCTATGTTTCCATGATTCACGAAGGAATCTCTCCGGAAGATGCCGAACGCTTATTAATCAAACCGATGGAAAAAGAGCTGCAGTCTCTGGACGGTTTAAAGGAAATGAAGTCGGTGGCAGCGGAGAATTATGCCTCGATTCTGCTGGAGTTTTCCGCCGGAGCCGATATCGATCAGGCGTTGCTTGATGTTCGCGAAAAAGTCGACCTGGGGAAGGCGAATCTTCCTCCTGAAACGCTTGAACCAACCGTTAATGAAATCAATGTCGCACTCTTTCCGGTGATCTCTATTTCACTTTCGGGTCCGATTCCGGAGCGTGAATTGGTTCGACAGGCACAGGATTTGAAAGATGAAATCGAATCTTTAAGCGGCGTGCTGGAAGTGGAAATCGGCGGAGACCGTGAAGAGATGATGGAAGTGATTATCCAGCCTGAGACGCTGGAAACCTATCGCTTGTCTTTCGACGAAGTCGTATCGTTCCTAAGCCGAAATAACCAACTGGTGCCGGCGGGTGCCATGGATACCGGTTCGGGACGTATGGTTTTCAAGGTTCCGGGAGTGATCGAAGACATCCAGGATGTCATGGAATTGCCGATCAAAACCCATCAGGGAACGGTGGTTACTTTTAAGGATCTGGCGCAGGTACGTCGCACTTACAAAGATCCGGACGGGTTTGCCCGAGTCGGCGGCGAACCGGCTCTGGTATTGGAAGTGACTAAACGCGTCGGGGCCAATATCATTGCGACCATCGATGAGGTCAAGCAGGTGGTTGCCGAGCAGCAAAAAGATTGGCCGACGGCACTTAGCGTGCACTTTATGCAGGATCAGTCGGAGAGTATCAAAAGCCTGTTGGGTGACTTGGAAAATAACGTGATCACCGCTATTTTCTTGGTCATGCTGGTCGTGATCGCCGCTCTGGGAGTAAAACCGGCTATCTTGGTCGGTCTGGCCATCCCGGGGGCCTTTTTAACCGGGATTTTAGCGTTACAGACCATGGGCTATACCCTGAACATTATCGTTTTGTTCAGTCTGATTTTATCGGTGGGAATGCTGGTGGACGGGGCGATTGTCACGGTCGAACTGGCGCAGCGCAAAATGGCGGAAGGGATGGAGCCTAAAGCCGCATATCTGTTCGGATCAAAGCGCATGGCATGGCCGATTATTGCTTCGACAGCGACGACGCTGAGCGTTTTCTTTCCGTTGATTTTCTGGCCAGGCGTGGTTGGAGAATTTATGAAGTTTTTACCGATTACCGTCATCCTGACACTTTTGGCGTCGCTGTTTATGGCGCTGATCTTTATTCCTGTTCTCGGTTCGGTCGTATCAGGCAAAACCGAAAAATCTCCCGATCCGATTGAGCCGAAAGGTGAGAATCCTGGGGGCAACGGCCGCTGGACTCAGCGTTATATCAAGCTGATTACTCCTTTGTTGTTTTATCCGCGAAGAGTTTTGCTGGTCAGCGGTTTGTTGATGGCGGCCGCTTATGTCGCTTATGCTCAATTCGGTAAGGGCGTCGAGTTTTTCCCGGAAGTGGAGCCGGACTTTATTCAGGTGCAGGTTCAGGCGAGGGGAGACTTGTCGGTTTACGAGAAGGATGCGCTGGTTAAAAGAGTGGAGGCGGCAATTCTCGATATGCCGGTGTATAAGACGCTGTATGCCAAAACCTATAACGACACCAGTCAATTGCAAAATGTCCCGGTGGATTTGATCGGGATTATCCAGCTGGAGCTGCGTGACTGGCAGATGCGTCCGCCGGCCGATCAGGTTATTCAAAATATCCGGCAAAAACTTGCCATGATGCCCGGGTTGCAAATTCAGGTGCGCAAACAGGATAACGGCCCTTCAAGCGGTAAACCCATTCAGATTGAGCTGTCGGCAGCGGATTTTTCCGTCCTGAAAGAAGGAGTGCAGGAAGTGCGACAGAGAATGGCCGAGATCGACGGTTTTATCGATATTGAAGATTCACGTCCGATACCAGGCATAGAGTGGCATCTGCAGGTTGACCGCGAACAGGCGGCACGCTATCAGGTCGATATCGCCACTCTCGGTAACACGGTACAGATGCTGACATCGGGAATTAAGATTGCTTCCTATCAGCCGGACGATGCCGAAGAAGAGTTGGATATTCGTTTGCGTTTTCCCGAACCGGAACGCAATCTGGAACAGATGATGAATTTGAAAGTGCCGACCGCTTATGGCCCGGTTCCGTTATCGAATTTTGCCGAATTTCATCCTCGTCAGAAAACCTCTTTGATCGAGAGGGTGAACGGAGAAAGAGTGATGAGCGTTCAGGCGGATGTCTTGCCAAACCTGCAGGTCGATCAGCAGCTGAATCTGTTGAAGCAGTCGTTGGCAGCCAAACCGTTGCATGCGGCGGTGAAAATTCGTTTTAAAGGACAGGACGAAGATCAGCAGGAAGCCGCCGACTTTTTGATCAAAGCTTTTATCGGCGCGATTTTCCTGATTGTGGTTATTCTGGTAACGCAATTCAACAGTTTCTATCAAGCCGGAGTGATTCTGACCGCGGTTGTTTTTTCCACAGCCGGTGTGCTGCTCGGTCTGCTGGTAACGCAAAATCCTTTTGGTGTAGTTATGGTCGGGATCGGGATCATCGCTCTCGCCGGTATCGTGGTCAATAACAATATCGTGCTGATCGATACTTATAATCAATATCGCAATGAAGGGTTGGAGAAGATTGAAGCGATACAGCTGACTTTGGCACAGCGTATGCGTCCGGTGCTTTTGACCACCACCACCACGATTCTCGGTTTGATGCCGATGGTGCTGGCAATGAACATCGATATTATCGGTCAGAGTATTACTTTCGGCGCGCCTTCCTCGCAATGGTGGGTTCAGCTTTCCAGTGCGATTGTCGGAGGCCTGACTTTCTCCACTTTGTTGACGCTGATCGTGACGCCCTGTCTGCTGGCCCTAAAGAAATAAACAGGTTGCATGAATTTACATCTATGTCAGGAAACTTATGTGCAGATGTTGATCGAGGAAAACCCGTTGATCTGTACCTGTCATCATGTCTATCTTGATCAGTTATTGAAATCGCTTCCGCAAAACCCGCAGCAGGTAGGGGTGGAAACCTTGCAATTGGCAACCGGCGCATCGACCGGATGCGGCGGTTGCTTGAGTAAATTACAGGGTATCACCGAATGCTACCGGTTGAAACCGGGCATTTTTCAGCAACCTTAAGCGTTCGACGACGCCTGTTCCGGCGCGAACTGTTTTGCGGGCTGTTTTTGACGGTAGCGCTTGTTAAGCAGCTGTATGGCTATGGTTAGAGCAAGCAAAATGCCGGCGGCAACCGCAATCGATGCCGAAATCGAACTGTCGAGTTGATAAGATACGGCATAACCGACCACAACGGCGACTTGCGAATAGGCAAAAGCGATCCACAGCATGCCTTTCAAAGATTTGGCAAGCAGGTAGGCGCTACTGGCCGGTATAACCAGAAGAGCGACTACCAGTATGGCGCCGACGGCGTCAAACGAAGCGACAGTCGTCATCGAAACCAGCGTCATCAGAAAGTAGTGCCAAAACAGGATGTTGATTCCTAAGGAAGCCGCTAGACTTGGATGAAAAGAAACCGTTTGCAGACGTTGGAAGGCCAGTAGGATGCTGATCAACACGATTGCAAAAACAACCAGAATTGTCCAGAAAGCGCGCGGGCCGATTTCAACGCCATTTTCCATGCCTCCTAAATAGATGGTGTCGAAAGGCACGAATGCGATCTCGCCGTAGAGTACGCACTCCTGATCCAGGTCGATCTGTCCTGCAAACAATGAAACCAGTATTACCCCGAGAGCAAAAAACAGGGTGAAGATAATGCCGATACTGGCATCCGCCTGGATACGTCCGAAGCGATGCAGCGTATCGCTCAACCAGGCCGTTACCAGACCGATGGCGACCGCGCCGAATAGCATGACAAACAGATCGCGCGAACCGGAAAGCAGATAGGCCAGAACGATACCGAGCAGAACCGAATGACTGATGGCGTCGCCGAGCAGAGCCTGACGTCTCAGAATCAGAAAGACCCCGACCATCGAGCAGGCGGCGGCGACCAGTGACGCTGTGGCGAGAATCCAAAGATCGTTAATCATGGCGCTCTCCTTTGCCTTGCGGAATCGGTTGACCGTGCGGGTCGGCGTGGCTGGAATTCAGTTCGGCTTGCAGTTTTGTCTCTTCGTCAGCAGTCAGAATATGCTCCATGCGTTCCGCCTGCTGGTGGACCATATCCGGACTCAATTCCGCCTGTTGCATCAGGTAGTTTTCCCATAAACGGTGGCGGCGAGTCAGTTGGCTGGCCTGTTGCATGCCGCTTTCGCTTAAACGGTAGCCGCCCGATTGTGACAGGATCAGACCTTTACGCAGCATTTGATCCAGCGTGGCGTGTAATTGCGAAGCCTGCATATTGCGCATTCCCTGAACGTCGGCCATGCTGAAGCTCTCGCGTTCCTGCTGGCGTTCGCTGAGTTTATAGAAGGTACGCAGAATATTTTCTTCGGCAACGCGTTTGCGAAGAGCGCGGGTTTCCAGCCAGCGTTTAAGCAGGCCTTTATTGGTGCCGAAAAACAACGAAATCATAAACAGCAGTGAAAGCGAAACCACCATCCAGGGCCCGGTCGGCATTGCCGGTGCCAGATAGGATACCTGAGTGCTGATCAGAGCGCTTAAGGCGCCGATAGTACTCGCCAGAAGTAGCATCGGCGTTAGCTGATTACTCCAGTAGCGGGTAGCGGCGATCGGTGTCAGGAGGACGGCAGCCATCAGGACCACTCCGACCAGTTGTAAGCCGACGACAACCGACATCACGATCAGCAGCGCCAGCAGGAGTTCATAGCTCTTGACTGAAATTCCCAGACTCTGGGCATAGATACGGTTGAAAGCAATCAGGCGGAATTTCTGGAAGAAGAGGGCGACCGTTATCAGAATAAACAAGGAGACATAGGCGAGCAGGTGAATATCGCTTTCGGTCATAGCAGCCGCCTGACCGAAGAGGATTTTGTCCAGCCCGCTTTTATTTTCCAGTTCTGCGCCTTGAATATACGACAGCAGCATCAGGCCGAGTGCAAAGAAGAACGACAGCGTGATCGCCAAAGCGGCATCCGGTTTGATTTTGGTGTTTTTCGGCAGCCAGTCGATAATGAAAAAACCGACGAAACTGCTCAGCAGAGCGCCGAAAAAAATCACGACCGGGTCGCGTGATTGAAACAGTAAAAAGGCCATCATAACGCCGGGCAGTGCGGCATGTGCCAGAGCGTCACCGATCAGAGAACGCTTTCTTAAAAAGGCGAAAGCGCCGATAACCGAAGCGCTCATGCCTAACAGGATACTGCCGCTCAGAACCCATAGAGCGTTAATGTCTTCGAAACGCCAAAAGGCTGCCAGATTGTCCCACATGCTGACCGAGTGGGTTAGATTCCAGGCTTCCACTATCAGGCGCCCTCATCGTGGATTTTATTGACTTTGGAGCGGTAAAGCTGTTCGGTCAGGTCGTTTAGCAGAGACAGGCGTCCGCCGTAGGTTTTAGCAAGATTTTCCGGAGTGAGGACTTCTTCAACCGGGCCGGCGGCCACCAGGCGAGCATTGATAAATACGATCCAGTCGAAGTATTCGCCGACGGTGTTTAAGTCGTGATGGACGCAGACAATAGTTTTACCGCGTTGTTTAAGTTGCGAAAACAGTTCGATAATCGCTTTTTCGGTAGCGACGTCGACTCCGGCAAAGGGCTCGTCCATCAGATATAAATTCGCCTGCTGCGCCAGAGCTCGTGCCAAAAAGACCCGTTGCTGCTGGCCGCCGGATAGTTGACTGATCTGGCGGTCTCGGAACTCCCACATGTTGAGGTCTTTAAGAGCCTGTTCGGCAATATCTCGATCGATGCGGCTTGGTCGTTTCCACAAGGAAAGATGGCCGTGACGGCCCATTAAAACCACGTCCATTACGTTGATTGGAAAGTCCCAGTCAATCTCTTCTCGTTGCGGTACATAAGCGGTCGCCAGACGTTTTCGGTTTAAATCCTCACCGAAGAATTTCACCTCGCCCTCGATAATGCTCTCCAGTCCCATAATGCCTTTCAGCAAGGATGACTTACCGGCACCATTTGGGCCGACGATGGCAATGGTTTTGCCTTCGGGGATACTGAAGCTGACATCGGTCAGTACCGGTTTGTGGTGATAACGCATGCTCAGCTGCTTGACACTGAGCGGCGGGTGACTTGGGAAAATGGTTTGTGTCGGGCTCATTATTTCAAAGCCTCCACAATGGTATGGACATTGTGCTTAACCATGCCGATATAGGTACCTTCCGGTGTTCCTTTGATACCCATGGCATCCGAAAACAGTTCGCCGCCGATTTTTAATTCATGCCCTTCGGCTTTGACGCCGGCAACCAGCGATTGAATAAATTTAGGGGAAACGCTGGACTCGACAAACACCGCCGAGATTTTATTGGCGACAATTACGTCTTTAAGATATTTGACGTCCTGCAATCCGAATTCCGCTGCAGTACTGATCCCTTGCAACCCCATGACTTTAATGCCGTAAGCGTGGCCGAAATAGTTGAAGGCGTCGTGCGCGGTGATGAGAATGCGTTTTTGCTGCGGAATCAGTTCGATCTGCTGATGCACCCAACTATTCAGCTCTTGAAGCTGTTTCAGGTAGGCTTGCGAGCGCTGCTGATAAATTTGCGCGTGTTTTGGGTCTTGTTGGGAAAGAATCTCCGTAATGCGTTTTCCGGCTTCAATCCACAGCTGGACGTTAAACCAGATGTGTGGATCGTGAACCTTGCCGTGTTGAATTAAATTTTCTTCCGGAATTTTATCGCTGACGGCAAACACTGCTTTTTTACGCGCCATTTTTTCAAAGATGTCCTGCATCTTGCCTTCGAGATGCAACCCGTTATAGAGAATCAGATCGGCGCGGCTTAATCGTCTTAAATCGCCTTGAGTGGCTTTATACAAATGCGGATCAACTCCGCTGCCCATTAAGGCGGTTACTTTTAGATTGTCGCCACCGATGTTGCGGGCCAGGTCGGCGATCATACCGGTGGTGACAACAACTTGAAGTTGAGCCTGGGCTGAAAAAGATACGGCGCTCAGACTCAGCAACAAGCCGATGCGTTTGGCGATTTGCAGGAATTTTTTCATAGTTAATTTTTACCGAACGGTATTAAGAGGTTTGTTAATTTTAATAAATTAGCCATGGCTAAAAAAATAATTAGACAAACTATAACATGAACAATACCCATTGAACAGTAAGGAAAATCTATCAAGACTTGTAATATTTTTAATCAGGCGCGTCGATTGTATGAGTGCGGTAGGAAAGTAAGGCCGAATTCCCGAAAAATCCGGCTAAATAGAAAAGGGTTAAAAACGGAATTGTTTTTTTGCTTGCGTACGTTTTTCACGGCTTTTACCGGTTTTGGCATTTTTGCGCAGCTGCACCATTACTTCTGTGTGAGTAGTGTGTGGGAACATGTCCATGAAACCGATTTTTTGTAACTGGTAGCCCTGAGACTGCAGGGTTTGCAAGTCGCGAATCAGGGTTGAAGCGTTGCAGGAGACATAAACGATCAGTTGCGCATCCAGCTTGCCAAGATGTTTGCATAGCTCGGCAGCGCCTAGCCGTCCCGGATCGAGAAGGATTCGATCATAGCGTTGTTTGCGAAACCAGGCGTAGCCGGAAGGGTCTTGAAAAAGATCGAATTTCTCAAAGCGGCAGTTGGCAATCCCGTTACTCTCGGCATTAAAGTTTCCCATGGCGACGGCATTGTCGTCGCCTTCGATACCAATGACCTCTTTGGCTTGTTTGGCAATCGGCAGGGTAAAGTTCCCCTGACCGCAAAACAGATCCAGTACTTTATGCTGTGTTTGCAATTCTAGCCAGTCAAGTGCCTGGGTGATCATTTTACGATTGATTTCACCGTTAACCTGGATAAAGCCTTCCTGGTCGAAATGCATTTTTAGCTGTGGTTCTATGCTGTAGTAGGGAGTTTCTTCACGTTCTTCAAAACCGAACACGCCATTGTCTGCTTTGACGATGGTTAGTTGTTTTTCGGCCCGCGATGCGCTGTTCAGCAAAGGGTTGCGATGGGTTTGTAATGCTTGGTTGAGTTCCGGATCCAGAACCGGGCATTGTTCGATGTCCACCAAACGGTTGCTGGAATTTTCCTTAAAGCCCAAGCGAGGCTGCTTCTCTTTTTTGTCGATGCTGAGAAAAAACCGCGCTCTGCGTCTATAGCCGATATCCGTTCCGGTTAGGGGTGGGCAGACTTCAAAATCATCCTGTTTTAACGCCTGCTTCAGGCTGGTGAGAATATTGGCAAATTTCCATTTACGCTGCGCTTCGACATTCAGGTGTTGCAGTTGGCAACCTCCGCAAAGGCCGTAGTATTCGCAGAAAGGTGTTTGCCTGTCGGGCGAGGCATCCAGGATTTCCAGAAGTTTACAATCGGCAAAATGGTCGTTGTCCTGCGTAACGGCAACGCTTACCCGATCACCGGGAACCGCTCCTTCGACAAAACAGGTTTTACCTTGGTGGCGACCGACTCCGCGACCGTCGTGACTCAGGTTTTCAATATTTAATTCAAATGGATCAGATGTCATTGCTAATTTTACTGCTAAAGGTTTTAGAGAGGGTTTAGTCGATGCCGAGTAGCTTATGGGTTTGCAGGCTAAGCTGCCATTGTGGGTGGGCCAGGCAGTATTCGACTGCGGCGCGAATATTGGCGGTTTGGATTTGCGGATCGGCATCGTCCATCGGTTGCAGATAGAAATGCTCGAAAGGCAGATCGGCAACCTTCTCCGGCAGGAGTTCGGCTTGCGGATAAACCAGCTTCAGTTCATTTCCGTGGTCGAGCAAAAGCGGGGCGTTGGCTTTCGGGCTGACGCAGATCCAGTCGATCTGCTGCGGCGCCTGTTTGGTACCGTTGGTTTCAATGGCGATTTCAAAACCGAACTCATGCAGAGTGTCGATTAATGCTTGATCGACCTGCAGCAGCGGTTCGCCACCGGTTAAAACAACAAAGGGAACAACGTTTTTATCCGGCCAGAAATTAAGCAGGTGCTTGCTTAGTGCTGCGGCGTCGGCAAATTTACCGCCGTTTTGTCCGTCGGTGCCGATGAAGTCGGTGTCGCAAAATTGGCAGATCGCTTTGGCTCGATCCTGTTCGCGTCCGGTCCACAGGTTGCATTGCGTCAATCGGCAAAAGATGGCAGGCCGCCCGCTGTGAAAGCCTTCGCCTTGCAGAGAATAGAACACTTCCTTGACGGAATAGCTCATGTAGCTGTCCTTTAATGTTTTATCTATGTTGGTGATTGTATTTTACTATTTAGAAGTGTTTCTTAGATGATATAATTTATGACTATTTTTCAAAAATGTATTTCAGCAGGTTGTAAGCAATGGCAGGGAAAACTTTATACGACAAATTGTGGGACGATCATGTAGTTCGTCAAGAAGAAGATGGTACGGCGTTGATTTATATCGACCGCCAGCTGCTTCACGAAGTAACTTCACCACAGGCGTTTGAAGGACTGCGACTTGCCCATCGCAAACCGTGGCGCGTAGATGCGAACCTAGCCACCTGTGACCACAATGTGCCGACCACTGCTCTGAAAGGTGGTGCTGAGACGATCGATGATCCGGTTTCCCGAATCCAGGTACAGACTTTGGGCATGAATACCCGTGAATTCGGTATTACCGAGTTCGGCATGGGGGATCCTCGTCAGGGTATCGTGCATGTTGTCGGTCCGGAAGAGGGTATGACTTTGCCGGGTACGACCGTGGTTTGCGGTGATTCGCATACCGCGACTCACGGAGCTTTGGGCGCTTTGGCTCACGGTATCGGAACCTCGGAAGTCGAGCATGTTTTGGCGACGCAGTGTTTGTTGCAGAAGAAAATGAAGAACATGTTGGTCAAGGTCGACGGACAGTTGAAGCCGGGGGTTACTCCGAAGGACGTTGTCCTGGCCATTATCGGTAAAATCGGTACTGCTGGCGGAACAGGGTATGCAATCGAATTCGGTGGGCAGGTCTTTAAGGATATGTCGGTTGAAGGGCGTATGACTGTCTGCAATATGGCCATTGAAGGCGGTGCGCGTGTCGGTCTGGTCGGTGTTGACGAAAAAACCGTTGAATATGTTAAAGGCCGCCCTTTTGCGCCGAAAGGCGAGAAGTGGGATCAGGCGGTTGAAGCCTGGAAAGAATTGCATTCCGATGATGATGCGGTCTTCGATCGTGTTGTTGAGCTCGACGGCGACAGTATCGAACCGCAGGTCAGCTGGGGAACGTCTCCGGAAATGGTGCTGGACGTCAACGGTATCGTGCCTGATCCGGAAAAAGAAGCGGATCCGGTTAAGGCAACTTCGATTCGCAACGCTTTGAGATATATGGGTTTGCAGGCCGGTATGGCGATTAAGGATATTCCGGTCGAATATGTATTTATCGGTTCCTGTACCAACTCGCGCATCGAGGATTTGCGTGCCGCTGCTGAAGTGTTGAAAGGCAAGAAAGTTTCCGATAAGGTCGAACTGGCGATTGCAGTTCCTGGTTCCGGGCTGGTTAAGCAGCAGGCGGAAGAAGAGGGGCTGGATAAAGTATTTGTCGAGGCCGGTTTCGAATGGCGTAACCCGGGTTGTTCAATGTGTCTGGCAATGAACTCCGATCGCTTGCCTTCCGGTAAACACTGCGCTTCTACTTCGAACCGTAACTTCGAAGGTCGCCAAGGTGCCGGCGGGCGTACCCATCTGGTCAGCCCGCAAATGGCAGCAGCAGCAGCGGTGGCTGGACATTTTGTTGATGTGCGTGATTTTGCCTGAACGACTTGGATAGGAGATAAGAATGGATAAGTTTAAGAAGTTGACGGCGATTGTGGCTCCATTGGATCGTGCTAATGTCGATACCGATGCGATCATTCCAAAACAGTTTTTGAAGTCGATCAAACGCACCGGTTTCGGTCCTAATCTGTTTGATGAGTGGCGTTATGAAGATGTCGGACAGCCGGATTCGGATAATTCGGGCCGCCCTCTGCGCAAAGAATTTGTGCTTAACCAGCCGCGTTATCAAGGTGCCAAGATTCTGTTGACCCGCGAGAACTTCGGTTGTGGTTCCAGTCGCGAGCACGCACCTTGGGCGTTGAAAGATTACGGCTTTGACGTCATTATTTCGCCGAGTTTTGCGGATATCTTTTTTAACAACAGTTTTAAAAACGGTATTTTGCCGATCATTCTGGACGAAAAGACGGTGGACGACCTGTTTAATGAAGTGTTTGCCGCCGAAGGTTACGAGTTGACGGTCGATTTGGATGCGCAGCAGATTATTAAGCCGAATGGCGATATGATCGCTTTCGAAGTGGATAGCTTCCGTCGCCATTGCTTGCTGAACGGTTTGGATGATATCGGTCTGACTTTGCAGTATCAGGACGATATCAAGGCTTATGAAGATAATCGTAAAGCGACCAAACCCTGGTTGTACGCGTAAAAATTACA
This sequence comes from Thiomicrorhabdus heinhorstiae, assembly GCF_013391765.2. Lineage (GTDB taxonomy): Bacteria > Pseudomonadota > Gammaproteobacteria > Thiomicrospirales > Thiomicrospiraceae > Thiomicrorhabdus > Thiomicrorhabdus heinhorstiae. The sequence continues at coordinate 44,265 of NZ_JACBGI020000003.1, read as the reverse complement.
TCATGAAGCATGCGCTTTCATTGGTTTGAATTCGCATGCTTTATTTTATCGAGAATTATGATTAAACCTCCGCACGTTTGTTTAAAAACGATGTGGTTCAAAAAGAGAAATAACAGATGACAAAAAGTGTATTGATTCTTCCTGGTGACGGTATCGGTCCTGAAATTACCGCTGAAGCGGTAAAAATATTGAATAAGTTGGTGGAAACCGACGGTTTGGATATTTCCATGGAAGAAGATTTGGTCGGTGGTGCGGCCTATGATGTACACGGCGTGCCGTTGGCTGATGCAACTATGGAAAAGGCACATCAGGCGGATGCGGTTCTTCTTGGGGCTGTAGGTGGTTATAAGTGGGAATCTCTGGATATCTCCGTACGTCCTGAAAAAGGCTTGCTGCGTCTGCGTAAAGAGATGGGGCTTTTCGCCAACCTGCGTCCGGCGGTTTTGTATCCGCAATTGGCTTCGGCTTCAACGCTTAAACCGGAAATCGTTGCCGGTCTGGATATTTTGATTGTGCGTGAATTGACCGGTGGTATCTACTTCGGTCAGCCTCGTGGGATTCGTGTTCTGGATAACGGTGAGCGTCAAGGTTATAACACTTACGTTTACTCTGAGTCTGAAGTTAAGCGTATTGCGCATGTGGCTTTCCAGGCTGCGATGAAGCGTAACAAGAAATTGACTTCGGTGGATAAGGCGAATGTTTTGGAAGTAACCGAAATGTGGCGTGAAGTGGTTGAAGAAGTGGCTAAAGAATATCCGGAAGTTGAAGTCAAGCACATGTATGTCGACAATGCAGCCATGCAGCTGGTTCTGAATCCGAAGCAATTCGACGTTATGGTAACCGGTAATATGTTCGGTGACATTCTATCTGACGAAGCTTCCATGCTGACCGGTTCGATCGGTATGCTGGCATCAGCATCTCTGGATGAAAACAATAAAGGTATGTACGAGCCTTCGCACGGTTCAGCGCCGGACATCGCGGGTCAAAACAAGGCTAATCCTTTGGCGACGATTCTGTCTGCTGCAATGATGTTGCGTTACTCTCTGGGCCGCGAAGATTTGGCAGTGAAGATTGAAGAAGCGATTTCCAAAGTATTGGATCAAGGTTTGCGTACCGGTGATATCTGGTCGGAAGGTTGCACTCAAGTGACCTGTTCGGAAATGGGTGATGCGGTCGTTGCAGCACTGTAAGTGCTGAAGCCCGAGTCTCGATTCGACCATGAAAAATTACTTTACCATCACGATAAGCGATGTTTACGGTGCTAAGCATTACTCGTTTAAGCAGGCAGTGCGAAAATTCGCCTGGCTGTGGATTTCGGTTCTGTTGATTTTTTGGGTTATTGGCGGGATTTCACTGTATTGGATGCTGTTTGAAGCCAGACAGATCGAAGCCGACCATGAGTTGGCTTTGAAAACACTGAAAGACAGCGTTGCAAAAACCCAGGCGGATTACGAAGAGCTGTTAAAGGAAAAAATCCTTACCGAACGCGAGTTGACGCAGAAAAGCGATCAATTGACCTTTCTGGATCAGACTCTGCAAGGTGTTGAAGATTTAATCGGTTTAAAAGGCAATGGGGTCGATTCGGTCGATTATCAGGACCGTATGAAACGGGTTCAGCTGGATTCGCTTGGTAAACGTTTGATGCTTGAATTGATTCCGAGCGGTTCGGCGGTCAAGAACTATAAGGGTTTAACCAGTCCGTATGGCTACCGCAAACATCCGATTACCGGTTTGCGTCAAATGCATGGCGGTATCGATTACAAAGCGGAAATGGGCGAGCCGGTGCTGGCTACCGCAGATGGTGTGGTGCAATTTGCCGGTTATAACAAAAGCAGCGGCTACGGAAATTTGATTTCGATTGCACATTCCAACGGCTTTCGTTCCCGTTACGGCCATTTGAAATCGATGGATGTTAAGGTCGGTGATTATGTCAGCAAAGGGCAGGTGATCGGAACAGTCGGTTCGTCCGGACGATCCACCGGACCGCATTTGCATTACGAAGTTTGGTTTTTACAGCGGCGTTTGGATCCGGAACCGTTTCAGGACTGGGATCTGGCGAATTATGACAGCATTTTCGAACAGGTGAAAAAAGTACCATGGGGCTCTTTAAGTCAAGCAGTCGACCATCAGATTCGGTTGGTGGAAAAACAATTCTCGCCAAAAAATGCACCATCAAAGGTGAACTAGTTCATCAGGATGGGCCTTTGCATGTGGATGGCACAGTCGAAGGGGTTTTGGATAGTGATCACGATGTGTCGATCGGGCATGAAGGCCGTGTCTCCGGGTTGGTCAAAGCACGCAACCTGGTGGTTAGCGGGGTGCTTGAAGGCAAGGTCGCTTGCGAGAAGCTGGAAATTCTGAAAGGCGGCAAGTTTGTCGGTGAGCTGGTTTGCGGTGATCTGGCGATTGAAAGCGGCGGCAAGTTTATCGGGCATAATCATGAGGTGACTGAGGATGGCGTGGTGCTTGGATTGCCGGAAACGTTCCAAAAGTTGATACACGGTCAATTGGCTGATGACGGCCTGCAAAAGACTTTGAGAAGCATTGAGAACGTTCAACACGAAATATAGGGCTTCCCGTTTTTGGCGGGTGGTTTGATTAATTATTTACGACAAAAGTTTAAACAAGGAATAGAGTCGAATGTCGAAGTTATACGATATCGCAGTTGTCGGTGCTACCGGAGCGGTAGGGGAAACAATCTTAAAAGTTTTGGAAGAGCGTAATTTTCCGGTAGGAAATCTTTACCCTCTTGCTTCCAGCCGTTCGGCAGGGAAAAAGATCGAATTCAACGGAAAGTGGGTTGAAGTTCAAGACTTGGAGACGTTTGATTTTTCTAAGGCGCAAATCGGTCTGTTTTCTCCGGGCGCCAGCGTTTCTGCCGTCTACGCGCCGAAAGCTGCGGCGGCTGGCTGCGTTGTGGTCGATAACACATCACAGTTCCGATACGACGACGATATCCCTCTGGTTGTGCCGGAAGTGAATCCGCAGGCGATTGCCGGCTATAAAACCCGCGGTATTATCGCCAATCCGAACTGCTCGACCATTCAGATGCTGGTAGCCTTGAAGCCGATCTATGATGCGGCAGGCATCAAGCGCATTAACGTAGCGACCTATCAGGCGGTATCGGGAACAGGGAAAGAAGCGATTGAAGAGCTGGCCACTCAAACCGCTAACCTGTTGAATATGAAGCCGGTTGAAAGTAAGGTTTATCCTAAACAGATCGCCTTCAACTGTATTCCGCAAATCGATGTTTTCATGGACAACGGTTACACCAAAGAAGAGATGAAAATGGTGTGGGAAACCAAAAAGATCATGGGCGACGATTCGATTCTGGTTAACCCGACAGCAGTGCGTGTTCCAGTTTTTTATGGCCACAGTGAAGCGGTGCATATCGAGACCGACAAGAAAATCACAGCGGCTGAAGCCAAAGCGCTTTTCGAAAAAGCAGATGGTGTTGTTTTGATTGATGAGCATGTCGATGGCGGCTATCCGACAGCGGTAACCGATGCGGCGGATACCAATCCGGTTTATGTCGGGCGTATTCGTGAAGATATCACTTGCGAGAACGGTTTGAACCTGTGGGTTGTTGCCGATAACGTTCGTAAAGGTGCCGCGACGAATACGGTACAGATTGCCGAGTTGTTGATCAAAGACTATCTGTAAGTAATGCGCATCGCCTTAGGCATCGAATACCAGGGCACTCGCTATTGCGGATGGCAGCGGCAAGGTCATTGCGATTCGGTTCAAGGGAATCTCGAGATGGCTCTGAGTTGTATTGCTGCGCATGAAATTTCGCTGTTTTGCGCCGGCAGAACCGATACTGGAGTGCATGCTATCGGACAGGTGGTGCATTTCGAAACGGAATCGCAAAGACCGGCCAAAGCCTGGGTTGAAGGAACCAATACCCAGTTACCGGGAGATATTCGGGTAGTTTGGGCCAAAGAGATGGACAGCGAGTTTCATGCACGTTTTTCGGCGGTTGCTCGCCAGTATCGCTATGTCATCTTCAATCGTTCTGTGCATAGTGCGGTTTTGGCGAACAGAGTGACTTGGGAACCGTATCTTCTTGACGAGGCTAGGATGCATGCAGCTGCGCAGGCGTTGATCGGAGAACAGGATTTCAGTGCTTTCCGCGCCGCAGCCTGCCAGGCAAGCCATGCGCGTCGTGAAGTGCAGAAGGTTGCTGTCAGTCGTCGTGGCGATATGGTGTTTATCGACATTCAAGCCAATGCGTTCCTGCATCATATGGTGCGTAATATCAGCGGGACCTTGATCAAAATCGGCAAGGGACATGAAGATGTTAATTGGGTTACGGAATTATTGGCATCAAAAGATCGGACTCTGGCAGCGCCGACTGCTCCGGCTGATGGGCTTTATTTCGTAAATGCCTTCTATCCATCGGAATTCGCGATCCCGCAACAACCTCTAAATGAGATCTTATGGCAATAACACCTCCTCCAATGATGCGTACCCGTGTTAAAATCTGCGGTTTGACGAACGTTGCTGATGCTTTGACAGCATGTTATTCGGGCGCGGATGCAATCGGGCTGGTATTTTATCCGCCGAGCCCGCGTAACGTTTCGCTGGAAACGGCGGCGGAAATTGCTGCTGCAGTGCCGGCTTTCGTAACCAAAACAGCGCTTTTTGTCGATCCGGATGCGGATTTCGTTCGCCAGGTATTGCAGCAGGTGAATATTGATCTTTTGCAGTTCCACGGTAATGAAAGTGCCAAGTTTTGTGAATCTTTCGGCCGCCCTTATATGAAAGCAGTGGCGATGCAGGAAGGTACTGATTTGCACGGGTTGGCGCGAGATTATACTCGCGCAATCGGACTGCTTCTGGATACCTATAAGCCAGGAGTGCCCGGTGGGACTGGAGAGAGTTTTAACTGGCAATGGGCCAGGCCACCGCATCCGATGCCGGTGATTCTGGCAGGTGGGCTAACGGCGGAGAATGTCGTTTCGGCAATTGAAGAGGTCCAGCCTTGGGCGGTCGATGTCAGTGGTGGTGTCGAAGAGTGCAAAGGTAAAAAGTCGCCGGAAAAGGTGCAGAAATTTATTAAAAATGTAATGAGTAGAGTCGAATGACAGTAGATTTTTCTAAGTTCCCGGATGAACACGGCCATTTCGGGCCATACGGCGGAATTTTTGCGCCTGAGACCCTGATGGCGGCTTTGGAACAGCTGAATCAGGAGTACGAAAGTGTTAAGAACAGTCCGGAGTTTCTGGATGAGTTGGCGCAGGATTTACGAGACTATGTCGGTCGTCCGACACCTTTGTATTTGGCCAAGCGTTGGTCGGAAGAGCTTGGTGGCGCAAAAATCTACTTAAAGCGTGAAGATCTGAATCATACCGGGGCGCACAAGGTTAATAACACGATTGGGCAAGCTTTGCTGGCGAAGCGTCTTGGTAAAACCCGTATTATTGCCGAAACCGGTGCCGGACAGCACGGTGTCGCCAGTGCGACGGTCGCTGCACGCCTTGGCTTGGAGTGTGTCGTTTATATGGGTGCGGACGATGTAGTGCGCCAGGCCCCGAACGTTGCGCGCATGAAAATGCTGGGTGCGACGGTGGTGTCGGTTGAATCCGGTTCACGAACGCTTAAAGATGCTTTGAATGAAGCGATGCGTGACTGGGTAACCAATGTGGATGATACTTTTTACATTATCGGCACGGTTGCAGGCCCGCATCCGTATCCGGCAATGGTTCGCGATTTTCAAGCCGTGATCGGCCGTGAAGCACGTGAGCAGATTTTGGAGAAAGAGGGCAAACTGCCGGATGCATTGATTGCCTGTGTTGGTGGTGGTTCGAACGCCATTGGTCTGTTCCATAAGTTCCTGCCGGATGAAAGTGTGCAAATCTATGGTGTCGAACCTGCAGGACATGGTCTGGAAACCGGTGAACATGCAGCGCCTTTGTGCAAAGGTAAGCCGGGGGTATTGCATGGTAACCGTACCTATTTGATGCAGGATGAGCATGGACAGATTTTAGGAACCCATTCTATTTCCGCCGGATTGGATTATCCGGGCGTCGGTCCTGAACACTCTTGGCTAAAAGATATCGGGCGTGTTAATTATGTTGCCATCGACGATGAAGAAGCGTTGCAGGGATTCCGTGACTTGACTCGTTTCGAAGGAATTATTCCGGCGTTGGAATCCAGCCACGCGATCGCCTACGCGACCAAACTGGCACCAACCATGTCTAAAGATCAGGTGATTATCGTTAATCTGTCCGGGCGTGGGGATAAGGATATGAATACAATATGCCAGATCGAGGGTATCGAATTTTAGAAGGGTTTTTAAGCTGCTGTGATTACAAATCTCGCTAAGCTTAAAATTCCTTTTTCAAAATAGTTGGATTAGAAGTTTGCGGTCTTGTTTATCTGCACGAGCAAGCAGAGCTTTTCCCAGCAGATTTTTGTAGTGACTTCGAATCTCTCGTAACCCTTGAAACAGGGTTTTTGATTGTTAAGGATTGGTTTCTTAACACTTTAAAAATTCGAATAAAAAAGAATTTAGAAATTATGAGCAGAATACAAACCAAATTCTCTGAATTGAAAGCGGCCGGCAAGACGGCTTTGGTGCCTTATGTCACTGCCGGCGATCCTATGCCGAATGCGACCGTCGAGCTAATGCATCTGATGGTAGAGAAAGGTGCAGACATGATTGAATTGGGTGTCCCTTTTTCCGATCCGATGGCTGACGGCCCTGTCATTCAAAAAGCGGTGGAACGTGCTTTAGAACATCATATTAGTCTGGATGATGTTTTGGAATTCGTCCGCGTATTCCGCGAAAAGGATGTAACCACGCCGATTATTTTGATGGGATATTTGAATCCGATTGAAGCCATGGGCTTCGAAGCCTTCGCCAATGCCGCTTCGTCGGTCGGTGTCGACGGTGTTTTGACGGTGGATATGCCTCCGGAAGAGTCGCAAGGTTATTTGCCGGCGTTGGATGCGTGCGGTTTGGATCGAATCTTTTTGGTATCGCCGACCACTCCGGCACAGCGCTTGCAGGCGGTCAATGCAAAAGGCAGCGGTTTTGTGTATTACGTTTCCTTGAAAGGGGTGACGGGTTCCAAACAGTTGGATGTTGCTTCCGTCACTGAACATATGGGCGCCTTGCAGAAGACTATGCAGATGCCGATCGGAATCGGTTTCGGTATTCGTGACGGCGAGTCGGCATTTGAGATGGCTAAATTGGGCGACGCCGTAATTATCGGTTCCGCGTTGGTCAGTTTGATCGAAGCCAACGAGTCTAAAGGACTTTACGATATTTACCTCGCTATCGGCGAGAAGATGACAGAATTCCGTTCGGCGATTGATCGCGCCGATGCGCTAACCGCTCAGGAGTAATTATGAACTGGTTTGAAAAGATTTTACCAAGTATTAAACAAGTAGCCGAGCGTAAAAAATCCGTTCCGGAAGGGCTATGGACCAAATGCCCGAAATGCGAAAGCACTCTTTACCGCGCTGAAGTTACCCGCAATCAAGAAGTCTGCCCGAAGTGCGATCATCATATGCGTCTGGGCGGCCGTCAACGCTTGACGACATTTTTGGATGAAGGCAGTTTCAATGAAATTTCAGCAAACGTTGCTCCGGTGGATGCGCTGAAGTTTCGGGATCTTAAGAAGTATAAAGATCGTATAACCGCTGCTCAGAAAGCAACCGGTGAGAAGGATGCCTTGATTACCGGAACTGGGACAATCAACCAATTGCCGGTGGTGGTTGCCGCTTTTGAATTCAAGTTTATGGGCGGTTCCATGGGATCGGTTGTGGGCGAAAAATTCGTGCGTGCCGTGAATGAAGCCATCGAGCGCCAAGTACCGTTTATCTGTTTCTCAGCCAGTGGCGGGGCGCGTATGCAGGAAGCGCTTTTCTCTCTGATGCAGATGGCGAAAACCAGTGCGGCCCTTGGGCGTTTGCGTGCGCAAAAATTACCGTTTGTCTCTGTCTTAACCGATCCGACTATGGGGGGGGTTTCAGCGAGTTTCGCAATGCTGGGTGATTTGAATATTGCCGAACCTAAGGCGTTGATCGGTTTTGCCGGCCCGCGGGTTATCGAACAGACGGTTCGTGAGAAATTGCCGGAAGGTTTTCAGCGCAGTGAGTTCCTTTTGGAACACGGTGCGATCGATCGAATTGTTCACCGTCATCAGTTGCGCGATGAAATTTCGTCTATGTGCAGCATGCTGTTGAACAAAGCCAGTTAAGGGTCGGTCGGATAATTAAGAATGACATCTCCTAGCCGACAATCGTCTCTGAATGAGTGGGTGGATTGGTTGTTGCACCTGCATGCTCAAGAGATTGATCTCGGGCTGGATCGAGTGGCTAAAGTTGCCGCGGACATGGAACTTTTGCGCCCGGCTAAAAAAGTCATCAGTGTTGCCGGAACGAATGGTAAGGGGTCCAGTGTTGCCATGCTATCGGCGATTCTGAAAGCAGCCGGTTATCGAGTCGGGAGTTACACCTCTCCGCATATTCGCCGCTTTAATGAACGCATTCGCATTAATGGTGAGATGGTTGAAGATCAGGTCATTGTTGATGTGTTTGACGCTATTGAACAGGCACGAAAGCAGACCAAATTGACCTATTTCGAATTTTCGACTTTAGCCGCTTTGAAAGTTTTCAAAGATCAACAGGTGGATGTCGCGGTTTTGGAAGTCGGTTTGGGCGGGCGTCTGGATGCCGTCAATATCGTGGATGCCGATGCGGCTTTGATAACGGCAATAGATGTCGATCACATCGATTGGCTTGGTGATGATCGGTCGTTGATCGCTCTGGAAAAAGCCGGTATTGCCCGTACGGGTCATCCGGCGGTCTGTTCCGATCCTTGTCCGCCCGATACGCTAGTCAATTATATGCGTCAACACCAGATCCCTTTTGCACAAATCGGAGACGACTTTAATTATCGACAAAAGGGTGAGAACTGGTCTTTTTTGTTTGCCGAAGATTCCGTATTGGAATTGCCTTTGCCGGCTTTAAAGGGGGTATTCCAGTTGCAGAATGCGGCCGGCGTTTTGGCGATATTACGGCAGCTGAATTTGCCGATTGATAAGCAGGCAATCATAAATGGCTTGCTGAGTGTTGAGCATGAAGGGCGTTTGCAAGTTGTTGGCGTTGACGGGCAAAACTGGCTGTTCGATGTAGCGCATAATCCGCAGTCTGCGCAGGTTTTGGCCGAGTATTTGCAGCATGAGTCGGCGGGCGTTGAAGGTGGAAGCAAACGCGTGGCGATTTTTTCGGTTTTGAACGATAAAGATTCTTTGCCGATGGTTTGCGCTTTGGCTCCCTATATTGACCGTTGGGCTATCGCTGAGCTGCATGGGCCAAGAGCGCTTCCGTTGCAAAAGTTGCAAAGTTTGTTGCAGCAGTCCGGAGTTTCCGAAGACAAGCAATTCGCTTTTGATTCTATGGATGATGCGGTTTTCTGGGCAAAGCAACAGGCTCCTGATCCTGTTTTGGTATGGGGATCGTTTTTTACCGTTTCGCAAGTAAAAGAGGCCTTGGATAACGCCGAGTAAGTTTTATGGATCCGATAAGTAAACATCGTCTGACCGGAGCGGCAATCTGGTTGATTTTATTGATCTGGATCGTTCCGGACTGGTATAGCCATCCGGTCAATTTTCATCCGAAAGGCGTTCCTCAGGAAGAGAATCAAGCGACTCGACCCTTGGTAGAGCATCCGTTTTTGCTTTCCGGAGAGATTGCTCAGCCTGGTGATCCGCACACTGTGACTCCTCAAAAACCGGTAGCAACGGATCAGGAGTTGTATCCGGTTATGACCGAAGAGGAAGAGCTTGCTCAGAAAGGAAACGATCGAAGTCAATTAGCGCTTCCGCCGCTTAAGAAAATCGAGACGGCCTCGAAGGGGGCGATTTCTCCGCAGAAAGCCGTTTCTGCTAAGCCGGAAGTTAAGGCAGCAGAAGGTGATTGGTTACTGCTATTGGCGTCTTACAAAGAGAAGAAAAATGCCCAGTCGGCATTAGAAAGATTGCAAAAACAAGGCCATAGTGCCTCGATTAAATTTTTCCAAAAATCCAAGGTCTATTCTCTGAGAAGCGGGCCTTATTCCAGTAAGCTGAAAGCCGAACAGGACAAGCGTAAATTGGATAAAATGTTGCATATCAAATCTGTGGTCGTGCAGCGAAAATAGAGCGTGAACTTTGTAGTAAGTGGCGTTTAAAACTAAATGAACTAAGAGAGTGTACAAGACATGTGCGGTATTGTTGGGATTGTCTCGGTTGGCGAAAACCTAGTAAACCAAGAAATTTATGATGCATTGACGATTTTGCAGCATCGAGGTCAGGATGCGGCCGGGATCGTAACTTGTGAAAACGGACGTTTTTACCAACGTAAAGACAACGGATTGGTTAAAGATGTATTCCGTACCCGCCATATGCGTGATCTGCATGGAACCATGGGGATTGGTCATGTCCGCTATCCGACTGCCGGTTCTTCTTCGAGTGCTGAAGCGCAGCCATTTTACGTCAACTCTCCATACGGTATTGCCATGGGGCATAACGGGAACCTGACCAATGCGGAAACGCTGGCGCAAGAGCTTTATCGCCAGGATTTGCGTCACTTGAATACCAATTCCGATTCAGAAGTTCTATTGAATATTTTCGCGCATGAGTTGATGCAGCAGAAGAAACTGATGATTAATCATGAGGACGTTTTCAACGCGATCCGTCATGTGCATAAGCGCGTGCGTGGCGGTTATGCTGCGGTCGGCTTGATTTCCAGCCTGGGCGTAATCGCTTTCCGTGATCCGTTCGGTTTGCGTCCGGCGGTTGTCGGTAAACGAGAAACCGCTTTCGGAACCGATTATATGGTGGCGTCCGAATCGGTTGCGCTGGATGGCCTCGGCTTCAGTCTGATTAAGGATTTGGCTCCGGGTGAAGCGGTTGTGATTACTGAATCGGGTGAAATTTTCTATCAGCAGTGTGCCGAGAATCCGCAGTATTCGCCTTGTATTTTTGAGTTTGTTTATTTTGCACGTCCGGATTCGATGATCGATGATATTTCGGTTTATAAGTCCCGTCTGCGTATGGGAGAAAAACTGGCCGACAAAATTCTGCGTGAATGGTCGGACCACGATATTGACGTGGTTATGCCGATTCCGGATACCAGTCGTACTTCGGCTCTGGAACTGGCGACTCGTTTAGGCAAGCCTTACCGTGAAGGTTTTATCAAAAACCGTTATATCGGTCGCACCTTTATTATGCCCGGACAGCAGTTGCGTAAAAAGTCGGTTCGTCAAAAGCTGAACCCGATCGATCTGGAATTTGAAGGCAAGAACGTTTTGCTGGTTGACGATTCGATCGTCCGCGGAACAACCTCCGGACAGATCGTGCAGATGGCACGTGAAGCGGGTGCGCGAAAAGTCTATTTTGCTTCAGCGGCGCCGCCGGTCAAGTATCCGTATGTTTACGGTATCGATATGCCGTCGCCGACTGAATTGGTGGCAAGTGGTCGAACTGTCGAAGAAGTTGCCGAGGTGATCGGTGCCGATAGATTGATTTATCAGGATCTGGATGATTTGATCGATGCAGTCAGTGCCGGCAGTGAAGCGGTCAATCAGTTTGACACTTCTTGTTTTAGCGGTGTATACGCAACTGGTGATATTACTCCTGAGTACTTGGCATCGTTGGATACCGAGCGTAACGATGACGCTCAAGCAACTCGTCAGGCAGCCGGCCAGGAAACGGTTGGAATTCATAATCAGTCCGGTAATTAATATTTAGGAGAAACGATCCGAGGATGGATGCTTTTGACGACTTTGATATTCAAACTCTAGCGATAAGAGCCGGATACGATCAGACTCCCGAGCAGGAAAATAGCGAAGCGATTTTCCCGACTTCGAGTTTCCGTTATGAATCTGCTGCTCAAGCAGCAGCACGTTTTAGCGGAGCCGAGAAAGGCAATGTCTACTCACGTTTTACCAATCCGACTGTTCGTGCATTCGAGAACCGTTTGGCAGCTTTAGAAGGCGCCGAGGCCTGTGTGGCTACGGCATCGGGCATGTCGGCGATTCTCTCGACGTTTATGGCTCTCTGCCAGGCCGGTGATCACGTCATCTCTTCACAGAGCATTTTCGGTACGACCAAGGTTCTGTTTAGCAAATATCTGGCGAAATTCGGTGTCGAGATCTCTTTTGTTTCGCAAACCGATTTTTCGGAATGGCAAGCGGCGATTCGTCCGAATACCAGAGCGCTGTTTCTGGAGACGCCCTCCAATCCTTTGACCGAAGTGGCTGATCTGCAAGCGATTAGTGCGCTAGCTAAAGATAACGATTGTCTGCTGGTAGTGGATAACTGTTTCTGCACGCCGATGTTGCAGCGCCCTCTGGAGCAAGGCGCGGATATCGTCATTCATTCGGCAACCAAATTCCTCGACGGTCAAGGACGCGCGGTTGGTGGTGCGGTTCTGGGTTCTTCCGAGCTTGTCGGTGAAGAAGTGCGTGGTTTTCTGAGAACCTGCGGACCGTCTATGAGTCCTTTTAACGCCTGGATATTTTTGAAAGGGTTGGAGACTTTGCCAATTCGTATGAAGGCGCATTGCGAAAATGCAATCGAATTGGCTCGCTGGTTGAGTAAGCATCCTAATGTCGAGCAGGTGTTTTATCCCGGGTTGGAATCGCACCCTCAATATGATTTGGCACAAAAGCAGCAATCCGCGGGTGGAGGCTTGGTCAGTTTCAAGGTCAAGGGTGGAAAAGAGCAGGCGTGGACGGTGATTGATCACACCCGCATGATGTCGATTACTGCTAACCTTGGAGATGTGAAAACCCTTATTACTCATCCGGCAACCACGACGCACAGCCGAGTTGAGCCTGAGCAGCGCTTAAAGGCCGGAATTACCGATAATTTGATTAGAATTTCTGTCGGTTTGGAATCGATTGACGATATCAAGAACGATTTGATGATTGGTTTAGATAAGTTGTAAAGGCGGTTTTTTGCTGGCCGAGGCCAGCAAAGTTTGCGACTTAATTACGCGGCAGCGGAAGTTCGGTCTTCTCTTTTTGACGGTAGATAACGCAGGTTTTTCCGACTGATTGGACCAGTAAAGCACCGGTCTGTTTAATAATGTAATCGGTAATGGTCTGTCTATCATCGCGGTCAGCGGCATTCATTTTGATCTTTAGAAGCTCGTGATGGGCTAGAGTGCTCTCTAATTCTGCCATTAAGCTATCCGTAACGCCGTTAGCACCGATAATAATCATTGGATTAATATTGTGAGCGATGCTGCGCAAATATTTTTTCTGGTTGGCGGAAAGTTTTTCGGGTTGACTCATTGAATTTTCCAGTTTGAGTTATTATTTAAATGTTTGGCAATATTGTAGTAGAAATCGGTTATGGCGAGAAGCAAATCCAGTGCAGGCTGGTTGAAAGAACACTTTGACGATCACTATGTGTTAAAAGCCAAGCAGGAAGGCTGGCGCTCACGAGCGGTTTATAAACTGCAGGAAATTGACGAAAAAGATAAATTATTCAAACCTGGAATGTGTGTGGTCGACCTGGGCGCTGCGCCGGGAGGCTGGTCGCAATGGACGACGCAGAAACTTGGTTCGGGTGGAGAAGTTTTTGCTCTGGATATTCTTCCGGTTGAACCTTTTGCAGGTGTCACTTTCATTCAGGGGGATTTTCGTGAAGATGAGGTTTATCAGAGTTTGCTTGATGCGTTGGCCGGGCGTTCCGTCGATGTGGTGATGTCGGATATGGCACCGAATATGAGCGGAAATAAAGGGGTGGATATCCCTAGAGCCATGTATCTGGTTGAACTTTGTGTCGAGCTGGCCGATCAAGTTCTCCGTCCGGGCGGGGATCTTTTGATGAAGGTTTTTCAAGGTGAAGGTTATAATGAATTGATGAACGATCTGCGCAGCAAATATCAGAAAGTGATTACCCGCAAGCCGCAGGCATCTCGTGCGCGCAGCAAGGAAATTTACCTTTTGGCTAGAAGCAAAAAGTAATCAATCTTATTAATGTTTTAAATCACTTATAAGTTAATTTTATGTTACAGTGTGTGCAAATTATGCACGGTTTTCAGTGAACGAGATTAGCTCTAATACACCTTGTATAGGTTTAACGAAGTTTGGATTTTGGTTGTGATGGGTTTATGCGCGTGCAACTTAAGAGTACAATCCAATGATAGCGGTTATGAAGAGATAGGCTAACCCATGAAAAATGATATGTTGAAAAATGTATTGGTCTGGGCAGTGGTAATTATGATTCTTACCACGGTCTTTAACCATTTTAGCAGTCAGAAACAGGCGAGTTCAGGGCGTTTGGATTATTCTGATTTTATTGAACAGGTGCATCAGGGCCAGGTCAGTAAAGTCTTTATTGAAGGATCGACTATTCGCGGTGTTTACAGCAACGGCGAAAGTTTCACGACTTATAATCCCGGCGATCCGGGGTTGATGGGTGACCTGTTGGATTACCACGTTAAGATTCAGGCGCAACCGCCGGAACAGCAAAGCTTGCTGATGCAGATTTTCATCTCATGGTTCCCGATGTTGCTGCTGATTGGGGTGTGGATTTTCTTTATGCGCTCTGTCGGTGGAGGCATGGGCGGCAAAGGTGGACCTATGTCGTTCGGTAAATCCAAGGCAAGAATGCTGACCGATGATCAGAATAAAGTGACATTGGATGATGTTGCCGGTGCAGATGAGGCTAAGCAAGAAGTCGGGGAAATCGTTGATTTCTTGAAAGACCCTAGCAAATATCAAAATCTGGGCGGAAGCATTCCGCGCGGCGTATTAATGGTTGGACCTCCAGGTACCGGTAAAACCTTGTTGGCCAAGGCGATTGCCGGTGAAGCCAAGGTTCCGTTTTTCACTATTTCCGGTTCCGACTTCGTGGAAATGTTCGTCGGTGTCGGTGCGTCGCGTGTGCGTGATATGTTCGAGCAGGCCAAGGCGCATGCTCCATGTATTATCTTTATCGATGAGATCGATGCAGTCGGTCGTAGCCGTGGTAGCGGCATGGGCGGCGGTAACGACGAGCGTGAGCAGACGCTGAACCAGATGCTGGTCGAGATGGACGGTTTCGAAGGGAATGAAGGCATTATCGTCATTGCCGCAACCAACCGTGCCGACGTTCTTGACCCTGCGTTGTTGCGTCCTGGCCGTTTTGACCGTCAGGTCACGGTCGGTTTGCCGGATATTCGCGGGCGTGAGCAGATTCTAAAAGTACATATGCGCAAGGTGCCTTTGTCCGATGATGTTAAACCATCTTATATTGCTCGCGGAACCCCAGGGTTCTCCGGAGCGGACTTGGCGAACCTGGTGAATGAAGCGGCACTGTTTGCGGCACGCGAAAATTCTAAGCTGGTCACTCAGAAGCACTTTGAGAAAGCCAAAGATAAAATCCTGATGGGCGTCGAGCGCAAGTCGATGGTTATGAAGGAAGAAGAGCGTCGTATGACCGCTTATCACGAAGCAGGACACGCGATCGTTGGTTATCTGGTTCCTGAGCACGATCCGGTTTATAAGGTGTCTATTATGCCGCGCGGCCGGGCGCTGGGTGTGACCATGTATTTGCCGGAAGAAGATAGCTACAGCTATTCGAAGCGAAAACTTGAATCACAGCTTTCCAGCTTGTATGGTGGACGTTTGGCCGAAGAACTGATTTATGGAGAAGATGCCGTTACAACAGGCGCCAGTAACGATATTGAACGTGCGACGGCGATTGCGCGCAATATGGTAACCAAGTGGGGGCTGTCGGATAATCTTGGACCGCTTCTTTATGAAGAGGAAGATCGCAGTGGTTTTATGGGTTCTTCGCGTAATGCCAATGTATCCGGTGAGGTTTCCAAAAAAATCGACGAAGAGATTCGTACGATTATCGATCGTAACTACGAACGTGCTCGCCAGATTCTGATTGATAACAATGATAAATTGGAGATCATGACCGAGTGTCTGATGAAGTACGAGACCATTGATAAGGATCAGGTGGATCGTATTATGCGTGGCGAAGATCCCGGTGCACCTAAAGATTGGGTTGAGCCGGATGATGAAGTGAATCCGCCGTCTAAAAACGAAGATGCTTCGCAGGATGAAAAGAAGGCAAAACCTTTCGAACCGCATGAAGCGACACTGGATGATTCGAAGAGTGGTGTCGATGAAAATTCGGGTGAACCGAAAATGCACTGATGATCGGAATCGGCTAAAATAACAACCCCGCTTAAGCGGGGTTTTTTGTGACGGAGAGATTATGTTTCAAATCAGGCAGGCAATTGATGAGAAATACCGCCAAAGCGGTTTGCCTTTGATAATGGGAATTTTGAACGTTACTCCGGATTCGTTTTCTGATGGTGGTTGCTACACTGGCCGAGATGCCGTTTTAAGACAGGTCGAAGCGATGTTGCAGAGTGGTGCCGATATAATTGATGTCGGTGGAGAGTCCACTCGACCGGGAGCTGATGAGGTTTCTCTGGAAAAGGAATTATCACGAGTGTTGCCGGCGATCGAATGGATTCGCGATGCATTTGATACGGCGATTTCAATCGATACTTATAAAGCTGAAGTGATGCGTCAATCTGTTGCGCAAGGTGCCGATCTGATCAATGATATCAATGCATTGCGCGATGAGGGGGCTGTGCAGGTGGCGGCCGAGACTGGAGCGGCCGTTTGTCTGATGCATATGCTTGGGGCTCCGAAAACCATGCAGGAAGCCCCGAATTATTTGGATGTGGTTGTGGAAGTGCGGGATTTTCTGTTGGACAGGGTGGATGTTTGCCTGGCTGCCGGTATTGCCCCGCAGCAGATTGTTCTTGACCAAGGGTTTGGTTTCGGTAAAACACTCGAACATAACTGTACTTTGTTTAAAGATATGGAAGTTTTTACCGGCTTGGATTATCCATTGCTGGTCGGTGTTTCTCGTAAGCGCATGATTGGCGACTTAACCGGAAATGACCGGGTTGAAGATCGTGTCGCAGGTAGTGTGTCTGCGGCGCTTGTTGCGGCAAATAAAGGTGCCGCGATACTCAGGGTGCATGATGTTAAAGAGACGGTCGATGCTTTGAAAGTGTCGCATGCGTTGCAATGAATCGTCGACACTAAATAAATAAGAAGAAACAGATGAGTCAACAGAGAAAATATTTCGGAACCGATGGAATTCGTAATCGAGTAGGTCAGGGAATGCTGAGACCGGATGAGATTCTAAAGCTGGGTTGGGCGACCGGTCGTGTTATGAAGCGACAAGGGGCGAGACGGGTGATGATCGGTAAGGATACCCGTATTTCAGGTTATATGTTCGAATCGGCACTTGAGGCCGGTTTTATCGCTGCCGGTATCGATGTTTATCTGCTTGGCCCCATGCCGACACCGGCAGTTGCTTATTTGACGCAGACGCTGCATGCCGACATGGGCATTGTGATCAGTGCTTCGCATAATCCGCACTATGATAACGGTATCAAGTTTTTCTCGGCGGAAGGGAAAAAAATCAGCGATGAAATGGAGATGGCGATTGAAGCTGCTTTGGAAGAAGAGATGGATGTTGTCTCTTCGGAAAAGCTGGGTAAAGCAAAGCGAATCGACGATGCCGCCGGGCGTTATATCGAATTTTGCAAGAGTACTTATAAGGCACCGTTGAAGTTGGATGGTCTGAATATAGTGGTTGACTGTTCGCAAGGAGCAACCTACCACATAGCTCCGCACGTCTTTAGAGAACTTGGCGCTGAAGTAGCCAGTATCGGCATTCACCCGGACGGCATGAATATCAACCAGGGATGCGGTGCAACCCATCTTGACGCCTTGCAAGAAGCAGTGGTCGCAAGTAATGCGGATCTGGGTATTGCATTCGATGGTGATGGTGACCGTGTAATGATGGTCGACAAGGAAGGTAAAGTCATTGATGGAGACTTGATTCTGTACATTATCGCGACCCAACAAAAGAAAAAAGTAGCCGGGGTTGTTGGAACGGTAATGAGTAATCTCGGTGTCGAAAAAGCCTTTAAACGTCAGGGAATCGATTTTTTACGGGCTAAGGTTGGCGATCGCTTTGTGATGGAAACTCTGGTTGAAAACGGTTGGAATTTTGGAGCGGAACCGTCGGGACACGTGTTGTGCCTGCACAAAACGACAACAGGTGACGGTATTGTTGCTGCTCTGCAGGTACTGGCTGCAATGCGCTACCAGCAGAAAGGATTGGATGAGTTGTGTGAAGATGTCGCACTTTTTCCTCAAATATTGCGTAACGTTTCGGTTGAAGATGCGAGCCAGTTAGCAGATAATGCGCCACTGCAAGAAAAAGTGCGTCAGCTTGAATCCGAATATGGTGATGCGTTGCGTATTTTGATTCGAGCGTCCGGTACCGAACCTTTGATTAGGGTAATGGTAGAGGGTGAAGAAAGAACCAGTGTTGAGGCCGTTGCAGATAGCTTGGTATCGGTGGTTCGTTCAGAATTTTCATGAAAATGCAAGATTGTTTTTAACTTAAGAAAACGCTAACATTGTAAAACTTTTGTGTTGGAGATTAGTAATGAGAAAACCTTTTGTTGCCGGGAACTGGAAAATGCACGGATCTCGAGAGTCTATCTCGAATTTGCTGAACGGATTAAGTGCTCAAGTTGACGCTGTAAAGGGTGTGGATATCGCGGTATGTCCGCCAGCACTTTATATCGATTTTGTTCAGTCTCAGTTGCAGGGTAGCGTAATCTCCGTTGGTGCGCAGAATATGGCTGAAGAGCCAGTTCAAGGGGCATTTACCGGAGAGGTTTCGGTTGAAATGCTAAAGGATATGAACTGTAGCTACGTAATTCTGGGACACTCGGAACGTCGATCGCTTTACGGTGAGACTGATGCTCAGGTTGCAACGAAAGTTCAGGTTGCGTTGGATGCTGGTGTTACACCTATTTTATGTGTAGGTGAAACTCTTGCGGAGCGCGAGTCGGGTGTAATGGAATCGGTTATTGCAACTCAACTGGACGCTGTTCTGGAAAAATCCGGTATTGCGGCGTTTGAGCGAATCGTTATTGCTTACGAACCTGTATGGGCGATCGGTACCGGTGTGACAGCTACACCTGAACAAGCCCAGGAAGTGCACGCTTTTATTCGCGGTAAATTGGCGCAAGCGGATGCGGCAGTCGCAGAAAAAGTAATTATTCAATATGGTGGCAGCGTTAAGCCTGATAATGCAGTCGAACTGTTCGGACAGCCTGATATCGATGGTGGTCTGATCGGTGGCGCATCTCTAAACGCTGATGATTTTATGGCAATTTGCAAAGCAGCGAGTAAGTAATGTTTGGGATCGTACTAAGTATCCATCTGGTTGTTGCGTTTTTATTGATTGTGTTGGTCCTTTTACAACACGGTAAAGGCGCGGATGCCGGAGCTAACTTCGGCGGTGGCGGTTCGTCACAATCGGTTTTCGGGAGCCGTGGTTCAGCGACGTTTTTGTCGCGTATGACCGCAATTTTGGCAACCGTATTCTTTATTACCAGTTTGGCGTTGGCGTATATCGCCAGTCAGCAGGCAAAAGGTTATCAAAGTGTAACCAAACAACCTGCGCAGAGCGAACAGGTGAAAGAAAATAATGACGAACCGGTGGTTCCGAATTAATTAAAATATAAGCCGATGTGGTGAAATTGGTAGACACGCCATCTTGAGGGGGTGGTGACGTAAGTCATGCCGGTTCGAGTCCGGCCATCGGCACCAATTTTATAAGGCTGTTGCAACTCAGGTTGCAATGGTTATTTTTGTGCTAGACGAGGTCAAAAACCAATGCTAGAAAATTACCTTCCTGTCCTAGTGTTTATTGTGCTGGGTGTACTGTTTGGTGCAGGGCCGATTCTGATCGGTTATCTTCTTGGGCCGCAAAAGCCCGACGCGGAAAAAAACTCTCCTTACGAGTGTGGATTTGAAGCGTTCGAGGATGCGCGTATGAAATTCGACGTGCGTTTCTATCTGGTAGCGATTCTATTCATTATCTTCGATTTGGAGATCGCTTTCTTATTCCCATGGGCAATCGTACTTGAGGAAGTCGGGACTTTCGGTCTTTTGGCAATGGGTGTGTTCTTGTCGCTTCTGGTAATCGGCTTTATTTATGAATGGAAAAAAGGAGCGCTGGAGTGGGAGTAGAAGGCGTTTTGAAGGAAGGGGTGATTACCACTTCTGCAGATAAGCTAATTAACTGGGCTCGTACCGGTTCTTTGTGGCCGATGACATTTGGTTTGGCATGCTGTGCGGTAGAAATGATGCACGCAGGAGCTTCACGTTATGATTTGGACCGTTTCGGGATTATTTTCCGTCCAAGTCCTCGCCAATCCGACGTGATGGTTGTTGCCGGAACTCTGGTAAACAAAATGGCGCCTGCGTTGCGTAAGGTTTACGACCAGATGGCAGAGCCTCGTTGGGTAATTTCCATGGGATCTTGTGCTAACGGCGGCGGTTATTACCACTATTCCTATTCGGTTGTGCGCGGTTGTGACCGTATTGTTCCGGTTGATGTTTATGTACCTGGTTGTCCCCCAACCGCAGAAGCTTTGTTGTACGGCATCGTTCAATTACAGAATAAGATCAAGCGAACCAATACGATCGCTCGTTAAGATCGAGATGGGAAAGTAGTCAAAACTATGAAACAGTCGGTATTAGATTTACAACAGGAAGTTAACCAAACACTTGGAGCGGATCTGCTAAGTTCAGAAATCGCCCTGGATGAGTTAACAATCGAAGTCTCAGTAGAAAAAGCGCTTGAGGCTTTTACAAAATTGCGTGACGAGCTGGGTTTCGAACAGCTGATTGACCTTTGTGGTGTCGATTATCTGGATTACGGCCAAGCCAACTGGGAGACCATGAAAGCCGTTAACAGCGGTTTCAGTCGCGGTGTATTTGATTTTGCGGAAGATGAATCCGATGACGAGCAACAGATGGAGCGCCGTTTTGCGGTGGTATACCACCTGTTATCGATCGAACATAACCGCCGTGTCCGTGTGAAAGTATTCCCAAGCGAAGCGGCCATGCCGATCGTTGATAGCGTTATCTCGATCTGGAATTGCGCTAACTGGTTCGAACGCGAAGCCTTTGATATGTTCGGTATTATTTTCAAGGGACATCCGGATTTGCGCCGTATTTTGACCGATTACGGTTTTGTCGGTCATCCGTTGCGTAAGGACTTCCCGTTGACCGGTCACGTTGAAATGCGTTACGACGCCGAAAAAGGTCGCGTCGTTTACGAACCGGTTTCGATTGAAAACCGTGTAAATGTTCCGAGAGTGATTCGTAAGAAGTCCTCTCCGCAAACCGTGTAATTAGGAAGCTGAAATGCCTGAAATTCGAAACTATACTCTTAATTTCGGTCCGCAACATCCATCTGCTCACGGTGTATTGCGTCTAGTCCTGGAATTGGACGGTGAGACGGTTGTGCGCTCTGATCCGCATATCGGTCTTTTACACCGCGGGACGGAAAAATTAGCCGAATTCAAACCTTATAACCAGTCAATCGGTTATATGGATCGTCTGGACTATGTTTCTATGATGTCCAACGAACACGCCTATGTTATGGCGATCGAAAAGATGCTGGGTGTCGAGGTTCCTGAGCGTGCCCAGTATATCCGTGTCATGTTTGACGAAATCACGCGTATTTTGAATCACTTGATGTGGTTGGGCGCACACGCACTGGATATCGGTGCTATGACGGTTTTCCTATATGCATTCCGTGAGCGTGAAGATTTGATGGACTGCTATGAAGCGGTTTCCGGTGCGCGTATGCATGCGACTTACTACCGTCCGGGCGGGGTTTATCGTGATCTGCCTGAAAGCATGGCGAAATATGAAGAATCAAAATGGAACTCAGGTAAGAAACTGGATAAGTTGAACGAAACCCGTGAAGGCACGCTTCTGGACTTCATCGAAGCTTTCACCGAGCGTTTTCCTGGCTATGTTGATGAATATGAGACTCTGTTGACCGATAACCGTATCTGGAAGCAGCGTACCGTCGATATCGGTATCGTTCCCCCTGAACGTGCATTGCAGCTTGGTTTTACCGGGCCGATGCTGCGTGGCTCCGGTATCGCTTGGGATTTGCGTAAAAAACAGCCGTATGAAGTCTACGATAAGATGGATTTTGATATTCCGGTTGGCGTAACAGGTGATTGTTACGACCGTTATTTGGTACGGGTTGCCGAAATGCGCGAATCCAACAAAATCATCAAGCAATGTGTGAAGTGGTTAAAAGAAAATGATGGACCGGTTATGTCTTCGGATAACAAGGTTGCTCCACCTTCGCGTGAAGACGCCAAATCCAATATGGAAGCCCTGATTCACCACTTTAAACTGTTTACCGAAGGTTATACGGTTCCCGAAAGCGAAGCTTACGCTGCGGTTGAACATCCAAAAGGCGAGTTCGGGATCTATATGGTTTCCGATGGTGCCAATAAGCCTTACCGAATGAGAGTTCGTGCGCCAGGTTTCCCACATTTGGCCTCTTTGGACGAAATGGTGAAAGGACACATGATTGCTGACGTAGTATCTATTATCGGTACACAAGACATTGTATTTGGAGAGATTGACCGATGAGTTCATCAACAGAAAACTTTATCCAAGGTGAAGTCAAAGAACGCATTGACCGTTGGATTGCGGAATATCCTGAAGATCAGCGTCAATCTGCCTGTATGCCTGCATTGCGAATCGTGCAGGAATGCCACGATGGTTACCTGACCACTGATTTGATGGATCAGGTTGCTGAATATTTGGGAATGGCGCCGATTGCAGTATATGAAGTGGCAACTTTCTACGGAAACTATAATCATCAGCCAGTCGGTAAATACCAGATTAACTGGTGTAACTCGATTTCTTGCTATTTGCGCGGCGGTGAAGAGTTGCGTGAAAAACTCGAAGAAAAATTGGGCGTTAAGACTGGTGAAGTGAGTGCTGATGGTAAGTTCTCGATCAAGAAGGTTGAGTGTCTTGGCGCTTGCGGCGGAGCGCCGATTTGCAAGATCGGTAAGGATTACCACGAGAATTTGACCGAAGAGTCGTTGTTTAAATTACTGGATGAGTTGGAGTAAGTACATGGTTTATCAAAATGAAAACTGTTTTCGTCTCAACCATTTAGAGAACTCTTGGGATATCGAGACTTACGTTGCCAACGGTGGCTACGAAGTTTGGAAAAAAGTGGTTTCCGGAGAATTGGAACCGGCGGATATTATCGAAGAAGTCAAAGAATCGAATATTCGTGGACGCGGTGGTGCCGGTTTCCCGACCGGTTTGAAATGGAGCTTTATGAACCGTGAAGCGCCGGGACAGAAATACATCGTCTGTAACTCCGACGAAGGTGAACCGGGTACTTTCAAAGATCGTGATATTCACCGTTATAACCCGCATGCTCTGGTTGAGGGAATGGCGATTGCCGGTTATGTCATTGGCGCTTCTCAAGGTTATAACTATATCCGCGGTGAGTTCTGGGAACCTTATCAAGTTTTTAAAAATGCGATCAATCAGGCCCGTGAAGCCGGCTTCCTTGGAAAGGATATTCTGGGTAGCGGTTGGGATTTTGATCTGCATGTTCATTTGGGAGCAGGGGCTTATATCTGTGGTGAAGAGACCGCTTTGATCGAATCGATCGAAGGTAAAAAAGGTCAGCCGCGTTTTAAACCGCCTTTCCCTGCTAGTTACGGTTTGTATGGCAAACCGACAACTATTAACAATACCGAAACACTTGCGTCTATTCCAATGATCTTGGCAAAAGGCGGCAAATGGTTCAATGACCTGGGCGTCAAAAACGCCGGTGGGACAAAGCTTTACTCCGTATCGGGTCATGTTAATAACCCGGGTAACTTTGAAGTACGTATGGGTACGCCTTTTAAAGATCTGCTTGAACTTGCCGGCGGGATCTGGAAAGGTCGTCAATTGAAAGCGGTTATCCCAGGTGGTGCTTCTACTGCGGTACTTCCTGCAGAAAAAGCGTTGGAAATGAATATGGATTACGATTCCATCGCTAAGGCCGGTTCTTTCTTGGGCGCCGGATCGGTCATCATTATGGATGATCAGACCGATATGGTTAAGGCAATGAAGAACTTGAGCCATTTCTACTGGGATGAGTCTTGCGGTCAATGTACGCCGTGTCGTGAAGGAACCGGCTGGCTGTACCGTATGTTGACTCGTATCGTCGACGGTAAAGGCCGTCCGGAAGACATTGCAGCTCTAAAAGACGTATCGGGCAAGATTATGGGTAATGTTATTTGCGGTCTGGGTGATGCGGCAACAATCGCTTTAACCAGTGCCGTCGAACACTTCGAGCATGAGTTCGTCCATTATATTGAACACGGTTGCAGCATTTACGATCGCACTTAAGAACGATCTGCACTGACCTGTGAAATAAATGCCAAATTAAATTTAGGTTAAAGAACTATGGTAAAAGTTGAAATAAACGGACAAGTTATTGAAGCGAAAGAAGGCGACATGTTGATCGACGTCGCCGACAGCGCTCAAATATCCATTCCCCGTTTTTGTTACCACAAAAAACTATCGATTGCCGCTAATTGCCGTATGTGTCTGGTTGACGTCGAAGGCGCGTGGAAGCCGTTACCGGCTTGTGCCACTCCGGTCACTGACGGTATGAAAGTTCATACCAATTCACCGAAAGCGATTGCTGCCCAGAAATCCGTTATGGAATTTCTGTTGATTAACCACCCGTTGGATTGTCCGATCTGCGATCAGGGTGGTGAGTGTGAATTGCAAGACGTTGCGATGGATTACGGTGATGATGTATCACGCTACTCCGAGTCCAAGCGTGTGGTTGGGGATAAGTACGCCGGTCCGTTGATTCAAACGGATATGACGCGTTGCATTCACTGTACCCGTTGTGTGCGTTTCGGTCAGGAAATTGCCGGAATGATGGAATTGGGTGCGACCGGCCGTAGCGAATGGATGGAAATCGGTACCTATATTGAGAAATCGATCGATTCGGAAATGTCCGGAAATATGATCGATTTGTGTCCGGTTGGGGCTTTGACCTCTAAACCTTTCCGTTACAGCGTACGTGCTTGGGAATTGAAGTCTCACAAGGGTATCGCTGCACACGACAGTATTGGTTCCAATATCATCCTGCACAGCAAAAACAATGAAGTTAAACGCGTCGTTCCCAATGAAAACGAAGCGATCAACGAAGTGTGGTTGTCCGACCGTGATCGTTTCTCTTACGAAGGAATCAATTCCGAAGAGCGTTTGACTCAACCAATGATCAAGAAAAACGGCCAATGGAAAACGGTTGATTGGGAAACGGCATTGCAATTTTCGGTTGAAGGTCTCAAAAACGTTTTGGCTGATTCTACTGATGTCGGAGTATTGGCTTCGGCTAACTCGACGGTAGAAGAGTTGTATCTATTGCAAAAAATGGCGCGTGGTCTGGGTGTGGAAAACATCGACTACCGTCATCGTCAGATCGATTTCGGAATGGATCAGCACGGTTTCCATACACCGCTGCTTCAGGACTCGATTGAAGTGGTTGAAAAATTAAACGCTGTTTTATTAGTAGGTAGTTACCTGCGTAAAGAGTTACCTATTTTGAATTTGCGTGTACGCAAAGCGGCGATGGCCGGCGCGAAAGTCTTTACCGTTAATACGGAATCTTTCGACTTCAACTACAAAGTTTCCAATGCGCAATCCGATGCCGGTATGGTATTTGAGTTAGCGGGAGTCGCCAAAGCAGTTGCAGACATTAAAGGCGCTAAGCATGAATTAGTGGCGGATATCACCGCTAACGATGCGCAGAAAGTGATTGCTCAGGCTTTGATTGATGCCAAGGCGGCCAGCGTGTTTGTAGGTCAAATCAGTCAGCTTCACCCTGATTATGCGGTTATCAAGCGCCTTGCTGATTTGATTGCCGAGCTAAGCGATGCGAAATTGAGCATTTTGCCAATCGCTGCTAACGAAGTTGGCGCTCATTTGGCCGGTTTTCTGCCTAAAAACGGTAAAAATTCTGCGCAGATGGCACAGGGAATGGACGCCTTCATTAACTTGAATATCGAACCTGAAGCGGATTTTGCCGATGGTGACAATGCCTTGGCGGCGATGAAAGCAGCCAAGTTTGTTGTCAATATGACCGCTTTCGACAGCGAAATTCAGCGTGAGTATGCTGATGTTTTATTACCGGTTGCAACCTTTGCAGAAACCGCCGGTACTTTCGTTAATGCTAACGGTTTGAAACAATCTTTCAAAATGGCGGTTGAACCTAAGGGTGAAGCGAAGGCGGCATGGAAGATTTTGCGCGTACTGGGCAACTTGTTTAATCTGAATGGTTTCGATTATGTTCACAGTAACGAAGTGTTGCAGGAAGTTTTCGATGCGGATACTTCTGCTGTGAAATTCTCTGAAATTGCGATCGCTTTGCCGACCACGAATAACGACGCGAAAGTGAAACTGGTTTCACCATATCAAATGGATGCAGTGGTGCGCCGTGCACCATCTCTTCAGGCGACACCTGATGCTAACGTTGAAACTATGGGTAGAGGATAAGATTGATGTTTGATTCCTTGCAAGCTTTTTTATCAAGCTTTCTTTATGATTGGTTAGCGATTCTCATTACCCTGGTTTTGCAAGCCGTGGCGGTCATTCTGCCGATTATGCTGGTCGTCGCCTGGTTAACTTATGCCGAGCGTAAGGTTATCGGTTACATGCAGGTTCGTATGGGACCGAACCGTGTTGGTCCGATTGGTCTGTTGCAGCCGATTGCCGATGCATTGAAATTGATGACCAAAGAAGTTATTTTCCCTGCGCAATCAAACCGTTACCTGTTTATTTTAGCGCCGATTCTGGCAATTGCTCCGGCGGTTGCGGTGTGGGCGGTGATTCCGTTTTCCGAAGGTGTCGTGGTGACCGATCTGAATGCCGGTATCTTGTACGTCCTAGCGGTATCATCGATTTTGGTTTACGGAACGGTAGTTGCCGGTTGGGCTTCCAACTCCAAATACGCCTTCCTCGGTGCATTGCGTGGTTCGGCGCAAAAGATCTCTTATGAGATTGCTATGGGCTTTGCTTTGGTAACCGTACTGATGATTGCCGGTTCGATGAACTTGACCGAAATCGTTAACGGCCAACAGGGTGGTGTCTGGAATTGGTACTTGCTGCCGTTGCTGCCGATGTTCTTCGTCTACTTCATTTCGGGTCTGGCGGAAACTAACCGTACACCTTTCGACGTTATTGAAGGTGAAGCGGAAATTGTTGCCGGTTTCCACGTTGACTATTCAGGGATGACATTCGGGGTCTTCATGCTGGCGGAATACGCCATGATGATTCTGATTTCATTTATGACGTCGATTATGTTCCTGGGTGGATGGTTATCGCCGTTCGAAGGCATTCCTGTTTTGGAAAGCCTGTTTGCCTGGGTTCCGCAATTAGCATGGTTGTCTATTAAGGTTGCGTTCCTACTGTTTGTGTTCTTATGGTTACGTGCGACCTTCCCACGTTACCGTTATGACCAACTGATGCGTTTGGGATGGAAAGTATTGATTCCACTAACGATTGTCTGGGTTTTCGTGGTTGGAGCCATGAAATATTTCAGCTTCGGTCCCTGGTTTAATTAATGAGAGGTTTTCATGATTCGATCCATCAAACACCAAATTAAAACTTGGGGGTTAACGGAGCTGTTTAAAGGCTTGTCCGTTACCGGAAAATACCTCTTTAAAAAGAAGATTACGGTTCGTTATCCGGAAGAAAAAACACCTCTTTCACCACGTTTCCGCGGGCATCATGCCTTGCGTCGTTATGAAAATGGTGAAGAGCGTTGTATCGCTTGTAAATTGTGTGAAGCGGTCTGTCCGGCAAATGCGATTACTATTGAATCGGAAGAGCGTGAAGACGGAACCCGTCGTACCACCCAATACGATATCGATATGTTCAAGTGTATTTATTGTGGTTTCTGTGAAGAAGCGTGTCCTGTAGACGCAATCGTTGAGACTCGCGTCTTTGAATATGAGTTTCAAGAGCGTGGACCACATATCCGCACGAAAGAAGATCTATTGGCTTTCGGCGACAAGTATGAAGAGCAGATTGCTGCCGATCGTGCTGCCGATGCGAAGTATCGATAATCGAGAAGAGACAGTTTTATGACATTCGAACAATTCATTTTTTATCTGCTGGCTGCGATCGCGGCTGTGTCCGGATTAATGATGATTACCGTCAAAAACCCGGTTAAAGCTGCGCTTTGGCTGGTTTTGGCATTTATCTCTACCGCCGGTGTTTGGATTACCGCTCAGGCGGAATTCCTTGGACTGGTTCTGATTCTGGTCTATGTCGGTGCCGTTATGGTGCTGTTCCTGTTTGTGGTTATGATGCTGGACATCAATATGGCCGTTCTGAAGGAAGGTTTTACTAAATATCTCCCGCTAGGGGCCATGGCTGCGTTGGCTATCTTTGCTTTGATGTATATGGTTTTGGGGCCTGAGCATTTCGGGCTGGATGTGACCGGTACCCCAGATGTGAAAGCGGCTGACTTCAGCAACACCGAAGCGATCGCTGTTCCTCTGTATACGGTTCACGTCTATGCATTTGTTCTGGCTGCGGTACTACTTTTAGTTGGTATCGTCGCTGCGATTGCCTTGACATTGCGTCGTCGTCCGACAACAGAAGTTCTATACCAGAATATTGATAAGCAAGTGAAAACCCTGGCTGCGGATCGTTTCCGCATGGTGAAAATGGATGCGGTGAAAGAACAGCCAATTGTTGAAGCCGGAGAGGAGGATAAGAAATGATTGCACTATCGGATTATCTAATTTTCGGTGCCGTATTGTTCATGATCAGTATGGCCGGTATTTTCCTGAACCGTAAGAACGTGATCGTATTGTTGATGGCAATCGAATTGTTGTTGTTGGCGGTCAATACTAACTTGGTAGCGTTTTCACACTATTTGAATGATGTGACAGGACAGATTTTCGTGTTCTTTATTATGACGGTCGCTGCGGCTGAAGCGGCAATCGGTTTGGCGATTATTGTGCTTGTGTTCCGTAATCGTAAGAGCATCAATGTTGATGATCTTGGATCACTGAAGGGGTAGTTGGTTAAATGTTGCATACGATTTTAACGATTATTTTGGTTGCGCCTCTGATCGGCTCGATGATTGCCGGTCTATTCGGACGTCAGGTCGGACGTGCCGGCGCGCATTATGCGACGATTGCCGGTGTGGCAATTTCGACTGTACTGTCGTTTTATGTTTTCTGGTTGTACGTCTTTAACGGGGCTGCGGAATACAATGCTTCCTTGTACACCTGGATGGTCTCGGACGGAATCCGCTTCGAAATCGGTTTCATGATCGACAAGTTGTCCGCTACGATGATGCTGGTGGTGACGTTTGTTTCCCTGATGGTACACATTTATACCATCGGTTACATGGACCACGATGACGACTACGATCATCACAATCCTTACTATCAGCGTTTCTTCTCGTATATTTCGCTGTTTACCTTCTCGATGTTGTCGCTGGTTATGGCCAATAACTTCCTGCAACTGTTCTTCGGTTGGGAAGCGGTCGGTCTGGTTTCTTATTTGTTGATCGGTTTCTATATGAAGCGTGAATCGGCAATTCAAGCGAACCTGAAAGCGTTTCTGGTAAACCGTGTCGGTGACTTCGGTTTCATTCTGGGTATTGCGATGGTGTTTGTCTATTTCAACACCATGGATTACAACGAATTCTTCGCGCAATTGACCTCGCAGCGTGACGTGATGATTGAAATCATGCCGGGTGTTGAGTGGTCGATGATGACTTTGATGCTGATTTTGCTGTTCGTCGGTGCGATGGGTAAATCGGCTCAGATGCCATTGCACGTCTGGCTTCCGGAATCGATGGAAGGTCCGACACCGATTTCGGCCTTGATCCACGCGGCAACCATGGTTACCGCCGGTATCTTTATGGTAGCGCGTCTGTCTCCAGCCTATGAGCTGTCGGAAGTTGCCTTGACAGTGGTATTAATCACGGGTGCATTGACTGCGTTCCTGATGGGGATGCTGGGCTTGATCCAGAACGATATCAAGCGTGTGGTTGCCTATTCGACGCTTTCGCAGCTGGGTTATATGACCGCAGCCTTGGGTGCATCGGCATATGCGGCCGGTATGTTCCACGTACTGACTCACGCCTTCTTTAAAGCCTTGTTGTTCCTGGCGGCAGGTTCCGTGATTATCGCCATGCACCACATTCAAGACATTCGCCAGATGGGTGGTTTGAAGAAATACATGCCGATTACCTATTGGACGATGCTGATCGGTTCTCTGGCGTTGATCGGTTTCCCTGGTTTCTCAGGTTTCTTCTCGAAAGACAGTATCCTGTTGGCTTTGGGCGAATCAGAGCGCTTCGGTGCTACCTTCGCGTATGTCTTGTTAATCATGGGCGTATTCGTTACCGCTTTCTATAACTTCCGTATGTTCTTCCTCGTTTTCCACGGGGAAGAGTCCGAGTATGTGAAGACGCATAAGATTAAAGAGTCGCCTGCTGTGGTTACCGTACCGTTGATTCTATTGTCGATTCCAGCAGTATTGATGGGCTTGCCGATGATCGAACCGATGTTGACCGGTCAATACTTCGGTGATGCGATTCAGGTTCTGGAACAGAACGATACAATGATGGCGGTTTACAACAACTATTACCACGGTGTGCTGGATATGATTCTGCACTCGTTTATGACATTGCCGGTGTTGTTGGCGCTGTCAGGTGTTTTCCTGGCGTGGTTGATGTACATTAAGCAGCCGAATATCCCAGCGAAAATCAAGTCGATGTGCCCACGCGGCTACTATGTGTTGGATAACGCTTACGGTTTCGACCGTCTGAACGAGATTGTTTTCGTAAACGGTACACGTCGTCTAGGTGAATTCTTTACCCGCGTCATCGACATCAAGATGATCGATACGGGTATGGTTACGAATACCTTTATGGCCGTTGCTCACTCGGCACAGGCATTGCGTCAGGCGCAAACCGGTTACCTCTATCATTATGCCTTCGTAATGATCTTCGGTTTGCTAGCAATGCTGGTATGGGTCCTTTGGTAAATTAAAAGAATAAAAATTAGAAGGAAATAGAATTCATGCTTACAAGCTTTCCTATTTTAAGTACCTTGATCTGGCTGCCGATTATCGGTGGTTTGCTGGTACTCTTTGCCGGTCGTAATAACGACACGGTTGCCAAGTGGTTATCGCTGGGCACTGCTCTTGCGACTTTTATTCTTTCGATTCCACTTTGGACCGGATTTGACACCACCACGGCGTCAATGCAGTTTGTCGAGCAGGTGCCTTGGATTCCTACTTTTGGTGTTCAGTACTACCTGGGGGTCGACGGTTTGTCCATGCCGCTGGTTTTGTTGACAACCTTTACTCAGGTTCTGGTGGTCGCGTCTGCGTGGGAAGTCATTAAAGACCGCGTCGAACAATACATGGGTGCTTTCTTGATTATGGGCGGGATCATGGTCGGTGTTTTCGCCGCTTTGGATTCGATCTTGTTCTATGTGTTCTGGGAAACACTACTGATTCCGATGTATATCGTTATCGGTAAATGGGGGGGGCCTCGTCGCGTTTACGCAACCATCAAGTTCTTCCTATATACCTTCTTCGGTTCGGTATTCATGCTGGTTGCTTTCCTGTATATGTTCTATCAATCAGGTAGCTTCTCGATTCTGGATTTCCAAACCATGCCGTTGGGTATGATCGCTCAGATTCTGATCTTCTTGGCATTCCTGATCGCCTTTGCGGTTAAGATTCCGATGTTCCCGGTACACACATGGCTTCCAGATGCGCACGTTGAAGCGCCGACGGCCGGTTCGGTGGTACTGGCGGCGATCATGCTGAAGATGGGTGGATACGGTTTCGTTCGTTTCAGCCTGCCGATTACGCCGGATGCTTCCATGAGCTTGGATTGGCTGGTGATTCTTCTGTCTCTGATCGCGATCGTTTATATCGGTGTGGTTGCTCTGGTACAAAGCGATATGAAAAAACTGGTGGCTTATTCGTCTATCTCGCACATGGGGTTCGTGACTCTGGGTATGTTCGTCTTGTATGACATCCTTGAGAAGACCGGTTCGATCCAAGGTGCGCAGTTGGGTATGGAAGGGGCCATGGTGCAGATGATTTCGCATGGTTTCATTTCCGGCGCAATGTTCTTGGCAATCGGTGTTCTGTACGATCGTATGCATACACGTGAAATTTCCGCCTATAGTGGTGTGGTCAATAAAATGCCGTGGTTCGTAATGTTTGCGGTGCTGTTTGCGATGGCAAACGTCGGTTTGCCTGGTACTTCCGGTTTCGTCGGGGAATTCATGGTTATTATGAGCTCGTTTAAAGCGAATATCTGGTTCGGTACTCTGGCAGCTCTGACGTTGATTATCGGTGCAGCCTATACCTTGTGGATGGTTAAGCGCGTCTTCTTCGGTCCGGTAACCAACGAAAATGTCGAAGGTCTGCAGGATTTGAACAAGCGCGAGTTTGCGATTATGGCTACCCTTGCGGTAGCAGTGGTAGCGCTGGGTATTTACCCGAATCCGTTAATGGAAGTGATGCATACTTCTGTTGAAAACTTATTGGTCCAAGCGACCACATCGAAACTTTAATTCGGATATAGGTGAGTTAACAATATGAATTTTGTCATTCCATCTTTCGCACCGGCAATGCCAGAAATGGTGCTATTGGCACTGGCGTCGTTTATTTTGGTTGCGGATACTTTTTGGTCAAAACGCTATCAATTTGCTACCTATTATGCGACTCAAATCAGCTTGGTTGTGGTTGGTTTCCTGATTTTAGCCAGTTTCACTACCGAACAGGTATTCACCTTCAACGATAGTTTCGTACGCGACAGTTTCGCGGATATTTTGAAACTGTTTACTTTGATTGTTTCTTTAGGGATCTTCTTGTTCTCGCGCGAATATCTGTTGCAGCACAAGTTCTACAGCGGTGAATTCTTTGTCCTGGGACTGTTCGGTATTCTCGGTATGTTCGTGATGATTTCCGCGAACAACTTCATTGTCCTGTACATGGGCCTGGAGATTATGTCTCTGGCAATGTATGCGATGATCGCCCTGCGCCGTAATAGCGGTACTGCTGTCGAAGCAGGGATGAAGTACTTTGTGCTGGGCGCTTTGGCTACCGGTATGCTGTTGTACGGTTTCTCGATGATTTACGGCGCGACCGGAACCATTACCTTCCCTGAAATGGCGCAAGTGATTAATTCCGGTAAAGCCGATGGAATTGTCTTGGCTTTCGGTGTGGTATTTGTGGTAATCGGTCTGGCATTCAAATTGGGTGCAGTACCTTTCCACATGTGGATGCCGGACGTTTATCACGGCTCTCCAACGGCAGTCACCCTATACCTGGGTACGGCTCCGAAGCTGGCCGGTTTTGCAATGGTTTACCGTTTGCTGTACGAAGCGATGCCTGGTCTGGTTGAGGATTGGCAATCATTACTTATTGCGATTTCGATCTTGTCAATGGGTGTTGGTGCGATCGCCGCTATCGCTCAAGATAACTTGAAGCGCATGTTGGCCTACTCCGGTATCGGACATGTCGGTTTCATGCTGATGGGGGTTCTTGCAGCAACTGCCGACGGTTTCTCTGCTGCCATGTTCTATGTGATCATCTACGCCATTACCGGTGTTGCCGGATTTGGTATGATCGTCGCTCTGTCAAAGGCAGGAAACGAATTTGATCGTATTGTCGATTTCAAAGGATTGAATGCACGTAATCCTTGGTTGGCCCTGATGATGTTGATTACGCTATTTTCGATGGCGGGTATCCCTCCGTTTATCGGCTTCTGGGCGAAGATTCTAGTAATCGAGGAAGTTGTTAAAGCCGGCTTTACCTGGTTGGCTGTATATGCGGTTATCACCGCGGTTATCAGTGCTTTCTACTATTTGAGAGTGGTGAAGTCGATGTATTTCGATAAGCCG
The DNA here is from genome assembly GCF_013391765.2 of Thiomicrorhabdus heinhorstiae. Lineage (GTDB taxonomy): Bacteria > Pseudomonadota > Gammaproteobacteria > Thiomicrospirales > Thiomicrospiraceae > Thiomicrorhabdus > Thiomicrorhabdus heinhorstiae. Next base: position 10,407 of record NZ_JACBGI020000003.1, on the reverse strand, counting down.
GAAGATTCGGCTCCGATTGAAGCGATCACTCCGGCACTGAATTGGGGGGTGAGTTTGACGGCAATTGTTTTGTTGTTGCTAGGTTTGCTTCCAAGCACAATCATCGATCTGGCTTACCTAAGCATATAATTGAGTTAGTTTGAAGATGAAGCCCGTTGAGAAATCGACGGGCTTTTTTGTTGCTTAAGATCGGTTAAAATCCTCTCACTACATAATAAATATTCAAAGGAAAGCAAATTATGGATTTGAATCAGGCTGTTTGGTTGTTATTGGTAACAGCGATCGTGTTGGCAAATGTTCCTTTCATTTTAGCCAACCGCCTGTTCCTGGTAATCAAAGTGGAGACTAAGTCGATTGTGATCAATTTGATCGAATGGCTGACCTATTTTGCTCTAACGGGTTTATTAGCGTACATGCTGGAAAAGAAAAGCATGGGACATGTTTCTCCGCAGGATTGGGAATTTTATACCGTGACTTTCTTCATGTTCGTGATCTTCGCATTCCCGGGGTTCATTTATCGTTATAACCTCACGGCTTTCCTGAAAAAGAGCTAAGGGGGAAAGTTAATCGATCATCTTTTTAAAGGCGCCAATCGGCGCTTTTTTTATTTCATTTCGCTGTCACTCAGCCTTCATCTACCTGTCATTTTAGTTTTATAGACTTTTTTTAATTTTTAGTTAAAAAACCGGAAATATCTATGTCTAAAAAACCTTTTTCGAAAGAAGAATTCAGCCGCCGTGCTTTCTTGGGCCGCAGTCTTCAGGTTGCCGGTACGGCAATGCCTATTGTGGTGCTAAGCGCTTGTAATAGTAGTCAAAGCAGTACTTTATCTGAAAGCGTATCGAACGAAGATACAGATAAAATGACGGACAGCCAGGACAGTACCAATGATGTTTCTCAAGATACACCGCAATTAGATTTAACCCTCCGAGATACTCCGGATGAAAACGGGCTTTATTTACCGCAAGGGTTTTCGTCACGAGTCATTGCCGAGTCAGGTTTGCCGATCGGTGATACCGGCTTCTTAGCTCCTTTGCCGATGTTTCCCGATGGTTCTTATAGCTTTGTCGATCCTGAAAATGAAGATGGCTGGATTCATGTGGTGAACAAGGAGGTTCCGGTCGTTGGTGGCGCAATTGCGATTCGTTTTGACAAGGATGCCAATATCATCGACGCCTATCAAATTTTACACAACACCAACACTAACTGCGCTGGCGGTTTTACCCCATGGGGTACTTGGTTATCTTGTGAAGAAGTCGGTTCGGGCACCAGTTGGGAAACCCATCCTTTAGGAGAAGGGACGTTTGATGGAGTGAAGTATCCGATTCGCCATGATCAATTCGGTATTTTTAAACATGAAGCCGCAGTAGTTGATTCATTGAATAAAACCATTTATTTGACCGAAGATCAGCCGGATGGCTGTTTTTATCGTTTTGTAGCGGAGGATTTCCAGCCTTGGGATGGCTCGGTCAAGGGCGATTTGAGTAAAGGGAAGTTACAGGTTGCGGTTGTCAGTGCGAATGGAAATTTACTGGCAGATACCGATCTGCTATCCATTAATAATCCTCCGACTCTATCGATTGAATGGGTAAATATCCCTGACTATTTGGCCGGTTATGCGCCAAGTGCGATTGCCGATTTAATCGGTGGTATTGGAAGCTTGGGCGTGTTTGCCGGCGATGATTATGATTACGAACCAAATAACCCAACTCGCTATCAAGTTGCTGATGCGACTATTTTTCATGGTGGCGAGGGTTGTTGGTATCACCAGGGTAAAGTGTATTTTACGACCAAAGGCGATAACAGGGTTTGGGAGTATGACGTCGATACTCAGGGGCTAAGTGTACTATATGACGACGACTTCTATTTAGATCCGGTGTTGACCGGAGTAGATAATTTGATTGTCGAATCGCATCACGATCATATCGTGGTAGCTGAAGATGGCGGTAACTTGGAAGCTGTGGTTATTACACCGGAAAACGAATTGATGCCGTTGGTACGTTTGGATCCTTTGGGACATGCCGGATCAGAGATTACTGGTTTAGCTTTCAACCCTCAAAGAACACGCTTCTACTTTAATTCGCAACGCGGGGGGAGTAGTGGTCCTGTGTTGGGTGCTTTAGTGGAATATATTCCTCAGGATGTTCAAGACCAGATGGATGAATACCTATTAAGCCAAATGCCGGGAAATGGTGGCGGCATCACCTACGAGATTTACCGTGATGACGGCTTGCCTATTTTTGGCTCTTAGAAGAATTTCTATTGTGACGTCAACGGTCGTGGCAATTTAGGGGGAATGTATGACTGATAAAAAAGATTTTAAAGAGTTTGAACTTGTGCAAAGAAGAGAGTATGGACGCAGGGCTTTTTTGGGTAAAAGCGTCTTTTTCGGAAGTGCCGGCTTGCCGTTATTGAGCGCTTGCGGCGGTTCCAGTGAGAGTTTTTCCGGTAGCTTACAGTCGGAAACCGCAGATCAAACTGATGAAACCGATAACGATCAGCAAAACAATGACGGGAATCAGGATAATGACCAGCAAGATCAGACGACAGAAGATACCTTAGGGCCTTTTGAAGCGGTCGGAGCCTGGGTTTACGATCCAGATTCAACTAATTTGGAATTGAGTTTTGAGCAGTCCAATTTCAGTCAAGAATCTATGCCGAGGGAATATTATGTCTTGCCTGTTACTGCTCTGTATACGGATATGATGTATTGGTTGGAGAATGCAGATAATAACTATTATTTATTGCAATGGATTAGATCAGATGAAGCGCAAAGTGCAGCGATGACTGGTGTATGGCGGAACTCGTACGGCTATCTTTTAACGCTCGAAGAGAGCGGCAAGGCGATTCTGCAATATAGTGGTGAATCAACGGAAGGTGACGGTTTTTGCGGGCTCAATAGATTAGCAAAAATGCCTTTTCTGCAGGGTGTAGCTAGCGGTGATCCGCAAAGTGACAGTGTGGTGTTATGGAGTCGTTTTTCTCAGCGGGAAGAGGTGCAAATTAATTGGACCGTTGCCGATGACCCTTTTTTCGAGGGGCTGGTTCAGAGTGGAACTGTGACGGCTTTAGCTGAAAATGATTTTTGCACGAAAGTACTGGTAAACGGTCTTCAGTCCGGTAAACGTTACTATTATCGTTTTGAAACTGCAGAAATGACTGATGAACATAATCGCGTTCTGTATTCTTTGACTGGCCGATGCCAAACTCTACCATCTGCAGATTTCTCTCTTCAACAGCTGCGTTTGGCAGTCGTTTCCTGTGCCAGTTATCCGCATGGCTACTTTAACGGTTATCGCCAGGTTGCCAAGCACAATGATCTGGATTACGTGCTGCATCTAGGGGATTACATCTACGAGTATCCGGGAGCCGATGCAAGTGCGGATAATGATTATGCCGATGCTCGGGCAATTGAAGACGGTCGTACTTATGATGAAGACAATCGCAAGGAAATTGTGAGTCTGCAAGACTACCGCCGCCGCCATCAGCATTATAAAGAGGATGTCGATCTACAGCTGTTGCACAGCCGCTATGCATTTATTACTACTTGGGACGACCATGAAACCGCAGACAATAGTTGGGACCCGGATGGAGCCGGCGAGCTGGGTGGTGCTGTCAATCATTCTCCAAGTACTGAAGGTGATTGGGAGAGTCGCAAGTTCGCTGCCGTGCAGGCATATAACGAGTGGATGCCGATAATGACCATTCAGGATTTTGCCGATCCGCAAATCTATCGCTCTTTTTCCTTCGGATCGCTTGCCGAACTGATGTTACTGGATACGCGGATTCAAGGTCGTCATCAGCAAGCGAATGTTTTGACTGATGATTATAACGATGCCGAACGACGTTTGATTTCCGAAGCTCAGGAAGCTTGGTTAAAAGAACGCCTGAGTAAAAGTAATCAGGCCGGTCGCATCTGGAAGTTGATTGGTCAGCAGGTAATGATGGGGCAGCTGAGAATTCCGATGGGGTCTATTGCTATGGGAGGGGCTGATCTACAGGCGCTTCCTGAAGCGTTTCAGGATTATCTGCAAGACTTTCAGAACAGTGATTTTATCAGTAACGATTTGCAGGATTACCAGCAATTATTGACGGTTTCCGAGAATTCCCAATGGTTGAATGTCGCCAACACAGATCAATGGGATGGTTATAATGCAAATCGCCAAAGAATTTGGGATCATATCAGCCAGCATCAAATTGATAATGTGGTGGTTTTGACCGGGGATATCCATACTTCATGGGCGATGGAAATGGTTGACGATCCGATTCTTACCACTGAAACCTATGGCGTAGAATTCGTTACCACATCCATTACCTCTCCTGGACTGGCTGATACGCAAGGTGTACTTGAAGAAACGTTGAAGCTTTATAATCCGCATATTAAATATACCGACTTGTCTAAACACGGTTATCTGTTGCTGACTTTAACGGAATCCGAGACGACTGCAGAGTGGTATCACTTGGAGGATGTACTCGATTTTGACAATAATCAGCAGACACTGGCTGCTCGTTATCGCGTGCAACAAGGGTCACATCAGTTAGAGGAGTTTTCCGTCTAAAAATCTTGCGATTGATTTTTAAAGTTATGTAAAATACTTATTTTACTTCTTTTTTACTTATTCAAGCCTGGTCTTCCCGTAACAAGGATTTCCGGGCTTTTTGGTTTTTATTTGTCTGTTTTTATCGAGTAAATTTTACAGCCTGGAAAAGTTTCGGCTTTTTTACCGATTACTCGACGTCTCTTTATAACTTCAACCCGCAGAGGTTGATAAAAATAATTTATTTTTCAAATTGTTACTGGTTTTGTAACGGATATTCTTTTGTTGTTTTTCGGTAATGAAGAGTTAAGCCTTTTGGTGTTTTTTCCCATATAGGAGTTTTCTAAACTAAAACTGCAACAAACGAATCTGACTCATGAAGCCGCACGGTTTGGCCGGGGGTGGGGATCCCTAAGGGTTCGTCTTTGTCGTATCGAATGAAAATATGAACAAGGAGAAACCTTATGAAATCAGGTAAAGAATGGGTGATTCACACGCTGGGGCCAAGTGGGACCAATTGTGAAATGGCAGCGCAACACTGGATGAAGGAGAACCATTCCAGTGGACGTGTTGTGCTGCACAAGACTCTGGAAGAAGCGCAAGCCGCTACTTTGGAAGATCAGGAGAATGCCGTGTTATTGGGATGCGTAGTCTATCCGGATCTGCACAATATCGTTTTTCAGCATCTTCAAGAGTTCGAGTTGATGGAGTGTTTTGTGGTTCCGACATTGGAAATGGTGCTGGCCGGGCATAAGACCAAAGTGTCGATAGAAGATCGTTTTATCTGCCATCCGGCACCGAAAAGTCTGTTACCGAAGGGCGCCAAGCACATTGAGCTTGCGACCAGTAATGCCGAAGCAGCCAAACTCTGTGCGCTCCATCAGGCGGATTTCTGCATTACCACTCTGCCTTCGGCGCTGGAAAACGGTCTTACCGTCGTTCAGAGGTTCGGTGCGGTGCGGATGGGCTTCAGCGTACATAAAAAAACGCTTCAGGAGGACAAGTGATGCAGCAGACAATTCAGTCTCTTAAATCTCAGTTACAGCGCTTTGACGAGGTATTCAACCAATGGATGGCTTATCGATCAGCCACTCAGGGTATGACCTGGGGAGTCGATCATCGTTTTGTCGAACGCTTGTTGTTTCATGTTGAGAAGCTGTACAAAACCATCGAACGCGAAGATTTGTATCGAGTTTTCCGCGCCGATTTCGATCGTTGGATCGAGGAAGGTTTGGGACAGGATGCAGACTTCTCGAATTATGCCCGCTGCTTCAGTTCCTCCGGTGAAGGTAAGGTCGACTTTTTTATCGGCCCGATGCGTTGCCCGAACTCCGATTTGGGGAACCGTTTTGAATGGCAGTATTTCGTGTCGTTAAGAGACGATCCTTTGACGGATATGGAAGTGTTGCGACCTTGGCGGAATTACAGTGCTCAGCCGTGTCAGCCAAGCCGGCTGTTACAGGCATCGGAAGGGGTTGCCAAAGGAAATTGCCTGGTCTTTTTTCCGGAAAATATTCAGGCACAACAAAAAGTTGAATCGCAGGGGTGTGCTTTGTTCTTCTTCGATAAGTTTGAAACCTTCTATCGGGCACTGACGGTGCCGAATACGCGAATCTTGAGTGATTATGATTCGGCGGTCAATTACGATAGTGAAGACTTTTACACCGCTCGCAGCTTGTGGGGCTATTTGCACGATTATTTCCATCATCAGGGGGTTCGCCCATTGCAGGATAATCTGTATTTAAAGCTCAATTGGCATTGCGGGGTTCTGGAAGAGATTAAGGTCGATGCTCAGACATTATTGCTTTGTGACCAGCAGAGAGAGGTTTTGCCTTATGCGACTTTGGTCATGGAGATGATTCTGTTCGAACGCCTGTTTCGTTATCCGTTTCAAGCGGATGCGGAACGCAATTTCGATGCGGCAACCGGCTGCTTCCTGTATGAATGGTTAAAGCGTGATCTGGCGTTTGAAGTAGGTGAACAGGGGCGTTTGCATTTGCAATGGCCCAAGTTATTGCCTTCAATCGGCAAGATGGTTGAAACCATCGAAGCGGTTGAAGGCTTGAGTGATGATTCGGCCTATCAGTTGGAAGCAAAAACGCTTGTTGAGAGTTTTTTGCTTAAGGGTGAGCATAACCGTTTTCGTCTATCGGATGATCAACTTGAAATGAGGAAGCGGCTGCATGCTTTGAAAAACGGGGTCTCGCCGTTGATCGATCAAGCAGGCGAAGGATTGCGTGTGGCTAAAATCGATTACGATAAGCGGCGTTTTCATACCTGGTCTAACAGTGGAAACGGTGAAGTCGGTGAAGAGACTCTGTTCGATTATCACCAGCAAGACAATTTGGTGACCGCGACTTACAAGGGAGGAGAAATTCTTAGCGGGCATTTGATTGCCAAAGTCTTGCCGGATCAGCGCCTTGATATGCGCTACCATCATCTTAATCGCAGTGGCGATTTGAAGATTGGTACCTGTATCAGTACGCCGCGTTATCTGGAAGACGGTCGTTTAAGCCTGGATGAGGTTTGGCAGTGGTTGTGCGACGATTTTAGTTGCGGTCAATCGCGAATCGTAGAGTTCACGCCTATTCATTCCTGACCGATCGATTTTTGACCTTAAGCAACAAATGCTGGCGCAGTTATGATTTTAACTGCGCTTTTTATTGAGGGGCTTTATAGCTATACGGTGCTACCGCAGCGTTTTTGCGCAGGATTTCTTCCAGATTTTGATCGACTTTTTCGATCTGACGCTTTAAAGCTCGTTGTTGCAATGCGATCACTTCAAGCTGTTGCTGGAGTGTTTTTTGTTGTGCTTGCAGACGTTGCTGCTGGTTTTCCAGCGGTTTGAACGAAATTGAATCGATGCGGTTGCGCAGGCTTTGAATTGCACTGCTCTGCAAACGCAGGCGTTTTTCGATAGCATCGATTTCCCGCCATTGTTTGTCATCTATTTTAATGCTTTGCGCTGTTAGGACTGCTTTGCTTTCTCCCTGACGCTTGGCAAGCGTTTTCAAATCACCGATGACGGTGTCGATTTTCTGCTGCAAAGGCTTCAGTTCGGCTTGCAATCGGGTTTGCCAGGCAAGCATTATCTGTTCTTGGGATGCTTGATCTTGAGGAAGTGTCCCTGCCGCTGCGGCTACCGGCGATGCGCTTTCAGGTTCTGCTATCGGCTCCGGTGTGTGGGCTGCCGTATTCTCGGCTTCGCTGGCGGTAACTTCATTCTTAATCGGCAGCGGTTTCTGCTGAATTTGATAACTCAACAATTCGATGGTCGATGCCAGTTCATCCATCTTCATAGTGACTTTATTTTGCAACAGTCGTTGCTCGGTTTGCACTATATCCAGCACCTCACCCTTGAGCTGCGCATTACTGTGATGGCTGTCATAAAGAAGGTAACCCATAACACCTAAACTCATCAGGCTGAAAAGAATGCCGGAAGTCAGCATCCATGCACTGCGCTTGTGCACCGCTTTGAGTTCGTCCTGAGTTTTGTGCGTTGACTGTTTCCAGAAGCGGTTGGCTTCCTGCAGCTCGTAGATTTCGCTATTAAGCTTTTCCGCCAATTTTATGACACTTTCAGCGGCATCTTGACCATGTCGGGCAGTTTCCTGAGCGATTTGTGCACTCTGCAAGGCGGCTTCCAAAAGTGCACCTTGTTGAATTTCGTGCAGGTTTTGAATGTTTGATTGCTGTTGTTGCAGGTTTTCCCCAAGTTCTTCGAGTTTCTCCTGAGGCGAAGATTCGATACTTTTTTCGGTTTCAACCGGTTCGAGTTGTTGCAACTGTTCCAGCAGATCGTCGTTTTGCGTGCTCATTGCCGAATCTCTCGATTACTGAGTTTTAAAACTGCTGATTTTGGCGATTAAAGCCAGGTTGACCGCTTTCAGTTCGTTGTTTTTGTTCTGAATTTCCTGTAGGCGAGCACTCATGGCGGTTTCATCCAACGGGGTCGCTTGCAGTTCATCCAGTTGAATACCGGCATTTTGTGCCGCCTGAATGGTTTTTTCCGCAGCGTCCAGGGTCGCTTCCAGTGTTTTTTGCAAAGCTTCCGCGGCACTCTGTGCGCGTTCGGAAGCCGCAAGGGCGATTTGCGTCGCTTCCTGAGTTGCCTGGTTGACCTGTTCGGAGATTTCTTTGACTTCCTGTTCGATTTGCAGCGCTTCTTCCATCTGCTCAATCGCCTTCTGTGCGGAGGAGGATGGGGAGTTAGTGATATTTTCGTTTACCGGAACGTCACTTTCCGGCGCTGTCTCTTCGATCCGGGCAATTGCGTCCGTCGAGGTTGGCTCAGGGTTTTCAATAAGATCGTCTATCGAGGCATCGTCAAGTAATTCGTCAATAATGTCTGCTTCAGAATTTTCGGGGTTTTCCGCCTCTGCCATATCCGACAGTAGTTCGTCGTTTGGTTCCATGGCTTCAGCGTCCATCATTTTTAGCATGGCTTCGGTAGCTTGTTCGTCAACACTATTCACAAGAGGCTCCTTCGATTCTGTCAGCGGTCACTTAATTTATATCGGTTCCTGTAAAGATATCTTTAAGTCAGTAGAGATCTTTATCAACGCGCTTTCAGCATTATGCTTAGCATTCTTTGTGCCAGTTAATGTTCCCAGTCGGGTGGACATTGGAAGTGCATTAAACTTCCGCTGACGGGGTGGCGAAAGCTCAGACTGTGGGCATGCAGCATCAAACGTTCGGTTTGTTGCAAACTGTGCCGGTCGGCATAGAGGTTGTCTCCGAGAATCGGGTGGCCGAGCATTTTCATATGCAGACGCAACTGATGAGAGCGTCCGGTAATCGGAGTCAGCAGAATCAAAAAGCGGTCTCTATGCATGTGTAATACTTGCCAGTAGGTTAGGGCGGATTTTCCGAACCGGAAGTCGATCATTTGCAGAGGGCGTCTTTCCCAGTCGCAGCGCATAGGCAAGCCTATCCGGCCTTGTAATTGCGACGGTTTGCCGCTGCATACAGCCAGATAAGTTTTTGAGATCTGTCTATCCTGAAATTGGCGACTAAGCTGACGGTGAGCTTCTGCATTCATGGCCAGCACCATCAGGCCGGAAGTATCCATATCAAGACGGTGGACGATTCGCACTTGCGGATAGTGTTCATCGAGCAGAGATTGCAGGCAAAGCTGTTTATCCGCACCGCGGCCCGGCACCGATAGCAGACCGCTCGGTTTATTGACCACCAGTAAATGTTCGTCGGCGTAGAGAACCCATTGCGGGTCGAAGTCAAAATGGCGTAGTTGAATCGGTTGGTTTTGAGGATGCATTCTATTGTCGGGGCAGGTAAACTATGGAGCTTATTTTAAACGAAGGAAGCGACTCCCATGGCAAAAAAAGTCTCGGTCTTGTTTGTCTGTTTAGGCAATATTTGCCGCTCACCGACAGCGCACGGCGTGTTCCGTAAAATGGTCAAAGACGAAGGGCTGGATAAATTGATTGAAATCGATTCAGCCGGTACGGCAGCATATCATGTCGGTAACCCACCGGATAAACGCTCGACCCAGGTTGCTTTTACCCGTGGGATTCATATGAGCGATTTACGGGCTCGCCAGGTGGATTTTGGCGATTTCTATCAATACGACTACATTTTGGCGATGGATGTTTCTAATTATCATAATCTGTTGGAAATGGCACCGGACGAGTATAGAGAAAAGGTGCAGCTGTTTTTGGACTATAGTCGGGAATTTGATGAGAAGGAAGTGCCGGACCCTTATTACGGCGGGCCGCAAGGTTTCGATCATGTGTTTGATTTGGTCGAATCCGCTTCCAAAGGGTTATTGGAACACGTTCGACGGCATTATCTGTAAGCGATAAAGCTGTAAAAAGGCTTTGACATAAAAGTCAGTAGTAATAAAAAACGC